>CAYGUE010000030.1:14566-50587 GCA_964352885.1 uncultured Pirellulaceae bacterium
GGATACAACGACATTGGACCATTTGGAGCCAAAGGAATCGAGACTCCGAACCTCGATCGAATGGCGATCGAAGGAATGAAGTTCACTGACTTTCAGGTTTCCTCCGCGGTTTGTTCAGCTTCACGTGCAGCACTTTTGACGGGCTGCTATCACACTCGAGTCAGCATCAACGGCGCGATCATGCCCGCACGAAAAATTGGCCTGAACCCAAGCGAGGTGACCCTAGCCGAACTCTGCAAACAGAAAGGCTATGCGACAGCGTGTTACGGAAAATGGCACCTAGGCCACTTGCCTCAGTTCATGCCGACCCGGCAGGGGTTCGATGAGTACTTTGGATTGCCGTATTCAAACGACATGTGGCCGTACAACCCAAAACATGCCGACCCGAATAGCAAAATTCACTCGCACAAGTTTCCTCCACTGCCTTTGTACGAGAATGAGACCGTGGTTAATGCGGACGTTAAGGGCGAAGATCAAGCTCAGCTAACAACACAATATACCGAACGTGCGGTCAATTTCATCGAACAACATCATGAGCAGCCTTTTCTCCTTTACATGCCCCATTCGATGGTTCACGTTCCTCTCTACGTGTCGGACAAATTCAAAGGCAAGAGCGAACGTGGCATCTACGGCGATGTTGTCATGGAGCTTGACTGGTCCGTGGGTCAGATCGAGGCCGCACTCGAAAAATTCGGTGTCGCTGACAACACGCTGATCGTCTTTACAAGCGACAATGGTCCCTGGCTGAATTATGGCGACCACGCTGGCTTGGCCCATCCTTTGCGCGAAGGGAAAGGGACGATGTTTGAAGGCGGTTGCCGGGTTCCCACGCTGATGAAATGGCCCAACGTTATTCCTGCTGGTTCGACATGCAACCAGATGGTTTCGTCGATCGATCTTTTTCCAACCATCGCGGATCGTATTGAAGCCAAACGGCCTGACGCAAAAATTGATGGCATTGACATCTTGCCGGTTCTGAAAGATCCGAATGCTAAATTGGATCGCAAATATTTCTTTCACTATTACGGTGGCGGCAAGCTCCATGCAGTTCGTGACCAGCGTTGGAAACTTCACTTTCCGCATCAGTACCGCACACTGGCCGGACGTTCGGGCGGGAAGGATGGCATGCCCGTTCAATACGACTACATCGATTGCGAAATGGCCCTGTACGATCTCGAGAACGACATCGGCGAAACAACAGATGTCGCAAAGCATCATCCTGATATTGTTTCTCGACTACAGAAAGTAGCGGACATTTGTAGAGCCGAACTGGGCGATGGGCATCTGAATCAAGCAGGGGAAGGCGTTCGCCTACCCGGAAGAGCTGAATGACGATTTCGAATTTCGATGAGGTAAACGTTGGTTTTTGAAATGCAGTTCCGTTACGATAACTGCCAGCACTTTTGGCAATGAATTCCGGTTAGGTAGTTGACGTTCTGCCTGCTGTTGCCTTTTTTGCCGTTTCTTCCGCAGTTGTAAAACTGAACACGCAAGCCACTTAGCCGGTTTACGATAACCAATAGACGCATCCAAGTTTCCGCCCAGATTTAACTCATGTCGAATTCAAAAAAATCTTCATCGTCCAGCCGACGCAAGCGAAAAATCAAACAGCGTATGGACAGTATCACGTCCAGCGTTGGATTGTCTCCATTGAGGATTTTGATGACGATTCTGCTGCTAGGCGGGATCGGCTACCTGATTTTCACGGTAGCGTTCCAGAGCCAACGCGGGGAAGACAAAGTTGCGGCAACACCCAGTCGAATGAAGTTGCAGCAGCAGGATCTTTCCGATGACCTGAAGCTTGAACAGATGTTGAATTCCACTCCTTCCAAAGGAGCAAATTTCTTGGCGGTCATCAAACAGATGAGCGACTTCGAGGTCGAACTTGACAAAATTGAAGCATCGTCGGAGTTGACTGAGTCGCAAAAGTTTAAAATGGAGCGTATCCGTATTCGCAATAAAAGTGTCGTCGTCATGACGATGACTCGCAAAAAAATCGATTGCAAAACCGAGAAATCTGAATTGTATCGCTATTGCGAACAGCGACTGGATTCCTCTGACGAACAGGTCAGGGAAACGGCTCGTTTCTGGCTCTGCGCGATTCCGACGATCGAATTTACGCAGTCACCGTCTGAGGAGAACTATCAAAAGTTTGCTGATGCCGTCACACAGTACCCGGAAGGTTATTTACTGACTCCAGAGCATGCAGCGACTCTGAGTGCCCTGCTTTACAACATGGGCAATTCTAGTGCTCAAAACAGAGGATTTGCCCTTAAAGGATACAGGGTTTTGATCGAGCAATTCGCTAACAGCAAGCTTGAAGAGGTCCAGCGAATGGGCGTCAAATTGGAAAGCCTTGCCGTCTTTGGCTCATTTAATCTGCCGACGTTAGCCTATCGAATTATGTGGGGCGATCCAACAGGCTCAAAAGACCTCGAAGGTGCGTTGACGTCCCTTTTGCAAAACCCAGATGCTGATCTTGAAACGTGGGTTACTCTGATCAGGGCCTACGAGAGCTACTTGGCTATCGACAAGATCGAAGAAACTGGCACGGCATGGACGCGAATTTGGGACTTGAGTAACAGTTTGCCTGAATCCGAAAAGAAAACGGCGTTGCAGAAAATTCTAAACCGCCAAAGAGCCAGAGCGGTGGCGATTGGTTCACCGTTTGACACATCGGGTTTCGTTATGCCAAACAAGCAACCATTTGATCGCGGAGAGAAAGATTTTGTACTCGTTGTCTTTTGCGATAAAGGATCAAATTCGTTGGAAATGCTCGTGAGAATCGGTAAAGCGGTCGAGGAGCAGCAAATCGCTTACCACCCGGTTCTGGCATTTGAGCAAGAACTGACGAAAACAGACATCGATAGCCTTCATATGGTTCCCCGTGAGATTTCCATTGCATCATTTGAAACGTCACAGAAGTACGCGCAGGCCTTTCCGACGGACTTTTTTCCCTACCTCGTCCTGATCGACAAGAATGGAAACATCATTGCGGCCAACGTAGATATTGATCAGGTGCCGACCCGAATCGCAAAGGTCCGAGCCACTGCCAAGCGAGAAAATGCTGCGAATGCGACGCAGAAAAAATCTCTGGATCTGCAGTCGCAGTAATTAAACGGACAAACCTAAAACCGTGAAGTAGATTCGCCAGAATATTCGCGGGCGGATCGCAAGGGCGGTTGTGGTGAGCCAGAAGTTTCCAGATTGGAAAACAGATCTGATGTATTTGCATTGGCTTCTTGCGACATTCGATCGACATGTTGCTGGAGCCCATTGGTCATGGTCGTGAGCTCGTTCAAGTCTGCTTCAGCGGGCGCTGAAGCATCGCTTCCCGCTGGGTCAAACTTGCCCAACATACGATCAATGAGACTTGACTGACTTTTCGCTCTTGGCTGAAACATTTTGCTCAGATTTGACAGGAATGGGCCCTGAGTTGGTGCTTCATTACCGAACTTCGGTTTCCCAATGTCCTTCAGCTTTTCCAAAACCCCAAACTTGGGAAATTCAGGACGTTTAAAGCGAATGTCAAAAATCTTCGAGATCGGTTTCGGCAATTCAAGCTTCTTAAATCCAAGAAACGTGTTCTGTTTTTCTTCGAGATTCAAGGCCGCCTGATCGACGTTACGTGACAAATCCTGCATCGACGGAAACTGCGCCTTGGCATGTGACAGAAGGATTGTGGAACTTGCCAGAAAGATAAATGTGAAAAGCGCAGTTTTCATGGGAAACTCGAGTGAGAAACTTCTGTATCAATAGAACTGTTACGTCGCGCGAGTCTTTCAAAGCGACCGTTATTTGTCTAGATCAGATCGCCCATTGCTAGCCGCAGTCTGATTGCCTTTGTTTCCCCGAGGGAAAATCTGCGTCGCAATGTTCGGCCCATGGTGAAAAAGACTCGATTTCCGTTATGATGCAGGGAATTCATTTCCATTTCTGAATCATTGTCATGTCCTCGGATTTCACTGAACACCAATCCGACGATGAACTTCACAAAGCTAGGAAACTGAGCGTTGAGCCAACGCGCCCGCCCGCGAAAATCGAAGGCTATTCGATACAGAGTTTCATCGGCCGTGGTTCCTACGGAGAAGTTTGGTTGGCGATCGATCAGAAAACCGGAAAACGCGTCGCTATCAAATTTTATGCTCAGCGATCAAGCGTTGATGTAAAACAGCTTGCACAAGAAGTTGAGAAACTGGTTGTTTTAGCTGCCGATCGTTACGTCGTTCAATTGTTGGACGTTGGCTGGGATGCCTCTCCTCCGTATTACGTGATGGACTACATCGAATCCGGCTCACTCGAGGATCGCATCAAGTCCGGTGAGCCAATTGCGGTTTCGCGAGCCGTTGAAGTGTTTAAGGAGGTTGCAACGGGGCTCATGCATTTGCATGGCAAGGGTGTCTTGCACTGTGATCTCAAACCAGGAAACGTTCTGCTTGACCAGGATGGAAAACCTCGGCTGGCAGACTTCGGTCAATCACGTCTTAGTACAGACAACACTTCGGCCTTGGGGACGCTTTTCTACATGGCGCCCGAACAGGCCGACCTGCGATCCGCGCCTGATGCCAAATGGGATGTCTACGGCTTGGGATCGATTTTCTACACCATGCTCACTGGCAAGCCGCCCTATCATTCGGAACAGATGAAGCAGAAGATTGAAACTGCCGAGACGCTGCATGAGCGATTGAAGGTGTACCGGCAGTCGCTTAATAACTCAAAACGACTTCGCGATCATCGTAACATTCCCGGGGTCGATCGTTCGCTGGCTGACATCATTGACCGATGCATCGCGCCGCGACCTTCAGATCGGTTTGCCAGCGCACAAAGCGTGCTATCAGCACTGCAGCAACGCGACATGAAGCTGCAGAACCGACCGCTGATGCTCCTTGGGATTCTGGGTCCAGTGTTGTTGTTGGTGTTGGTAAGTCTGTTCGGTTGGTGGGCGATCCGGCAAGCGACTGGCGATTTTGAAAACGCGATTATCGCCAAGGCAGGTGACAGCAATGAGTTTGCCGCGAAGTTGGCTGCCCGCAGCGCAGCCGAGCAGTTGGATGAATATTTTCGAGTCGTCAAACAGATTTCCCGTGACGAAACGTTTCTTGGTGCGTTCAATTCGTTGCTTGAGGACGGGGAATTAACATCCATTCGAATGGAGCTTTCGGATCCGAATGAGAACGGAAAAGAAACGACCAATAGGTCTCGAGCAGCTCTGGTGGAGCATCAAGCACGGCAAGCCATACAGCTAATATTGCAACGTTTACTGGATGATTCAGAGAATGAGTATCCGGAGGCTGCAAGTTGGTTCGTGACAGATCGTGCGGGCAATCAAGTTGCCGCCGTATTTGACAGCGGAAAGAGCGACACGATTGGAAAAAATTACTCCTATCGAACCTACTTCACCGGTTATGCCAAAGACATCGGAAACGAAGGTGGTGGAAGGAAATATTCCGTTGCCCGCGATGCCAACAGCAGACCCATCATACAAAACCCACATCTGTCGGCCAGCTTTCTGAGTCAGGCTTCCGGATTGCTGAAGGTTGCTTTCTCGTCGCCGCTGCGTGACAAGAAGGGCACGATCATTGGTATTGTCGCGGCCACGGTGAACCTTGGAAAATTAGTTGACTTTGATGATACGTTAGACCATTACGTCATGCTGGTTGACACGCGAAAAGATGAAGAAGATTTGGCGACAGGCGATGTTGTTTTGGAACACCCTCTCTTCTTGAGCGCCAAGCGGCAAAGCGGTGGTAAAGGGATTCCGAAAGAGTTGACCGATATCACGATCGACATGAAGCAAATTTCAACCGAAGAAACGAGCGTCGACCCCTTCGGCGAAACGTCAATGGGAAGTCTCTACGATCGCAGATTCATTGTCGCCAGCGAAAAGGTTATCAAAGATTCAATCAAGAACTCTGTTGAAGATTCGCCCGAATCAACTGAGGTGACAGGCCAGGGTGGAATCCATGTTCTCGCTTTTGAAGACTATGAATCCGTTTTGCAACCGTCGCGTGATCTCAGAGGTCGATTGGGGCGATTGGCTTCACTAGCTTTTCTGATTCTACTTTCAGTCGCCATTGGTATGTGGTTGTTGGTCAATCGCATCTTCCGTGAGTCACGCCGTCGATTGGTTGGCGCTCCCGATAGTGACACCGTGGGGACATTCGGAAGCAGTTCTGCGACGACGGCAGCCTCATCTGAAACCGGATCAACCACGCGCTAACCACGGGTTCAACGCAAGACGGAGCGGGTTCATCGCAAGACGGTCTTGGCTATTCAACGACCAAACCGCGAAAGTCTTCTTCCGCCTCCGGGAACTGAGGATCCATTTCCTGCAATACGCGTTTGAGCAACTGACTGATCACGAGGTTGCGATACCATTTCTTGTCGGAAGGAATGATGTGCCAAGGCGAGTGCTCGCTGTTGCAATTCGTCAGGGCATCTTCGTAAGCTTTCTGGTAGTCGGGCCAGAGCTTCCGTTCTTTCAGGTCAGCCGGATTAAATTTCCAATGCTTCTCCGGAACGTCGATACGCTCCTGCAGTCGTTCGCGTTGCGTTTCTTTCGAGATATGTAGAAAGCATTTGACAACCCTAGTGCCGTTCTCCGACAGCAAGTTTTCGAAGTCATTGATCTGCTCGTAGCGTTTGCTCCATTGGCTCTTTGGAACCAACGAGTGAACCCGAACGATCAAAACGTCTTCGTAGTGCGATCGATTGAAGATGCCAATATTTCCACGTCGAGGAGCAGCATTGTGGCATCGCCAAAGAAAATCGTGATCAAGCTCCACTTCGGAAGGTTTCTTAAACGACGTCACCTGACTGCTTGTCGGATTCATGCCACGCATCACCCAGCGAATCGTGCCGTCTTTGCCGGCGGTGTCCATCCCCTGAAGCACCAACAGAATGCTACGCTGATTTTCCGCATAGAGTCGCTTGGCCATCTCAGCCATTTCGACTGCGTTGAGGCCGATTCTTTTACACGCCGCCTTCTTGCCGAAGACGAGGTCTTCGGGCGGGCCACTGGAAAAGTCTTTTAGCTTGACTGACTTACCGGTTTTGAAAACGTGAGGCTGGGCGACATCGAATCTCGACATGGTGGCTTCTCTTTTGACTTTGGAGTTTCACACGGGATACCGTGCTCTGGCAATGTAGCTCGATTCAGCATCGTGCTCAAGCAGAATACATTGGTTGGCTTGAACCGGTATTATTCACGACGACAGACGCCCTGCTGGCGATTTTGAACGATTCAACGACAGTGATGACAAATTTGCGAATCAATAAATTCACTTAGCAGGTGATTTGTCAAAACAGCAACCTTTGAACACTTCCTCCACAATGACCAAGTGTCTCCCGTTTGACGCCCATGCCTCGTGAATGATCCGGGTTGCAGAGGCAGCCACGCGAGCGAGCTCAGGATTTCTGTTCAGGTCGAACTGCGGCGAAGATCTCATCGATTGTTTCTTCGTCTGATTCATCTCGGCCCCAAAGACGCTCTCGCTTAAGTTCAAGATTTTCGTCCAGAATTCGCTGGGGAACCGCGGACGAGGCAGCGGACAACTCGGGCGCAGAAAACCGGAGACAAAAGTAGAACATCACCAAAGTTGGAACGGCAATTAGCATCAAATGGAGTATCGCATCATTTGCACTGCGGTCCACGGCAATGTATTGAACGCGGTACCAGTTAAAGATCTGTGAGACCTCGAATCCGGATCGATACCCCCAGAAAACGTTTGGGGCGATCGCATAACTCCCGAGTGTCGCCAAAAACACGAACACAGCAGAAGTAATGGCCATCTCGAGAACAAACGGTCTGCGAGTTTGGGATCGCCACACAAAGACACGTGAAACCAAAAAAACAATGCAGAAAAAGAAGAGGAAGTACATGAAGTTAGCCGCAATCGCGATGACAGAAAACTTCACGTCCACACTTGAAAATGCGTTTGGGTTTATCATTCCCGCAGTCAGCCCCAAATCAAACGAGACGTCAAACAACTCGTGTCCAATCGCCGTCAGCACCATTGCGATGCTCAACCCCATCGCAACGCCAACGACAAAAAGAAACGCTCTGCCTGGCCCTGGCATGTATAGCGAGTACATCGATCGCTGAAAAAACGTTGTCGGCAACGTGCGGCGAACGCGTGGTGACATTCCGGGATGGCAGGCCACCATCATGGAGCCAACCAACAACAAATAGTGCATCGCAAAAACGGCCCCAAGCATGAACGAGAACTTGTGGAATCCAAACGCGGTCATGGCTGCAATCATCCACCCGAAAAAGATAACAACCTGAACCGTGACTCCAATCCGGATCATGGTCGATCGATTGCTGGACGAAAAAGCAATCTTTGCGGATGCCGCAAAAAACAGAATGATCGACGTCGAGAGCCATGCCAATACGGGTCCGGCCAGCATCAGGTTGATCAACGGACGCTGACCGGCGGGCAATGGTTCAAAGCAAATCCCATATGCAGCAAAACACCAAAGCCACGCGCAAAACAACAATCCAAGAATCAGAAACACCGATATCACCTGGACAATCCGATTCGTATCTGCGGCACTGGCGAGTGCAATCGCCAGGCAACAAAGCCCAAACGTCACAACCAACGCGCCGCCGATCGAGTAATAGATCTGGGTGATGTCGACACCACGAAGCAAATAGCAAAACGAGATGCATGGCGCAAGAACCGACATGTAGATCAGTACCTGCAGCATCGCACTACCAAGTTTGCCGGCAATGATTTGATGCGGCTTCATGGTCGTAATAAGGACCATATCGATCGTGCCGTCCTCATACTCCTGAGCCAATGACCGAAAAGTGGTGTACGGAATGATCAGAACCAGAGGCAATCCGAGGATCCAAAGAAATCCACAGAGCATGAAGGACCCAAGCGAATCGACGTTGTAGCTATCGCGTCCCGGCGAAAGTGCAAAAAATGTCCACACGATCACAATGGACAACAGCATCATAAACGTCATGAAAAACTGGCGACTCTTGATCGCTTGACGCGTTTCCTTGACCAGAATTGAACTGCAAAAGTCGCTGATTCTGTCGATCCATGAATCGATTTTCGTTGTGGCTTCTCTGGCGACCAAAAAACTCCCAACCGACTGCACGTCCGCGGCCCCAGCCATCGAACCAACACCTGGAATTGGACCTGTGGAATTGTCAGCCTTATCTTCAAAGCTCATTGTACCCTTCCTTTGGTTACGTGCAGGAAGGCGTCTTCCAACGAGCGTTGTTTGTTCGAGAAGCTAATCACGGCGAACCCATTTTCAATTAGCTCGCGTAGCAAATTCGATTGATCCTCAAGGGAACCTGAAAATGGAAACTGCAAATTGTTCCCGGATAGTCTCACGGAAACGCTCAATTTCTCTTCTAGCCAAATCTTCACCGCGGCACCATCACGAACGACTTGCATCACAAGTTGCCCTGATTCGGCCACGACGCCTACAGTGCCAATCTCAGATGACTGCTGCTGACTACCCGAGAGTATTTCTTCGACAGAGCCAACGGCGAGCAATCCGCCCTGCTCGATAATCGCGACTCGGTCGCACATTTCGGCGAGTTCTGTCAGGATGTGACTGCTGATCAGCAGAGACTTCCCATCGTCTGCGAGTGCCGTAATCATTTCTCGTAGTTCAATACGGGCTCGCGGATCAAGTCCCGCAGCGGGCTCGTCCAGTACGAGTACTTTAGGATTATGGATCAGGGCTCGCCCGAGGCACAGGCGTTGCTTCATGCCCTTCGAAAGCCCCGTGATTGGCTTCTGGGCGATCTGATCCAACTGAGTAAATCCCATCACGTTCCGCAAACTGGAAAGCCGATCCTTACCTCGGAGCCCATAGGACCTAGCGAAAAAGTCGAGATACTCTTCGCAGGTTACGTTTGAGTAAGCGCCAAAACCGTCAGGCATATAACCCAACCGACGGCGGACTCTTTCGGGATCGTTAACGCTACAAAAGCCATCCACTTTCGCAGTCCCAGAATCTGGAGTATCGAGCGTGGACAGAATTTTCATGCTCGTGGTCTTGCCGGCTCCATTGGGACCGATGAACCCAAAGACTTCGCCCGGATAGACCTTGAAGCTGACCTTGTTCACGGCGACTGTACTTCCAAATGTACGAACGAGTTGATCGAACTCGATTGCCGGCCGCGAATTGGAAGGCTTCTCAGTAGTAGGTGACAGATTCATGCTCTAGCGGACTCCTGACACAATATGAATTCCTGTTTCCACTTTCGCATTCGAAACCGGCAGCTTGTAGCTCACGCTGCCATCGGTAATCGCTAGATAGCGATCCTTACCGTCGGATGTAAGAAATCGCTTAATCGTTTGATCGCTCATGTTCCAACAAGTCTTAAGCCTAGAGGCCACCGAAGTTGATTCAGCAGAGGTGATCTTGACGCCGTAGTTGTACCGATTTCTATAGTTGTCTCGTTGCTCGGTGCTCTTCCCAGAAGCCAAAACGGTGGTCTGCCCCAGCTGCCTGATTGCTAGGCGAAACTTACTGGCAGCTCCTGCCATGTCCGTTTTCACAGCCGCCACCGTGGCTCCTGCTTCCACGTTTTGGCACAGCCAAACTTCATTTCTCTTACAGTCGTCAGTGGTGAAAGCAACGGCACGGATCGTTTTGTCGAATTCGTTTCGAACGGACGCGGTTACTGAATTCCCCGAACCACTTACCGAGAAAACAAGTTTACTGTCTGACTCATCAGATGATCGCGATGCAATCTGATGACTGGTTCGGGCGCGAATTTCTCCGCCGGACATTTCTTCGCTGCCGCCATTCCATTTGATTCGTTGCATTCGCCCGCCACGTCCCAGATTGACCATGCCATAATTGGCCCCTTCTAAAACGTAAGGCGACGGAGTCATGCCGGAATAGACATGAGCCAGCGCCGAAGTTGTTTGGCGGCCTGTTTTTTGATTCAGTTCTGTAAAAGTGAACAGATTCACACGAGTATCAAATCCTTCCGCGAAGATGGCGTAGGCCAGAATGACGGTGCAGAAGATCGTGGAGATAATTGGCACGACGACAAACATCAAATTCAATTTATGTTTTCGTTTAAGGACGAAAAACGTGAACGGCCCGATCACCAATAGGTACAAAAGGATCGACATTTCAAAAACATATCTCGGTGGCTCGTCGAACTCAGGAAAACCAATCGAACGAAGCGTGTCAGAATTGTAAATCTGATGGGGGAGCGTTGAAGTCCTGGCCGCGTTGAGGAACATGCCAACCACTCCCCAGCGATCACCGCTCGGTTTCCCATTGCTCCAATCAGAAGCTTCATCAGTGAGACAGATCACTTGCCCCAACTCGAAATCAATTGCCAACATGTCTTTCCCCAAGTCCGTTTCAATGGCGTTTCCGAATTTGCCACTTTCATTCGTCGGCCACAAGTCAAGCGAATCGGATTCATCTGAGACAGACTTAACTCGCACACTCATTCCTCGGGGCCTGTAGTTGATCGATCCCGGATTGGTTCCCAATGCAACAACACGAGCTCTGTCAATCTCAGCGTCCGTAGGCTGTTTTGAAAGGTATTGACAGTTGCGATTGGCACGCGTGTTGGCATCTGAATCGCCCAGCAATCGCAATGTCTCGTCAGCCTTCTCAAGGCGATTACCACAATTCAGCACAACGAGCCTTCCAGATGCAGCGACCCATCGCTCGATCGCAAGTAGTTTGCCGGGATGGTTTTTTGACAGCAGTTTCAAGTCATCGTAAGTGATCATGACCAGACCGAGACCTTCATAGCCAAACCATCGCGACGGCAGCGATTCGAGCGACATGGCGGCAACTTTTGGTGATGCAAAACCGTTGATGGTCATCGACGTGCGTCCGCCGCCGAAACCGGCATTGGATGTCTGATACCATTCGTCGAGGTCATTCAATGCAGGAAAGTCAGAGGATGTTGCCACGGATGTAAAACTCTGAAGCTGCGGCGCCACATTGCGACTCATGGCAGTAAACTCGAAGCCTTCGTCCGCAATTACTTCTGACGACGCAAAGATGAAAGATGGCTGTCCAGCGGAGGGCGAAAGCTGATTCGCTGAATAGTCGTAATAGTTTCGCTTCGCGTAGTCGCGGCGATCAATTCTCAGATTGCCGTCAGTTTCAGTGTGAATCGCAAAGCTGTAGCCATTCCCAACGGGGACATAAAGTTCGCCTACCGCAGATGTATCGCCTTTGCGAATAGAAATTCGAGTGGATACCGTTAACCCAAAGTTATTGCCAGTGGTTGAAGCAACAGCATAGAAGTCCACATTGTCGGCCGACGTTCCCGCGATCGGCTTGATCGTTACGCGTACGAATTTGATTTGATTCGTTACCGGCCACGCATCCTGATACTTAATCGTGTAGCCCAATCGCTGAACCTGGGCTGAGACGTTCGGTGTAGCCATTGCCATCGCAGCAAAGCAAACCATGAGACCGGCGAATAATCTGAAATAAGACAGGCGGCTCATGATACGGCGTCCTTTGGCTCATCTTCCAGAGTGGCCTTGGGAGCTTTGATTTTTCCGCCAAAAACGAAGAGCACCGACCAATACAGCATCGCGAAAATCAGAAAGTACACCACCAGCATGCAGACAGAGATACCCATGCCGTAGGCAAGCGGGCTTCCGTTTGCACCGGCTCCGATCATTGCGGCAATTAGTGCCGCGACGATCATACCGTACAACATTTGACGAATCGAAAACTTCACGCGTCCCCTCCTTGAAGGTAATTCAACATTTATTGTAGCGAGTATCTAAACGGCTTGCCCACCTTCGCGAAGCTTCGTTTTTCTAACAGCGATATTGGTAAGTGATTCTTTAAGACGCTGATTTGTCTCAGAAATTCAATGCTCCCAAAACACAATTGGATCGTGGCTGTGGCGTCCCGTCGCTGTATTTCCGGGAAGAACTGCAGCGAGACGCCTCAGCCACGAGTTGTGCGGCCAGACCTAAATTGTCAGGCTTGTCGTTCTCTGATCGCCGCCAATAACCGTTCCATGTCCGCGGGCAATGGGCTTTCCAACTCCATTCGTTCCCCGGAGGCGGGATGATCGAAAGTAATTTTTCTGGCGTGCAAAGCCTGACGATCCAAGACCACGGTCTTATCGTCACTGCGATTCAAATCGCCGATCGTCAGTCGCGACCGGCCACCGTACAATCGATCGCAGGCCACAGGGCAGCCAACGTGAGCCATGTGCACTCTGATCTGATGTGTTCTACCTGTTTTCGGTTTGATTCTTATCAGGGCAAACCCATCCAGTTTCTCAATCACTTCGTACATAGAAACAGCAGCTCGACTTGAACGGTGGTTCTCTCGAATGGCTTTCTTCTCTCGCTGATACGGGTGTTCTCCAATCGGCTTGTCAACGATATCACGATCTCTATCGGGAACCGGCGTGACGATTGCGTAATACTCTTTCTCAACCGTTCGATCCTGAAACTGCTGACCAAGAGCCGCATGGGCTTGATCCGTTTTCGCAACGAGAATGACGCCGCTAGTATCACGATCCAGCCGATGCACAATTCCAGGCCGTGTCGGTCCGCCAATCGAACTGAGCGACTTGAAATGGAAAGCCAAAGCAGCCGTCATCGTGCCGGACCAGTGACCTTTCGCCGGATGGACTACCATCCTTGGAGGCTTGTTGATTGCGACGATGTGTTCGTCTTCATAAATCACATCCAGAGGAATATCTTCCGGAATCGGTCCTTCGGTTGGCGTTTCAATGGGCTGGCACACGATCGATTGGCCAGGTTTCAAACGCGTCGAAGATTTGGCTTTCAGTCCATCAACCAGTACGTCGCCTTTCGAAATTGCACGTTGCAATCTGACTCGACTGTGCTTCGAAAAGTGTAAAACAAGAAACGAATCAAGTCTCAACTGATCTTCTTCGTCTGCAACAACGATGGTTTGGGCAAGATTGGAATCAGATTGTACGTCAAAATCCATAGATTTAGCAGCATCTTCGCTTGGGGTAGGGGCAGGATTTCGATTATGATATAGCAATTGAACGGAAGGCACATTGGTAGCCGTATTGGACTGTATGTGGATACGATATTCATTTTAGGATCATGGATCGATGAAGAAAATCGGATTATGCAAACAGTGTCTCCGAAACGTGCCTCACGTACTATATTTTCAGTGGCCAATTTTTCGACTACTTAATCGATGTCCCCAATTCGCTGATTCTTTGCCGCTGGCAAGCTGGCACTGCTGCGGGTGCGAGAAGAATTCCTTCCGTCTAAAACGTCCAGACCCCGAACTCAACACGGACGTTACGTCGACAGGCATGCAAGATGTTGTTCCATGGCCCGACCGAAATGATCCGTCTCAGAGATTTGGATTGTTGTTTCGTCGTAAGAGAAAAAGTGACGTCGTCAAGTTTTCAGATTCAAAGACGCAGACGGAAGCGGCTGGCTTTGAACATGTTGGCAATGTGACGCGGACGGACGATTCGCTGCTGGTTCGAAAGGCCAGAGCGGCCCGATATTCGAAGAAGTACCGTGAGGGTGTTGTCGATAAAATTCTCTCGGGCAATTCAACGATTACGCAAGTTCGCAACGATCTGGGGCTATCCGAAAGAGATTTGCTTGATTGGATTAACGATCGCGTGATGAAGCAGGATCTGCAGATCGCCAAGCTTGGTCAGATAGTTGAGACGGTGAAGCAGCTCGCGACCGATGGCTCGGCCGCACTCGGCGTAGATGGAAGCAAGCATCGACTGAAGCTCCATTCTGAGAATCTAGAAGAGTTGACTGAATCCAAGTTGTCCGCGCAAAAAGGCGCCACGATCGATGGCCGTGTCAATCGAGGTTAGCGTTTCGTTTGAAACGACAATGTCTGGAAGATTTCCGCCAGTCCATGGTACAATGTGTCGAGTCGAATTGCCTCATTTGCAGCGACACTCTTTAGGATCAAACCATCATGGCAGAAAAGAAAATGAAGTTCATCGAAATGACCGGTGCGACACTGGAGTCGATGTTGAACGAGAAAGAATTGAGAGAGCTCTCAGGCGCTGGCGTCAATGACCACTCAATCGTTCGTGTTAATCAACATGGCGATATCGAGGTTCGTCGCGAACTCAAGTGGGATGTGATCGGCGGCCTGCTCGGCAACTTTGAAGATCGAATTAAAAAGCAGACTGGATTCGAGTGGGCGTGAGCCATAGTCACGAAGACACGATCGTTGCGACCGCTTCTCCCCATGGCTCTGGAATTCGCGGTATTGTCCGTTTGTCTGGACCCAACGCAATCGAGTGTGCTGCCGTGAGTTTTCAACCTGATCCAGGCGAGCGAACTCCGGATTCTTTGACGATCGCCGACGCAACCACGGGGCAGCTTAATTGCGATGGCCTCGCCGTTCCCGGGCGGATGTTGGTTTGGCCGACCGAGAGCAGTTTCACGCGTCAACCGTCGGTGGAGTTTCACACATTTGGTACGGGGCCCGTCTTGGACATCGTGGTTCAACAGTTCTGCCGCCACGGTGCCCGGGCTGCCGAGCCTGGCGAATTTACGATGCGGGCATTTCTCTCTGGTCGCCTTGATCTAACGCAAGCCGAAGCGGTTCTCGCTGTAATCGATGCAAAAAACCGAAAGCAGCTGGACGTTGCCATCGATCAGCTTGCCGGCGGTTTGGGTTCGCGGCTTGACGAAACCCGAGACGAGCTCGTTGCGGCACTGGCCGAACTCGAAGCCGGTCTCGATTTCGTCGAAGAAGATATCGAGTTCATCACCAATGATGAAATGGTGGAGAAGCTTAATTCGGCTCTAGAATCGATCAGCAACCTGCTGGAACAACTTTCCGGCCGCGACCGTCAAAACCAATCTTTCAAAGTTGGCCTCTTTGGGTTGCCGAACGCCGGAAAGAGCAGCCTGTTTAATTGTTTGCTTGGCAAAGATCTCGCCATCGTTTCCAACCTCCAAGGAACGACGACGGATAGCGTAACCTCCAGCTGCAAGATTAATGGCCAACAAATTGAATTGGTCGATACCGCTGGCCTTGAATCGATCGAAGCGGATCAATCGATCGCCGCAGCAGCACAGCGACATCGGTCAAATGAAATCGAACATTGCGATTTGGCACTTCTTTGCATCAATGCCGCCAGTGATCAAAATGAATTCGAATCACAGCTTCGGCAGTTGTCTGAATTCAATGCAATTCCAAGAGCGATCGTACTAACCCAAACCGATTGTGTTGAGTCGCCTGAGTCGGCAATCGAGCTCGCGAACTCGATTGCTCCTTCCGAGCAGCTTATTCCTCTGAGCGTTGTTCAAGAACGAGGAATTGATGCGTTGAAAGAAGTCATCCGGCAAGCTGCACTTGAATCTCAATCTTCCGAATCAGCAATTGTTGGATCGACAATGTTACGCACTGGGCAAAGCTTGCAAGAAGCTCACACCGCGATTGAATCAGCATTTGCTGCTGCGAGCGAAGGGATCGGAGATGAAGTCGTTGCGTCCGAAGTTCGTTCTGCGCTCGATTGCCTCGGGTTGATCGTCGGGACCGTTTACACCGACGACATCCTTGATGTGGTGTTCGGAAAGTTCTGCATTGGAAAATAGCCCAATGCTTCGTCAACAATTGAGGCAGATTTAATACCAGCCAGCAGCACAACAGTGCAAGCGAGTGATTTTGAGGCAGTTCCGCTGTGCTCGAATGTATTTGCGTCAATAACAAAGCCGAGCGACCAAGTCATTCAATCCTTGGTTGGACAAAACCCGCAGCTACTTTTTCTTCGAAGCCTTTTTGGATTTCGCTGTCTTCTTTGCAGACTTTCCTTTCTTCGCAGAAGCCTTGGAAGACTTTTTCTTGCCGAATGCTGAAGACCAGTTGCTGCTGTATTCTTTGGTTGGTCCGCTACGTAAAATGGTCATGTTTTTCCCTCAAAAAACGAGTCAATAGACTCTTCGGCGATTTACTTTGACGTCCAGTGCGAAATTTGTGCACGGCCGCTAGTCGATAAAAGGTAGATGTAAGTTAACGTTGGCTCATCGTTCCATGGGGGCAAAAGTCGAACGGTGTCCCGGCGGTACAGCCCAATTGCGACACCCTCGATTTCATCAAGTTGCTCCAAACAATCGTCATCGATGCTGTAGAGTTCGCCCTCAATCGAAATTCCGTTTTCCGCGATCACCAAGCCGGGGTAATCACCAAGGTCGAAGAGTTTATATGCCGCTTCAGTTTTTGCCAGCCCTAAAAACGCTTGGCCTTCGATTGCTTGATGACGGCAAAACCCTCGTTTAAGGGTACCGTAAAGAAAGACGCGATTCACGATGCTATTGATCGGTGAGGACTATCGGTCTCGATTCCTCAGACTCGTTTGCGGTTGCTTCGGCAAACTCAACGATGGCTTTCACCTTGCCAGCGGCTTCTGTGCCCAAGCTCGTGTAAAACGTTAGTTCACATTCATGACGGCCGGACTTGCCAGCCTCTCCCGTATAGGAGACGTTAACAATCTGCGTCTTGCTCAGCCCCGACTTCTTCGCCGATACCCGGAATGCTTTGGTACGGCACTTGACGTCCGTAATCTTGAATGGCTCGTCGGCTCGAATGACAATTTTCTTGGTCACTTCCTTGCCGGGCACCATGTTGGTCATCGTGATCACAGATGGGCTCAGCTTGATTGCCGACGCCATTTTGGCGGTGAACTTTAAAGGGATCTGTCGACGCTGGCCATTCTCTTCAACGACAATGAAGAGGTCGCCCTGACTAAACCCATCGGGAGCAGTATCTTTCAAACGAGTCTGCATCGTGTACTGAATCTGGTTGTTGATGCGCACAGGTTGCTGCAGTGCAACGCCAACATGCGGGAAGGTGCTCTTGATGTCAACGATCTGAAATGAAGTGCTAGGAGGACCTGTCAACGTTGTTTGAAAGATAGGCGTCTTGCCGCGAGACACCTGCCCAAAATCAATCGACTCAGGAGAGAGTCGAATCGCAGAAACAATCGTTCCTTTGACGGTAAGCTGTACCTCACCTGCCATCGGTGGACCGAAGCGAACAGTGACCGTGGCTTGCTTGAAGCCATTGAACGGCTTACTGTTGAAACGGCATATAACTTCAGCCGTCTCCCACGTTTTCAGCTGACGCTTGGAGACCGACACCTGAGTGCATCCACAGCTCGAAAACACCTGAGCGATGTTGATGTTCTCTTGATAGACGTTCTTGATTTCGAAACGATACTCAGGCATCTCGCCTTTTTGAACATCGCCAAAATCGTGTGCGAATTCGGTGAGCATCTTGCGAGCCCATTCCTGAGCATGCGTTTTCGGTTGGGGGCCGACTGATAGAGCCAAGGCCACCAGAACAAATATTTTAAGGGCGATTCGATTCATCGAAATTTCGCTCGAACTATCTACGGGTGAGTGTCAATGTTTTAAATCTACGTTAGCGACGGACAGTTTCAACCCGTGAAGACTCCGCAGGTTCAATGCCACACAAGATGTATCGGCTTTTATACCCCCAAGCCGTCACAAATGACGGAACCGCCATGCAAGCGAAGTCCGCCGCTCTAATTTTTGCCTAATTCGCAAAATTGTTCAAGTTTGACTTGCCGACAACGCGTTGATCAAGGAGTTGGTCTCTTCACGCTTTTTCAGCCGCATTTCTTTCCTCGCTTCCCGATCTTGGTGTACCAGCTTCTCTTCTGTGGAGTGCGGAACAGGTAGTGGCACTTCTGTTGGTCTGCCGCTTTCGTTCAATGCCACAAAAGTAAGGTACGAAATTGCAGCCAATTCGATACCACCGGTGTTCGAATGTTCCGTCGTGATCTTGATAAAGACCTCCATGGACGTTCGTCCCACCGAGCATACAAACGACTCGAGTCGCACGATATCGTCGTTTTGAATCGGTCGATGAAAGTGAACTCCATCGTTCGATGCCGTAACGACAGGGCACTTTGAATGTCTCCGCGCGGAAATCGCAGCCGTTTCATCGATGTGTTTCATCAGCAAACCGCCGAACATCGTGTTGTGCATGTTCGTATCGCCCGGCAGCACGATATTTTCCTGAACCGCATAGGAACGGTTCATCGGGATCTCTTTTCGAGACATGGGAGACTTCTTTCAAGCGTTGTGATTTATTTTTTGTCGTACTTGGAGCAATTCTCGATAGCGAACGGCATTTTCGAGCGCCTGCCTTTGTGTTTCCGCAACAATCGTCGCGTGCCCCATCTTTCTGCCTGGCCGAGCTTCCTTCTTACCGTAAAGATGAAGATGGACTTCGCAATCAAGCTCCTGAGCTGCAGACGCAAAAGCCGGCTCCCCATTACACCATAGATCACCAAGAAGGTTGACCATCACTGCTTGCTCAAGCTCGATTGGCTCGGTCAGCACATGTCCGGCGACCGCCAAGGCCTGGAGGTCGAACTGAGAGAGTGAAAATGAGTCGATCGTGAGGTGACCCGAATTGTGTGGCCGTGGAGCAATCTCATTGACCAGTATTTCGCCATTTTTGCTGACAAAGAACTCAACGCAAAAAGTTCCAACGAGCCCAAAATGATTCGCAATTTGAACGGACAATCCCCGGATACGACTCAAAATCGATTCATCGCACGAATGGTCAATCCAAGAAGTATCCAAAATGTGATTCACGTGTTGGTTGTGAATCGGCCCAATCGTTTCAACGTTGCCATGCTGATCGCCCGCGACGACCATGGAAACTTCGAAGTCCAGTTCAATTAGACGTTCCAGCGTGCATTTACGGTCAGCGACTTCAATCCAAATCTTTTGCAGTGCCTCGGCCGTTTCATCTCCGCCAAGTTTCCACTGACCTTTGCCGTCGTACCCATCGCGGGCCGTTTTCAAGACGGCCGCCGATCCAAGCGCCTCCAATCCGGCAACCAAATCGTCCCAGGTATCCACGACAGAAAAATCTGACGTTGGAACATTGTGATCTCTGAGAAACGCCTTCTCAAACGCGCGATTCTGGGTCGTTTGCACAACCGCCAACGAGGGCATCAGAGTCGTCTCGCGATCGATCGCAGCCAAGGTGCTAGGCGGGATCGACTCAAACTCATAAGTCACCACTTCACATTTGCTCACGAGCGATTCGATACACGCTTCATCAGTGAACGGGCCGCAGATCACCTCATCGGCATATCGAGCGGCGGGCTCGTCGTCATGGTTGCAAAAACAGCACACGCGATAGCCCAATCGTTGGGCCGCTTGCGTAAAGAACATACCCAACTGCCCTCCCCCGACGAGCCCAATCAGTGAGCCTTCAGGAAGGGGCGAAACAGCGGAATCCTCGGTCTGCGTCATGGCTTCTTGAGCAAATTCGTCTTCGAGATGAAGGATTCATTCTGCCAATTGCAGACTCCGATAACAAGTAGCCATCGGCACGTTTTTTTTTAAGTGCCTGCTAGTTTTGACTAGAAGAAGTTTCAAAACCTGTGGCTGTACCGTCTCGCCGCAGTTCCTCTCGCATATACTGCGGCGGGACGCCTTTGCCATGGTCCACTTGCGGTTTTGCAACTGGCTCTAGTTAAAAACGTTCCACTGCTGCTCGGAGTAGATTGCAGGCTCATCGGTTCCGTCGCCGTCCCAGTCACCTACAACAGGCTTGTCCGACACTCCACCAAGCTCAAATGTGCGGTCGGTGATGTCGAGCTCACGGTTTCCGTTGGAGTCAATGACCCAAGTGCCGTTTCGGTAGACCGCAAGTTCTTCGATGCCGTCGCCATCGAAGTCGCCAACAACTGGGCGATCACCAGCTTGGCCGAAGCGAACGGTGACGTCCAAATGATCAAATCGACCATCGCCGTTGACATCCAGCTCCCATTCGCCATCGCGGAACGTTCCGATCGAACGAATTCCGTTGCCATTCCAGTCTCCAGTGACAGGCATCTTGTCTTCGTCGTCCAAACCGAAGACGTGATCGACAACGTCAGCCTGCTCGCGTCCGAAGCTGGTCAGTTTCATGACGCGTTCTCCATTCGTTGCATCGCCCGTGTTCGGCGGAACATTCTTTGGCCGAGTATACCCATCATTGTCAGGGTTTGGTAAACCAGGCTCCCGGTCGATAGCTTCAGGATCACGTTCCCACATTGGGCCGTAGATTCCGATGTCATCCTTGCCATCACCGTCCCAGTCACCTACGACTGGGCGATCTTCGCTGTCACCCAGCTTGGCCAACAGGTCAGTCTTGTCCCATTCGCCATTGTGGTTGATGTCAATCATCCAGTAGCCATCTTTAAAAACAGCCACTTCGTCGATGCCGTCTCCGTCGAAGTCTCCGGCAAGCGGAGTGCCACCAATGACACCAAAGCGAACGGAACGGTCAATGTTCTTTTTGATTTCTTCGCCGTCTGTCGTCGTGAATGTCCAGGTCGCATCGTCCATATCGAAGCGACTCCAATCCGTATCCGCGATGAAGCCAGCTTGCTGCCAAACGGAATCCGAATCATTTGCTTCGCCGCCAGCGGCTCTAGGGAGTCCACCGTTGACAACGCTAAGGTGCCAACTGTAACCGCCTTGTTCGCCTTCGGCTGGAAGCTCTTGTCCGCCAGCAGCACCGATGATGGAAATGAAGTTTCCGCTTTGAGCACCGGCCAAACCTGGGAATCCCGTAATGCCAGGGTTTGGTCGAACCGGATTGCCCGGAACCTGAGGAGTCGTTGAGTTTCCAGGGTTCGGATTTCCCTGCGTTGTTGGTGGAATTGGCACGGCAATTGAACGAACTTCCGTGAAGTTGTTCTGCGTTGAGATACCTCCGGCGTCGACAACGATGTTGGCAACGGTATCCTGCAATTGAGCTTCGCTGAATGTCTGACTCAAGGCAGCAACAGCACCCTGTACTTCCGTTAACGAATTGAAAGATACGCCAGATGTTCCCTTTTCAGTCGGCCCCGGCATGTCATTCGCGTCAGCAAACCCTTCTGGCTGAGTTTGTAATACAACGTAACTTCCTGGCTGCAAGCCTTGGAACCAGTACTCGCCATCAACCATTGTATCGACGTAGACCGCAGCGTTAGGATTTGACGAATCCAAGTGCGTGTAGAAATCACCCATCACTTCGCTGAGCTTAACCGGACGAGGTTGGAAGGATTCGTTGGCTGGATCAAAGTAGTAATACAACTGCATGCGAACGCCTTCGAGCGGCGTATCGATTCCAGCTTGGTAGACACCATCTCGCAGAGAACGATAATTTTCAGGGAGTGAGCCATCTTCGGTTTCAAAGGCTGGTCCATCTTCCCAAACCCGTCCTTGGATTTCAGCCGGAGCCTCTTCACAGAAGTTGTAGTCGACGAGCCGTTGCCCTGATCCGACTTTGATGTTCGACAACAGGTTTTCTGTCGCCGCGCCGGTTCCGTTTCCTGTTTTCTCACCAACCGAAAAGAAATCTTCTGGTTGGACTTCACGAACCGAGTAAGTGCCAGGTGCCAAGTTATTGAACCGATAAGCACCATTTGTGTCGGTTACCGTTGTCTCAAGTACACGGCCATTTGAATCGAGCAACTGCAGCGTTACGTTCGCCAGAGGCGACTCGCTTTGGCTCGCTTCGAAGATGCAATTTCCATTGTTGTCCGTATGGACCATGCCAGAAATCGAACCCGGCAGCAATTCGCCAAAGTCGTAGTTTACACCTTCGTCGCCACCTTCGATCGTCACGTTGAACGCATCTGGCTTTGAGACACCTCCGAGCGAACCAACGGCTTCTTTCCCGTCTAGATAATCGCCTGGCTGAGTTTCAGCGATCATGTAGTCGCCCGCAAGCAGGTCTTCAAAGCAATAGTCGCCGTTTGCATCAGTGGTCGTTGTGCGAAGAACGTTGCCATCAGCATCCATCAGTTCAATGACGACGTTCGCGATGCCGTCTTCGCCAGCGTCCTGCCGACCGTTGTCGTTTTGGTCGTGGTAAACGGTACCTTTGATCGTCGCAGGCTCATGCTCGCAAAAGTTGTACTGTGTTCCGGCTTGTCCTGACCCGACAACGATTCCGTCAAATCGATCGTTCGACGTTGAGCCAACCGGACGGTTGGCAACGGCGCCCACGACGTCACCGCCATCAAGGTAGCCTTCTGGCTGAACTTCGACGACTGAATACATTCCCGGCACAAGGTTGTCGAACTCGTAGTTGCCTGTTGAATCCGTTGTTGTCGTCTCAACTACGTCCCCAAGCTCGTCGAGCAGCTGAATCGTGACGCCTTCGATTGGCTTGAAGTTTGCATCGCTGGGGTCAAGTTTACTTTGACCGGGAACGTCGACGCTAACGTATCCGCTGATCGAAGCAGGCTTAAGCTCGCCAAAGTTGTACTCGATGCCATGATCGTCTGCACAAAGTTCAATGTTGCTCAGCCGATCATTCGACTTGATTCCAGTGGCCGTGCCACGAACCTCTCCAATCGAGTCCTTCCCATCGATGTAGCCATCCAGAGGGTTACCTTCACGTTGATAGTTGTTCATCTCAACGACTTCGTAGATGCCTGGCGGAAGTGCTTCGACACTGTAGTGTCCGTTGGCATCGGTGCGTACAAAGATCGGAGTAGTGTCGGTGAATGGATCGACTGCCACATCGCTTTTGGCTCCAACACGAGTCACTTGGATTAGGACATTGGCAATGCCTTCTTCGCCGGACTCCTGAACACCGTTGTCGTTTGCATCGTGGTACACATTTCCTTCCAGTTTGGCAGGCAGGACTTCCTTGAAGTCATAGTCAGTTGCGGCTGTGTTGCCGAGCTCGATATTGATATTGCCGATGACGTTTTGCAAGCCATCGCGATCATTGGAAACGTTTCCGCCTTCAGAACCTGCTCCGGCACCAACATCAAGATATCCGTTGGGCTGCGTTTCGACCAAGCGGTATTCACCCGGCTTCAAGCCCAACTCTTTGCCGAATTCATAGTCACCATTGGCATCCGTCGTAGTCGTTGCCACGGTTTCGAAGGCATTCGTGGCTGGATTGAGTTGCTGCAGCTCAATGCTAACGCCGGCAATTCCATCTTCAGATCCGTCGTGCACGCAATCGAGATCTTCGTCGTGGTACACCGTTCCGGAAATCGAAATTGGTTTCTCAACGAGATCGTAGGCGTCGATGGATGCAGCTGTTCGATTCATCTGGCCGGTTTCATTGTCCAACGAAAGCCCAACTGACTGAGTTGCAACATTGCCGCCTTCGGCAAAGAGCTGATCGTATTCATCGTAAAAGATCCCCGATCTTTGAGACTGAACGAAACCATCCTGTAACGACGCGTCAATTGAGACGGTTCTATCGTCAAATGTGTAGTTCTCGTCAACAAATGAAGCGTTGAAGAACGTTCCTTCAAATTCGACGCCCGACGCAATTTTGTCAAAGCGGAATCGCTCGACCTCATCAACATCAATCGTGAACGCAAGGACATCGCCGGCTTCGAAATTGTCAACGTTGACGGTCAGCAAGAGTCCATCAGATGATATCGTGACTCCACCGACATCAGATGCCGATACTCCAGAACTGTTCGCTGCATCAAACTCGAAACCAAAATAGCCACTTGTGCCTGGCTGGCTATCATCGTGATCAAAGAACATGTCGCCATCGGAAAGCGAACCGCTGCTATCCTGATCACCATTGATCGTGAACTGGGTGAGCTGCGTCGTTTCGGCACCGCCTTCAAAGCTGACTTCAAAGTAGTCAGGCGTCGTATCTTGCCCGGCGTCACCTTCGAGGTACGTCACACCGGCTATGACTGGGTCAGCCGACAATACGCGACGCTCTTCGAGTACTTCGAAACGGCAACGGCGATGTCCATCGTCTTTAGGGCCACTGTTCGTGGCGGAAGACTTCCTAATGCCGAAAATACGATTCGAAATTTTGTTGATAATACTCAACGGATTACCTCCTGTAATGGAAACCAGTTCATCCTGAACGTGGCGTCAACGGTTCTTTTTTTGGGTGGGACGTGAGACGGAAGGAAGAGTTAGCGGCGAGTTGCCCAAACGTTGGGACTCGATGGCGAGCGTTTTGCCGAGACAAATGGTGACTCTTGCGGTGCCACAAAGCGATGCGTGGCGACGGCCAATTCGTCTGGATTCGGCGTCCAGATTCGAACCGTGGTGTCAAAGCTGCCGGAAACCAGTACGTCCTGAGCCATATCGAGACACGAAACCGTTCCTGTATGTTGCTCCAGTGAGCCAATCTCGGACCCGCGTTGCGTGTTCCAGATATGAATTTTGTTGTCACTGCCAGAGGTTGCGATCACTGATGGGGCAATCGTTTGGACGGCAAACAACTTGGAAGCATGCCGCGGCAAAGCAATGGACTGCGCCAAGTTATCCAACTTGTTGATGCGAACGATCTGGTCGTCGCCAGCACTGATCAAATCACCTTCCGGCGTGAATTCAAGTGAGCGAATTCGGCGGCGGTGCGCCTTTATTTTGTGCACTACCTTCCCTGATTCAACGTCCCAAACGCGAATAGATCCGCAGCGCCCTCCAGCGGCGATGAGATTGTCATCTGAGGAAAATGCGACAGCATGATTGTCGTTGCAAGAGCATTCGAGTTGTGCCAACTCCTGTCCGTTTGCGGCATCGTGAATGATCAACGCCTTGTTGAAACCAACCGTTGCGATCTTCTTCGAGTCACTCGTGATCGCCATCTCAATGATGGCGTCGACGCGACGTGCACTGAAAGTTGGTTTCGTTAACTGGTCCGTTTCCCAACGAATCAGGCGATGATCGTTTCCGCAAGTAAACAAGGCCGAGCTGTCGGGAGAGAATTTTGCCGATCGCACCCAATCCGTATGCTTACTGAGATGCTCGATGAATTGCTGACTGCGGATATCGTAGAGACTCACAAAGTGATCGTCGCCAACGATCGCTAGCAGATTCCCTTTGGGTTGCAGGCTTAGTCCCGTTACGACGGGTTCACGCTGCGAGCTTCCATGCCGGACGGTTTTGATCTCCTGGCTGCTCCACGTGAGTGCAGCGGCGGATAATGTCGCAGAGAATCCGGTACGTGTTGTCAGACAAAATGCAGCCGCGGTGGCCGCACCAAGAAAATGTCGCCGTTGAATCATGTGTTCCTCCTTGAACCGCCGTTCTTGAGCGAGTGTTTTCGCGCAGATTTGCCAACGGGAATTGGGCTAATCTTCTCCAAAACGGGATGGTCGGTATCGTTTTATCGGTTGCGTAAATCCCGGTCGCCAATGAATTCACTCGGGTCCGCTGCAATGGAACCGTGGTTTGTCGTAGGGGCGGGATTCCCGTCTTTCTAATCGTTAAGGTTTAACAAATTGGGTGAATGCAGTTTGGCGATTCTGGAAAGCTTCCAATTTGACATTTCTATGGTTTTGAAATTGGATCTAGTGCATTGTGCCAGCTAAGAATTAGGGTTGGCGTTTTAGTATTCGATGGCCAGACTACTTCCTGACAAGGAGGTCGCGATGCTTAAGAAATATACCGTGGATTTAAAAGAATCCGAACGGACGCAACTGCAAGACATAGTAAGAAGACTCAAAGGCACCAGCCAGAAGGTCAAGCGTGCCAACATTCTGTTAAAAGCAGATTCTTCCCGTTTTGGATGGACAGACGCCAAGATTGCCGAAGCGCTCGATTGCCGCACGAAGACAGTCGAGAACGGACGCAAGCGATTTGTTGAAGAAGGTTTCGAGATCGCGTTGAATGGAAAGAAGCGCGAGAAACCGCCGACAGGCAAGATTCTCGATGGCGAGCAAGAAGCCAAAATTATTGCGATGCGACTGGGCGAACCTCCCAAAGGCTATGGGAAGTGGACGCTTCGATTACTCGCTCGAAAAGTCGTTGAACTGGAAATTATCGATTCAGTCAGTTACCAAACGGTGCGTCGTACGTTAAAAAAAACGGCATGAGTACCAAACGCAGCATTCAGTATTGGGTGATTCCTCCCGAGGCCAACGCAGAATTTGTGGCGCACATGGAAGACGTTTTGGATGTTTATTCCCGGCCCTACGACCCGAACGTTCCTGTGCTTTGCATGGACGAGCAACCTGTTCAGTTGGTCGAAGAAGTCCGCGAGCCAATCGCGGCGACGCCAACCCAACCCAAACGGGTTGACTATGAGTACAAGCGTGCAGGAACCACCAACATCTTCATGTTTGCCGAACCGTTAGCCAAATGGCGACAGATCTCAGTTCGTGACAGGAAGACCAAAGTCGACTGGGCGATTGAAATGGCTGAACTGCTTGAGGGCCGCTATGCAGACTGCGAGAAAGTGATTGTTGTCTGTGACAATCTTAGCACGCACACCATCGGTGCCTTCTACGAAGTTTTTGAGCCCGCACGGGCACGTGCTCTGGTGAGCCGAATGGAGTTTCACAAAACACCCAAACACGGGAGTTGGCTCAATATCGCCGAGAACGAATTGAGCTGCGTTACAAAGCAATGTGTTGCAGGGCGACGAATCGCCACGACTAAAGAGTTGAGGTCAGAGACAACAGCTTGGCACGAAGACGTCAATTCAACTCAACGAGGTGTCGAATGGCAGATGAAAATCGACGACGCTAGAACAAAACTAAAATCCGTTTACCCTAAAATTAAGATGTAATGCTGCACTAGTGGTCTGTCAGGAATAAGAATTAGGGTCACAAAGTTAGCCGTTTGGGCGCTAGCCTCGGTTTTTGCAACGAAACCGTGGCTAGCGCCAAAACGGCTAACCCCTAAATTCAATGCGGACAAACCACTAGCCAATTTTCTCCTTCGCGTTGCTGTCATTTGCGAGGCCATCGCTCGCCCAGCAGGTTCTACGGCCGCTGCTTGACATGCAATTTTGGGAAAATGACTACCGAACGCAGCAGGAGACATCGATTTCGAGTCAGTACGCCCGGAACGACTCGAGAGCTCGCAAAAAGCCAGTTAACAGCGGAATGAAACAACAGTCTAATTGGCCCGTCAATCCAACTGTTTTTCCCGCAACAGACAATGCCATCCGATACCGTTTTCCGACATCGATTTGACAGCATCGAAGACTATCTCCACCATCGTCCGCCGTACCTACTGGTGCACGAAATCGTCGAGATTCAGGATCGGCAGATTTCAACACGGCACACGGTCTCCGAAAACGCCGACTTCATCAAAGGCCATTTTCCCGGCGCCCAGATCATGCCGGGGGCGATGATGCAGGAACTTTCAACGCAGTCAGCAGGCATTCTGATCGCGGCCAACTTCAATCCGATGAAGACGTACGACACTCACGATCCATTTTTTAACGAATACGCCCTCGGTGTGTTGATCAAAGTGAAGCATGCTCGATATCGAGGATTTGCTCGACCCGGCGATGTGTTGAATGTTGCCGTGAGTATCGACGAGCAGGTTGGCGGCGTGTTTGATTTCGCTTGTACGATCACGTCCGGCGAATCCAAAATTATGCAGAACCGCTTTCAGTTGTCGAATATCAAGTCGGCGCTGCTGCAAGGAAAGTAGCGCAGTGTTTCGTTTAGCGTCAGATCGATTACCGAATCTTGGAAACATGGTTTGCGGTCCCTGTAGCACGTTGGTTTCCACCGTGAATTTGTAGGAAAAACGGTGGGGACGACCGTGCTACGATTTCATGAAACGGTATTGCGTTTAACGCCGTTCAAACGAAAAAAGCCACCGCTGGAATTCCAACGGTGGCTCTAATGATCGCTCAACAGCACGTTTGCGTGCTGGAACTACTTCTTGTCTTTTTTCTGGCCGTACTTGCCAGCGAACTTCGCCTTGAACTTCTCGACGCGGCCGAGAGTGTCAACAAACTGCTGCTTGCCAGTGTAAAACGGATGTGAACCTGATGAGATGTCGACAAAGTGCACAGGGTACTCGTTGCCGTCTTCCCACTCAATCGTGTCCTTGGTCTTGATTGTTGACCCTGTCAGAATTGCAAAGTCACCCCTCTGGTCTTTAAAAACGACGGGACGATAATCGGGATGGATATCAGGTTTCATCGGTTTGACGGCGAATGCCGGGAGTTAAAGGATCTGATCTAATGGATTCTTGAATCGCAGATTCTAGCCAAAAATGTGGGTTGGTCAAACGGTAATCGACGTGATTTCCACCATGGTTTAGCCATAAGCAATCTGAATCAGGAAAAACAGGCATTGGCGACGTTCTGATGACTCTCTGCCGAACGAATCGGACTGCAAGAGCGGGTGACAGAATCTCGAATTCGATTCTATTCTTGACCTACGATCAAATTACAATGGTCACGTAGGTCAAGGGGCGACGGCGGAACGGGCCGGTATTCAACTCCGCAATCATCAGGAACATCATGGATAGCCTTGCTGGTAAATTGCTTATCGCGACACCGGATCTCGTCGACCCGAACTTTCTGCGGACCGTTATCTTTCTGATTCAGCACACGGATCAGGGAGCCACAGGCGTCGTCCTCAATCAACCAACGCGAACCACCGTTGCGGCTGTCTGGGACGAAATTTCTGACGCTGAGTGCGATTGCGATCATCCCGTCAACTGTGGTGGCCCGGTGGAAGGACCTCTGCTGGCATTGCATCAACTGGCGGAAGTTTCCGAGGCCGAAGTAATCCCTAGCGTCCATTTGTCGATGCACCGCGAGGCTCTTCATCATCTCGTAATGCAAAACGAAATTCCATTTCGCGTCTTCAGCGGTTATTCCGGATGGGGACCAGAGCAGCTTGACGCGGAAGTCGAGCATGGAGGTTGGTTGACTTTGGAAGCAGAGGCTGAACATGTGTTTGGTCAGTGCGATCAGCTATGGCGTCGTGTTTGCGAACATGTCGGCCATGATGTGCTTAAGCCGCATTTGGGCAAAGTCCGGCCTGTCGATCCGTCAGTGAACTGAAGCACTTTACGACTTTTTTGACTCCAGTAAGCGTTGAAAACGATGGGCGTTAACTGGTTGCGTGCTGCGCGATCTGATATCGTCGATGAACGATCAACAATTATCTAAGGAACAGCTATGAAACAGTCTCTGAATTTATGGCAATTTTTGGCCGCCATCGTTCTGACCGCATTTTCTTTTAACGTGTCCGTTGGTCAAGAAACCAAAACGGAATCGAAAGCAGCCGAAACGGAGAAAGCGAACGCTGACCCTTACGAGGAAATCACTTTCGCATCCGCTGATGGACTCGAAATCACCGCAGACATTTACTGGAAGCACGACGACAAGTCAAAGCCCTTTGTCGTTCTCTGTCACCAGGCAGGCTGGTCGCGTGGCGAGTACCGAGATATTGCTCCGGCGTTGAACGAGCTGGGATTCAATTGCATGGCGATCGATCAACGATCAGGCAAAGCCGTCAAGGGAATCAACAATGAGACGGCAGCTCGTGCGGCAAAGGCAAAGAAATCGACAACTTTTATCGATGCCGAGCAGGACATGATCGCAGCGGTCGAGTACGCTCGGGAGCATTACGCGAATGGAAAGCTGATCCTGTGGGGTAGCAGTTATAGCGCTGCATTGACACTACGCATCGCTGGCGAGCACACTGACAAAATTGACGGCGCGATGGCGTTTGCACCCGGCGAATACTTCGTGCGTTTTGAGAAGCCTGACAACTGGATTGAAAGCTCAGCCAGTAAGATCTCAGGACCGACGTTTATCACGTCCGCTAAGAAAGAATACGAAAACTGGAAGAAGATCTTCGAAGCAATCCCTGCCGAGGAAAAGACAGCCTTCGTTCCGGAAACAACTGGCAACCATGGTTCCCGAGCTCTATGGTCACAATTCGACGATAGCAAAGACTACTGGTCGGCTGTGAAAGAGTTCCTCGCTCAATTCCAAAACTGATAAGGCAAAAAAGCCGGCATGGGGAGTCTCAATACAAGCCCGAAGCGCAAGCGAGTGAGTCGAAATCCCCTGCGATTATTCACTCGCTTGCGCTCTTGCGCTTCGGGCTTGTATTAGTGCAACTTCAAAAAGCGTAGGCGAGTGAATTTCCCGCATTTCGGTTGCACTCGTTCGAGTTTCGGAAGCTTCGGGCCGGTATTCCGGTTTGCGAAAGAGCCTAGTTGCCCAACGTACGTTCCAGCTGATGAATGTGAACCTTCACATCTTCCAAGTCCGGATTGATCTGCAACGCCAACTTGAATCCAGATAACGCACCACTCATGTCGTCCAGTTGCATGCAGCAATGAGCCATGCCAACTGCCGCCGGGAAATGGAATCGGTTGTAATTCAATGTCTGGCAACAATCTTCGACGGCTCCGACGAAATCGCCTTCGGCACACAAAGCGATAGCTCGCTGATTCCAGGCTTCGCAAAGCGTTTCATCTTCGGACAACAGACGATTCGAAAGCTCGATCGCATCATCCATTCGGTGACGTGAAACCAACTGATAAAGACGCTGAACCGAGGCCTGATGCTCACGTGACCCCTGGCGAGCCCAAAGCTCACGGATACCGTGATCGGCCAGCATCCGTACAGCTCGATCAGAGTCGACAAGTGATCGCCCCAGGATCTCGTTTTCAGAGTACTCACCCAGAAATCCGATGGTCAGGACCGAAGCCCGTCGGCTAATCGTTTTTCCATACACGGCCAAGCGGCAGATCGAACCAATATTATACGAATTGCTCACCAAACGGATGAACTCAGCGGAGTTCTCGTCTAGGAGGTACTGCTGGTAGATCTTATGCAGCAATGGATATCGGAGAGGTGCATCCGACATGTCGATTGAATCCTGGGCGAGCGGCCCGTGAAGGCGGCAAAAATGTGTAGAATCAAAATTTTGCGATGTTGATTTTTTTCAACACGAGTGAAGTTCCGAGTCTAATTGGCGCTTTGCTGCCTCACAACAATGAAGAATCAATGTGCAAACAGAAGTGCCATTTTTTATGCCGTGTTTGCGTCCTCCATATCAAGCCTTAACGAATATGCGAAATGGGTAGGCAAGAATCACCACTTTGCTAGCTTCTAACATGCTCAGATGCTCCTATAACCTGAACCCGGTTCTTTCCGGTTGTGTGGCCATTGTGGTCTGCATCGTTTGTGTGCCCGCGGAGGCGCAAGTCACCATTGGATCAGACACGGATTGGCTGTCGGGAAAGTCACTCATTGAGAACCAATTGCTCCCCGTTTCGGTTACGTGGACCGATTCTCCGATACGCAGTCAGTTGCTCCAGTTTGCAGAGCAACGAAAACGAGCCATCTTTCTCGATCGCCGTGTCGATCCGACGGTCAAACTGAAGTTTCAGTTCCTCAATATGACAACGGAACAGATCGTCTGGCAAACCGCCGACGAACATGGCCTTGGCGCAGCGCGAATCGGCGACCTGATCTACGTCGGGCCGAAGAAAGTCGCAGCGCGGTTGCCGATCGTGATTCAACAGATCAACAAGAATTTGTCGAAGATGGAAAAAGCCAAACGAAAAAGATGGGTGAGCAAATCTGAAATCAGGTGGCCAGAAGCAACGACCACGCAAGAGATTTCAGATTGGTTCGCGCAGTCGCATGGCATTACTATCCCATCCGGGATCCCTACCGACGTTTGGCCCGCAGCAGACTGGCCAAGGCTTTCGACACTGGAACAATTGAGCCTCTTCCTCGTTGGATTTGATTTTACATTCAATCTTGAATCGAATGGAACGTCGATGAAGCTCCTGCCTTTTCCGGTCATTAAAACGGCATCGATGAAGTTATCTTTGCGACGAAACGCAAAACTGGATCTCGAAACCGTCGCTAAAAAGTTTGGAGACTTGAAAACCAAAAGATCAGGCAGGTCTCTCGAGGTGTCCGGGCCCGTCGATTCAATCGCTGACCTCGACAGCTGGATGGTTTCGCAACAGTTGGTCAATTCTGACAACCTGATCGATCCTACATTCGACCTGAACGTGACGGCCCGACGCGGTGACATCTTGGCGACCGTGTCACAGCAAACTGGCCGAAAGCTTGTATACGATACTGGCGACATGCCCCAAATTCTGCAGGATCGAATTACACTAAGTCTCATTGGCGCCAGCTTGGAAAAGCTACTCGACGATTGCCTCGCGGGAACCTCGCTGAGTTATGAATTGAGTAAAACTTCGCTCAGAATTTTCAGGAAAGTCAAATAGTTGCCACCTGCGTTCGAGAGGCCTATTCGTCACCGTCGCCTTGATGTCCGAGCTCCATTGGATTTTCTAAAGCAATGATCTACATTGATTCGACCGAACAGCTGACCTCAGGATTTGCAGATGGATTTTCTGGTTCCACTCATCGCTCTTGCTTCGATGGAAATCGTTCTGGGCATCGACAACCTTGTCTTTATCACGATCGTCACCAGCCGTCTCGATCCAGCTCACCAACCATTGGCTCGAAAGCTCGGGTTGGGCGTGGCACTCATATCGCGACTGATGCTGCTTGGGCTGTTGTTCTTTCTGGTTCACGGCGAGATGTTCCAGAAACCTGTTTTCACTTTGACAGACATAGGTGTCCCCACTTTTGCCGTCGAAAAAATCACTCAGCCGGATATCGACAGCGATCTGCAAGTAAAGCTTGATAAAGAAATCGTCGCGTCGATCCACCAAGAGCATTACGACAAAGCAAATGGAGTTTCGATAAAGGACCTCCTACTGTTTCTTGGCGGAATGTTCCTGATCTTCAAGAGCGTTTACGAAATCCACGACGAAATCGGTCCTGGCGGCTTACATGAAGCCAAACCTCAGGCAAACTTTACATCCGCGATTATTCAAATCGCCATTATGGACATCGTCTTTTCGCTAGACTCAATTTTCACCGCCGTTGGCATGGCGGACAACCTTTGGGTCATGGTGGCCGCTATCGTAATCGCGGTGATTGTAATGCTTGTTTTTGCAGAACCCGTTAGCCGCTTCGTGAGCAATCATCCTACAATCAAAATGCTTGCCCTAAGCTTCATGATTCTGATCGGCGTCATGCTGATCGCCGAAGGCGTTGGCGCTCACATTGACAAAGGCTACGTTTATTTTGCCATGTTTTTCGCTCTACTGGTCGAGCTACTTAATATAGGGTTGCGAAAAAAAGAGGACCAGACGCACGCAAAGAAGGTTCCCGCTAGTGCTTAAAATCGGAATTGATATTTTTCATACAGTGTCGGTATTGCTTGGTGAACGATTGAGCAAGCTATTTCCTAAGCAAGGTTTTCAGTCACTTCCAGCACAAGTAAATGAACAGAAATGAGAAAATGAAGACTGCGGACTTCAGCGACATTGTCATTATCGACGAGACGGAACCTTGTCCGTATCTCCAAGGTGAGACTGCGCGTATGCCATTGTGCATGCCGCTGGCCAAGATTTCTCCAACGGAAGCTGACCTGCGATTGTTGCACGGCTACCGTCGTACAGGCGAGTTTCTATATCAAACCAATTGCCCGAACTGCAGTGCTTGTCAATCGATTCGAGTTGACGTGGATGCCTTCAAGTACAGTCGCAACGCGAAACGTGTACTCAAGCGTGGAGACGAAAAGTACACGCAGAGCATTGGTGATCTTCATGCAGACCTTGAGCGAGTTTCGCTGTTCAACAAACACCGTCGTTCCCGCGGGCTGGCCAAACGGGACACGGATATTGATATTGAAGAGTACGTGTGGGGCTTTGTGAGAAGTTGCCTCGATTCCTTCGAAATCCAGTATCGCCACAACGGACAACTGGTTGCCGTCGCGATCTGCGATATTGGAAAGAACAGCCTGTCGGCCGTCTACACTTATTACGATCCGGATTTCCCACGAGACAGTATTGGCACGTACTCGATTCTAAAGCAGATCGAATTGTGTTCTGCTCGCCGTATCGAACATCTCTATTTGGGCTACTACGTCGAAGAGTCGCCACACATGCTCTACAAGAGTCGATTCAAACCGCATGAACGCCTGATCGATGGCGAATGGGTGCGGTTCGAGTGAGTTCGATGTGAGACGCCTGCAACCCAGCAGTCCGCGGATTAAATAGCCTCGGTCCTCCAATCGCGTAGCTCGCACGGCATCCAAAATACACGGGTGCCGGATACAGTGATTCAGCATCATTGGTCCACTGATTTATGGAATATCACGTCGCGGACCACTACTAAACGAAGCGGCTAACTACAATCGTCGTATCTAGATCCTGCCTCCTGCATTGACGTTGTTTCTGCAATCTCACAACAGCGAACAACCACACTATTTCCCAACTGAAGACACATGCAAATCAAACAACTCAGCCTTGGGATTTTCCTGATGCTTGGAATTGGCCTTTGTTCAATCGACAATTTGCACGCCCAACTGGGAGGCGGCCCTTCACCAGTAGTCGTCTCGCGCGTGATCGCGACAGATCAAATGTCGTCAAAAACATTTGTGGGCTCTCTGGTTCCACTTCGTCGCTCGACGATTGGAAGCGCCGTTGACGGGCGAGTAACCCAGATGTTCGTCGAAGAAGGCGACGCAGTTTCCGTTGACTCAACCAAACTCGTGAACGGGAGTCCATTGGGCCAACCGCTCGTGCAATTGCGAACCGTCTTGCTCGAAATTGAAATCGAAGCTGCCACCGTAGAGCTACGAATTCGACAACAAGCGGAAGAAGAACTGCAAAGAACGTTGCCAACCGAAATCAAAGGCGCACAATCTGCCGTTGCCGAAATCAAGGCTCGTTTAAAATTTTCAAAAGCAAATAACGAGCGGATGCAGAGCCTGTTCGAATCGGGCGGTGGTGTTTCACAACAAGAAGTCGACGAAGCCTACTCGACTTACCTATCCCAAACCCAACTCAACATCGGCGTCAAAACACTGCTAAAAAAACTAACAGCAACTCGCGAGTCGCGACTTCGGCAATCCCAGCACAAAGTCGAGGCTCAAGAATCCGAGCTACGACGACTGCAAGAGCTCAAAAACGACTATACGATTCGCGCCCCGTTTCCAGGCTATGTCACTTCCAAAAATACCGAGCTGGGACAATGGGTTGCCCGCGGCGAAACAGTTCTTGAAATCATTCAACTCGATCCAATCGAACTCGTGATCCCGGTCCCGCAAACCTATATCCAGGCACTGCATGTATCTTTGGAAGAAGCGAGAAAGAACAACACCCGTTTAGTCGCTTCAATCTCTGTTGATTCCCTTCCGAATCTCTTGGAAGGTGAAGTTGTTCAAGCAGTCCCCCAAGCCGACCTTCGGTCTCGTTCTTTCCCCGTCAAAATTCGAATCAAGAA
>CAYGUE010000031.1:0-33621 GCA_964352885.1 uncultured Pirellulaceae bacterium
TTGCCGACGAGGAAAAAGCAGAAACGCTCGTTGGCGGCCAAGTTCCCAACGGAGAATTGGCAGATGGCTTTTTTGTTCAGCCAACCGTGTTCGCAGGTGTCGACAACTCGATGCGAATCGCCCAAGAAGAAATCTTTGGCCCCGTTGTTTGTGCTCTGCCGTTTGATGACCTTCCCGACGCGATCTCGCAAGGAAACGACTCTCCTTACGGACTTGCAGCTGGTGTTTGGTCTCGCGATATCCGTAAGGCTCATCAGGCTGCTGCCGCGCTCGACGCCGGTACCGTCTGGGTCAATTGCTACAACGCATTCGACAACGCGTCGCCCTGGGGTGGATTCAAACTCAGCGGCTGGGGCCGGGAAAAGGGACCCTACGGCCTAGACCTTTTCACACAAATCAAATCAGTGATCATCAACTACACCTAGAAGAATACAGAAAACAAAAGATGCTAACTTTCGAAAATGCTGAACGAGTCATGCAAGGCGTGTACAAGGCTGCCGCTGAGGAGAATCTGGACGACAGGATTGCGGTCGCCGTTGTGGACTCGCACGGCGAACTCGTTTGCTATTCGCTGCGAGACAATGTCGCTTTTCACGCCGGCGTGTTGGCTCGCAACAAAGCCTACACGGCGGCTCGTGATCGCAAGCCAAGTTCCGAAATTGGCGCTTGGGCCAAAGAAACAGGCAAAGGTTTGAGCTACTGGACGGACAGCAGGTTTACTGGAATCGCTGGCGGCGTCCCTCTATTTCTCGATGGCAAAGTCATTGGTGCTGTCGGAGTAAGTGGCCTGGATGAGTTTGAAGATGAGCGTCTGGCGTCGGCAGGACTAAAGGCGTCGGGGTTTTAACTTCGTCAAAGTACACCTCGAAAACTTTCCCCAATCAATCAAAGGAAACCTGTGTTGTTTACAAAATCCCCTTTCTCAATACTGTCTACGTATAGATGCGCCAAACGCGATCATGGCTTTCCGTTGATTCCGTGTCTTTTTGTTTTGGTGTTGATTTGCCAATCAACGGTTGTCTCCAGCCAGGACAATCGGACTACTGAAGCCGGCCGGCAATACGATGTCGAATTGGAGCTAACGGACCCCAGCCTGTGGGTCATGGACACAGTTCATTTGGGCACCAGACAAGTTGAGATCACGTGCGACGAAAATGAAAAATCTGCCGTGATGAAGCCAATTTGGTCGGCGGCCGATCGCGATTCCCAAGACACCGGAATCCAAAACATTGAAAATGGCCGACTTCAGCTATACCAATTGATTGATGCCAAAGACTGCACGCAGGCGAACAGCTATTTCGAAATCTGTATGCCGCAAGAGTATGTTGATGAAGGCAAGTTGGAATTGGTGTTTGCCTTGCAAGCCGGCGCAAAAGGCGACTATCTGTTCAACGGCCGGACTTTCACGATGGAGGACTTTGTTGGCAATGGTGGGAAGTACAAGAAAGTTACCGTTGGCCCAAATGATTTCAATGAACCGCCTGAAAAACTACGCTCCATCGAACGCGTGAGCTTTATCTTCGAACGCAAAGGGTCCCTGGTTTCTGCACCTGTCAAAATTCGAAGTGTCGGGATTGATCTCAACAGCGAAAAGATCAAACCTCCTGCCGAAGAAGTGAAGGTCAAAAACCCTGAGTCACTTTACGAGTTCACGTACACCAAACAATCTGATGTCGATGGTTTGGACGCTCGAGTGTCTGCGGAAAGCATGGACATCACTCGCAAAGTCAATCAGGCCAAAGATGGTGTCGCTTTGATCCCACAATGGAAGGCAGGTGAAGTTCCCGCAGGGCATTCGGGAAGTGTAACACTCGTTCAGCCGTTGGGGGCGGTCAACGATCTTGAGACTTTCGAAGCTGAGTACGTACTAAACATCCCCCCAGCCTATTTCGATGAGGGAAAGCTGGATGTTTGGATTTTCATTCAGGCCGGCGAAGCAGGTTACTATCGCTGGAGCGGTACTCCCAAACCTCTTGCTGCGTTCGCTGATAAAGCTGGCCAAGACGTCGTGCTTAAAGTGACTCAAGACGATTTTCTCGAAGGCAAAAAGCGAAATCAGATCGAGGTGATGGGTTTGCAGTTTCACCGCAATGGATCGAAAGTAACCAAGCCCATCATGTTGAAACGGATCACGGTCAAGCTCCCAGAAGCAGATGAGAGTGCAAGCGAGGAAGTTGATACCGGCGGCTGAAAAACAGAGCTCATTCTCATGGTCCTCCGACTGCTCTAGCGAAGATTCGTTCGTCAACTCCACGCATCCAATCGTTGCCGATCACTATGAGTATGTCGTTGACCCTGATGGCGACGGAACTGTTTTCCGTGGGCAATTGACAGAAGATCTAAAAAACGACGATCCCGAATCAGTTCACCTTCATCCCGACATCTACTTCGATAAATTCCATCGCGGCAATTTCACCGTCAGCTTTGACGTTCGAATCGATGGACTCAATCCGACCGTGCTCGGACCCTATCGTGAAAAGCCCTGGTTAAACGTGGCAACTGTTTTTGATCGCACGTCTCGGACGGGCGACAAAGACTTCGCGCCGTCTGTGATGACCAACTTGGTCGGCAGATCGGGTGCGTACTACTTGCAAACCTACTCAATGTCACCTGGGACAGGCGGCTCGTTTTTCGAAAGCGAAACGAACGCCCCGGTTTTCCCTTTGAATAAGTGGGTGACCGTAAAAATTGAAGTGGACGTTAAAGAGGCAACGGTGAAAACGTCTCAGGACGGTACTCTCGTTTCCAGTGGCCCCTATAAGAGTCGGCCTGGTTTGGCTGGCGTTCATATGGGCTTGTATACCAACCGGCTGATGAAAGAAGCGACCGTCTACAACCGTAAATGTGAAATTTCAGTTGTTCCAATATCTGAGTGACCGCTTTTTTCACGCCCCATTTGCAAACTGTTTCACAAATCGAAACCACTCAACCCAATCACAATTGAAACTGGAGTATCCAACCATGAAAAACTCTGATTCCAAGAATCCCAAAATTAGCACCGCCAATCAAAACAAGTCTCGGCGACAGTTTATTAAAACGGCGGGAGTTGCCGCATCGGCGATCGTCGCCGCACCGCATTTCATTGCAGCCCGTGCACTCGGGGGGGCTCGGCACGGCTCAGCAAACGATCAGATTCAAGTCGGTGCTATCGGAACCAGCATCTACAAGGATCGCTACACCGGAGGTGGTGATCATCCGGGACGCGGGGCGTTGGTCGGCCATCAAGCAGGAGTGCTGGGTGACATGGTCGCAGTCGCGGATGTCAATCGACTCAATGCCGAGTTCTTTGCCAAACGTTATGAAGGCAACTGCAAGATCTACAACGACTATTTGGAATTGATTGCCCGCGACGACATCGATGTGGTAACGATTGGTACGCCTGATCACTGGCACGCAAAGATCGCCATCGATGCCATGCGAGCCGGAAAGCATGTGTACTGCGAGAAACCACTTTCACTGACGATTCGTGAAGGCCAACAAATTTGCAAAGTCGCCAAAGAAACCGGGATGGTCTTCCAAGTCGGAACCCAGCAACGAAGCGAGTTTGCTCAAGTCTTTCTCAAAGCAGTCGCCATCGCCCAAAGTGGAATGCTAGGCGACAAACTTCATTGCCTTGTCAGTATCGGCAAAGGCGAAAAGGGAGGCCCATTTGAAAACAAGCCGACCCCCGAACACATCGACTGGGATCGTTGGTTGGGGCAGACGCCAGTCGTGCCTTACTGCCCGGAGCGCGGTGATTTCGATTACCGCTGGTGGTTGGATTACGGCGGCGGACAAGTCACGGATTGGGGTGCGCACCACGGCGATATTGCGATGTGGGCAATGGGAATGTCTGATTCGGGTCCAACGTCGATCGTCGGCAAAGGCGAGCTCTCCAAAGTCCCAAATTCGTTTAGCGGCGCTGTTGAATTCGATTGCGATTTTGAGTTTCCTGGTGGCCATACCGCGAAACTTTTGTCCGGCAAGAACGAATTGATCATTGGCGGTAGCAAAGGACGAATCCGAGTCAATCGCGGCGGTCTGACAGGAAAGCCGGCGGAACAAATTGGCGTCGCTCACAAAATCAGCAAGAATGAATGGGGCAACGACGACGCGCCCAAGGACGGTCCCAAAGGTGGCGAAGGTCCGCAATGGATTCAAGACGCGATCGACAAGCTTTGTCACGGGAAAAAACCCGGCAATCACATGGGCAACTTTTTTGATTGCGTTAAAAATGGTGGAACACCAATCAGTGACGTGGACTCACAACATCGTAGCGCCAGTTTCTGTCACCTAGCCAATATTGCCATGCGATTGGAGCGAAAAGTCACTTGGGATCCGAAGGCAGAGACGTTTCCCGGTGATGACGAAGCCAATTTGATGGTCCATCGTGAACAGCGCGAAGGCTACCGAATCGATGTCGACGTTTAGTTGATTTTGATTAGTTCGGATCGTTTTCTGCCACACAATGTGTCTGAATCATTCGAACGACGGAGAAATCGTTTGACAATGGTTCCCCACGAGGCTCCTTCTCAACATCGGGAAGGAGCCTCGTGTTGTTGAAGTTCATTTGAGGGCATAACGTTTAAGAGAACGAGCGTCATTTGAAGCCTGCTTTCTTTGGCCGTCCCGGCAGTCGAGTCGATCGACAGGGCTACGCTTTGACTTTCAGCAGAGAACAGGCTTCCTCGTAGCCCGGCGCGCGATGCCCGTGGTTGTCCTGTACATCATAGGCAAAAGCACTGGCCGTGACGCGAGCCAACGCAACAATTTGGAACCACTTGAATGCTGGTCTGGCAAAGTCAAATTCTTCCCGGACCGTTCGGTAAAACTTTTCGCTGTGCAGTCGGCCGTCTTCGCTGATCGCGTACTTCAACATCAACTCAAACACTGGTCCAACGTCATAGCCAAGGTCTCCGTATCGAAATATTGCCGCCGCTGCCGTCGGCTGATCGTTACCGCGAATAGCTTCTTCGCAAACGCCCAAAAGTTCCGCTGCCTTGTCCGATTTGATCAACTCGAAATGTTCTTCCATCGGATAAGCATTCCCTCGCCACTCGTCGTATCGTCCGGTGTGCCAAGCCGATACTAGCAATCCAACTTTCTGGTTCAAATCGTTCGCGTGTCCAATCATGTGCCGCCACGCATTGGCTGCATCGCTGCCGTGCACGCCGTTGGATGCTCCATGAGTCCGCAGCGGATTGCCCCCCTGGCGAAGCGTCAACTGATTGCAAGCCATCGCGATCGCCTGGCAAATCGATTTTGGTGCGATGCCTTCCGAAAGAGCCTGAGCCACCGCTTCACTCGCCTGGAACTTTGTCGAGTTGTATAGCGTGTCGGAAAAAATCTCCAGCCATTGGTCGTCTGGCTCGCGAGTACCGATCTTTGAGCCTTCGAGTTTGTATTCGGTCACCAGCTTTGGAATGTAATCACGAATCGGTGACGCCTTCTTCCCTTTGTCGATTCTTTTTTGTTCATAATCAACACAATGCCGTACGCATTGACGCAGCATCGTATGTGCGTGCTCTTGGCCGGCGATGTCGATCAAGCCCATGCCTCGATAGGCCAATACAAATCGATGCACATCCACTTCATCAGCGATCGTATACAGCAAGGTGTCAAACGCGGCTCCGGGATCATTTTTGTGCACGGTCGCGAAGAGTTGTTCTGCTTTATCCATGTCCGCATCGCGAACCAGCTTTCGAAGCTCGGGTCCGAATCGATCAACCGAGACGTTCTCCTGTATCGCATCAATCGCTTTTAATGTTTTACGCCCCGGCCCAAACTGTTGAATGCGACTGCTGTTGCGGTAGATAACTTTTAGGATCGGAAGGGCGTTCCGGTCCTCGGGCAAGTCGGCTGTCATCTCCAACGCGGGAATCAGAGCCATCTCTGCGTGGTAACCAACGTAGTCTTGCCCACCGAAAGTTTCTGCATTGGCCAGTGCAGCGGCAGCAACGAGATCGCGAAATTCAACTTCTTTATTGGTAAGTGCAGCAACGATCGTGTGTTGAAGTTTGTCGGGGTTGAGTTCTTGCATTCGCCCAACCCAAGCAGCCAAGTCGCCGTACGATTTCTTTTCGGCGGGAGCAAGTTCCTGTTCCGCAGCAACGCCCAACTCAAGAGCGACATTGCTGCCCAACCCGGCAACCAACATCCCACCTCCAACGTTTTGCAAAAAAGTACGACGAGAACGAGAACGTGAAGTCATAACAGGCTCCTTAATCGAATGTTGGGATCGAATTGTTGCCGACGTTGAATCAGTGTACCACGTTGGAATCAGCATTCTGGCTCATCTGGGTGAAATGCAATTTCGGTTGAATTGAGCCTTTCTGGAGCGGAACGCAGCCATTGGTGATAATTGCATGGCCTAGTAAATGTGCCATGTATAAAGCCCCGCGTTCATCGAAGCAATCTCCGTAATCACCTGAGAAATTTGTTGGTACCGGACCCAACACGTAGAAACTCCGCAAAGCCAGGCTTCATCTACCACTCCCATCTACCCATCAATTCCCGTCGGAGCAAATTTATGGACGCCATCAAAGTTCTTGGAGACCTGTTAAGTAACGGGCGTATTGCACGCGGCCAAGGCAAATCGATTGTTGAAAAGGTCATTTGAGGCGCAGGCGACGGCGGCCAACGACCACAATATCAACCACGTTCGCATGCTCAAGCACAAACGCATCTCAATGTCCAACCACACTCGCATGGTCAAACGTCCGCACTAGGAGGGCTGATTCGGGCAGCTACCCAAGAATATGGACGACATCGGGCCGTGATGGGACAACAACATCGAGCTCAAAACGAACATCCCAGTCACAATCGCCAAGCACACGATCACCAAACTCAGAATTTGATCACAATCGGCAGGAGCAGGAACATCGACAGCTTGAAGTCCGACGTCGTCAGCTCGAATTTGAATCGGCTCGCGTGAAACGGAATCCTCAATGCTTCGCCGCATGCGCGTCAAAGAAGATGGCCTTGAAGAGCGTGTCGTTGACGAACTCGTGTCGAGTTTGCTGGTCACGGAAGCGACTGGAACATAGTTGTTTTTGATTCGGTTAGCAACCGATGGTTTCGTGTGAGTTTTCGGTTAGGATGCGAACCTGTGCAAGAAACCGAAGTCACATCAAGAATCGAACCTTCCAAGTTGAGTCCCTTTAATGCCCACCGAAGATAGTGACCCACGAACCATGGGACTTGTCGGCGCGACGGCAGTCGGAGTCGGCGCGATTGTCGGTGGCGGAATCCTTGCACTAACCGGAGCCGCATTTGCCAGTACTGGTCCCAGTGCCGTGCTGGCCTTCGCGCTCAATGGCGTTATTGCATTGTTGACTGCCATGTCGTTCGCAGAAATGGCATCCGCTTTTCCGCAATCCGGCGGCACCTACCTGTTTTCCAAAAAAGTCCTCTCGGTCGAAGCCGCGTTCACCATCGGCTGGGTCGTCTGGCTCGCCTCGATTCTGGCGGCCATGCTGTACGCCCTTGGATTCGCCTATTTTGCACTCGTCGTCGTCGCAGAAATATATTCTGCGACCGGAGGCACGCTGCCCAATTGGGCGACCAGCCGGGTGGCAACTGCATCAATCGCGATTGCTGCAGTGACTTATTACGCGGTAAATCTTGCGCTTGTGAAATCTGGTGAAAGTACCTGGATCAACATTGGCAAACTCGCTGTCTTCGGCGTTTTGATCGCTAGCGGGCTGTGGGCGTTAACTGGGCGATCGGCTGAGCAGATCAGTCAAAACATGACCCCGTTTTTTGCAGCCGGTGGAATGGGGCTGATTCAAGCAATGGGATTTACCTTTGTCGCATTCCAGGGCTTCGAACTCATTGCGGCTGTTGGAGGAGAAGTCCGTCGGCCAAAACAGAACATTCCGCGGGCAATGTTTCTTTCACTGTTCATTGCACTAGCGATCTACGTGCCTTTGTCGCTTGTGATTTCAACGGTTGGAATGCTCCCCGGCGATTCCGTGACTGAGATCAGCCGGGCCAACCCCGAAAAAGTCATCGCGATCGCTGCTGAAAATTATCTCGGCGCGTTTGGCTATTGGTTGGTGATCGTTGCAGCCATTCTTTCGATGTTGTCAGCGCTTCAAGCTAACTTGTTCGCGGCCTCGCGAATGGCAGTCGCGATGTCGGTTGATCACACGCTACCGAATGTGCTTAGCAAAATGCATCCCCGGCGGGGCACGCCGGTCGTTGCGATTTTGACGACGCTGGCGATCGTGGTTGTCATCATTCTCGTTATGCCTGATGTAGGTGCAGCCGGAGCTGCTGCCAGTCTGGTTGTTCTTGTTACGTTTGCGTTGGCAAATCTTGTCAGCATTCTGCTTCGCTATCGAACCTCTGAGCTGGCCAGAATAAAGAACACGAAAGCCGATTTTTTTCGCACGCCTTTTTTTCCGGCAGTACCAATCGTTGCCGCGATCGCCTGCCTTTCACTTGCCGTCTTCCAAGGCATTGCGGTTCCCGCAGCCGGTTTGATCGCCTCCGTTTGGTTGGCAATCGGAGGCATTTTGTTTTTGACACTATTTGTACATCGAGCTCGAGTTGTCGATGCGCTCTCGGAATCACTTGATCCAGACGTCGCACAGTTGCGGGGCCGCGCTCCCTTGGTGCTGGTGCCGCTTGCCAACCCGGGCAACACCGATGCAATGGTCGCGATTGCCAATACCGTCGTCCCACGCGGTTTGGGAAGAGTCATATTGCTGTCCGTGATTGTCGCTAAAAAAGGCTGGCAAACGAACGACGATCCGAAACGATTTGCCCAGAGTCAATTGCTTTGGCAAAAGGCTATCGACGCATCTTTGACTGCGGAGATTTTTCCCGAAGTGCTGACGACGATTTCGTCTGATCCCTGGAAGGAAATCATCCGGGTCGCCAAGTTACATCGTTGCGAAAATGTGGTTCTTGGGATGACCAGTTTGAACGGCAATTCAGATTCCACGGAGGAGTCAGCGGCTGTTGAGCCTTCACGTCTGGACGAGTTGCTTGGAGCGCTCGATTGCAATGTGATCGTATTTCGAGCGAAGACTGGTTTGGAGTTGGCAACTGTCGAGCGAATTCTGGTTCCGGTCGGTGGGCGTGGCGGGCACGATGAACTGCGTGCCCGGACCCTTGGCAGCCTCGCTCGAATAGGACTCCGAGAAATTGTCTACCTGCGCGTTTTGCCAGTAAACACTTCGGCGAAAGAACAAAGCCGTGTTGCGCGATCACTGAGTCAACTCGCACGCTATGAGACATTTGGTCGGGGAACAGCAAAAATCATACTCAGCGATTCGGTGGAAGCGGTCGTCATCGAACAAGCCGCTGAAGCGGATCTCCTACTGCTCGGCTCGCAGAGGCTGAGTCGCAATCGGAAGTTGCTAGGCGATTTCACGCTTCGCATCGCTCGCCAAACGAGTTGCGCGATGATGGTTATCAGCCGCAAGGGCTAGTAGGTCCGATCATCAACAGAACCAAGCGAACAGAACGACAATTCTCACCTAAATATTGATCATGGGTGGTTGATTATTAACGATACAGCGATGTCACTTCTTTTGAACCACCGATGTAAAAAGGGTCTGATTGTTTGCCCGAATTCAGGTGTTGCGGCAAAGGGTCTCGTTTTTCTATGACGCTTAACCCGGCTTGCCGCTGTGCATGCGCGGAGCGTACCAAACAAATCGCCGCTGCCACCATCAATCGCTGACAACAGCCCTATTCGGCTCAGCTCGGGAGAATCAGAGTAGCAAAGGGGCCCAAATGAGAGTGGCGACTTTAGAAAGAACACTTGGAGACTACATAGGCTAACGATCTAGATTGTCAATTCAAGGCACCAAGCCTTTGTAGATTCCTGTGTCCGCGTTGGGAGTTTTACTTCTCTGCCCGCGGCCATAGGAAATGGCTGCGTCCCGTCAATGCTTGGAAAAGAACAACCAATCAGTACACAGTTCGTCTATCAATTGGTTGTCATAGGTGACAGGTTCAACTCGGACATTGTCGAACACGGTTCGAAGTGCGTCAGCAAACGGTGAACTTTCGGCGTAAGACCAAATGGCCAGAACTCCATTGGGCGCTAAGTGTTCTTTAGCGGCCAGCAGCCCTTCAGCCGAATAGAACGAAGCGTTTTCCTCACCCAGCCGGTCGTCCGGTGAGTGATCGACGTCGATTAGGATGACATCGAATTGACGAGTCGGAGGACCAGCAAGTCGGCTGTAGATGTCGCCTTCCTGGATATGCAATCTCGATTCATGGCCCAGTTCTTCCGATAGTGGAACCAAACCTTGCTCGAGCCAATTGATGACTTGCGGAAGCAATTCAACGACTTCCACATGACAGACACGGTCGGACTGGAGTGATTCCCGTGCGGTGTAACCCAATCCAAGTCCGCCAACCAGTACTTTCAAATCGTCGCCCGAACTCATCTCGATGGCAATTCTCGCCAGCTCTCGTTCCGAATCGGTGTAGAGGCTGCTCATCAAGAATTCGTGATTGAGCGTGACCTCGGTAACGATCGTGCCTGGCTGTGAAAGCAGCTCTCGCCGACGCAAACACAACGGGCCGAGTGGGCTATCTTCGTACGCCAGAATTTCGAGATTGGATTTGGACATGCATGCGAGGCTATCTCTAAAGTGGCAAGATGACAATGAGTGCGGAGGCTTTTTAGCGGTGTTGCAAACGATTGGGCTGGAAGCCCAGCAACGACGTGTCGACTACGGTAGATGAGATTCATACTTATCCGTGGTCTTTTGCGACGGCTGGAAGCCGTCACTACGGATTCATTACGAACGCAACGTAAAATGAGTTTTGCCGCTGGTGTTCGGATACCAGTCAGCAACGGTCGGCCATTTTACGTTGGCGGCTCCGTCGGGGTAGTCGTCCACTTGAATGTCATCGACCAGGATGTAGAAGTCATTGTCGAAGTCGGGACCTTGGTCTGCGGTCGGCATTGAGTAGATCGAAATCCAATACTGCTTGTTTGGAGCCATTGTGAAATCGATGTCCGCGGAGTAGCTAAAGATCTTTCGCGTCGGCCCAAAATTTGACCACGTTTGTCCGGTATCAACTCGGTTGGCGTTGTCGCCAATGTTGAATGTTGCAAGCGGATTCCCAACAGGTGCCTGGTACTCGCCGATAGACGGGTCGTTGACAAAGCCACCCTCAAAAATATCGATAACTATTCTGTCACCCGTTACAGGAGCGTTGGAATTCTCGTAAGAGCCAAGCCAGTCAATGGAACTAAGTCGAGTCGTTCGTTTAAACTCAACAAAGTCCGCGACGAAAAAGGAATCATCCGGTTTCGAGAATGTGGCGAAGCCATAGTCAACTTCCTGTGCGTTTTGGAACACGATTTCGCCATCGAATTCAAACCCGCGTAGTGAGACTTGGCTGGAGACGCTACTTCCAATTTTCATCTGGATCTTATCTGTATCACCCTGTCCCGCGATCACGACATTTCCGTCGATCACTCCGTGAATCATCTCGCCCATGACAAGGTCATCGCCGTCGCCGGTGTAAATTTCCAGACCTCCAATGCCAACGTTGGGGTTCTGAATCTCGACTGTGTCATCACCATCTTGGGTTAGAACAATCTGCGGCGATCCCTGATGCCGGTTGGAAGCCAACTTTAGGTAGTCGTTGCCGTTGCCGGTTGCAAGAATGACGCTGCCAAGAGTCGTCGAATCTTCAAGTATCAGGCTGTCTTCCCCGTCGAGCGTGAGCGCGAACAGCGTATCGGTGACCTGCGTGTTCGTTATCGCAACGCGATCGTTCCCCGAAAAGGTCTGCACAACCGCAGTATCGAAGACGTCGGTGCTGGAAACAGTGACTTGGTCATTTCCTGTTCCACCGTAGATGATCGAAAGATCATGCAATCGGATGCCATCTACGGCGATGACGTCATTTCCGGGTCCCATGTGAACGCGCAACCCGCCTGCAAACTCACTGCCGATCCGATCATTGCTTGTCACAACCGTGCTGTTGTTGACGGTCACTGCGTTGATTCTGTTGACGGTCGTCCCGTTGAGTCCCTGGATTCGAATCTTTCCCTCGTTAGCATAGATCCGGATCTCGTTGTCCAACTGATCGCCGCGAACGTAGATATGCTCGCCTTGCACGTTCGCGTTGACATTGCCGGCCAGCAATCTCTTCGGCTCCAGTGTTCCATAGCTAAGCGGCTGTCGAGTTTTTCGATTTCGTTGCATGACTGATCTCTTATTCCGGATGAGCTGGAAACGGCCGATGGATTTGCGACTTAATGGCGAGCTTTCGGCCAAAATATGCAGCTATATGAATTCTAAAAGGAAATCTGAGAACTTGTGGAGACTTTCAGAGTCAACGACTAAAAAAGCGCATGGTGGTCTGGGAATCGACCTAGACAAGCAACCAGGTGTCGAAGCCTCGGGTAGCTTCGTTTGGCCTGCGAATGACGCGAATATCCGCATATTGGAATGGGCGATTAGCGTTGGCGATCTGTGGTTTTAACAAAAGCAAAGGGAGCAATGTTCAGAAGCAAGATCTTTGCGGCCTCTCGTTCTGTTCGATCGGCAAATGCGACGCTGGAAGCCGTCACTACGGTTTGTTTACGGAGACATTTGTGACAATTAATCAACGTCTGGAAGCCGTCGACCGGATGATACAAAAGATTGCGGCTGGAAGCCACAACCACGAATGAATCCGCGTTCATCTGTGTGTCTGCGGTTTCTTACCTGCAGACGCGCCGGCAGGAAGCCGACAATACGACGTGTTTAGATTCGCTGCAGCAGCATCAAGCCATCGCGCTTTAGAAGTCCGAGGTCGGCAATTTTGACATGCCAGCCAACATCGGTGGCAATTTGGGTCATGGTTTGAGTGTCGTTGCGAGGCCACCAGATGTCGTTGTCTGGCTTGTCCTTGAAGTCCTCGGGCACACCACCTTTGTGCCAACCGTAGGCATCCAGCTTCTTCCAATCGGTGAATTGGTGGCAGGCATATCCGCCCCGTTTTACTTTCCAAAGTGCGCTCTCGAGGATCTCGCGGATGTGCGTCTGGTTGTTGTGGCACAGAACTCCCATCGACCAAAAGAAATCGATCGAATGGTCTTCGATGCAATCGAACGAGTTGTCTGTGACCTGATTGCATCGCATTCGGCCGTCATAATGCTGTGGCTCAAGCCACTCAGTCACATCCTGAAAGTCGACCGTCGTCAGTGTGCCATTGGGAATCAGACTCATGATTGATCGACTCCAAGATCCCTTGCCAGGGCCAAGTTCCAAAACGTCGGAGCTTGATTTAACGAAAGGCCGGATCGCTTCCTGGAAGACCTTACGGTACGAGCCGCCAATACGTTTCTCTTCGCTGCGGCGAACGCGGCTGGCGAAAAATGAGGTTACGTTGCCAGAGTCGTAGCCGTAGCCGAATTCCTGTTTGAGCCAGTCGATGGTTGGCATCGTTGAGTTCCTTGTTTGTAGTGACGGCTTCTAGCCGTCGAATGGTTGCTGTTTTTCAGCAGGGCAATATGTAGGTGCTGAATGCGAAAATAGCCTGTGTGTAAATGCGACGGCTGTAAGCCGTCACTACGAACGTCTACAAATTCACTACGTCGGTAATGTCGATCAAACCGACCGGATTTCCTTGCGGATCGACGACCGGTAATTCACTGATGTTTCTACATGCAAGTGTTTCGATGGCGACTTCGGTTCGAGTTCCCTTTTGAACTGTCAGTGGACTGTGAGTCATCACTCCGGCGATTGACTGGTCGAACTGAGAATCCTGTTGGCGTTCCAGAAGACGCGCTAAATCGCTATCAGTAAACAGTCCGGTCAATTGTCCGCAATCGGAAACGACCATGACGGCGCCGCTGCGTCTTGATTCGCTTTGGTTGCGAATGTAGATCGAACGAACCGTGTCGTTCTGAACTGCGATTCGGCATTGATCGATCGGACGCATGATCTCTTCGACCAAAGCCAAACGTCGTCCCAGCGATCCGCCGGGGTGAAATTTCGCAAAGTCATGAGGCTGAAAATTCCTTTCGTTGGAAAGCGTCAACGCGATCGCGTCGCCCAGTACCAACATCAGCGTCGTGCTAGTCGAAGGTGCCAGTCCTAGATGTCCGGACTCGGGCGTTTTTCCGTAATCAAGAACAAGGTCGGCATGTTGGCACAACGTTGAACTCTGTTCTCCTGTGATTGCGACCAGTGGAACACCAATCGACTTGATCGAAGGCAACAATGTAGAAATTTCCGCAGTCTCCCCGCTGTTTGAGAACGCCAAAACCAAATCATCGGGGCCAATGCGTCCAAGGTCGCCGTGAATCGCTTCGGCTGGATGAAGGAAGTGGCTTCGAGTTCCGGTTGACGCCAACGATGCACTGATTTTCTGTCCGATCCACCCAGCTTTTCCCATGCCAGTCACGATCACGCTGCCACGACAGCCGAGCATCAACTCGATCGCAAGGTCGAAATTAGCAGGAACGCTATCCGACAATCGGCGGATGGCTGCGGCTTGTTGCTTGATCACTTGCGAAGCATGTTTGACGCGTTCAAACGAAATCGAGATTTTATGTCTTTGTGCAGCGCTGGCCATTATGCAACCTCATCCAAGTCAAAGTTTCGCATTCGCTGATAGGCTGGGCAGCGAGCCAGAAGCTCGTTGTGTGAGCCACAATCGATTACACGTCCGCCATCCATCAGCAGGATTCGATCAACCAGATCCAACGTCGATAGTCGATGCGTGATCATGACTGTCGTGCGGCCCTTGATGAATTCAGCAAGCGTTTCGTGGATCAGTTGCTCGCTTTCTGGATCGATTTGGCTCGTTGCTTCGTCCAAAATTAGAATTTCTGGGTTTTTCAAAATTGCCCGAGCAAGCGAAAGCCGTTGACGCTGTCCGCCGGACAGCTTGCCACCGTGTTCGCCGATCTGAGATTCGTAGCCTGCGTCGAGGGCCTCGATGAAGTCGTGAGCATGAGCTTGAATTGCGGCAGCTCGAATCTGTTCGATGGTGGCCGACTCGTTTCCGTAAGCGATGTTCTCCGCGATTGTGTCGCTAAAAAGCATCGTCATCTGAGTCACGTAGCCGATCTTTTTTCGCAGAGCTCGGACTTCGTAGTCTCGAATGTCATGGCCACCGATTTCGATGCTTCCTCCGCCAACGTCAAAGAAACGTGGGATCAGATTGATCATGGTGCTCTTGCCGCAACCGTTAGGACCAATGATCGCAAGCGAAGTCCCGGCTGGAATCGAGACGTCAACGCCTTTGAGGATTTCATTGCCTTCTTCGTAGCTGAATCGAATGCCTTTGATCGCAACGTCCAACTCACCGCGGGCAATTGGCTTTGGATTCTCAGGTGATGCGACGGACGGCATCTGGTCGATCAGCGGGAACACACGGTCCGCAGCGACGACTCCGCCTTGAATTGTGTTGTAGATGTCCGCCATTTTTCGCAACGGATCTGCCACACCGATCAAGAAAGCAAAGAACGTAATCAGCGTTCCAAAATCCATCACAGTTGAGCTCATGCGAATTCTGCCAAGAAAGCAGGTCTCATTGATGACGAGATATCCACCGACGAGGACGCTCAATGAGATCATTCCAACGCCCAGCAGTTCACTGTTGATGCGCGAAAGCGAGTTGTACCAAGCCATCTTGATGCTTTTTTTATAGACATCGTTTGCAATATTTTTGAATCGCTGTCGTTCGTTGGGCTCATTGGTGAACGCTTTGACAACGCGAAGGTAAGTCAGCGCCTGATAGAGTCGGTTCAGGAGGTTTGCAGATTCTTCGACAGCTTTTTTATTGGCTCGTTTGGTCAGCTTGGCCAACATGACCATCAAGTAGCCGGCGATTGGGCAGATCAGCATCGAAAGCAAAAGCAATCGCCAGTTGAAAAGAGCTGCTCCGGTTAGACAGACAATCATCTTCAAGGGTTCACGAACGGTTTTGCCAAACAAGACTGAGATCGCCTGTCCGATTGCGCCGGTCTCGCCACGAATTCGACTGACCAAATCGCCAGTTCCCCGGACGCCCAATTCTGACACTTCCATATCCAGAACATTGCGGAAGGCTTCGTTTTGCATGTCCAGAACCGTTCGCTGTCCGACGCGGGCGACAAGGACCATATTGCCCATCAGAAACAGGCCGCGAATGAAGGTTGCAGTGAACATCATTCCCATCAGCCAACCGAGTGTCGCGAATGCGGAATTCGGCGCCCACGCTCTGATTCCTGGGGCGATCCAATCCGTCCAAGACTTTCGATACTCTTCCGATTCCAGTTCAGCGGTGGCGATCTCGACTTTTATTTCCAGCGATGCGATTGTCGATTCGTTGGCTACCGCTTTTTCAGCTGCAATGCTGGATTCGAGTTCGGCGATATGTTGTTGGTGTTCTTCGATCCGCGTTTGCGATTCTTCGGTGCGCTCGTCCACCCAGTCGTGCAGCGTTTTCTTCTGCATGACCAGTTCAATGAACGGGTAGACGGATCCCATGTTGGCGCCCCAAAGCACGGCGACGAGCAAACTGCAGACAAACGATCCGGTGAGGGACCATTTGTACTTGAACGTCATCTTTAGCGCGCGTCGAAGATTCTTCATGTCGTTTTCGCGTCTGCTTCCATGCTTTGGCGATAAATTGATTGGGACTGTATTTTACGAGAGTCGGTGGATCGGAACCAACCCCAATGTTGTTTCTGAGTTGTGTTTTCTTTGACGTGGTTGTGGCTTCCAGCAATCGTATGGGTGGTAATATTCAGAAACTGCGTAGGCTCGTTAGATCGAAGCCAGCGATGCAAATGATTGCGGCTGGAAGCCACAACCACGAGGGCATTCGTGTTCATCTGTGTGTATCTGTGGTTTTTCTTTTGGCAAAATCAAGGGCTGGAAGCCGTTGCTACGATGATGCAAATGATTGCGGCTGGAAGCTGCAAGCACGTTTTCTATGCTGCTTTCTGTATGCACGCAGCAGCACTTTTCTGGCATTCGACAAACAGCGAGTCCGGTTTGCGAATGTTGCCGTCTTCGGAATCGAGTTCAAATGACTCATAGTCATCAATGCTACTTTCGTTTGCCGTTTGGATTTTGAAGTCGACAAAACCACGATCTGTGCAGAGTTCTTTCAACGAATAACGATCGTACATCCAACGATGGATTTCTCCCTGATTTCGAAACATGCCTTCGTCAAAGGATCGAAGAGCACCCTTGCCCATCATTCGTCGAATGAACCAGCGAGTCAGCCCAAGTTTGCCTTTCTTGAGTCGCTCCGCCATTTTTTCAACCAGAGTCGGATCGCGAGGCCTGTCGATGTCACTGCCCTGCCCCATATCTTGGCAGCGTGAGAACTCATCGCCGACTCGCGAGCGTACGAACCCGGAGTTTTTAATCTCTTCGCCGGCCATGTATTGACCCATCGAGCCGCCGGAATGACTGCGAACCAGCTGATCAAGGAGTTCCAATTTCATCCACTTGTAGTGGATCGCGGCAGTTTCATCACCTGCCCAAGCTTCTCGGTGATAGTTCAGATAGAGCGTGACAATCTGTTCGAGGTTAGGGACGACAATTCTCAACACACCGTTTGGACGAAGAACGCGAAAACACTCGTCAAGTAGCTTTTCGCCGTCTCTCGGTTCGAGGTGTTCGAGCACATGTGAATGATAGACGCCATCGAATGAGTTATCCTCGTACGGCAGCCCCTTAGTAATATCGTGCTGTTCGACCATTGGATCGGACGACTCCAGATCGATATTCGTCCAGTCGTGGTGGTACCGTCGGCCACAACCGATATTCAGCAGCTTTGGAGCGGGGTTCGAATTGTTGAATTGATGGTTCAATGGCGTGTGAAAGCTAGGCCAGTTTGATGCCGAGCCGACCGGTGTAGTCGACTCGATGGAGGAACATTTTTACGTTGTGTTTTGCGAAGTACTCATCCACCGCTTTGCGACAGCCCTGCCAATGACCGTAGTCATCAATGATCAGGACTCCGCCGGGAACGAGTTTTGGAAAAAGGACTTCCAATTCACAAAGAGTTGACTCGTACCAGTCGGTATCAAGCCGCAAGATCGCGATCTGATCGGGAGATTCTAAGGGCAGCGTGTCTTCGACCTTACCTTTAACGAATCGCAGCATCGATTCCGGGTAGTTGGTTTCGAGCAGCGTCTGCCTGACCGTTTCCAAACCGCAGCGACACCAAATGCTATCAGGAGCTTCTGATTTTTCGAGGTCCGCGTCGGCAAGCATTCGATCAGCCGAATGTCCGTATAAATCGACATCGTTTTCGGTGGGTTCTGACATGCCGTCGTAGGTGTCATACATCCAGAGTGTTCGTTCGGTGGCTGACATTGTTTTCAAAGTCCGAGCAACCGCAGCCATGCTGCCGCCTTTCCAGACTCCGCATTCGACGATGTCTCCCGCGATTTCGTTTTGGCAAACGTATTCAACCGCGTCGCAGAGAGCGAGAATTCGCTCCGGCGAGGTCATCGTGTAGGGAGTGACCGCTTCGATGATGTTGCGCTGGGACTCACTCGAATCGGGAAAACGCTTTGCTAGCAGCTCACCAATGCTGGGCGTTTGCGGGTGAGCATTCGCTTTTTTGTGTTTTCGAAATGGTTTGGTCAGTAGCTTCATCGCGTTGCCAAAAAAGTTTATCGCTTTCCTCAGATAATTAGCAAATCGGCTAAAGTCCGTAAACGCCAGTCAGCGGATTAGCTGAACGGCTTGGCTAAATGCATATCCTAGGGTTGACGACAAATGGATATTTTCGGTATTAAAACTCGCATGAGGGAATCATCCGACACACCAATTCTGTTTTGCATTTTTAATCGCCCGGACCTTACGTCACGGGTGTTTGAAGCAATTCGGCAGCGACGGCCTCAAACGCTCTTGATTGCCGGTGACGGGCCAAGAGTTGATCATCCTGACGACACTGCCAATGTTGAAGCTGCTCGAAGAATCGTCAGCCAAATCGATTGGCCCTGCCATGTTCAAACTCGATTCCTGTCGGAAAACCTTGGCTGCAAGCACGCGATGTCTTCCGCGATCAGTTGGGGTTTCGAGCAAGCAGAACAGCTGATCATTCTCGAAGACGATTGTCTGCCGGATCCGTCGTTCTTTGGCTATTGCGAATCGCTGCTGGAACGCTATCGCGACAATGAAGACGTCATGATGATCAGCGGAAACAACTTTCAGAAAGCTCGCCACAGCGACGCCAGCTATTATTTTTCACGGTGGACTCACATTTGGGGATGGGCAACGTGGAAAAGTGCCTGGCAGCATTTTGACGTTAACATTTCGTCGTGGCCAACCCTAAAACAAACGGCTCAGCTGCGATCGATCTTCAAGAATCCAACCGAGTACGCTCACTGGTCCCGAACGCTTGATATGCAACATGCGGGAAGTATTGATACTTGGGATTTCCCATGGGCATATTCAGTTTGGTCGAACAATGGCCTCAGCATCCTGCCTGAAAAGAATCTTGTCACGAACATCGGATTCGGTAGCGATGCAACGCATACCACGGACCCTGAATCGAAGCTTGCTGCGATTCCAGTGTGCGACATTGGAATGTTGTTGCATCCTTTGAATGTAAAAATCAACGAAGCGGCAGATCGCCACACCTGGAAGTCGATCTTTCAGCCAAGTGCGGGTGTGTCGAGTGCTCCAAAGCCGTTCTGGCCAAGGAAGTTAAATCTGTTTCGTCGTCGGAAACAAAAGCTAACCGAAGCGGCTTGAGCATGAAGATCGCAATCGTCTCGCCCTATGCCACCGTCGCACCTCACTTCGAGGCTGAACTTGAGATTGCGCAAAAGCATCTCGACGCTGGTGACGAAGTGTTGCTGTTGAGTTGCGAAGGCCAGCTGGCGAACTGCGATTTCAATATCGATCGTGACGAAACTCGCTGTGCGAATTGTCGAGGCCGTCGTGCACACGGCTTCGATCTGCTCGCTCCCAAATGCAAGACGTTCGCACTCAACGCGACCGAGCCAACGATGATCCCGCAATTTGCTTCATTGCAGGAATTGATGGATTGGAAAGTCGAAAACTTTGACGTTGGCTATGCAGCACTTTCTTCGTTGGTTTCGGTTTGTCGTGATCCCGAACCCGATCTTGTTGAACACGCGGCGCTGCTCAAAAAGTTCATTGATTCTGCTCTGGGGACATGGCAGAGAACACTGGAATTCATTGAGCGAAACCGGCCAGATCGAATTTACGTCTACAACGGCCGGTTTGCTGCGATGCGGGCTGTCTTTCGAGCCTGTCAACATGCGGGCGTTGCGTGCTTCATGCATGAACGTGGCTGTGATTTGAATCACTATGATGTTTTGGAAAACCATTTGCCGCACGATATCGTTGGTGTAGACGCCGTCATTCGAAAGCTTTGGAGCAACGCGGATGTTGGCAGCCGCGATGCCGTTGGAGCAACCTGGTACGAAGATCGAATTGCAAGAGTTGAACGGAACTGGCATTCGTTCACGAAAGAACAACAGGCAGGCCTGCTGCCCGAGGGATTCGATGCGACCAGGCGAAACGTCTCGATTTTTTGCTCGTCCGACGATGAATTCGTGGCGATTGGTGACTCGTGGAAGAACGGGCTCTATCCGAATCAGGTAGAAGCCATCGCTGCGATTGCGAAATCGATGCTGGAGGCTTCTCCCAAAACGCAGTTGTACTTGAGAGTGCATCCGAATTTGAAGGCTGTCGATAACGAACGCAAGCGACAAATGATGGCGTTGGATTATCCGAACTTGTCCATCATCGCAGCGGATGCCTCAACGGATACTTACGCTTTGATGAACGCCAGCGACCTGACCGTTACCTTCGGTTCAAGTGTAGGTATGGAAGCCGTTTTCTGGGGCAAGCCGTCGGTGTTGCTTGGGCCGTGCCTCTATCAGGATCTCGGTGGGCCCGTTCGATCACATTCGCACGACGAAACGATTTCACTACTCTGTCGTGATCTTGCTGCTGCTCAGGACAAAACGGGGGCCCTGATGTATGGCCATTGGTTTCAGACTCGTGGCTTTCGATACGAATATTTCCAGGCAGAGTCCCTGTTTGAAGGGAAATTTAAAGGCGAAGTCGTCCATGATCATGAAGCTGCACGGTTGGCAGGAAAGAAGAAACGAAAGCGATTTTCGTTTTTTAAGTAGTTCGTTTGCATGATGTTTCTCACGACGAAAAACATGCAACGATTTTTTCGCCGCTGTCGAAACATGCCAGCACTTTTGATTCGGCTTGTTAATTGAAGTACTGTGGAATAGTTTTACAGTTTGAAACTCTAAATACAAACCAGCAGGGACAAGGATGTTCTGGCGCAAGAACGTGACGTTGCTCAATACCGGGGAAACCGGTTCTCTTTGCCAAAAGTGCGAACGGACGTCGCTCGATCGCACCCAGCCAAAAAAGCTGAGACTCTTCCACGTTGCTGATCACCCATGCTTCTTGAACAGCACGCCATCAACGTTTCATGTCGCCACCATTCAGATCATTGCCTGAGGAAATCTTTGCCGTGATAATTCCAGGCACCCAACAAACAATTGATGAAGATGACGTGCAAGCCATTGTGGATGCTATGCATGACCCTCTGCTGACAACGGGACCTCGCGTCGAAGAATTCGAAAACGCGTTTGCCCAAGCCACCGATTCGCGGTTTGCAGTGGCCGTAAACTCAGGAACAGCTGCACTTCACGCAGCGATCCACGCTTGCGGCGTTGGTCAATCGGAATCGGCGCGGCGACCCGACGAAGTCATCGTTCCCGCGATCAGCTTTGTTGCAACATCTAACGTGGCCCTTTATCAAAACGCGAAACCAGTCTTTGCTGACGTTGAGCATGACACAATTCGAATTGATGTTCGTGACGTCGAACAAAAAATCACATCCAACACACGAGCCATTGTGGCGATGGACTACGGCGGGCAACCCTGCGATTATGCCGCCCTGCGGGCAATCGCGGACAAGCATCAGTTGATGCTGGTGGCAGATGCTTGCCATTCATTGGGCGGAAGTATGGGAGTCCGGTCTGTTGGATCTCTCGCCGATTGTTCTTGCTTCAGTTTGCACCCGGCGAAGCAGATTACCGCAGGCGAAGGCGGCGTGATCACGACAGACGACCAGGAACTTGCCGCAAAAATGCGAGCCTTCCGCAATCATGGGATCGGATCGAATCACCGTCAGCGTCAGAAACAGGCGACGCACCGGTACACGATGGAGACGCTGGGCTACAACTATCGCTTGACCGACATTCAGTGTGCGCTGGGGATATCGCAGCTGAAAAAGTTGAATACATTTACGGGTTTGCGCAACGAAGTTGCCGCTGCCTACGATGATTTACTGCAAGGTTGTGAGTTTCTCTCACCATTGAGGACCGTCGCCTGCGTTCAGCATGCCCGGCACCTCTACGTCGTCAAATGGAATTCTGCAGCCTCCGGGATCACTCGCGATGAAGCTTTCGGGATGCTGCGAGACCGCGGTATTGGGGTGAACGTTCACTACCAGCCTATTTACCAACAGCCGTACTACGAGCGCGAGATTGCAAAAGAGAATATCGGCGATCCGCGATGCCCGGTTGCGGATGAAGTCTATGAGTCTATTCTTTCGCTGCCCGTGTTTCCCGGGATGACGTTGCGGCAGATTAACTATGTCGTCGAAAGTTTGCATGAGATTGCGGCAGGCGCCGAGTTGCTACGGAGAGCCGCTTGATGAAAACAGCCGCCATCATTCAGGCTCGAATGGGTAGCCACCGATTGCCCGGAAAAGTTTTGCAAGACATCGCCGGTGCGCCGATGATCGATCGGGTCGTCGAGCGTGTTCAACGTTGCGAATCAATCGACGGAGTCATCGTTGCGACTTCAGTCGATCCTGCCGATGACATTCTGGTACAGCGTTGTCGAGACCTTGGCATCGCAGTGGTTCGTGGAAGCGAGAACGATGTGCTTTCACGTTATACGCTTGCTGCAGAAAAATATCGCTGTGAAACTGTGGTTCGGATAACTTCGGATTGTCCGCTTATCGATCCCGCGATTGTAGACCACGTGGTTCATGAAGTCACCGAGAACCCAGGTGTGCAATACGCTTGCAACTTTTTTCCTCAGCGGCTGTTTCCACGAGGACTTGATGCCGAGGCATTGACGGTTCGTACTCTACAGCAAATCAACGCAGAGGCAACGACAGCTCGACATCGCGAACACGTGACGCTCAAGATTTATGAGAATCCATCGCGATTCAATATTGCTTCGATTTCAAATCGATACGATCACTCGCATCTCCGTTGGACGGTCGACACCGAGCAGGACCTGGATCTAGTGCGAACAGTTTACGAGCACTTCGCTGAAAAGGGTATCGAAACATTCGGCTATCCGGAAATCATGAAGGCTTTAACGCAAAACTGGCACTGGTGCCAGATCAACAGGGAAGTTCTGCAAAAGGCAGCGTGAGCCATGAGCGAAATAATAGATCGAAAAAAAACGTCGTTAATGAAAGTTGTCATTCGAGCCGATGCGGGACCGAGCATTGGCACCGGGCATGTGATGCGGATGATGGCGCTCGGCGAAGCCTGTTGCAAACTTGGGGCGGCTGTCACGATGTTGTGTGGTGAACTTCCTTCAGGCTTGGTGCAGCGGTTAATCGGGTGTGGCATCGATGTGCATCAGTTGTATAACTCGCAGTGCGGTCAGGATGATGCTCGTGAGACGCTCGATTTTGCACATCGAGAGGGGGCCGATTGGATCGTGCTTGACGGTTACGAATTCGATTCTGAGTACCAACGGGCCGTTTCTGAAACGAATGCGGAGCTGATGATGATGGATGACGGTACTCTTGCCGACCCAAACATCGTTGATGTCGTTCTGAATCAAAACGCGTATGCGAAAGCACCCGCCGACCGAGATAATGTTCTGGCTGGATGTGAATTCACTCTGTTGCGATCTGAATTTCTGTCAGCCAACGCTTGCGAGGCAAAAGCAATTCGGCAGTTTGCACGTCGGATTTTGGTTACCCTCGGTGGTTGCGACGATGCGAACTGGACGTGCCGTGCTTTGAAATCGCTTTCTAATTCTGGTTCACAAAAGTTGATTGTCGACGTGGTCGTTGGAGCCGGATATCGACATCTTGATTCATTGTTGGAGCTTAAACGTGAGCTCCCTTTCTCAATTCGTATTCATCGCAACGTCGATCGAATGGTTGACGTGATGCAACGAGTCGATTTCGCGATTACGGCCGGCGGATCGACATGTTACGAACTCGCTCGCTGTGGAGTTCCTGCTCTAGCGGTTCCAGTTGCCGAAAATCAGAAGCCGATCGTTACGGCACTTGCAGAGATGGAAACGTTGGTTGCTTTCGATTCGACAGGTTGCGAAGAGGATGACGTATCGCAGATGTCGATGATGATTCGGCAACTGTTACGTGACGCAGAGGTGCGGGGGCGAATGTCACAAGCCGGTCGATCTTTAGTCGATGGTCAAGGTGCGTTTCGTATTGCACGTCGCATGGCGAATTGGGGAATTACATTTCGAAGCGCAAAAATTGACGATGCCAAGCAATTGTTGGCATGGCGGAACGACCCGGAGGTGCGATCGGTGCTGTTTGATGCAGATGTTGTTTCAATTGCGACCTATCGAACTTGGTTGGAACGGATGCTTAACAACGATGACTGTCGCCTTTGGATCGTGGAGACGCGATGCGGACAGTCAATTGGTCAGGTGCGACTGGACTTCGAGAATCCGCAGCAAGCGGTTATTTGTCTCTCCCTAGATCACACTCGCCGTGCAAAAGGTCTCGGTCGGGCAATTATTGAGAAAGCATGTCAGCTTGGATTCGAAGAAAATCCGATCATGGACTCAATTGTCGCACAGATCACACCCGGGAATGTGGCGTCTGAGCGAGCATTTCGAAGTGTCGGTTTCGCACATGCCCAGCCAACGATGATCAATAAGAAGTTGGCATTCCAGTTTGTTCTGTGGCGCGATGCTGAGCGAAGACCACGACGTCAAGCGGCGTAGTTGGCAACATTGTGCAGGACCGCGTCATCGTTTAATCGCAAGCGGTAGGCGACTGCGCCTGCATGCAAGAAACACAGTCGCCTGCGGCTTGCCGTTAAACGAGATGAGGCCACCGTGATTTGTTGATGGCTAACGATATTGCGACAAACGAAAAGACATTTCTGCTCGGCTGGATTGGCACCTACAGGAAATCGTTCGGCGCCGATAGAATGCTGCGATTCCAAATCATCGTCGCATTACCCCAAAGTATCTCTTGCATCCTAGTTCTTCACATTCGCCTGCTTGGCGAGAACTCTATCCGTTTCAATCGAATTTTCATGACGTAGCCGGAAATCGGATGCACTACGTGGATGAGGGTGATCGCGATGCGCCACCGCTGCTGATGGTGCATGGCAATCCAACGTGGTCGTTTTACTATCGCAACTTAATAAAGGGACTTTCGAACCAGTATCGAACCGTCGCGGTGGATCACCTTGGTTGCGGATTGAGCGACAAGCCCGCTGATTACGATTATTGTTTGCAAAATCACATCGACAATTTGGTGAGCTTAGTTGAAAGCCTCGATTTGAAGGGTGCAACTTTGATTGCACATGATTGGGGAGGATCGATTGGGCTTGGGGCGTTACAAAAACTTCGCGATCGATTTTCAAAAATCGTCCTCTTCAATACTGCGGGATTCCCACCTCCGTACATCCCATTTCGAATTAGGGTCTGCCGTTGGCCTTTGGTTGGGAAGTTTGGACTCCAAGGTTTGAATCTGTTTGCTAAGGCTGCGATCACGATGGCGACCGAGCGTAAAGATGGTTTACCGAAAGATGTCGCCGAAGGGCTGTTAGCGCCTTACGATTCTTGGCCAAACCGGATCGCAACGTACAGGTTCGTGAAAGACATTCCGCTTTCTCCTTCACATCGCACTTGGCAAGTTCTTGAGAACATAGAAGCTGGTTTGCCTGACCTTGCTTCAATGCCGATTCGCCTGATCTGGGGAATGAAAGACTGGTGCTTCCGCCCCGAATGTCTTGATCGATTTGTTTCGCATTGGCCCAATGCTGACGTGACGAAGTTTGAAAATGGGGGACATTACATCGTTGAGGACGAACCTGAACAGGTGGTGGATCTGGTGCGAGAATTCTTGGACACGTCGAAATGAGTGAGTCAACGTCCTGGAAAGTTGGGATGTCGATCGGCCGACTCGTTGAAATGGCTTGCCTGTTGGAAGTGAGCGCTCCAAAACCAGGCAACGTTCATCGAGGTGCCGATTTCGAGGATGTGACGTTTTTCGATTTCGCGTCCAGTGCTGTCGCGATGGGTCAGGCGATTGATGAGAGCTCGTCATTGAGATATGGAAAGACGGTTCTTTCGGTGGCCAAACGAACGTTGCAAGTCGCCGAATCGAATACGAATCTTGGAATCAATCTGTTGATAAGCCTCCTCGTGAAGGTCTGTCGTGCCAAGGACGTCCTTGATCGCAGTTCTGTTGAATCCTGTTTGAGCCATCTTGATTACGAAGATTCAAAGAATGTCTTTGAGGCGATTCGGCTAATGAATCCCGGTGGCATGGGTGATGTTGAGGCGCACGATGTCAACAATCAGGCGCCATCTTCGTTGGCTGAAGCAATGGACGCTGCGAAAGATCGCGATTTGATTGCGGCCCAGTTCACCAATGGGTTTGAGGATGTTTTCGAAAGATCGCTTCCATGGATTCTCCAAGGTCGCGAAAGATTCGGCGATCTCGTACTGGGAATCGTTTGGGCTCACGTTCGAATGATGGCTGAGTTTCCTGATAGTTTGATTGCTCGTAAATGCGGACCATCGATCGCAGATCAAAGTCAAACGATGGCTGCTAGAGCCATTGAAACGATGGATAAGGATCCCGCAGCATTCTTTGCTGCGGTGGCTGATCTGGATTTTTGGCTGCGATCCGATGGACACCGTAGGAACCCCGGCACGACGGCGGATATGATTGCTGCGGGTTTGTTCGTGGGACTCTACAATGGCTCCATCTCTCCTCCATTTTCATCCTAAAGCAGATGTAGTAAGTTGTTTGCGATACAAGCCCGCAACGCAAACGAGTCGTTTTTCCGAATTCTTGAGCCACTTGCTTGCGCTCCAGTGTTTTGACCTGTTGCACAGGTGCTGAGTTCTTTTTTGGATATGCAATGACCGAAAACTCTTTTGAAGTTTCGCTTGAGAAGGAGAGCCTTGTGTTTTCTTCCGCTCACTTTATTACATTTAATGGAAACATCTGCGAACAGCTGCATGGACACAACTATCGATGCAAGTGTCGCGTTGTTGGTCGACTGGACGAAAACGGATACGTGATCGATTTCATTGCGCTTCGCGATACACTTCAGGCGATCGTCAACGAGCTTGATCATCATGTGCTACTGCCGACGGAGCATCCCGCCATTTCAGTCGCAGTTGAAGTGAGCGAAGTGGTCGCTCGATTTGAAGAAAAGCGTTGGGTTTTTCCAAAGGAAGACTGCGTGCTGCTGCCGGTCGCCAACACGACGGCAGAGCTTTTGGCCAAATGGATAGGGACTCAGTTGCTGGAGAGACTCAGCGTTGAAACAAAGAAGACACTGAACAGAGTCGTCGTTTCGGTTGATGAAAATCACGGGCAATGGGCGAGTGCGGAATTGCTAGTTTGATCGTTGATCGGTGGTCGGTGGTCGGTGGTCGGTGGCGAGATTTGAAAAAAAGGCAGGCGGTGGAGACTTCCGTTCCTCGTTGCGGACTCGGCAAGATCCAGATTCATCTAATTCAACAGCGAACCATAAACCTCGCTGGTGCCTTCTGCCATGCTGATATCGGACAGGCAAGTTCTCTGACGAACGTAAGCGCTTTGGCTCATTGAATTCCAGCGTTCGGTATCGCCTACCATCGAATCAATCTTCTTCGCCAAATCTTCAGCGCTGCCAGGTTCGAAGATCAATCCATCGACGCCATCGCGTACGGCTTCCGGGATTCCTTCCACATTGCTCGCGACGACTGGGACGGCATTGGCCATCGATTCGAGCACTACCATCGGCAGGCCTTCACCGTAAAGCGATGGCAATACGAAAAGGTCCATCATGCGAATTTGTTCGTTCACATTGGTTTGGAAGCCCGTCCAAGTAATCATTTCGGAAATGCCAAGTCGGCTGACATGCGACATGACTTCGGTTTCGTATTCGGAAGTTTCGAATTGTCCAACGGCTCGCAAATGAACTTTAACGCCATGCTGTTTCAAAATTGACAATGCGTCGAGCAAAACTTCAACTCCTTTTCGCGGACGAAAGAGTGCCATCGTTCCGATCATCCAAGTTGTGTTCTCCGCGGGTGCATCTCGGTGCGGAAGATCGTCGACGGCGGCTACACCGTTTGAAACAACGGTTAGTTTTACCGAAGGATGTCCAAGTCCCTCCATGTAACCCATCAACGAATTGGAAACGCAAATCATGCGGTCGACTTGTCGCAAAGACCAAGATTCAACTTTCGTGTTCAACAAGTTTTTGAGACCGCGTTCGCTGTCTCGACCTGTAGGGCTGTGAACGTGGTAAACCAATGGGCATCCCGTTGAACGCGATGCAAGGCTTCCGATCAATAGCGACCGCGGCGTGTGAGCGTGGATCAGCTTGTAGCCTTCTTTACGGATCAGTTTGGCGACTTTTCGGTAGCACAGCACATCCAGCTTGTTTCGCATGTCAAGCTCGTAGAGTGGCGTATCGGAACGTCGAACTTGCGGAAACTTGTTGGCCTTCACACAGGCAAATCCAGCTTCGTATCCGAACTTGGGAAGCGACATCGCCAGAAGATCCTGGACACGTTCGGCGCCGGCAAAATGCTCACCGTTGATGAGATGCAAGACGCGAGTCGTCGCTTTTTCCGTCGCGAAATTTTCAGTTGATAATAGAGAGGTTGATTTAACGATCACGGAGAAATTCCAAAGGAAGCTACGCAGTTTTCGAAAGCGTAGGTCATGGGAATTGGCACGTGTCGCAAGATGCCCTTAGAGCCTTTTCGCACCTGACGTAGCCGCGAAAGTTTCCATGCGATCGTTACAATCGGAAGGAGAACTGGCAATGAGTCCAGTTTGCTTCGCGCTACTAAGCAGCGCGTCGCTGGTCCTGGCCTTGGTAAGTCGCCGGTGGTTGCGTGTGCATTGGAATCGTCGCTGGATATACTCCGCTAGGGGCCGAAGTCACCGATGCGGCCGGCATCGCGGACGCAGGCACTCCCTGGTGCCGGATTTCGAAGCCTAGAATTGACTCGCAGACATCAATCAGTTTATCCGCGTAGTCACAGAAACGGTAACGAGAGTGCACTCGTTCGATTGACTTCTCTCGCATGCCAGCTGCAATTTCAGGCTGTCCGGCGAGCATGCGAATGACATTTCCAGCGTGGTTGTGATCACCATATGGTACGACGAATCCAGAGCCATTTCCGACTGCCTCTGCTGCCCCGCCTGAATCAGAGAACGTGATCACTGGCAGGCTCGAAGCCATCGCTTCATGAATCACACATGGGAAAGGGTCGACGCGTGATGTCAGCAGGAATGCGTCGGAACCCATGAAGTAGGGTTCAACGTCTTCACGTTCGCCAATGAAGTGAACATAGCCGCGAGCAGGTGAATTTTGCAAATCGAGCTGCACGTAGTGGTACGGCGAATGCGTCCAACGTGGCCCTTCACCGACCCACACGAAGTGGATCGGAGTGCTGGATTGATTTTGAGCAACGGTGGATCGAGCGATATTGACGTAGTGGTCGATTCCCTTTCGAAGGTCGAGTGTGCCGCAACCGAGGACAACGAAAGCATTCTCAGGAAGTCCAAGCTCTTTGCGAATTCGTTGGTAGGACTCTTCTCGAGTGATTCCGGTCCCAAATTTTGGATTCAACAATCCCTGAGACAGGACAAGGCCTTTGCCGTAGGGAACGTCCGTGAAGGCTTCGGTGGCTTCCCGAACGGCATGTACTGGAAAAACGATGCGATGAGAGGCATCGAATACGGTCGTGTAATCCTGGTGCGTATACGAAGACGGCAGTTCGTGGACCAGCGAGATCAAAGGTACGCCGTGTTTAGCAAGCTCTTCTGCAACGAATCGTGATTCCATGCTGTTGCAAACGGCCATGACAGGCGTGTTGTTTTTTTCCCGGCTGACAAACTTCGCAATTCGTTTGGTCAGTTCTTCACTGGGTTCCCGGGGAAGATTCATACAATCGACAACGCCGTTTTTTTCAAACTCGGATGCCAAATATCCGCCGCTGTGCAAAATCGTCTCGCATTGAATATCACATTGAGCATGGAAATGCTTGAGGACATTCAGAATGATCTTTGGTGCACCAGTACGCGTTGCTTCATGCGAAACAAACAGGACTCGTCGTCGTTTTGTTTCTGAATTGGTTTTCTTCTTTCGCGAACGAAAAAGTCTCATGGTCTATCCTGAAATGGCGAGCCGTGGAAGCGAGGATTCGGCTGGGTTTATTTCTATCAAAGTGATCGTTTCAACGATCACTTGCTAAATCGGCACGTCGTCTGTCAAACTTGTTAAGTTCTAGCGATTAAATAGAAGAAACGCCCACCGGCGAGGGACTCTAGCAGGCTGCTTTGGGGAACAAAAGATCGTTGGCAAATGGGTGCTAGCATTATCGGCAGCGTTTCGCCGATGAAGCGCCGTCGGCAAATCGCTTATGCTGAGCGAGAGAACAAATGCTGGAATGGGCGACTGCTTTCAACAGCTTCCTCAACGGTGCTATCGCTAACAATTCGCCCGAGTCGCATTACGATCACACGGTCCGCCAAGCAAAGAGACGCTGAGCGATGGGTCACGATGATTGTTGTCCGGCCACGAATGAAGGATTCCAATTCACCGTGGATCAGCGATTCGGTGTTCCCGTCGACTTGGCTGGTGGCTTCGTCAAGAATCAGGATTCGCGGGTTCGCGACGACCGCCCGAGCAATTGCGACACGCTGGCGCTGTCCAGCAGAAAGATGGCCACCGTTGTCCCCGATCATCGAGTCGAGTCCGTCAGGCATGTCTTCGACAAAGTCGTGCAATCGAGCCGTCTGGACTGCTTTTTCGAGTTGCGCATCGGTGGCTTCTGGGTTGCCGTAAAGGATGTTCTCACGAATGGAACCATGGAACAGAACCGAATCCTGTGTCACCCACGCGATTTGGCGACGAAGTTTTCGTGGGCTGACGTCCTTCAAATCAACACCGTCGATCGTTATGGAACCACGGTTCGGATCGTAAAATCGACAAAGCAAGTTCATCAACGTCGACTTGCCGGATCCGTTGCCTCCGACAATCGCGAGCGTTTGCTTGTACGGAATCTCTAGAGAAACGCGGCGAATGACTGGTTGTTTTGGTTTGTAAGCGAAGAGCACATCATCGAATTTGATCGATTCGCAGTGCTCCGGAACCCCAACTGGAAACTCGGGAGTTTTTACACGATTGTCGACGTCGAAGGTGCGGAACAGGTTTTCGCAAGCCGTGTTTGCGCGGACGATCACGTTGATCACTTCCGTCATTTTTCGCGCTGGGTCGCTGGCGGCGGCCAGCAGAGCATAGAATAGCAATAGAGTCACCGGACGGATCGGTGTTTCGCTCATTTGAATTCCGAGCAGTGTCGTTTCGCGATTTAGCACCAACCATGCTCCCGCGAGAATTGCCAAGGCGATCGAGATAATGCCGAGCAGTTCAGAGAGAGGTCTGAGTATCGAATCGTAGAGCGAGATTCTGACGCTCATGTGGTAGAGCGTGTTTGCGTTCTTGCGAAACCGACGTCGTTCGGATCGTTCACCGTTAAAAATTCGGACGGTTTTGACTTTCTGAAACGTCTCAATAAGCGTTTGAAAGACATCGGCCATCCCTTGCATTTCGTTTTCGGTTGATCGCTTCATGCGACCCGATACATTACGAACCAGAAAGAATCCTGCTGGCAGGATGATCAGCGAAAGCAGCAGCAACGGCAATGAAATCCATGCTGCGAGGACGAGGCAGGTCACCATCTTCAACGGTTCCCGAAGGCACTTGCCGTAGAAGACTTTCAGCCCTCCACTGACCATCAACATATTGTGCGAAAGATGGGTCATCATGTTCGACGTGCCGAGGCGGTCGATGCGTTGTTGATCGAGTTCCAAGGCTTTGCGATAGTAGATCCGCCTCAGGTCCATCACGGTTTTACTGGCAACGCGAGCCGTCAAATACGCGCTGGCTACGAGGAAGCAGCCCTTCACTAGCGTGATTACCAACAGGCATGCCATCGCCGTGACGAGCGTTATGAATGGATCATTCGGTGCCCAGTTGGTAATGAACGGTTTTAGTTTTGTGGTATAGCGAACCAGTAGCGCGTTCTCAGACTCCAAGCGATCTTTGTTGATGTCGAGCCGCAGCTGCATTCGATGCCGCTCTTCTTCGACGACTAATTTGTCATCAATGCCGGATTCAGACGCGGCAATTTCTTTCTCCAACTTGCGGATCGAGTTCTTCGAAGTGTCGATTTCGCTATCTATCCAGTCGTGAAAGGTCTCGCCTTTGAGTACCACTTGGACGACTGGCAGAATGGCTGAGATGCTGAACGACCAGAGAACCGAAATCATGATCGCGCATAGGACAGCGCCAAGGATCGACCACTTGTAGCGGAGCGACATCAGAACTGCGCGAAAGAAAGGCTTCATCACGATGTATATTTCTGGACACCAGTGTAAAACTGGTTGGTGCTTGTTAATCTAGGCAGGGATATTGGCGATTCATTACGGAAACGTCAACAACAATCCCATCGGCTATCTTTCGCTCCAGATGAAAACACCTTGTCGTTTTTATCCTCGCTAGCAAGAGGCTGCGAAGAATGCGCAGACAAGGCGAAGGAAAGTTGTTCTTTGGTCGAAAGTTCCCCGACAACTGCAGTCACAAGCTGAACTGCAGTTGAGGTACAGGTCCCTCGATCTAGAAAAAGTGCAATCGTGCAAAATGTACTGAGGTTTAGTCGCAGCTGCGCCGCTAGGCATCGGGCATGGACGCGAGTCCATAGAAGACGATCAACTGACTTGAAACAGTCGCCAGGCGTGACTGTTGTTCGCGGCGTCTGTCGTCGTTGACGATCAACGCTCAACGCTCAACCTACTCGTAGGATCGACTCGATTCGTCTGATCACTTCGTCCGCAGGATAGCTTGCGTTGGGCAGCGAGATGTTTTCGCTCGCTTCGATCCAGCCAGCAACTTTTTTCTCTGCTGCAATCGCAGTGCTGTGTTTACGGTTGCCGAAGTGGTCTCCGATTTCGGAGAAAGCAGCACCGGTGTGCTGACGAGCAAGATACATGGCCAGCATTCGAGCAACGCTGACTCTCTTGCGACGACTCGATGAGCGAATTTCGTTCGACTTTACGCCGCAGAAATCGCAGACGGCCTGCTCGATACCGTTGATCGTGGCTCCGATTGAGGAAAACGCCAACAAATCGCTCAGCACATCCTGTGCGAGATTCATCGTGACTTTCTCCTGAAGCGAAACCGAAACCGCATACAGGCGATTGATCGCACCAAGAATGCGGCGAACGTCACGCGTCATATGCTGAGCAATCAACTCGCGGACATCCATCGGCAATGCGAATCCACGCTGATGGCAAATGTTTTCGATGATTGAAACGCGGCCTTCAAAGCTTGGATACTGCAATGGACAAGTCAATCCGCCGGTCAGCCGAGCCGCGAGGTCGTTACCA
>CAYGUE010000031.1:33631-50086 GCA_964352885.1 uncultured Pirellulaceae bacterium
GAGGACGGTCTGCGGAAACAACGACTTGTTTTCCGGCGCGGGCAAGGTGATCGACTGTTTGCAAAAACTCGCTAAGTGTCGCTCGCTTGCTGGAGAAGAACTGAATATCGTCAATCGCAAGGATGTCCAAGTCACGATAGCGCCGACGGAACATTGGCAAGCCGCTTCCTCCGCGAAGAGAGCCGATGAACTCAGTCGTAAATTGTTCTGCCGAAAGGTAGACACAACGACTGCGACGAAGCCTCCGGCGAAAGTCATTGACGATCGCTTCGAGCAAATGTGATTTGCCACTGCCTGTCGAACCGTAGATCAGTAGCGGCGAAAACTCACCGGGGTGATCGAACACTTGCTCAACAGAAGCACGTGCCAAACGGTTTTCGTCGCCGAACCAGAATGACTTAACGTAGCGAGCTGACTTGGTGTTTTTGCTGCGTAATTTTTGTGATTGACGCTGAACGTCTTCTGGCTGATGAAATGGGAAAAAGGTTTGAGGGTCCTTCTCTTCGATGAATCCAGTATCGGTTTCATAAGTTGCCGTTGCTTCAGACTCTTCCGCTGAAACGACTTCTGCTCGCGTTGAGAACTGAATCGCAGTCTCTGGGCCAGCGATACGGTGAACGGCTTCCTTGACATCACCCGAGAAACGGGATTGCAGTCGACTAAGGCTAAAAGCATTGGATGCAAAAACTTGGACACGCTCACCGTCGAACGTAATAGGATCCGCACCCTCGAACCACATCTCGAAGATTGTGGATCCGATTTGATCGGCCAAGGCATCCGTGATTGCTTTCGCAATCTGGAACTGACGCTCGAAGGTGGGAGGTGGAGATGAATCCTTAATCGACAAAGTCACATCCTGAGGCTTATCGAATTTGATGGATCAAAGATCACATCAATTCCATTAAAATTGGAACTACTGAACCGCATCGTTGCGTCGCCCTCAGTCCCAATCACTGAGCCGCGATTTTAGGATTGCTAGCACGGCTGTCAAAGGCGTATTTGAATTTCGCGTTAAGAAAAAGCAAAACGGAAATTAAGGGCCGATGTTTTCGAAAACTTTATCAAATTTCAATGCGTCTCAACGCGAAAAAATTGTTGACAGTGTGTGGATAACGCGTCCGCAAAACGAGGAGGTAAAAAAAGGTGCTTATTGTGCCACCGTTGCAGCAGGCAAAAGGCTCCGGAAATCGTTGCTTAATGGAGTGTTTCCTCTTGGATTGTTGATTTCCAGAATCAAAGCCAACTGTTGAACGGGATTACTTTTCTCGATCACCGCTGGATGCTTCATCAACAGACCGCTACGTTTGGAAAGGAAAAGCCCAGCCCAGTGCGTGGGACGCGGTTGCAATTGATGCGACTGTTGCAATGTCTGAAGCAAACGACTCGCATCGCCCGTCCAACCTCGATACGTAATCCGCTGAACACGGTGGTTTGCATCAAAGTAATAAGTAAGCGATCCGTGCAAGTCCCAGGAGTTTGTGCCGGTTACGAGAGCAACACGCATTCCGTGCAATCCTTGATCGGATGGACAAGTCGAAACCCGATCCCAATGTGTTGTTATTGATTGCTCAGTAACGTCGAAACGAAACAATGAAGACAAATCGATCGTTGGAGTATTGCTCAACGGTTGAGCGGTCAGGTCGGGACCGTTTGCGTCACCGGGAAAGACCATCGTTTCAGTTTTCGCTACGTCGGCAACCATTCCTGGACGATTCCACGCCTCGTTGTCGCTTGCGGCAAAAGCTGGAGGTGCTGAGTAGTTCGCTGCGATTGCGTTTTGGGGTGGTGCTGGGATTGGAGACTGCCCAGTTTGAACATACGCTGCATTCGAATCTACGGGCACGGATGTGGTAGCGATTCGCGGTGGAAAGTATGTTGCAGGAGCCGAAGTGCCGTTTGGCGGAAGAAACCCATTGCCAGAGACCTCGTTGCTAAGAAACGCGGACGTGCCAACGTTGTCGACGTTCGAGCCGTCATCGCGGTAGCCCGCAGTTTGCCACGGCACTTGAGGCTGAGTTTGAGTTTCCGCATTGTTCAAATTCGCAGTTCGCCGCTGGTGGTGCGAATAGAGTATTGGCCCGCCGATCATCCCCATCAGCAGGACCGGTAAAAAAATGGATCGAAACATAGTTTGATTCCTCGAGAAAACACTGAGTCAAAAAGTACCCGCGCGTTTGAGGGGTTTGCGTCGATTTGGTTTGCGACGGCGAAAACCAGAGCTTCCGTGAGCGGTTCTGGCGATGACGGAGAGTTTGCGGGCTCGCCCGGCAAATCGTGAGGAGCGGACAACCGTGGCAGTCGCAATTATTTGCGATGGAACTTTCCACGTTGCAATCACGGGTCAGCAGCTGGATTTACACAGTGCGAAAGAATCAAGGTTTTCGTTTTTGCAAATTCAATGCGATTCTTGCAGCCGTCGACATTCTGACGAGCCCAATCCCGGCGCGAAATACGATCGCGGATGGAAACGAAAGTGCGAGTGCTTCAAAGACTGATCGATTCAGTGCCAACAAAAGGACCACGAAGATTAGAGCAAGCCCAACCAACGTAATGACCCAACCTAGGAACTCTCGAAAACCTAACCACATTGTCAAAATCCTGAACTAAAAGGGGCCTCAGACATCAGTAAGAAAGAAGGCTCATTCGTGCGACTGATTCTTTGCTCGGCGTCTCTCAATCGGATACACATCATTCCACAACTCTTTGGCAATCAGGCTCCTGCAATGCACGTCAGCCTGAGGGGATTCCATTCGCCATCTTATAAATATGCCAGTCACGGCGCGACATACAAACCACGCAAAAAACAAAAACAGAGTCAAGAAAACCAACCGCGATGCCAAAGGCTTAAGTTCAAACTGCGCAAATAACGGCTTCTCAAAAGGGAAGATTGACAATAGGGTCGATGCCAAAAACATTGCCAATGGAATCGCCCACCAGCGTCCGCCCAGCAGCGAGGGAAACTCGAACTGCATATCCGACTTCGGATCCTCCCCGAGTTTTACTTTGGGATAATGGATTTGTAAAAACCGACTGGATTCCAGATACCGAAAACACGCGGCCGCCAGCAAAATCAAAATCAGAGCAGTCTGAAAGTCCGGAAATCGAAGCTGGTAAAACTCTGATTTGAGGTGCGACTCGACGAGAAAGTACTTCAAAAAGATAAACGTCGCAAACATAAAGCAAATTGCCCAAGCACGTTTCCCCAAGATTCCGGCAGCGAAAAATACCACCATGAGAAGTAGATGCAGCAGGTTGAAATTCTCGAATTGAACAGCACAAACGCCTAACAGTGCCGCACCCAAACCTAAAGCGACTTGTGCGTCAGCAGGCGTAAGTCGTAGACGAAATCGATTCGCGTTGTTCGTAGTCAAATTCGACATCAGCGGGCCCTCAGGACACGTTTGCGTCCGCTGCCTGTTTGAAGCAGTCCGACTTCCATGGCGACAAGCTGCATCAACTTGGGGTCGTCAATTCTTGCAAACGCGACACCCAGTTGCGAAACACGTTCTCGAAAACGGCTCGCCGCACTTCGCATGTCAATCACGGTGGCGTCACTCAAAATTCTGGCAGCTAATCGATCGTGGATTTCCGTCGGCGCATGAAGAACCAACGGTGCAACAAAAACGGCGCGATGACCAGCAGCCACAACGGTCTTGAGTGTGTTGTGTATCATGTTTTCGCACTCCAAGTTGAATGGCTCAGGGGCTATGACGACAAACAACTCATTGTCTTTGGCTCGAGCCTTCGACTCTAGCAGCGTTTCAGTCAACTTCAGAGTCATCTTTTGGCATTCGCTATGCCAACGCCCCGGATCTGCCCAAGGCGGTTTGGCAGTGACGTTAGTTGAACTGGCCACAACCGTGTAATTTTTCACATAGCTTAAACACGCCTGTCGCATCAGCCGATCATCAATTTGCATTCGCGTCGAAATTCCTGGTTCCAACTCCAGCAAATGTTCTAGGACTACTGCCAACGAACGGCGGACGCGGTCATTTCGATTCGGGCGAAGGCGACATGCCCTACGGCGCACAGGACCGGAATTAAAAAATTCGTCGAATTGTTTTGGAAAGCGCCGCGAAGCATTTTCAAAAATCAATGTTATCAAGTCATCGAACTTCATGTAGTCAAGAGGCGGGTTGGGATTTGAGGCGGCCAACAAGTACTGAAGTATCTTGGTCAGTTGCCGCTCGCCACCTCCGTGCTTGATTCGATGAATGGACTCTGACTTTAGCAGCACCGCTGCAACAGGATCGCGATCTGCAAGCAGTAGTTTGGCGATCGCAGCGCAAGACATAATTGCTCGGTCAGCGGCGGAGGGGCCAGGCCTGCCTTGAAATTGATAGACCGCTAAATCAACGAGAATCGTTGCCCGCACAGGAACTTCGTTTTCGAACTCACAAGTCATCAACTTGCCAAGCCGCGCGGTTGGCTTCCACGCAATGGTCCTGGGTGGATCGCCAACTCGATAGTCTCTGATACCCAGCAATTCCGAACTGAGCCCGGCACTCATATTGCGATGGTGGCCAATGTGCCGTTGCAGGTTGTTGTGTTTTAAGACGGACACGGTCGTCTGCGGGCGGATCAAATAGGGAAGCACCGTTGGTTCTTGTGGAATCATTACAAACTGCTCCCATCGAAAGAACCCCCAGTAGTCTGAGACTTCTACTCGAATTCCAGGGAATGATACTTTCCCGCAAATTGACGTCGTTGCCAGGTACTCAAGATCAAAAGTAGATCCCAATCCTGAATCGATCACCTGAAATGGTTTGCCTTTTGTGACTTGAAAAGTATCCGGCAGCATGTCGTGAACGAGGAAACGATAACCACGTGATGCCCGTGACAGCGTGCCCTGTAGCCGGACAACCAACTGGCGGTCCGCCACGATCGTTACGGTTTGCTCCGTTTGGCCGTCGATTGTACGTGAGCAATTCCCCAGCATCGGACGCGAGGCAATTTTTACACGTTGAAATGACAGCCACTCGATCCAAATCCAAACCAATATGGATAGCGCCAAAAGCGCAAGCGGTTCGTTGCGGTCAAGCAACGCAACCACCAACCCAATCGTCGAAATTCCAAGAATAAGACTGCTTCGAGTCGTTAGCATTAAATTTTGTTTGCGTTGAACATGTTAGCCTTCACGAATCGCAACGGAACGAATTACCTCTTCTACAACCTCTGCAACAGTGCGTCCGGAGAGTTCAGCTTCCGGGCGAATGATGACACGATGTTCAAGCACTGCGTGTGCGATAGCCTGAACGTCTTCGTGAGAAAAAAAGTCCCTTCCATTGAGCAACGCCCGGGCACGAGCGGCCCGTAGCAGGTAGATTCCAGCTCGTGGACTTGCACCTAAAAGCACATCTCGATGTTGGCGTGTTTCCCGGATCAGATCGACCACGTACTCTTTCATTTCGCGTTTTCCAAACACAGTCGAGACTGCGGTTTGTAATCGCGTAATCAGTTCGGTATCACAAATTTGTGACGGAGTAGCGAGTGGGATTTCTTGTAATTCCAACAAATCAAGTTCGCCACTGCGATCTGGATAACCAACTTTGACACGAAACAAAAACCTGTCCAGTTGTGCTTCAGGCAAACGGTAGACGCCTTCCTGTTCAACCGGATTCTGAGTCGCAAGCACAATGAAGGGCTGAGGTAACGACAATGTCTCGCCTTCGATGGTGACTTGATTTTCCTGCATCGCTTCGAGCAACGCCGATTGTGTTCGCGCGGGTGCCCGATTGAGTTCGTCCGCCAGAAGCAATTGGCAAAAAATCGGACCAGTTTGCAAAACAAATTTGGATCTTGCCTGGTCGAGGATTCGCGTGCCGGTGACGTCGGAAGGCAGTAGGTCTGGTGTGAATTGAATACGTTTGAAATCCAGCCCAAGCGCAACTGCGAGCGTCCGGCAAAGCGTCGTTTTTGCGGTTCCCGGCACGCCTTCCAGCAGCACGTGTCCCCGAGCGATAGTCGCAATCAAGACTTGTTCAATGACTTGCTCCAAATCGACCAGCGTGCGGCTAAGGTTCACAATTGCGGTGTCACGGAGCTGTTTCGCTTCTTGTGCAATTGACTGAATATTGATCGTATTACTCACGCAGGCCTCGTTGTTTTTCCGTCGCTGTCATGAAGCGGCCGTTATCTGTTAATTAAATTCGTCCGTCAAATGATCGGTCGACCAAAGACCTTGATTTTGGATCAATTCTGCATCCACAGGCGTCGATCGACCTTCGAAATATGCTCGCCAAGCGCCAACCGTCCTTTCGAGCTGGGCCAGTTTTCTGCGAGTCCAGAAATTAACTGGTTTTGACTTATAAAGAACGCTCATTTTCGTCATCGACTTAGACAAATTTTTCGACCGTCGATCTTCGTCGACATTCATACCCGTTGGGAAACTGGGCCAATCGCTAAATCGCCTATTCGCAAAGTCCATGCAAAATCTATCTAGCAAGATATAGGCCGCCTGCTGTCGCTCATGGAATTGAACTGCCTTTTGCCCAGTTTCCTGTTGACGAGATCTTTTGACTGCAACCACACTGGCCGTTTTGCGTTGTAGCTTTCCTTGGCACAGAAATGCCGCGACGAATGTAAAGCATGCGACGCAAAACATCAGAACGAGATAAAACTGACGAACTGCCAATTCAGGAACTTTATCCATGCTGTCGTGGATGAAATTATTGATCATGTCTTCGTCTTCAACGACGGTTGCGACCGAGTTGGCAAAATCGAACATCGCGGTGGGGGGAAGATCCTTGAGCGCATCAATGACTTCTCTACGCGATGGAGCTGGCACGTCAACCGCCACGCCTGAAGGATCAAGTGCGGAATGCTCCAATCCATCAACCAAGATCAACATCTTTTTGGACCGACCATTTTTCAACCACTTGACGGCTTGGTTAGCGAACAGTGCGTTATCGCCATAGATAATCATCTGGTTCGTGAAAATCGATTGATCGCCCACCACGACCGCACGCCCAGCATTTCGGTTTTCACGTGCGGCAACAAAAGCACCCAAGCGACTCCGTTGGTAGGTTGACGGCAATCGAGCCAGCGTTGTTTGACGATTCGCCAGTATATATCCAGGTCGGTTGGTGACGATTTCTCCAACGCCCGAGACGGTTGGGTGAGGTATAAAGTCGCTCACCACAGGACAGTCTTTCATTCCGCCGAAAGCGTCAGAATCTTTTGTTGGATAGTTTTTTAGTTTTGCGAAACGGAAGCCCGCGAAACTTGCTTCGCTGTAGGGAACCGAGCTATCGCTGGCCAACAACGCTGCACCGCCATTGTTGACATGATTCGTTACGTTTATCGGAAGTTGGTCCAGTCTGCCTATCACGATCAGCAGAACATCCGCAGAAATTGCGGATTGAAACTGCTGAAGGTTGATCCGTTCTAGGTCATTGCCTTCAGCAATCATATTGAAGCCGTGAAATCCACGACTCCATTGTGCCTCCGAGATCCGTTCTTGATTGAGACCAAACTGCATTTTCGCGGTTGAAGGCGCGGTTGAAGGCAAAACGAAAAAGGCAACGAGCAGAATAAGCAAGATTTGTTTTCGCAAAACTTTGATTGAACGCATCTGCGATTACCCTTCCATCGAAGCGGGTGGTCCCAGAACGGGTGAAGGTGCTGTGACTTGAAGATCTGCTTCAGGTCTGATTTCGAGAATCGAGAGTTCCTCAAGGGTTTTCTTAAATCGCTGTTGGTCAGCAGCAGGAATTTGGATGTCGTCACGCATGTATCGTGCGCGGACGTAATCACGCATCAAGTCGTCAACTCGAGTTTGAAGTTCGGGAGAACCGGATTTCAAAACGGTTTGAGCGATTCTTGCGTTCCACCAGTTTGACTTGATTCCAAACTTGCCCACTAAGAACACGTCAACTGTTTCAACAAGGTCTTTGGGCGATTGGATTTTCGTGTTTCGAATCTGTTTGATGACTTTCCGCTTGATGGTCGTTGATTCGCTACCTGCCAAGGCTTGCGCCAGGAGGTAACCAGCAAACAATAGGAAGCCAATGATCGCAAGAATCGTAAACACCTGCGTTGGATTGATGGTGGATAGATCAGGAATACGGTCAAGCATTTTCTGAGGATCAAAACTGCCGGTGCTGGAGTCCGACATGGAAGGTTTAGATGGAGAAGCCGCCTGAGAATTGGAATCGCGATTCGAGCGGTCGCTATTGTCGTTTCCTCTCGATACATTGCCTCTGTTTTCGGCAGGGTCGTCTCCCCTGCCGTCGAGCTCTTGATCAGCTGAATTTCGGCTTGCTGCGGATGCTAGATCGCTTTTTTTCTTGGTTGCCTGTTCCTGAATCCGTTCAATCAGGCTTCCCAAAACAGCACCAACACTCTTGGTAACGCCTTGATCATCATTTGCGGACGTGAGAGTCCGTTCGGCTGCTTTGACAAGTAGGCGATCGAATCGCGTTCCCAGCTTTTCTTCGGACGCGGACTTGTTTAGGGGCTCCCGTCCCCAACCACCCGAATCAGTCTTGTCAGGGTCAAACGAACCAGAGATCAAATCCTTGGCTCGGTTGAGCAGACTCTGGTCCAACTGATCGTTTGGCGTGGACTTGCCACCCGCACCCTTCTTGTTCTCTGCTTGCGCACGTTCAAGTGCATCGAGCATTCCATCAACTCCCGATCTGGAGTCAAAACCTCTTCCTTTGGTCCCTTCTTCCGCCAACTCCTCGATGACCTTCTCCCAATCAAGGCTTTCTCCCAACGGACTGTCCCCCGCAGTGCCGGCACCTGCCCTTTGGCCGCTTTCGTTGTTCTTTCTCAAACTCCCCAATCGTTCAAGAATCTGCTCGAGATCGACATCCGAATCACCCACGGTTTTCCCTTGAGTGCTCTTAGGGTTCGTCGTTGGCAAACGCCGTTGGCTATCTTGATTTACGTTGGGTGGTCGATTAGTTAAGGGAGAAGTGCGAGGATTCTGGGTGTCGAAAGGATTCCCAAAAGGAGTCCCCGATTGGGAATCAGTGCGGTTGGTGCTTTGATTCGGATCACCCATCGGATCATCGGAATCGGAGTCGAGCTTTTGACCATTCTCATTCTGATTGGCTTCGTCCGAGTTCTGTTGCCCCCGTTTGCTGTTGGAAGGCTTTGAGCCACCTTCATTAGGGTCGGAATTCGACTTGGATGCTCGTTCTTCTCTTTGGTCGTTTTCGACGTTTGAATCAGGCTTGGGAACGCCCGATTGATCTGATCGAGCGACGCCATCGGGAGAGTCATCCCCTTTTCGCGATTCAGCCTGGAACTCGTCTCGCGCTTTACGCAGGAGTTCGCTGATCCCATCGTCAGCTTTGCTTTCCGGTCGTGAGCTTGGATTGGGTGAACGATTGTCATACTTGCGGAACTGTTGCGATAGTTGGTTCTGCAATTCAGGCGGCAAACCGAAGTCTCTCATCAACTTCTGAGAAGCGGTCGAGTCGACGCCATTTTTTCGAAGGTATTTTTCGGCAAATTCCCATGCCTTCTCTTGCTGCTCTGGCGAAAGCTTAGAAAGAAAGTCGCGCCCCGCTTTTTCCATTTTTTCCAGTCGTTGCCCGTCAACTTGCTTACGCTGCCCGGAAGGCTGGAATGTCGACAGAGCTTTGAATAGCTCTGCTGGAGTTGCCACCATTTTTCGGTCAAACTCACGAAAATTATCTTGAGCGTTTGCTGACGAATAGATCGCAGTGAATGAAAGATCAATGGCGAGCACGATCAAGCTGAGTTTTTTCCAGATGCCGTTTTTCATGTAGCTAAATCTAACTGTGACCGACATCAAAACCAATCGAAGATCGTTTTTTATTTGTTGTTAAACGGCTCGAGAGTATCGCTGGCTTGCAATCAGAGGTTGCATCTTTGGGACGTGGCAACCAGTGTCATCCATATTGATACGCATGATAAACGAAATCGATGGTAGATTCCGCCCAGTTTCGGAATCAAAAATTCTGGCCTATTCCGTTTTCGTTGTAATTCAAACAATATTGGAAGATCTTTTTAACCCAGACGTCTTTGGTCATTGTGTGCCCAAAGCCACTCAACGTAAAAAACTTGTTGCTGATCGTTGAAGTGCCAGACCTGAATCAATTTCAATCCCGTTTTCAGAACCGATAGAAATCCGTTAATCAGCGTTGACAATCGGGGTCAAGAAATCCACGACTTCTTTTTGCTCGAACTTTGACGCGTGTTCCATTGCTATCTCGACGACTTGTTTCGGATCGAATGATCGCATGAATGGATCGGGGTAGGCGGTTTTTTCTGGCAACAGATTCGCTCCAGCGTCAAAACAGTTCTTGACATATTCCAATCGCCCGAGCGATGCTGCAGCGACCAAGTTGTCGACTCGCGCGCCACAATTCAGCAATGCTCGAATTGCATCCGGATATTGGAAGCACATGGCACAGGCCAACGGATAGCCATCAACGTTGACACCATCGACCGCGGCTCCTGATTCGACAAACAACTCGACCAGCTTTGCTTGCAGCCCGGCGGCGGCCGGAAACTCACTTGTCACTAGTGCGACTAGGGGCGTGCTGCCCGGATTGTCGTCGATCGTTGCGTCCACCTCACTGCCGCAATCCAATAACAACTTGGCGATTTCGACGGCATTGAGTGGCGTTTTTTGCATTTCATCTTCGATCGGTCCATTAGCACCCACGTAATGAAGCAAGGTTGCACCGTGTTTTGGCGACCGCTCAGTCACCAAGGCAGGCTGCTGTTGAACGAGGACTTGCAGGGTTTCAACGTCTCCATCCACAACCGCCTGCGCTGCCTTTTGAAAGTCTGCCATCGGTTTGTCCATTGAAACGTAAGAACTGAAATTTCCTTCGACTAGGGTCAACAGCTAAAGGTTTTTACGCTGTCGAAATCCATCGAAAAGAACGACATCGAATTTAGAAAGATTCGACAAAGGCCAACGCCCGTCCGTCAAACAGAGTAGGCGATCGCAGCGTTTTATCGGAAGGAACACGAACGAAGCAATTAATCATTGCCCAGCGAAAGATTCCTCAACAACGCCTGCCTGACTTGGCGTAAAACCGATGTTGTCCGGCGATGAATCGGCGTTAACGCCACCACAGCCAGACGTAAATACCAGCAACCAGCAGAGGAGTAAGCATTATGGCGTAATGAAATGATATCTGACTAGCATCGCAATTTACGCGAATCCCTCGGTATCGTTCAGCGTCATCGTCGAATCCATCATGTTCGGCGAACGGCATGACGAAATATGTGCCCAACGGCCAAACGGGCATGTATACGAGACAAAACCAGAGGACGGTTTGGTAGGCAGTCGGTGCGCAACCAGCAGATTCAGCCTCAGCTGCAAGTGTGCCAGAGAGTCGGCGACGGTGTTTGCGACCGTAGATTTGGCAGTCGGAGACATCGTAGAACGCAAGAATCTCGATGTCCGTGCCATCGATCAGTCGCCGAACGATGTCGTCGGTGTTCGGCAGTTCGGGAAGCGTCGTTTCGGTCATCGGGGCTTCGTATGGGTTGGCCACACAATAACTCTCGTTCGGACAACGCAGGAAGTTTTTACGACACCGCTCCTCTCCGAAGCCATCAAACGTCGCAACTGCAAACAGTTTACCAAAAAGAAATCACGTTGCCAAAGAGGCGGTTTCCGCGGCGTTGCGAATCTGAACGCGACAACGGAGCGAAAATACCTGCAATCCAAACGTTGCTTCAAAGGCGAAGCTGCGGCCTTGCGTAAAACCATGAAAACCATGTTGTCGGTCACTGCGGAGCTAGAGAGACCATCAATTTTGCAGAGGGCGGAGACGGAACCATCAAGCTGGAGGCTCAAGTCGACATCTTGGGGCTAGTTGTCTGCGTCCGATCGAGAGCAAGATTGCACCGCGATGGCATCTAGATTATCCACGAGCGATGTAGCAAGCCTGAGCCAATCGGGGTTAAAAGCAGTTCAACGCACGCACTGTCCAGCGATGTCAATGGTGGCTCAGTGATTAGTCGAGTTCTGTGCACACGGCATTGAGTTCTGTGACCGCGACAAAATATTTATTGACACATTGAGTCTAAAAAACGTAAACGTCTAGGTAGTTTAGGGTCTTGCCGACGACGAGGCAAAGCAGGCGTTCCACTTGCTCATTGATTGGCGTTGACGCCAGCGAGCGAAATTGGGTACTCCAGACATGATGCGCCTGTGCGCAATGTTAATCCAGTGATTCCTCGCGAAAACAACGTTGAGTTCTTTGCGTCAAACCGGGTATCCATCAGTAATGCGTCGATCTGCATTACTCATGTTGGCGTGCGCTGTGACGATCGCGTGTCTCGCTTTCACCGGTTGTCAAGTGAGTCAGGAACAGTTCATTCGAAGGGCGGCTGCGATCTCCCGATTGGGCAATGGATCGATCGTCGAAGTGACCCCAATTCGCAGGCAGAATCTGTTTACGCCGCTTCACAAGTATGTCGTTGGACCCGATGCTCCGAGTGAGCGAACGATTCGGTTGCTGAGAAACTACAACCTTGAGGATCGTCTCAAAACCGATCCGGATCAAGTGATTGAATGGCTTCAAGAGTTGGTGCTCGATTCGCCGTCGCTTGAAGAAGTCCACGCGTTGGCAGAGATCTGCAAACTGCAAGCCGATTGGAATTCTGCTTCAGGGAGCACGAGTCGAGCCGCAGGACTATACGCGAACGCTATTGTTCACGCCCACCAGTTCCTGTTCGATTCCAAATTAAGCGTGAAGCGAAACGCCTTCGACCCACAATTTCGAAGTATCTGCGATGTTTACAATCAGTCGCTCGCATCGATCCTCCGAAATCTCTGTGAAGAAAAAATGCTATCACCCGGTCATGAGATCTCTTTCGGAGGAGACGAACTGGGCTGCGATATGGAATTTCAAATCGTTGGACATTGGAAGCAACAGAACTTTGAACGATTCGAGTTGGTGAACGACTATGAAATGTCCGGAATCGAAAACCAGTATCGAACTTATGGGCTCGGTGTTCCATTGATTGCGATCTGCAAAACAGAAGAAACCGGATCAAAAGAAGAGAAGTACTATCCGCCGTCGCTGACGTTGCCAATGACTGCGTTCTGCGAAATCATCGAATCCGAAAATGGAGGTCGGCGGAAAGCGGTTGTCAAACTCTACGATCCACTTGAGCAAACTCACGTTGATCACCATCAGATATCCGTTCCGTTGGAAAGCGACCTGACCACTCCGTTGGCTTATCATTTAAATGATCCCCTATTGAATTCAGGGCTGCTCGCAACAGCAACGTTGATCAATGGAGAGCTGGCTGATGGAATCCATGGAATGTATATGCTGTCACCGTTTGACCCGACGAAAATTCCTGTCGTAATGGTCCATGGTATCTGGTCGAGTCCCGTGACGTGGGCGCACATGTTCAACGACTTACGTGCGATTCCCGAGGTTCACGAAAACTATCAGTTTTGGTTTTACGCCTATCCAACCGGGCAGCCGTTTTGGATTTCCGCTCAGCAAATGCGAGAGGATCTCGCTTCGATTCGTCGTGAACTTGATCCGGGAAGCGATGCGCCGGCTCTAGATGACATGATTTTGATCGGACACAGTATGGGAGGTCTCGTGTCGCAACTCCAAGTCATGGACAGTGGCGATACATTCTGGAATGAGCTCGTTAGTCCACTGCCGTTTGGCGAGCTGGAAGGCGATCCGGAGAGTATTCAGAAACTTCGCGATACGTTCTTCTTTAAAGCGAATCAAAGCGTCGATCGTGTCGTCATGATTGGCACGCCGAATCACGGTAGCACATCGGCCAATGCGACGACACGATGGATCGGGCAGAAGCTGTTTCAGCTGCCGGATTTCTTAGGCAACGAGTTCCAGAGACTGGTACGGGAGAACGCAGATATTCTTGGGGATGGAAAGCTGCTGACGACCACGACCAGTGTGGATGCTCTATCGCCCGAGTGCCCGATCTTCGAAGTCATGAATGCGGGGAAGCGTCCGCAGAACATTCGGTTTCACAACATTATCGGACAGACGCCACGGAGAGGCTTGATCCGCAGGTCTGGATTGCCAGGTGACAGCGATGGCGTGGTCGCTGTTGAGAGTGCGAAAAGTGAGCACGCTGATTCTGAAATCATTGTCAACTCGGAGCATTCAAAGATTCACCAACACCCGAGTTGTATCCTTGAGGTCCGCAAGATTCTGACGGAGAACCTTGTCGAAAAGAATCTCATTCGGGGTCGCCGGCTGCCGGAAATTCCGGCTTCGTGGGAAGCACCCATTATCGATTCAGACCATTGATTCGAGCCGCAATCTCACCAAGCCGGTTGCTTTGCGGCGGCTGGGGAGTGAATTGCTGGAATCGAATCTCAGTGTCGGGCTCGTCTTCCGTTTCGATTGTGAACTCGATCTCGCGTCGTGGTAACTCGCCTCGCATGATGCTAACGTCGCCAGGAGCAGAGATTCCGATCCGAACCGTGTTCCCTTTTACTTTGAGCACGCGAACACAAATGTTTTCGTCGATAATGATTTCGTCGTCGATTTTTCTTGATAGTACTAGCATCTTTTCGTTCCTTGAAAGAGTTAAGTCATGTTCCGACAAGAATGCTTTGCATGACTCGTGCCGAACTCCAGCACTCTTGGGGAAAAACTTGAGATTCATTCAGGCGATGTATAATAGCTGCATAAACCCATGGTCTCGTGAGGCTAGCTCAAGAATGATAGCGTTGGAGCACCATGTAGTTTTGCTTGCAAGTCTTGAAATGTTTTCACACTTTTTGCTCGAATTGAATACAGATTCGCACATTGGAACAATGGCTGACTGTCATCTCGACAGTTCGTACCCAAATGAACTTGATAGTTAATCGCATTGCCGAAGAAGAAAAATGGAATGTTGCCACGCATTTTCTTGGTGCATTGCTGGCATTTGGTGGATTGGTTTGGATGTGCTTCCGAGTGCAAGCACCTTTTTCTGAAGCAACAGGTCTTGCTTGCGTTGTCTATGCGTCGTTGTTGGTGATGATGTACGTGATGTCGACGTTGTCGCACTGGTTTCAGGATGACGAGAGGCAGACTCGATTCCGAACTTACGATCAAGCTTTCATATTCTTACTGATCGTAGGAACCTACACTCCATTTTCGATTCAGATGTGGAACACGGCGATTGCGAATGGGTTATTGGTAGCCATGTGGGGCATTGCGATCGCAGGATTCGTTGCGAAGGTTTTTTTCGCCCATCGAGTCAATCGCGTTTCAATCTTCGGCTATATCGTACTAGGGTGGATGCCGATACTTGGTCTGCCGTTTCACAATCACTTGCCAGTGGAAGTCATGCTGTGGGTGCTTGCAGGCGGGATCGTCTATTCGCTGGGGACGTTGTTTTTGTTCAATGACCAAAAAGCAAAATGGTGCCATCCGGCGTGGCACGTGAGCGTGATCGTCGCAAGTGCGATTCACTTCGCTGCGGTCGTGAAGTTCGTGGCGAGTCGTTGAGAGAAATTCCCAAGATGAATTAGTTTTCCCGAGATTATCTTGCTCCTGAGATTGTCATGTTTTCGGGATTATCAAGCTCCGGGGGTAATCAGGCATCTGAGACTATCAAGCTCCCCTCTCCCGAAAATTCGAACCAGAAAACATTTTTTGCTAATCAAACGTTGATCGAATTTTTGGGAGAGGGGCTGGGGGTGAGGGAAACAATGTTCTTGGGAGCCAATGTTTTTTGGAGACACGCAACGTCGTGCACAAGCTATTTGTTTGGACGGCTTTGGTCACGTTGGAATGCTTGGAATTCCCCTCGCAATCCTGGGATGACCAAATCGACAGCGCTGTCTTCGAGATAGTCTTCCTGTCCGTCGCCGTCGAGCGTCGATTTGGCCCTCGCTCCGGGAGGACGGAGGCCGAGACCTTTCAGTTGATTCTCGAATTGTTTGCGATCGGCTTCGTTTCCGTTGGCCGCTTCTTTCTGCATCTGATCCCAACGGTCGATGAATCGATTCATGTCATCCTTGGTCCAGTTCAGTGCATCCAAAAGCTCTTGATCTGGATTGCTGCGTTGATTCTTGAGTCGACCGAGAATCATGTCGGTCGCTTTCTTTGAGTATTCCAAGTTCGCTTCCTCTTCACTGAGGTCAGTGTCGCCCGTTGAGCGGGTGCTGCCCATGCCGCCGGTGCCAGGTTTGCTTTGACCGCTTGGTTCACCTTGGCCGTTACTTTCTCCGGGCTTTCCTTCTCCGGGCTGCTGTCCTTTCTCTCCAGAAGGATTGCCGTCAGGCGACTGCTCTGCAGGTGCACCATTAGGAGACTCCGCTCCTGGTTCATTGCCTGAGCTTCCTTCGACGTCGCCGTTTTCTTCACCTTCAGAACTGTTTGGGTTTTCTTGCTGCTGCTTCGGATCGCCATTTTGTTGTGGCTCTCCTTTAGGTTTGCCCATGCCCTCGCCTTGCTGCGGATCACCTTGTTGCGGTTTGTCTTGCTCGCCACCTTGCTGCGGATCACCTGGTTTCGGTTTGTC
>CAYGUE010000032.1:0-48891 GCA_964352885.1 uncultured Pirellulaceae bacterium
GCAAAATCCCGAAAAACTTGACTATGTCTTAAGTTGATGCCTATGTGGTGTCGCTAAGGCTCAACCACCGGCTAATCGCTGCGACTCCTTCGGAGTATGAGGGGGTACGAAGCTTGAATCGCAATCGCAAACCATTAGATACCACGAAGAACCCATCAAATAGCTGGCGGTAGCTAATTCGGCAACCGTTTGCACCGTGAGCAGCATGTCTCTTGCAAGAAGTATGCCGCGTCGTGATTCCAGCAACCAAGGCGAGAAAATACGGGAAGCCAGCGTCTTTCACGCCGGTTCTAGTAGTACGGCCGCAGCATCAGATAACAAATCGGCCCGGTCACTGCGACATACAGCCACATTGGGAACGTGAACTTTGAGAACCACCGATGCCGCTTAATTTGGCCGGTGAAACCGAAAATCCAGGTGAACAGGATCAGCGGGAAGCTAACTGCCGCCAAAACGATGTGCGAAATCAGCAGTACAAAGTAGACGATGCGAATCGCGCCTTCGCCGCCGAATTTGGTCTCCGGCGTTGTGAAGTGATAGGCGACGTAGCACAGCAAGAAAACGGCAGAGCAAATCATGGCCGCAGTGATCGCATTCTTATGAGCCCTCACTTTTTGTTGCTGGATCATGACCAACGCGGTGACCAACAGCACGGCCACCACGGAATTCAATATCGCGTGAACCGGCGGAAGGAAGTGCAGTTCGACGCCGATATCCAGCTTCACCCGACGCATCACACCAACCAACGCCAGCACGGCAACAGTTAGAACTGCGGCGATCGGATAGAGCTTGCGAGCGAGTGGTAAATTCTCAGCGGGAGTTTCGTTATTCATCGTCCTCTTCCTCGTCTTCGTCAACGGGTACTGATTCCCTACCGCCGTCAACACGTTTGAATTCACCTGGAGGACGTGTTTCCTTCCAAAGCTCATCAGTCAGGCCAAGCATTTCAACTTCCTGAGCCGCGTCTTGCCAATCGAATCGTCCTCTGACATTGCCCCATTTGTCGACGACGAAGAGCTCCGAAGAGTGATGGTCGGCTCCACCCATGGCACCAAAGAACTCAGCGGCAACGCGAGGTACTGCTTTTTCGTTACCGGTCAAGAACAGCCAACGGTCCGGTGAGGCGTTGTGCTCTCTAGCGTACGCTCGCAAGTTGGCCGGAAGGTCTCTGGCTGGATCGGTTGTGATACTGACCAGTTTCGTTGGGCTGTCGCCCAGTCGATTTTGCAAGCCTTCGAGATACTTTGTTTGCTCTTTGCAGATCGTTGGGCAGGAGATAAAGAAGAAGTTTGTGATCCAAACTTCGCCCGTTAGGTCTCGTGAGAAAAATGGCTTCTCGTCGCTGGTATAAAGATGGAATTCGCGAAGGTACTGGATGGTGCTCAGATCGATTGGTTCGCGACCAACCATTGCGTTTCGAGTTTTGACGATCTCGTTGAGTGGAGGTTCGGTTTCGGCGGCGACTTTCTTGACGACGTTTACGAGTCGCTTCATGTCGTAAGGATCGTCCCACTTAAATCTGTCGCGGTACTTTCCCCACTTGTCGACCAGCATGATGTTGTCAGTATGGTTCTCCATGTCGACGACTTCGACGCGAAACATCTGCTCGCCGACCTGTTTAAATTTGTATTGCTGACCTCTGAGGAATGTCCAACGTGGCGATACAGCCCCAAAGTCCTCTGCGTAGCGTTTAAGTACCTCAGGCGTATCACGCTCCGGATCGACCGTGATCGTCACGAAGGCGACGTCTTCTTTTTTGAGTTGCTCATTGAGTCGAGCGACTTGTTTGTTCAGGTCACGGCAGATGCTGGGGCAGGTCGCGAAAAAGAAGCTGACCAGAAATGGCTTTTCACCACTGAACTGAGCCGTGTTAAATTTTTCGCCTTTTTGGTTCTTCATCTCGAAACTGTCAACGTGATGAAGATGCTTCCAGGGAACATCAACAATGACCGCGCCCGGCGGATTGTCGGCGCTGGGTTCGACCGGCGTGCTGGAACTTCCCCCTGCGCCAATCGGTGGCGCCGAAGTAAGCAGTCCCATGACGATGGCAATCGCCATAAAGAGGCACGCCAAGAATCCGAGTATACCTAACAGCAGCAGGTTCGGGCCGCGTTTGTCAGCAGAGCTTTTTTCAACATTCATTTCAGTATGAGCTTTCGGCTGTCGTCTCGACAGCCAGCGGAGCATGATTGGAACGTGTTTTCGAGTAGGTGCTGATTCGATCCGCGACGTCGGGAATCAAAAGGATTACCAACAGGGCTCCCATCAACATCGAGGGAATCGTCAAAACGTACTTCCAACGTTTTTCCCACCAGAGATGCATAAAAAAAGTGATGACCAGAAACGCTTTGGCAACCGAAAGGCCCATCATCGCAATCCAACCGGTCAGCGGATTGTCCATTAGATGCGAATTGGCGATCCATAACGAAAGCCCCGTCATAGCACACAGCATCACAAACACAATAATGAAAACCGTGCCGTGACTCTTGGGATGAAGTGTTTGTGATTCGTTTGTCATGGCTATCGTTCCAATACAAGCTCGAAGCGCGAGCGAGTGAATCGTCGTTCATTTTCGCAATTCACTCGCTTGCGCTTCGGGCTTGTATTCGGATTCCTCATAGTTCGTCAAAACAGATACAGCAAAGGAAACAAGAATATCCACACGATGTCGACAAAGTGCCAGTACAGTGCGACGTTTTCGATCAGTCCAGCTTTGGCCGCTCCGAGCGTCATTGGCAGCATCACGACGAATACGATCAGGCCGATCAAGACATGAGTCGCGTGGACACCGGTCAGCATGAAATAGGTGTTGGCCCAAATGTTGCCGCTGGGAATGACCATCGGGAGCTTGAAATGGTGTTCGTGATTGATGCCGTGATGGCCTTCGTGTCCGGATTCGAGAAGGTGAAATTCGTCGAGTGCTTTGATTCGATTTCGCAGCGGAGCAACGTCATTGGTGAGCTTGGTGACCATCGTCGTCGTTTCGGTCGCCATTTTCGTTTGTGTCGCAAGCTCTTTCTTCGCTTCGTCGCCTTTGACTTTGAGCGATTTGATTTCTTTTTGTAGCGACTGAAGCTGTGCGTTGGCGTCAGTTAGGCGTGTTTCGGTATCCGTTAGCAGCAAGGACACTTCCTGTCGTTCATCGCCGGTGTACTTCGTGATTCGCTCCAATTCGTCGTCTGAAAAGCTCTCTGGATAGATCTGGCTGGCAAGCGACTCCATGGCCAGTTTATGCATGATCGTGTCATCCGTTCTACCGACTTTGGTTTCGGTCCACTGCACCATTCCGGACTGAATCAGAAACAATCGATCAAGCCGTTCTTTTGCGGCGGGATTTTCTCTGTCCCGTTCCAGCACTCCAATCTGAGCCCGGATGTCTTCCTTCAATCCGGAAAGCCAAATCGTGTCGGCACGATCGTAGATCGCGCTGCGGGGGAATTTGGGATGGATGCCGTGATTGAACTTTGAAACGTATTCGACGCCCTTAACTCCCAGAAATGTGGTTCCCAAAAGCAACGTCAACAACATCCAGCGTTTGGCCTTGGCTGGAGCATCATGCTTGGCTGCTTCCAATGCAAACACGATCGTGACACTGGAGAAAATCAGCATGAACGTGTTGAGTGCTCCTAGCCATTCGACAACGTGGACTTCATGCGGCGTTGGCCATGTCCCCTCCGGTGCTCCAAAACGAAGCACGATGTACGAACCGATCAAAGCGGTGAAAAACATGATTTCAGTGGACAAAAAAAGCCACATCGCGATCTTGCCACGAGAAACAGGGATCGCGGATTGGTACTGCAGTCCGTGAGCGTGTGAGTTGTCGTGAAATGTCGAAGTCATGCTTACGTCAAACAGGCGATTAGGAGCCCCGTCATGTAGAGCGGCAGATAAAGCAACGAAGACCGCATCAGTTTCTTGGCGGTGGCGTCATTGCGATCTGCGTTGAAGATAAGCGAGGCTTTCAGATAAGGTGCACCGACGATCAGGGCAATGACCGCCAACAGGATCCCATGATAGATCGTGCGAACTTCCAAGATAGGAATCAGGCTGACCAAAATCAAAAGCACACAAGTCAGCACTGCCTTGAAGCCTGCCCGTTTGCCGCTGGGGTCAACGACTGTCAACATTTGTAGCCCACCAGCCTGATATTCGTGCCGGTACTTCCAAGCAATCGCCATGAAATGCGGAAACTGCCAGAACACCAGCACGCCAAAGAAGGCCCACGCAACCAAGGGTACCGTTCCGGCTGTCGCCAAGGCTCCCATGATGACGGGCAGGGCACCAGCGACGGCGCCGATTTCTGTGTTGAACCAAGTCACACGTTTAAGCGGTGTGTAAATGACCACGTAAACGATCCAGTTCACAGCCGCGCAGACGGTCGTTTGCCAATTGACGAAGTACCAGAAGATTACGGCACTTAGGACGAAGGTGATCGCTCCAAAGGCCAGTACTTCGATCGACGACAGTTTTTCTGCCGGTAGCGGTCGGCCAGCGGTTCGCGGCATGAGCGAATCGGTCTTTCGCTCGACATACATATTCATCGCGTTGCCGCTGAAGCAGATTAGCAAACAACCAAGTGTTCCCCAGAAGAGAATAAAAATGTCAAACGCCGGTTGCGAAATGACGGCCGCGACGATGAACGTCAGAACGACCATGATCGAAATTCGCATCTTGGTGAGCTCGATGAATGCTGGTATTCGGTCCGCGAAGGACGAATCAGCTGCGGCGGCGAGCGGTTTTTCAGTTTCGGTTGGTGACGTCATTGCGGCTTTGATTAAGTTTTCGAGAAGGTATTGTCCCCTCGGACGTCGGCTTTGAAAAGTCAGATTATGCGTTTAGTTGGCGTGACATCGGCCTCTGGCCTGCCAATCGTTGTAAGTTCACATGCCAGGTGCCTTCGCTACTTTTAAACGTTTGCGACTCGAACTCCCAAAATCGCCGGCGCAAACAAACGATGGGACCGAAAAACTTGAACGGTCCAAAATGCCAAAATCAATGATCCAACGGCAACATGAGCCGTGATCAGATTCATTTGGAACATGCTTTTCTCTGGAACAACAAACTCGGCCGCAAACGCCATGTCGGCAAACCAGATTGGCCAGCCAAACTTGACGACCCACGTTCCAAATCCCAATGAAAACTGAACCAGAATCGCCAGTATCAAGAAGCGGATGGACCAAACGAGCCCGCGACTTGCCGGCTCACGACGTTTGGCTCGGGCGACTGCGACCGCTTGGACGAACGTTCCAACGACCAGTCCAATCGCAACTAGAACGTGCAACACGATCAAGGCCTGATATTCCTGCGGTGAAGCGGCCTCTGATATGTGTCGCAGGAATGCACCGACGACCAACTGGCAATACGCGGCGACCAACATCAATGTTGGCCACGTCGATGTGAACGATCGAGTTGCTTTACCAGACTTCCGAAAGGATTCCTGGTCGAACCACCACCTCGACGTCACGACGCAAAAACCAACGACCGCCAGAAAAAAAGCGGGTCCAACGCAGCCATGAATCTTGGCCATCGTCCGATCGCTGAAGAAGACTTCGAAATCGCCAAGCTTGCCAACGGCGGAAAGCACTCTGACTCCACCGAGCAAACCTTGAAAGCTGACCAGTAGAAACAGAGCAACCGAATACCAACGCACCCAAATTCTGGAATCGCGTCGGAACGTGACCCACATCAACGCGATCGCGACGAGTCCCGCCAGAGAGGCGAGCAAACGGTGTCCGTGCTCGACAAACAAATCCCACGGACCGAAGACCCACGTCGATACCGGATAGGCGAACATGTTGTAGCCAAACGTGCCCGGCCAATCGGGAACAGCCATGCCTGCATCCCAAGATGTGACCAGTCCGCCAAACCAAATCAGTGGGAAGACGATGAGCGTCAACAAGACACCAATGCGATGAGCTGCTTTGGACGGCAACGAAACTTCAGCGTCGGTGACGACTTCAGGATGTGAGGGTGATGTAGGCATTGTGGTATCTTACCGTCAAAGCTGCGGCTCGATACCGGAACATTCTGTCACAGTGTGGCTGCCCAAAAGGCTGGTAGAGGCTCGCAATTTTTCCCAAGTGAGAAAAGGCTACTGCAGCTTCGCCAACAACGGCAGTCGCTTTCGATCGGAGACAACGACCCCGCCAGGTCGCTCTTCGGTGATGGCAAACATGACAGCTTTGACGACCGGAATTCTCGCATCAATAGGAACGATGACTTTCCCATCGACTGCGATGTCGAACACACCACCATCAACTGGATGCGCCTGTCCAGCGTCGGTGTCAAAAATCCAAAGCTGATACTGACTCTCAGAGGGGTCGTTCGGCGCGAGTCCCTCAAACACCATGAAGCCTCTTTGTAATACGTCGCTCCAAACAACTTCGCCGGCGGTAGCTGAATTCGATCCGGTCGCGGACCAATCGATTCGAGTCAGGTTTTCAGTATCGTTGTTGGCAAAGTTTGCCAACTGATCGTCAATCGAAAGAGGTTCAACCTTTTCAGGCGTAAGATCCACAACCGGTTTCATCGACTCTGCAAAAGGATTCCAACCGGTTAGCAGCAAGGTAACCGCTGCCGCGGCAGCCAGCCATGCCAACGCTTCGCGCGATGTCAAACCGCTGATGGTCTTCGTCACTACCTTTGTTGCCTCAGCGTTCGCTGATGGCACACTTTCAAAATGTCGTTGCGCCTCATCGAGAACTTTCTGTCGCAACGCACTCGGCATCGGAACAGATGAACGTTCGGGAAGCTGGTTATGAATACTCAATTCAATCGCCGCCGCGGTGAGTTCATACTTTTCCGCCTCTCGCTCGATTCGATTGCGATCAGAATACTCGTTTACAAACTGATCGAACTGCTTTTGCTGTTCCTCGTCGAGCCTATCGGTGGCTCGTAGGAGCAAAAGTTCGGTGAACCATTCAGGAAATTCTTCAGACGTCATCGTGCGGTCGATCATGATGTACCCCCATCCTGGGACTTGGCGGCGAATAAACGACGCTGCAATTCGCCTAATCCTCGGCGAATGTGAGTTTTGACAGTGCCCAATGCGATGCCGGTTGATTCGGCAATTCGTGTGTGCGAAAGACCGTCGTAAACGCTCAATCGAATTACGTGTTGCTGCTGCCTCGGAAGTTCTGCCAGAAAATTTTCGGCTTGCCTCGCTTCGTCTTTTATCTCCGCGCTGCTTGCTGCATTTCGCTGAGAATCCTCGTAGTGTTCCAGTGATTCGGTATCAATAGCAACGGCACTTTCTGGGCGGCGTTTGCGATACAGATCAATCAATCGACGCCTGGCAATCATCGCGATAAAAGTTGCCTCGGAGGCGAGCTTCGCATCGTAGCGATCAGCAGCTTGCCATATCTTGACAAAAATGTCCTGCACAGCGTCTTCGGCAGATTGCTCATCAGGACAATTCCTTCGCGCAAGTGACCAAACCAATCCGCCATAGCGATCGAGACAGGTCACGATCGCTTCTGGCTGACCAGCTGCAACATCAGGGAGAACCGGAGGATCTGAGTTCAACTTTAGACGTTCCAATTGAGCCGACTTGTTTTTGTAACTAGGAGAGGTTTTCAGATTGGCGGTCACGGTAGCTGTTCCAAATGACTTCACGTCGAGGAAAAAACGCCATGACCACCTACTTTGAACCGCCATAGCTTACTTCGGCATGATCACAGTGTCGATGACATGAATCACACCGTTGCCGCACTCGATATCAGTTTTGATAACTTTGGCACCGTTGATCATGACTTCTTTCTTGTCAGTGACCTTGATATTCACTTCTTGACCATTTACCGTTTTCGCCTTCTTCAGCTTAACAACATCCGCAGCACGGACGTCTCCTGAGACGACATGGTACGTCAGAATTGCCTGCAATTTTTCTTTGTTTTCCGGCTTCAGAAGCATCTGGATTGTTTCTGCAGGGATTTTCGCAAACGCTTCGTCAGTTGGAGCAAAGACGGTAAACGGTCCTTCGCCCTTAAGTGTCTCGACCAAACCAGCCGCTTTTACTGCCGCTACGAGTGTCTTGAAGCTGCCAGCACCGACAGCTGTGTCGACGATGTCCTTCTTGTCAGAAGTCTGAGTTCCGCTGTCCTGTCCCGGGATCAGAACGGTGTCGATGACGTGGATTACGCCGTTGCTGCAACCGATGTCTGCCTTGAGCAGCTTTGCGTCGTTAAACATCACAGAGTCGCCCTTGACGGTGATTTTGATCTTCTCACCCATCGCCGAAGCGGCTTCTGTTAACTTCACAACGGTGCCTGATCTCACGTCACCAGCGACTACATGGTACAAGAGAATTTCTTTTAACTTGTCTTTGTTTTCTGCTTTGAGAAGAGTTGCAACAGTGCCTTCTGGGAGCTTCTCGAATGCTGCGTCTGTTGGAGCAAGGATTGTGAAAGGACCTTTGCTCTTCAATGTGTCGACCAAGCCGGCTGCTTTCGCTGCTGCAACCAATGTCTTGAAGGAACCTGCAGCAACTGCAGTGTCAACGATGTCCGCCTGTGCGACAGCCGTTCCCTGATGCGAAACGAAAGTTGCCACAGTTTGTGTATTTTTCTTGGCCATAGGACAATCCTGAGCCGTCGTGATGCCAGCAAACATGATTGCTGCGCAAAGTGCTGAAAAGAGAATTGAAGTCTTCATCTGAGTCCTCGTCTTTGTTCAAGTATTTCGAAACTACATGTCCCGATAGACTCCGTATTCGCCGTGAAGAACAGACTGGATTCAAATTACTGAAAATTGTTGCGGCAACGTAACAGGTGACTCGCAGTGCTGGATTGCTGCGATAAGATAAACCAATGAATACGATTGAATCCTATCTGCTCGCCAATCGATCCCGGTTCGAATCCGACCTGTTTGAGTGGCTCCGAATCCCCAGTATCGGAACTGACAGCGTCTACGACGAGCAGACTCGGGCAGCCGGCAGCTGGCTGGCGAAAAAGTTTGAGGCTCTTGGGCTTCAGACGGAAGTCATCGAAACGTGTGGGCATCCGTTGATCTTCGCTCAATCGCCGTCGGTGAACGATGCTCCGACGATTTTGGTCTACGGCCATTATGACGTACAGCCTCCTGATCCATTGGAACTCTGGGACACGCCACCGTTCGAGCCAACCATACGCGACGGCAAAGTTTTCGCTCGCGGGGCGACCGACGACAAAGGCCAGATGATCACGCATCTGTTTGGCGTTGAAACGATGCTCAAGACGCGAGGCGAACTGCCCGTTCAGATCAAGTTTTTAATCGAAGGCGAAGAAGAGTCTGGCGGCAACGGACTCAAGGCGTTTCTTAACGGCGACTATGATGATGACGTAAACGTAAAAGACAAACTCTCTGCCGATATCGCGGTCATTAGTGACTGCTCTCAGTTTGGGCCCGGACAACCAGCGATCACCTACGGTCTACGAGGCATGCTGTATTGCGAAGTCAAACTGACTGGCGCGAACGTGGATTTGCATTCGGGAAAATTTGGCGGCACCATTTTTAACCCCGCAAATGTCCTTTCGAAGTTGCTCGATTCTTTGATTGATGCTGACGGCAAGATTAAAATCCCGGGATTCTATGATGACGTGTTGGAATTGACGCCCAGCGAGTTGAAACAGCTGTCCAATTTGGATTTTTCTGAGGAAGCCTACCGCGACGATCTTGGTGTGGATTCGTTGTTCGGTGAAAAGGGCTATTCAACGCTGCAACATCGTTGGTGCCGTCCAACTTTCGACATCAACGGCTTGTGGAGCGGTTACCAGGGAGAAGGAGCAAAGACGGTGCTGCCTTCGAAGGCAGGGGCCAAGTTCAGTTTTCGACTGGTATCGAATCAGGATCCAGAAAAGATCAAACTGGCGTTGCAGGAATGGATGGAGGCCCATTGTCCTTCAGGGATTCAAATGGACTTGCGAGTTTCGCACGGTTCCAAAGGTTTTGTTTTGCCACTGGAGAGCCCCTTTGTGGCCGCCGCATCACGTGCGATTGAAAAAAGCTTCGGCACGGCGCCGGTGTTTATCCGTTCTGGTGGCGGAATCCCGGTCGTCAATGCGCTCGCGACAATGCCCGGAGTCGATACGCTCTTGCTTGGTTGGGGGCAGGACGATGACAATCTGCATAGCCCCAACGAGAAATTCTCGTTGGCCGATTTTCATTTAGGCATCAAGGCAAGCTGTTTCCTGCTGGATGAAATCGCCAAGTGCTGACAGGACCATCACCGCCTACTCGAGACTGACCAGCATTTCCTCGACATACTTCGGCAGCATCTCACGCCACGTTTCCCAATCGTGTTTCCAGTTGCTGTCCCACACATCGACCCGGTTCGGAATTCCCTTGCTCGCAAGTGCCTTTTCAACTTTCCAGGACTCATCGGGATCTTCGTTTTCGCCTAAGCCGGTTGCGAGTAATACAAATCGAGTGCGAAGCTGATTCAAATGGTCTCCATCAGGAAGCCCCGGAACAAACTGAATCGGACACTGGTGGTAAAACTCGTCAAACCACTGACCTTCCAACCACTTTTCGATGTCAAATGTTCCGCTCAAGCAAATGGCGCGGCTGAACAGATCCGGGTGTCGGCAGATGGCTACTAACGAATTGAATGCACCAATCGATGCGCCCGCGGTCATGACTTCGATTTGATCGTTGTTGCAATCGCTCCGAATCAATGGAATGATTTCATTAGCGATGAATTTGTCGTACTGCTGTTGAACCCAAACACGATGCGGAATCGACGGATTCGTGATCCATGTCTTCCCGTTGATGCTGTCAACGGAATAAATCTTTAGCCGTCCTTCGTGGATAAAAGGAGCCAGCTTTTGAATCAGAAAAAACCGCTCGACTTCTTCGGCATCACCTCCCGCGGTCGGGAATAGCAGCAAAGGAATTCCAAAGTTGCCCCAGCGCACGATCTGCGTGTTCATCTCCAGTTCACGGGACTGAAACCTGTGAACCTCCTTTAGTGACGCGGTGGCCGTATCGAGATATTGATTCATGTTGTCTAGCTCTGTCTTAATACTCGAAGGCTACGAAAGCGATTGACGCCAATTCTGGATTCGCTGCCAAAAATGTTCTGTGAACGATTCTACTTCGTGTTCTGGGAAGAGTGCGACAACTTTTTGTCGGATCGTGTCTTTGGCTAGGTCGGTGCCGAAAAACTCGTGCGTTTGCTCTTCTAGGTGCTGCAAGTTCTTGTCGCAATATTCCTGAAAACGATCCGTTTCCATCCGTTTGTGACCGATCGCGGCGTAGGCTGCCAGACGCTCGCGGTAAGGCAGGTCCTGTCGCATGATTTCCCAGTAGGGTTCCCAATTCAGATCCATGTTCATCTTCTTCTTCGTTGCAGCACAAAAAGTCGACCAGCGAATATTCGCCATCACCAGCCACGGGAAGAAATAGTGCAACGAAGTGACTTGTGAATCGGGACAAGCGTTCGCAAAGTCGATTGGATACCAGGTTCCATTCCGATGGAGCGACTCACATGAGTTGAAATCCCAACCGAAGAATGAATTGATTGTCATCGCCATATCTTCCAACAGCGTCTTTTCTTCCTCGTCAACGAAATCCAGTTTCATCTCGTAGCGCGCGTGCAAGGGAGCCGCTGGATCGTAGCTAATGAGGAGAAACTGAGGGCCGATTCCGATGCAGCGAACGAAGCGATCGAAACCTTCCACCGATTTCTGCAAGTGCATCAGAAACGTTCCACTTTCTTCGTAAGTTTCGCGCAACGCATCAGCGTCATCGATTCGGCTTACGCCTTTCCACGCGCCGCCGTCGTACGGTTTCATGAACATCGGATAACCGATTTTGTCTCCGATTTCGCCAAGATCGAACATCTGAGCGTAGCGCTCCAGAGTCACATCCAAATCGGGATTGGGATCGTAAGACTTCGGTGGAACCATCCATGTTTCAGGGACCGGCAAACCCAACTTCATCATCGCGCAGTAGGTTGTCTGTTTTTCCATCGACTGCAGCGACCAGGGGTTGTTGTAGACGTACAGGCCGTCCATCAAGATTGACTTCTTGATCCATTCGCGACTGGTGTGGTACCAGTGCGTCAGTCGATCGATCACCACGTCGTACTTGCATTGCTTCTCTAAGCTGTAAGGCTCGATCGTGACCCGTTCGACATCGAAACGAACGTTGTCGCCTTCGTGTTCGACTTCGAGGTTCAGCTTGCCCAGAATCTCTTCATAACACTTGGGCCAGCAGAGGTCGGCGCCCAGTGACAATCCAATTTTTCGTGTGACGTCTGGCATGGTTTTCGTTCTGAAGCGGGAGGATGTGGAAGTGGTTTTCGTTTCTATGAATCAACCTACATGTAGGTTTCCCAAAGTGGACCTGGGAAAAGCCAGCTCAGGCCCGTTCGCAGACGGTCTCTCCAGTTTTCCCAGTTGTGCCCATCGAAGGATTCTTCAAACTTCGTCTCGATTCCGTGGTTGCGTAAAAATGGGACAAGCGATCGGTTTTCGTAGATCAACGATTCGTAGACGCCGCAGCTCACGTAAGCTTGTTTCACCGGAAGGCCAGGCGACTTGCGAAACTTGTTCATGAATTCAACCACGGGATCGAAAACAGGACTCCGCGAGTGCTGACCAATATCCGTAAAAGCAAACGAGCCCGACTGAACGAGCATCGAATCGAAGACGCCCGGATACTGCCAAGCGGTCGATAGTGACGCGACGCCGCCGAAACTTGCTCCCATGATGCATCGGCCAGAAGATTGAGTGATCAATGGGTAACGCTGTTCCAGTTCCGGAATCAACTCTTCAACGATATGTTTTGCGTGACGTATGTCGTTTGCATACTCTTTCAATCGATCGTGTGGATTGGAAAGCGCCACGATCAGAGGTGAGATTTCCTGCCGATAGATCAGATTGTCCAAAACGTGATTCAGCCGCGAATAATTCACGTAGTCCGTCCCATCGTGAACCACGAGCAAACGGTACCGCCGATAGTCTCGAAAGTTGTGCGGAACGTAAACGTTGATCTTACGCTCATCGCCCAGAGCATTGCTGTGCATGGCGAATCCATCGAATCGTCCTCGGCTTACGCCTTCAATTTCATCGGACCATTCAGGGTTGACGTAGTCTTTTCCGCGAGCGACCGAATTTCCGCCGAAAGGATCGTAAGCCACTTGATCATTGAGCGGATCGAAAATCCACTCTTCATGCCCGTTTCGCGTGACACCGAACTTGTATTCAATTCGGGAGCCCGCTGGAAATTCCATTGAACGATACCAGAGCTCTGTTTTCCCAAGCCGAGTCAGCGGAAGGCTCGAAGGCAGCCCGTAGATCCAATGCCGTAATTCGACATCGTCGGCACTGCCAACGAAAACGAACGTAACGGTAGATCCTTCCACGAGCGGAAATGAATGTTGAGCGATGACTTTTTGGATCTCAGCTGGCGTCGCATCGGCATCAATTTTGTCGAAAAGTGGAGAAGCAATCATACCTGAAAACTTACCACCTTTCCGCATTCACCCAAGCAGGTCTGCGCATCGCCTCCAGTGAGCGACCATTTGCCTGCGTTGCGTTCAAGAATCGTATCTGAGTCGAAAATGACGCATTCGAAATGATCGAAACGTCGCGAAAACAATTCGACTCGGGCGCTGTCATTCAGGTTCAGCCGCGTTCGGCCATCGGGTAGCGGCAGTATCTCCTGGAACAGTCCCATGCCAGCGCGAAGGACTTCCGGATTTCCGGCTCCTTGCGGCGGCGAGTCGTGAAACAAAATGATTTGATCTGCCAACGCCATCGTTCCGCCAGACCACGTAACGATTGGCAATTCTGGACGCATCTCAAGAATGCCGAATATCTTCAGGCGATTCAAAATGATCGCAACATGACCTCCCGAAATCAAGATTGCCTGACAACGCCCCAGGATCTCTTCGATCTCCCGCCGATGAGCCTCCACCAATGGCCGATTCCCCGTTTGCAACATCTCTTCATAGCGGTCAACGATTTGGCTGGTTCGCACGAAGTATTGGCGGTCGAGCTGCCGCACCATTTCAATGGCGGATTCCCGTTCGGCATTCAAATCGATCAAATCTTCCTTGCGACGAATGATCTGTCGAGCTGCCTTCAAAAGGTGGTTCAGGCGATCGTTGTAAGCGGATCTTAAATGTCGTAGCTCATCCTGACGATCGCGCAGCATTTGAATCAATTCAGGATCGTCTTTGAAAAGCTGTTCTGTTCGCGCGAAAAGACTCAGGTTAACAACCGGCAACCCGATTGCTTTTCGCAACGCCTGGTCTTCCTGCTCGTCGGTCTCCCAGCCGGCAGTGATCAAAGCGACGGGCCCGCCAAGTTTCTTTCGATCCAGAGCAGTTTTTAGCGACGCGTACTTGGGCTGTGGGCCAAGCAGAACTAATTGTCGGTGGTCGGCAGGCATTCGTTGAGGAATCGTTTGGAAAAAATTGGCGCGCGTCAGATGAAATTTCTAACGCAACGGATGGCGATTGGATACCTATCGTGCGTGGACTTTCATCGTTCGGCCGACGTCGTCGAGCATGTGTCGGAGGTGATCGTAGTCGGGATGCTTCATCCTGACGTAGGCGTTGGCCATGTATCCTGCTTCGACTCCCTGCGTCGGAGTTCCTTCGTTGGGCAAATGGAAATCAACGATCCATTCGCCGTGACGGTCCTGGATTTCCTCAGCGCCACTGTAACCCGAAATAACTCCATCTTTGCCTGGACGCAAGGCGATAATGCCGGCGCTGAAATTCCTTGATGCGGAGCCATTGGGCTGTCCATGCGTCACCGCCAACGCCCATTGATAATAAAGATCGATGTCGTTGGCGATGTTGTACAAGTCCCAGGCCTTGACGCCCGGCGGACGGCAGCCAATCTCTGAAAACTTCAAACCTTTTGGGCCGTAGAACCATTCCATGTGAGTGGCTGAAGTTCCGATCTTGAGTGCTTCATTGACACGACGTCCCATTTGTTTGACTTCGGCATAGTCGTCAACCGAATCGATGCGATTGGTCGTTATGAACTGAGGAGAAATCCAGCGATGACGCATCGCTTCCAGAACATTCGGATAGTAGTGTGTGATGAACTCGAAAACGACTTGCCCATTGACGGTAATCGTGTCGTAAAAGCCCTCGTGACCTTCGATGAATTCTTCGACCGCGACATTGCCGCCACGTCCCACGTTGGACTGGATCAGCGCCGCTCCAAGTTCATTGTCGTTGGTGACTTTGAAAGTGCCCGAAGCGCCGGCTCCATCGCGAGGCTTGATGATTAGCGGATAGCCAACTTTGGCGGCGAACTGCTTGATCTGTTCCGAATCACCACTGCCAATTGATTGAGCACAAGCGACATCCGCATCGCGGAGCATCTGTTTCATGGCAGGTTTGTCGCGACAAAGGAACGAGGTCTCTGTAGAAATTCCTGGAATCGAGCATGCCTCGCGAACTCTGGCAATTGGCATGATATGGGCTTCGATGGTCGCTTCGAGTCGGTCCACCCACATCTTGCTTTGGACGAATTTGACCGCTTCGGTCATCGCGGCTTCGTCACAAACGCTGGGAACGTGAATGTAGTCGTACAACCAGCCTCGAAGTTGGTCGTCCAGGCTGTCTTTGGGCGTTTCCCCGATCGCAACAACGGTCGCGCCGGCCTGAACCAATCCGCGGACGAATTCGCGTTGATTGTGCGGGAAGAACGGTTCAACGAAAATTACGTTCATGGGAGGTTTCAACTGCTGAAGTTCGTGTTAGCAGCTGATAGCATAGTCTGGAGGCTGCGTTCAATGATCAGGAATTTCGCACGACAAACCAAAAGATCCAAATGAAGAAAGTTGTTTTTGTGGCACCCTATTTTATGGATGCTACGGCAAGATTTATTCTGTCAACGGCCAACGTCTCAGGGGCAAAGGTCGGACTCGTAAGCTGCGATCCCGTTTCCAAGCTGGCCCCAGAAGTGCGCCATCCGTTGGCTGCGCATTTCGCCGTCGATAACATAAGCACGCCAGAACTCCTGCGTGGTGTTGAGGCCGTCGGACAAGAACTGGGCGGTATCGATCGGATCATTGGAATGCTGGAACAGATTCAGGTTCCGCTTGGCGAGATCCGCGATCATCTGGGCGTGCCGGGAATGGGTGCTGTCGCAGCGAATAACTTTCGCGATAAAGCAGTCATGAAATCGGTGTTGCGAGACCATGGAGTGCCTTGTGCCCGGCATTGCCTTGCATCGTCGATCGATGCCGCGATCGAGTTTTCACATACGGTTGGATTTCCGCTAATTGTCAAACCACCAGACGGCGCCGGCGCAAAAGGAACGTTTCGCTGCGAGGATCTTGGGCAGTACAAGGATTGCCTGTCGCACGTTCGACCAACAACAGAGAACCCAACCGTGATCGAAGAATTTATCACCGGCAAGGAACATTCCTTTGACAGTATTTATCTCGGCGGAAAACTTATTTGGTCGTCGATTTCGCATTACTCACCGGGGCCTTTGGATGTCGTTCGCGAGCCTTGGATTCAATGGTGCGTGATGATTCCTCGTGAATCGGACCTGCCGCAGTACGGACCGGTGAAGCAGATTGCTCAGCAGGCTTTGTCGGCATTGGGAATGCAGACCGGATTGAGCCACATGGAATGGTTCCTTCGGCCAGATGGTTCCATTGCAATCTCAGAAGTTGGCTGCCGTCCGCCCGGAGCTCAATTCACTTCACTGATTTCCTGGGCGCATGACTTTGATCTATATCGAGCTTGGTCTGAGCTGCTGATCCACGATCATTTCGAAGTCCCCGAGCGAAAATACGCGGCGGGAGCTGCTTACTTGCGTGGTCAAGGGCAGGGCAAGATAACGAAGATTCAGGGTTTGGATGAGATCCAAAAATCGTTTGGTGAAATTGTGGTCGAGTCAAAAATTCCTCAACCCGGCCAAACGCCCGGCAGTAGCTACGAAGGCGAAGGCTACATCATCGTTCGGCACCCTGATTCAACGGTCGTCCAGAATGCGCTGAAGAAAATTATCGAGACCGTGAAAGTCGAGTTAAACTAGGCGATCGATTGGGAGGTTGAGGCTCCTGCCAAAACAATTGATTCTTTTGTTATGTTTCGGCAGGAGCCTCAACCTCCCGAAATGTAGACAGGGCACTTTGTAAGAGACGGAAACAAACATGAACGTCGTAATGATATCGCCAGGGTTTCCTGTTGAGCAACCTTTCTTCACGCGGGGTCTGGCCCGTCAAGGTCACCATGTCATTGGCTTGGGGGATCAGCCAGAATCCGATTTGCCCAAGGTCGCCAAGACCGCACTCGCTGCTTACCTGCAAGTTTCATCGTTCGCTGACGAAAACGCTGTGATGGCAAAAGTCGCAGCCGCGGCATCCAAAATCAGGATCGATCGAATCGAATGCACTTGGGAGCCGTTTATGGTTCTCGCCGCGAAGCTTCGGAAAATGCTGGGGCTGCCTGGCATGACGGTTGAGCAGACAGTTCCCTTCCGTGACAAGGAAGTCATGAAGCAAGTGCTGGATCGAAACGGAATTCGGACTCCACGACACGTTAGTGCCACAACTCGTGGCGGAATCCGTGAAGCGGCTACAGAGATTGGCTATCCGATTTGCGTCAAACCGATTTCTGGTGCCGGCTCGAACGATACCTACCGAGTCGACAGTGCGGAGCAGTTGGAGGAAATTCTTCCGCTGCTAGGCCATGTCGCAGAAGTGAGCGTCGAGGAGTTCGTCGAGGCTGACGAATACACGTTTGACACCGTATGCATTGACGGGGAAATCAAGTTTTTCAACATGTGCTGTTATCGGCCTCGTCCGCTGATGGGCAAGACTCACGAGTGGATCAGTCAGCAAACGGTGATCGTTCGGGACGTGATGCATCCTTACTACGAGTCCGGCCGAAAAATGGGGATGGACGTATTGAAGGCTCTCGGTTTCCGAGATGGTTTCACACATATGGAGTGGTATCGCAAAGCAGATGGCGAGGCCGTATTTGGGGAAATCGGCGCAAGGCCACCAGGAGCAAACACGGTTGACCTGATTAATTTTGCGAATGATTTTGATGTGTACGAAGGCTGGGCTGAGGCCGTCACGAAGAAGTCATTCAGCCAGCCAATTAATCGAACCTATAGCTCCGGACATATTTTTAAACGCGCACAGGGCGAAGGCCATATTCAGCGAATCGAGGGTCTTGAAGGATTGATGGCTGACTACGGCCAGCACATTTGTATCGTTGACCTTTTGCCGATTGGTGCTCAACGCCGTGACTGGAAGCAAACCTTACGGTCGGACGGAATGATCATCGTTCGTCATCCAGACTTTTCGACAACTTGCGAGATTCTTGATCAGATTGGAACGCGATTGCAGATTTATGCCGGGTAGAAATCGCCTAGTAGTCGAGTTTGTCCCAAACGGGCGGATCTGTTTTACTCGGTATGGGAAGACCGAGCTACATTGTTCGGAATTCTTGGTATCGGCTCCAAGGCGAGAGTAGCATTTGATGTCAATCTGCTTTCTTGATCTCGCGTCTGGAAAAGATCATCTGATTTCCATCGTCCTGCTTGCGGCGGTAGCCGAGCAAGTGAAAGAGTTCTATCGCAAGGAACTTCGCGACTCGTTTATTGACGACCAACGCGTCAGACTGCGTTTTGCTTCGCGAAACACCCGGCAACCAAATAAGAAACTGCTCGAAGTTGATTCGCCTTAAAAAGCGAGATAAACTGAGAGCCCACTTTGGAACACCGCGGACGATGAAAAATCCATCGTTGCCAGTCGACTGATAGAGTGGCATGAAGATCTTGCCACTTCGATGAGCGATGATAGGGCCACTTTGGTCGCGTGCCAGTTCATCGCCCTTGGAAATGCCAGAAAAGTTCTTGAATCCCGGGTTCATGGCGAATTGATCTTCAGCAGCGACAGCCTTTCGATAGACGACTTCGAAAATGCCTTGATTCGAGCGGCTTGCTTTGTTTAGCCGGTCGCGATGCTGATTTAACGATTCGGTATGTTCGGCACCGATCACTCCAGCGTTCAACAGCGCTAAGTAAACGAACGACTTGTGATTCTCAAGCGACTGCGGGTCTTCGTGTTGTCCTGCCTCGAAAGCCATCGCGACATGACCTTCATCATTGAGCAGGCTAAGCAGTGGCCCTTCGAGATGCTCTTCGATGCCAAGAATAATTGGAGCAGGGAACTTCTTTGCGAACCTGCGATTATCAATTTGGTCGTTGATACCAATAAACGGAATCGATTTTGAAGAAGTCGTGTGCAAATCCGCGAAGAACAGTTTCGGCGATTCTCCTTTCCGAGGACGAAAACGAGGATCGCGGATCAAAGGCTCCAGTTCTGCGAACAACTCATGTTGTTCTTTGACTTCATCGAAGGCAGGTTCAGCGGACAAGCTTTCTGAACGATGTTTCCAGCGCTTCAGGAAGTCCTGATTCCAAACTCGATTTAGATCTTGGGAAGCGTAACGAGCGTTCTTCTCCAGCGATCGCATATTTCCCGCGAATCCAATGACTCGCCCATTGAGCTGAATCTGGGAGGCATCGAGTTCTGAAAGGACCTGTTGGATCGCGATGACACCCGTTGGTTCGTTTCCGTGGATGCCGCCGATGAAAACAACAGTCGGGCCATCGCAGTTTCCAAGATCGCCGATAATTCGTCCGGTTTGATACTCTCGGCCAGCAAACGAAAACGTAATCATGTCGCTGTGACTGGAGGGTGGGTCAGAAAGTTGGATCATTTAGGTGGCAAAACTTTTACGAAAAGGCGCTGTCGGAAAAAATCGTTCGATGACAGAAATCAGGCATTCATTTTTGACCGAACATCGCGAATATCGTTCGCGGTGACAATTCCAATGACCCGGTTTTCCCGAACCACCGGCAAGCTTCCAATTTCGTTAGCCAGCATCATTTTCTCTGCCTTGTCGAGCGAAGTCTCCGGGGCAACGTCGATGATGTCGGCGGTCATGGCTTCCGAAACGAGCATATTTTGGCTGCCATCTGCTTCGCCGTCTACGCGTCTAATGTCGTTTGCTGAAATCATTCCAACAATCTCTCCGTCTTCATTCTCGACCGGCAAATGATTGAATTGGTTCCACTCCATCAGCGTCGCGGCAAACTCCAGCAGGTCATCGTCTCTGACCGTTGTCAGATTTGTAATCATAATGCTATCAACGCGTTCATACCTGCCAGGGATCTCCACCAGCGTCGTTTGGCAAGGCACTTCCCATAGATGAACGGGTACGCTCGATAGACAATTTTCACGCATGTATTGAGTGATCATTAGCAACGATTCGTTGACCGAGTTCTTCTCCTGAAGGGTTCGCAATGAATCAATCATCCATTTCGAGCCCGTTTGCTTGCTGACGACACGATCCAGAATGACGTGTAGGTAAGGCTCCGACTCACTCGATGGAACACCGATTTTCTCAAGACCTTTTCTCGCCATCGGTACCAGTTGATCAACGATCAAACCAGCGGCGTCGAAGGAATTACCTAACCAGGTCATTTGATTGTTTAAACCATTTCTGGCGGCACGCAGAAAGTTGCATCGCACGTCCTGAAAACGAAAATATTTATCCCAGTTTCCAACGCATTTTTCGGGCATGGCTTCCATCAAGCCGATCCAAAATGCCACGTTGGCCATCTCATCTAGGGGTGTCGGCCCCGCTGGGATGTAGCGGTTCTCAATGCGCAGATGGGCTTTCCCGTTTCCAACCCCATAACAGGCGCGATTCCACTTGTAGAGCGTTCCATTATGAAGATTCATCGCGCGGAGTGACGGTGTTTCGCCACGATCGAGCCGATCCAATGAAGTCTCGGAACCCAGGTCCGCGGAGATAATCAAATTGTAGGTCGCCACGTCACGTTTAAAAATTTCAACGGCAGATGACTTCAGCCAATGGTTGCCAAAGGCAACGCGCGGCTGACGGTCGGTTACATAGCTACTGGACCGTCGCGTTTCGATACTTTGCCGAAAAAGGGCGATCCGTGTTTCAGCCCACAGCTCCTTTCCCAACAGAATCGGTGAATTGACGCAGGCAGCGAGAACGGGACCGGCGATGACCTGTGCCCAGTTGTATTTGTCTGCAAATTCATGCGGATCAACTTGCAAGTGAATTTGAAAGCTGGTGTTGCAAGCCTCGAAAAGAATGGAGCTGTGTCGCAAATTGATTTCATCCACACCTTCAATCGAGAGAGAGAAATCTTCGCCTCGCATTTCGCGAAGAACTCGGTCAAAGGCACGGAACCGAGGGCTCGGAGTCATGAATCTTGCGTTCAGCTCGCTCTTCCGAATAGTTGGCAGGATGCCCGTCATCACAACACTACTATCAAATTCCGCAGCTCGATCATTGGCGACCTTCAGCAAAGTCTGTAGTTGGGAATCCATTCCGCTTAAACACCCTGGGCCTGCATCGCGCGGATCCAGATTCATTTCCAGATTCCAAAGTGCAAGCTCCGATGTAAAGTGTGGGTCATCGGTCGTTTCCAATATTCGCCCACCAGCAATCGATGGTCGAAGATCGTTTTTAACCAGGCAAACTTCCTGTTCGGCGCCAATTCGAGTCACACCAGACTCGATCTGACCCTCATCGATCATGCGTTCCAAGGCTTTGATGTCGCACAAAAGATGGCGTATGAATTCGGTCTTGTTGGGACCTGAAAGTTGGCTGATGTCCTCGTCACCCATGTGTCTCATACCCAAGGAAGTGGCTGCTGGCTTACGATTCGATCGCATTGCAGCATTGATCGATCGATCTTAGTATAACGAAATTCGTTCACAAAGATGATGCGAAATCAATAGTGTGGCGGACGTTCAGACTCGGCGTCGCGGACTTCGGGATCGGCGTTGGATTGGATTTTCGTCTCAAGTCGTTGAATCTGAACAGAAAGCTGCTGGATCGTCTTCTGTTGCTGCAGAACGACATCGTTGAGTGTTTCGTAGTCGTGTTGCAAGTGCGTCAGCGCGATCTCCGCATCAACGATGCGTTCAAGGTCCGTTCTGGAATCGTTACTCATGGACATCTTCCTCTGGTCCGGCGACTTCAAAACCCAGACCCGTGATCACTGATATAAGTTCTTCGATCGAGGCATCACCATTGATGCTGGCAGCCCTTCGATCTATATCGACCTGAATCGAATCGACGCCGTCCATGCTACCAACAGCCGTTTCAATCCGACTCACGCAACTGCCGCAATGCATGCCGTTAATCGAAATTTCAATCGTTGATTCGTTTTTGATTTGTCTGGTAGTAAGAACCCGTTTTGATAGGATTTTGCCGATCAACAGCAGTACGACCATTGCACTCAAAGTCGACCACCAGTTTTGATGATCGTGGTTGTGCGATTCGCCCGCAGCAACGGTGGCACTCAACACCCAGTCGAACAGGATTGCAGCCAGAAAGCTTCCGATGATCAGTGTTCCAAGATAAATCGAAAGCACTCGCCATCCGAATCGTTTTCGAATCGCTCCCATCGTTGTCAAGTTCGTTGCCGGTCCAGCCATCAAAAACACCAACGCGACTGCCGGTGGTAATCCGGACTGAACGAGCGCCGCCGCAATCGGAACCGAAGCCGTCGCGCAAACATAAAGTGGAATCGCGATCGCCAGCATCAGCAGCATCGCTGGAAACAATCCGTAGTCGCCGACCTGTTTGATGACGCTCTCGAAGCCAAATGTTCCGATCAAAGCCGAAACGGTGACTCCGATCAATAACCACAGCCAGATCGATTGGAGCACCTCGAACGCGTGCGTCCAGAGTTCGGACCACCAGGGCGTTTTGGAATTCGCAACAACCGAGACGGCTGGAGAGCAGTCGACTTCATCTTTGCTGGTTGACTGACATGTAGCTTCCGTAAGCCAACCGCCCGCGATGCCCGTCACCGCAGCAGTGATCATTTTGAAAATCGCAAACGGCCAGCCGAAGAATGACGCACTCACCAAAACAGAATCAACGCCCGTTTGAGGCGTGCTGATCAGGAATCCAACCGCCGCCCCATCACTGGCTCCGTCATTTTTCAATCCAATGCCGGCTGGAATCACGCCGCACGAGCACAGTGGCAGCGGCACACCAAGCAGCACCGACTGGACAACGCCACTGTAGCCTCGGAATCGGCGTCGCACAAAATTCTTTGGCAAGGCAACATGCAGCACGCCAGAGATCAACATTCCCAGAAGCAACCATGGTGAAAGCTCACACATCGTTGTCCAGCAACGGTGAAAAAATTCTGTCAATGAAAAAGCGGCGATAAGCATGGACGTGATCGTGGTCTTAAACGCTATTTAACGCAAGCCGAAGCTGAAGCCGTTTCCAAATGAACGCAAGCCGAAGGTATCTGCAAAGGAGCACGGTGGCCCCCACCAGTTTACAGGAGCACGGTGGAAACCACCGTGCCACAACACAATATCAGGGTGGACGGTAAACAGTGGTGAACGATACGATAGGTGGCTATGCCACCGGTGCTTGAGCTCAATAATCACGATAAACGAAATGCAACCAGACACTCACTGCAACGAATCCGACCCATCGATGCAAGTCGACGAGGCTTCCGCCAACCAGACGGCAGACACCATCGTCGATTCACTTGTCTTCGCTAGCGATGCCCAGCGCGCAACGCCGATTCCGGACTATGACAACGTCGTCGATCTGATTGTTCGACTCAAATCGATCGTCTACCCGGTTTTCTGCCCGGTCGAGCATTCTCGCGACGTCGTCCGCGAACGATTGCGTATCGAAGTCGCCGACGCAGGTGAATCGCTTGCAAAGCTAATTCGTCGCTGCATCTTGCGTGATGCTCAGTCTTGTATTGCGATGAAGCACTCCGGCTGCGACGAATCCGAAGCCATCGAGCGATCTGAAAAGTTTGTCGAAAACCTTGACCAGAATAGCCTCGACTTTACCCAGAAGTTTCTGCAGACGCTGCCCGCGATTCGGGAGTCTCTAATGAAAGACGTTCAGGCTGCCTACGATGGCGACCCTGCATGCCGGAATTTCGACGAAGTCGTCCTTTGCTATCCAGGGCTCAATGCCGTCACGATCCACCGAATGGCTCACGAGCTTTACTTGCTAAACGTTCCCTTCTTGCCACGAATGATGGCCGAGTGGTCGCACGGCGAAACCGGAATCGACATTCATCCCGGAGCAACCATCGGAGACTACTTCTTCATCGATCACGGAACGGGCGTCGTTATCGGCGAGACTTGCGAGATTGGCAAGAACGTAAAAATCTATCAGGGTGTGACGTTGGGAGCATTAAGCTTCGACAAAGACGAGCGTGGCGATCTCGTTCGCGGTACGAAGCGGCACCCGACGTTAGAAGATAATGTGATCATCTACGCGAACGCTACGGTATTGGGCGGAAGAACCGTTGTTGGTGACGGCTCCATTATCGGTTCAAGTGTTTGGCTGACTCGCAGTGTCGAACCCGGTACGACAGTCACGATGAAAACTCCAAGTTTGCGAATGAAGAATCAGCAGCCGGATGCTTATGGTGGTCTGATTGATTACCAGATCTAACTGCTAGCATCGTTACATGCTCCCTCTGCAGCGGTGAGATCAATTGGCAACCAAAGACAACACCCTCCCAGAGGGAGGGTGCTCCGTCTATCGTCCAGTTTCATTCTGTTTCAATGTTCAGGTGGGACACCGAACGTTCACAAGCAAACTTCGCTGACATTTACCGAGTTCCGCTAAACAGTTATTGTTTTGATGTACACGATACCCGAGGAAAATCGATGAGCTCCGCCAGACCCGCGAAGGCAAACTTGCCGCTTTATTTCACTCGCTTCGCAGCGACCGTTTTGTTTGCTGCGTCGACGCTGTTCGTGCTTGGCTGCGAGAATCCAACTTCGCTGCTGAGCGCGGTGATGCACTCGCCGTTTTCGATTTTCGGCAGCAGCGACTCTGAACTTCCATTGCAGGAAGAGTCCTCCAAGGAAGAAGAATCCCGGGCCGCAGATGAATTGGTCAAAGGCTGGGCGAAGCCGGACCTGACGTTGTTCGTGACGGGTCGACTTCACGGATACATCGAACCCTGTGGCTGTACGGGACTGACAAACCAAAAAGGTGGTCTGCTTCGCCGTCATACTTGCCAAAAAATACTGCAGGCGAAAGGCTGGGATCCCGTCAGCATTGATGCCGGAAACATGATCAGGCGTTTCGGCCAACAGCCAGCAATTAAAATGAAGACCGCCTACAAATCAATCGCCAAGATCATGAAGTACGATGCGATTGGAATGGGCATTGACGACATGAAAGTTTCCGGAGGCGACATGTTGCTGTCGATCGAAGAAGCAAAGCAGAACGAGGACAGTCTCACTCCGTTTACCAGTGCAAACATGTCGCTGTTTGAAGACGAGTCTTACATCACACCGTTTCGAATCGTCGAAAAGAACGGAAAGAAGATCGGCGTTCTGTCTGCTGTCGGTGCCGAACATGTCAAGAAAGCGATGGCTGCTGGAGCCAACGACGCATTCACATTGCAGATGCCAGAGGTTGCCATCGCGAACGTGATTCGCAATCCACAGTTTGCAGCCTGTGATGTGAAAGTACTTTTGATTCAGTCAGAACCCGAAAACTGTAAATTGCTCGCGGTGCGGTTTCCTGTTTTTGATTTGGTCGTAACCGCAGGTGGTGCTGGCGATCCAACTTTGCAACCCGAAACCATCGAAGCTGGAGACGGTCACGTTTCTCAAATGATTCAGTGCGGAGTCAAAGGTATGTACGTCGGTGTCGTCGGAGTCGATTTTGGGGCGGACGGTTCCAAGACGATCAAGTATCAACGTGTCGCCCTGGACGCGAGTTTTGAAGATTCGCAACCCGTCAAGCAAGTCTTTCTGGACTACCAAAACGAGTTGAAAACTTTGTGGGAAGGTGGTGACTTGCAGGACATCAAGCCGCGCTTACACCCGAGCGGTTACAAGTTTGTTGGATCGGAAGCATGTCGCGACTGTCACGAGGAAGAGTACGACATTTGGAAAGACGGTCACGAAGGCGATGGCGGTCCTCATGCGAAAGCCACAGCTGACTTGACCGATCCTGGCGAACGAACCTGGGTAAAACGCCATTTCGATCCCGAATGCGTGAGTTGCCATGTAACGGGCTGGAATCCGCAGAACTACTATCCTTACGAAACTGGCTACTCCGATTTGAAGAAGAGTGTTTTGCTGCACGGCAACGGTTGTGAAAACTGCCATGGTCCAGGTTCAGGACACCTTGCCGCCGAAGATGGCGTTGACGACGCACTCAAAGAGAAGCTTCGACTCGAAGTTCGCGTCACGATCGAAGACGCAAAAGCTCAAACCTGCTACGAGTGCCACGATCTCGACAACAGCCCCGACTACGCCGAAGCGGAAGACGGCTGGGAGAAGTACTGGCCAACGATTAAGCACGGCGATGGCGATTAATCGACCGTGGAACTTCTTAGGCGGTTGGAACTCACGCGGAGATCGCGGAGTGAATTGATGGAGCTGGATGAAGTAACTGGAATCGTGATTGATGAATCGATTCGGATTCATCGGGAACTGGGGCCAGGATTGCTGGAATCTGTCTACGAAATAGTGTTGGCGCGTGCATTGGTGAAACGTGGACTCAAAGTCGAACGGCAAAAAGTTGTTGTGTTTGAATGCGACGGGATGCTGTTTGAAGAAGGCTTGAAAGTCGAACTGCTGGTTGAAGACCGGATCGTTGTCGAACGGAAGTCGGTCGAGAAATTTTCGCCCGTACACGCGAAGCAAGTGTTGACTTATTTGCGGTTGCTAAACCTGCAAGTGGGATTGCTGATTAACTTTGGTGGTGCAACGCTGAAGGAAGGTTTGAAACGAATCGTCAACAATCTGCCTCCAGAATCATCTGCTCTGGACGTCAATCAACCAAAGCAATCCTGACTCAAGAACTCTCCGCGTCTTCGCGTGAGCCAAGTCATCAACAATGTGAACAGGTCTGGTGTTTCGTCACGCGGAGGCGCGGGGATCGCGGAGTGAGTCTTGGTGGCGCCATATCGACGAAAGGCTTGAAGCGGATCGTCAACGATCTGCCACCGGAATTATCATCTTTGGACGTCAATCAAAAAGAAGAATCCTGCCCCAATGCTCTCCACGATCCCCGCGTCTCCGCGTGAGCAATTTGTCGGAAGAGCCGTGCAGTTTCGGTCTCTGTCTTTCAGAATCACCTACCAGCCGAACCACCCTTTTTTGTCATCAGCGTGGCGATTCAGATTTAGCTTCTCAGTGATCGCACCTTTGAGGTGGCTGACGACGGAGTCGCGATCCGTTGAATTTAGAATGTCCTGAACGACTGCCTTTGGGGAGTCACTTCCCCAGGATCCGCCTTGTTCGAAATATCGTTTGGCAGCTTGTCCGATAACGTAGGAAGTAAAGCCTGCTGCGGCACCCTGCGGAATCATCGTCAGAACTGTGCCCAATCCAAGCGTCATGCCTTTGAACAGACTTGCCCCGTAGTTGGCTAACTCGCCCAAGGCGTACACGCCTCCGGCAGCGGCCAAAGTCTTTGATAGTCCACGAGCTTGATTCATGTTGAACTCCAGACCGTAAACTTTTGATAGCGTCACCAACATCAGGGCATCGATCGTGTATCCGCCGATGACATCGAAGAAAGGCAGAGGGTTCGCGGCCACGACGACGGCTTTCGTTGCTGCCATGCTCCAGATGATTTGATCCGCGCGCGTGTTTCGCATTTGGATTCGCATCGAAGCGATCTTGTCGGATTTGTCCGCGGCGTACATCGCAGCGTTGAGTGCGATCAGGCCAAGCCCCTCTTTCTCCAGCGTTGTCAGGATCAGCGATTTCAGTTCGCCAACGTTCGGCTCTGGTTTGCGCCATTCCGACTCGGTGCTGCCGTTGTCTTTCTCGATCACGTATTCGATTTCACGCGGGTCAGCAGACGTTCGCACAAAGTGATCGGGTGGGATCAACCCGTTTAGGCGACCCTTCAACAACTGGGTCACTTTCTCAAGATCCTCGTCGTTGTAGAGATCGCATTTGTTGAAGACGAGGATCATCGGCTTTTGAACCGCCGCCAATTCGACAAGCGCCGCGTATTCTGTTTCATTCAAATCGGAATCGGTCACGAATAGAATTAGATCGGCGAGACGAGCCGTCGTTTCGGCTAGGTTAGCACGATCCTGTCCGCCAACTTCGTTAATGCCTGGCGTATCGACGACAATGATTTCTGATGATTTGAAGCCTGGAATGCGATAACCGGTTCCGTCCCATTCAGCACCACGGACTTCTGTCGTCCAACCACCTTGAATGTCGACTTCGGCAACATCGCGACCAACCAATGCGTTGATCATCGCTGACTTGCCAGTGCTGATCTCGCCGAAGATGACTATTTCGACACGGCCGTTGGTGACTTTGTCGTACATCTCAGTCAGGCCGGAGAGCTCTTTCTGAAGTTGATCCCGTTCGTTGTCAGAACAACCGCGCAACTTTCCTAGGGTCGATTCGATCGATTTGACCGCTTCCTGATAGTGCGGATCTTCAACGGAGGTTTCAGTTTGAGCGTTGGAGTTTGACATGTTTTTGAAGTGTTCTGTTTTTTAGATCCATCACCCTCCCTCTGAGAGGGTCGGTGCAGCCGTGGAGGGTGCGGGGACTGGTGTTCCGTATGGACGACGTAGTGAACTACGCCCTCCCCAGCCACTCGTTCCTCGTGTCTGACCCTCCCATAGGAGGGTGTTAATGTGTTCTAATCTTCGCCGTCATTCAACTTCGAACGTGCCGTTTTTACAAGCTTACGCAACTCGTCAACGGCCATAACTCTTTCCCAATGACGCCTCGCCAAACCAGCAAATCCACCTTCGGGAGTTTGCATCTCATTGCGGAAATACTCGATGAATACCGAACCAATCCACTTTGTAATCAAAGCCTGAACGGCTCCCTGCATGACGCCTCCTGCAAACGTTCCCGCAAAAGGAATCGTTTTTACGAGTGACGAAGTAACCGCCGTGATCGCGACTGCGGCGCCTTGAGCACCAAGGAAACCGACAAGATTCTTGCCCATCTCGGCCAGCCACGAACGGGCCATCTCGAGATCGACTTTCTGATTGTACACGTCCGCCAAGTCTAGAATCATCTTCGTCGATATAGCAGAACCGGCTATCAAGTCCACGACTGGGAACGGGCTCAGTGCGGCAACGCCTCCGGCTCCCCACATGTACTTGTCGACGATGTCCCAAGCTTTTTCATCGACCTGACGTTGGACACGATCACGAGCTTTTTCAACCAAGCCGCGTGACTGCAGCAGCACATTGGCCATCAAAAGCTCTTTGCCATCCTTGCGAACGATCTCCACCATTCGCTTTGCAAGCGGCTCGATGTCGGCGGGAACTTCAACGGTTTCCTCGGTTGTTGATCCGTCAGGAAGGACACGGCGGCGAACACGTTCGCCAACCTGAGCCTGAATGGAGACAACGTCGTCGTCTTCCACGAAATCAGCCGTTTGTCTGCGGATCTGGCCTTTGAGTTTTTCGCGATCGTCTTGGTTGTACCAGTCCGATTTGTTCAGACAGATGATGACACGCTTTTCCATCTTGCCGAGTTGATCCAACAAGTCATGTTCTGACTGTCGCAGCGGACCATCGACGACGACTAAAACCAAATCGGCATCCTTGGCTGATTCTGCTGCGATGTTGACGTGATCTTCGCCGTCGACTTCGCCGATGCCCGGAGTGTCGACCAGAGTTACTTTGTCGTTCGTCGGCCAAGGGATCTCATTTCGCGTGACGGTGGTGCCACCACGAATGTCAGTCTCAAAAGTATCATTGCCGGCCAGCAAGTTCAAGACCGATGACTTACCGCTAGAGATTGTGCCGAATGCGACGATCTCGAGCTCCAACGATTCACGCTTATATTCAATTTCTTTCAGCAGTGGATCCAGCTCTCTGGCAAGCTTCTGATCATTGCCGGATCGTTCGCGAAGTTCATCAACCTGCTTCAGGTTTTCATCGATCTCGAAATCTTTTTGAGCGTTGGAAAGCTCGCTGGGGTTTTTGTTGCGACGCTCACGGCGACGATTTTTCGTGATCGAAGCTCCCCATAGTTTCCACACGGTCCAGATCGAACTGCCAACCAGCAACGTGGCTCCGATTCCGACCGCGATCAGATACGTGACGCCCGCCCAGGCACCGAACGCATTGATGGTCTTATAGTTATCGATGATCCAGCCTGGCAGGAAGATTAGCGCGAAACCGATGCAGGCGGCTGCGACGATCAACATCAGTCCTGAAAACGTTTTGCCTGGCTTCATTGATTAGAGGTCGATTGGAGATTGGGTTTGGAGCGAGAGAACGTATTTTATCTTCATTCGACCCGCCAAAGCGAACGGCAAATCGCAAGCGGCCCAATGGGGCCGATAATCTGGTATTCGTTCGGAGCTTGCGGATATTGCTGGTTTTATTGGCGTTCTTCGACCCCCATGGGACGAATAGCCACAGAACTTTCACTCCGATTGATCTGGGATAGAAATCCATTTCAAGTTCGAGTCGGTGCAAACAATCAACGTTTTTCCCCAATGAGTCCTGACGCGAAACGCCACGGTCCCGGGTAGCAGACCGGAATGAACTGAGGCAATCTTCCAGTCTTTTTAAGAAATCAATTCCGATCGGCGGTGGATTGGCCAATATTTCCGCCTTCACTTTTTCGAAATCCAATTCGGGGTTTCCAAAGTTACGGCTATTCCCCAAAGTAGCGCCCAACCCAGATGGCTTCGTGTTCGATCTTTATCCGCTCTTTCCCGCCAACGAATAGAGGAAAGTTGAGAGCCCCAGCAAACAACTTGTTACCAGCAGCATTCCAAGCAGCGTGCTCGACTTAAACTTGGATTTGGTCACTGTTTCAATTCCAGTTCAACCGGACAGTGATCTGACCCAAAGATGTCATCGCGAATCGATGCAAATTTGACTTGGCCCATGAATTTTTTCGCGACCCAAAAGTAATCAAGTCGCCAGCCGATGTTTCGTTCACGGGCGTTGACTCTCATCGTCCACCACGAATACTTGCCCGGACGGTCATCGAATTGGCGAAACGTATCCACAAAGCCCGCTGCTTCAACACGGTCGACTCCCGCACGTTCCTGGTCTGAAAATCCGGCGTTCTTCTTGTTGGCTTTTGGGTTGGCAAGGTCGATTTCCTTGTGAGCACAATTTAGGTCGCCACAGAAAATGACGGGTTTGCCGCGATTTAATTTCTTGACGTGGTCCAGAAAGGCCTCGTCCCACTGCATGCGATATTCCAGCCTTGCCAGTCCGCGCTGCGAGTTGGGAGTGTAGACGTTGACCAAGTGGAAGTTGTCATACGAACACGTGATGACGCGGCCTTCTTGGTCGTGTTCTTCGATACCGAGACCCAACGCGACCTTTTTCGGTTTGGTTTTGCTAAAGATCGCCGTGCCGCTGTAGCCTTTTTTGACGGCGCTGTTGAATGTCGTGTGATAGCCAAGTTCGTGAAGCCAATCGATCGAGAGTTGCCCTTCGTGGGCTTTCGTTTCTTGCAGGCACAGAAAATCAGGTTGCTCGGATTCGACGTATTCTCGGAATCCTTTTTTAATGCAAGCACGAATGCCGTTGACGTTCCACGATACAAGCTTCATTGCAGATGTTCACCGGTGATGAGGTTTAGAAGGTCACCAATGTAGCGGATCGCAATTAATTGCGGCCGAATCAGTCCTTTTTCTTTGCATTCTTTGTCGTGCGAGTCGCCGACTTGATTCGCTTTTCAATGGTTTGCTCTCGATTGGATTCCGCATCTGCGATGCGTTTGTCGAACTGTTCAAGCCGCATCTTTAATTGCTCTCGATCGGACTTCATCCGGGCAATATGGAAGTCAACCAACTGAGTCACAAGCGATTCAAGGCTACTGCGAAGTTCTTCAGAATCTTTCAGCTTGACCTGTGCGGAGGCGACCTTAATTCGTGATTCCAGCTTCCATTGCTGCAGCGCGGACTCGTAACGTTGAGGATTTCGTTCCTTCATCGTTTCCAGCTTCTTGACTGATTTGTTGAGCCCTGCCATCGCCTGACGGTACTGCCGTTTCTTCTTTCCCATATCGAGCTTTAAAAGCAAATCACGCAATTCAGGATGGTTTTCGCCAACAAAAGAAAGCAGCTTCGTCATGCGTTTATCGGAAATCTGTCCAGCGTTTGCCTTTGGCTTGACCGACTTCTTCTGTGCCGGCGCTGTTTCGTCCTGCCCAAAGGCTGGCGTTAGAAAACAACAGACGAGTACGCAAACAGTGAAAAACGAAAAAGGTTTCATGGTTTTGGAAGTGGTGGAGGTGGAAGATTGTTTTTTTCCACCAGCCTCCCAGAGGAAGGATGGTGTCTTTCGGTCAGTTGACGCTGCTTTCGTTCGCCGCAGCGACAACGTCAGCGATCCAATCATCATCGGTATCAAACTCGTCCGATGCAAACTCAAAATTGTCTTCCTGTTCGGGCAGCTCAAATTCATCGATTCCGACTGACTCAGCCCAAGCCAAAGCAACCGACTCGGTATCAATATCCGATTGCGCCGGACGCGGAGTCAACGTAACTGCCAGCGCCGCAATCGCGACCAGTGCCGCAATGGAAACGATCAGGCGACGGACGCGAAGCTTAGCCGACCGTTTCGCAATCGCAGGAGAGACTTTGGAAGTTGCGTGAGCCTTGTCGATCTTCGCAAGTGTCAAAACCATGCTGGCGACTTGCTCGCGCAGGCTTTGATCTTGCTCTAACAACTGCTCGAAATGTTGTTCTTCTCCAAGAGACATCTCATCCGAAACGTATCGAAACACGTCCCAGCCTTGATCGTCCGGATTTGGGTTGCCGTTATTCATGACTCAAATTCTTCTAAATTGCGACAATTGGAAGTGGTCGCCCGGGTTGCTATTCAAAAAATGGTTTTAACTTTTTCAGCGCCGATTGCATCCGAGCCAGAATCGTGCCAAGTGGCACGTCTAGCTCTTCAGCAATCTCGCGAAACTTCATACCTTCATAGATTCGTTTTCGAACCACTGCCTGCTGATCAACCGACAGTACCTCAATGGCTGCACGAACCTGTTCTACCTGTTCGTCCAGCACAGCAGACTCCTCAGGAGAATCTTCTCCTTTACGAATCGCTTCGGCCCGCCAGGCAACCTGTTGGCTGTGATCGCGAGCTACTTTGTTTTTTCGCTTTACCAACATCGCTTCGTTGAAGGCAACCTGAAACAACCAGGACTTCAATGATGCGATGTCTCTCAGCTTCTCTCCTTGTTGCATCAACTTCAAGAACGTCGCTTGCAACGCATCGGCCACCAAAGCGTCATTCCGTAGCACTCCACACAGAAACCAGCGGAGCGAATCAGCGTGCTGCCGGTAGGCAGCCTCGATGTCGATTCGATCTGGTTCTGTGGCATCCATCAAATTGGTTTCGTCTTCACCGGAGGTCATATCGGCCTTGGGCTTGATTCAAATTTGGATCCAAATTTGATCTAAAACCTGTAGCCGAGGATAGAACCTGCTGTCCGGCTTTACGTAGGACACAGGTTCGATGCGCTTGGCAGCCTGTTTATTGACCATTTCCCCCAAAACCGGGTTTTGCCGTGATTTTCGGCAACAATGTCTCAGTCAGGGCAGGCCAAATGGCGGCGATTGTCTATATTGTGCTGCGTCTAAACCATTTTACTATCAAAACAGGAATCTTGCGGCTTGTTCATCGGACCTATTTTCTCACGGGAAGCCGTCGTCGCACCGCGACGGCCTCGCCATTTTATCATCCGCACGGTTTACGGAATTTCGCTGCTGGTTCTGATCTGCACTGCTTGGTTACTGCTGACCAATACGCAGGATATCCAAAACGCAGGTGACATGGCTCGATTCGGTTCGATCATGTTCCAGATCCTTGCACCGTTGCAATTAGCGTTACTAATGTTCTTGGCCGCGATTCAGGCCGCCAGCAACATCGCGATCGAAAAGGATAAAGAGACGCTGATCCTGCTGCTTTTGAGCCGCATGACCAACAGTGAGTTGGTGCTGGGCAAGCTGTTTTCGAGCTTGCTGTACATCGCTGCACTGATGCTGACCAGCTTGCCGATCTTCATGTTGATCGTGCTCTTTGGCGGCACCTCGTTCACCCAAGTCGGCTGGACCTTCGCGGTCACGGCCTTAACGGCACTTGCGGCCGGTAGCCTTGGAGCCATCGTTGCTCTCTGGCGAGAGAAAACATTTCAAACGCTGGCCTTGGTTGCGATGGCGATCGTTTTCTGGATCGGTACCGCGGAAGCGTTGGCTCTCTCGGGTGTCACGATCGCTGGACTGAACGGAGTCGAAATCGCAGAAGCCATCAACCCGTTTCGAGCCGTTATCAACGCCAGCCACCCAACCGTGACGTCGACGTGGTTTGATAAAGTCATACCATTCCTTTGCATCGCCGGCGCGTTGTCGATCTTGTTGTCGACGGTCGCCATCTGGAAAGTACGTCGCTGGAATCCAAGTCGTGACGTTCGCATGGGACAAGCCAATCCGGACGAAGATATCAAAGTCGACATGTTCACCGGCAAGTTGCTCAACGAAGATGCGACGGGTGCCGCCGAAACTGGACAGCAGGCTGTTCGCGGATCGGAAAAGTTTCGTTCTGGCCACGTCGATGATCGTCAGCGAACCGTTGGGACGAAAACGCGAAAAGTCTGGGACAATCCTGTGCTGTGGCGCGAAGTCCGTACGTGGGCGTATGGAAGAAAGATCCTGTTCATCCGAGGCGTCTTTTGGGTGCTCGCAGCGTGCGTCTTCTTTGCGTTGTACTCAATGGTTTCCTCCGGCGAGGCGTTCAGAGTCGTCGCTGATGCCGGAGTTTCAATTCCGATCACGGCTAAGCCTCTGATGCCGTTCATGCTTTTGAGTCTGGTGATGGTGAACGCATTGGCAGTGACATCGATCACGAATGAACGCGATGGTCGATCACTTGACCTTCTTCGCGTGACCGACATTTCGCCGAAGGAGTTTCTGTTCGGGAAACTGTTGGGCGTGCTGACGATCTCGGCGGACCTAATTCTTTTGCCGATCGTGCTGGCCGGATACCTCTGGTTCAACGAGTTGCTCACCGGCGAAAATTTACTGTTTCTGATCATCGGATTCACAGCACTGCAAGTGTTTGTGGTGATGCTGGGTATACATTGCGGCATGAGCTACGACAGCAGCCGCCAAGGCATCGGTGCCAGTTTGGGAACCGTGTTCTTTCTTTCACTGGGCGTCGTAACGACGATCCTGATGATGATTTCGTTCACCGGAAACGTCGAAGGACAGCTTGCTCCGTTCCTTGCGTTCCTGATCGGAGGTGCCATCGGGCTGTTTGTAACGTTGGGATACAACATGCCGTCAAAGGCGATCGCTATCGCGTCAGGATTGCTTCCGTTGGCGATGTTCTATTCGTTTACCGGTGCGGTTTTGAAAAGTTACCTAGCGGTGTTGATTGTGATTGTATTGGCGTACGGTTTCACAACGTTCGCCATGATGCTGCCCCGTTTGAACGAGTGGCTTGTCTCAAGCGGACGGGCTAGGGCGACCGGGGATGGCTAGTCTGTTGGAAATGCTTCCGTGGTTGATTGCGATGGTTTTGCTGATGGCAGGGTCGGGCTTTTTCTCTGCCAGCGAAGCGGCTCTGTTTTACCTTCGCCCGCGAATCCGCGAGAAAATGCAAAACGGTTCTGCCGGTGAGCGGATGGCGTTTCAGTTGACTGAAAATCCAGAACGATTGCTGTCCGCGATTCTGTTCTGGAATCTGGTGATTAATATCACGTACTTCGCGATCAGCTCCATCATTGCGATACGCCTTGAGAAGACGGAATCCGGAAGCGCATCGGTTCTGTTCGCGATCCTGTCATTGCTCGCGATTATCTTCTTCAGCGAGATGTTGCCGAAAAATATTGCCGTCCTGCGTCCGAAGTGGCTGGCGAGTGCATTCAGTATTCCGCTTTCGTTTGCAGTTCGGTTTGTTGATCCGATCATGCCATTGCTGCGATCAGTGAATCTTGTTTCGCGGCGCTTGATTTGGCCTGGCTTTAAGCCTGAGTCCTACATGGAAGTCGCAGACCTCGAGAAAGCGATCGAGCACACAGCCGACAATGCTGACCTGATCAAGCAAGAGCAAACCGTGATGCGGAATATCGTTGCCCTTTCTTCAATACGTGTCGACGAATGGATGCGGCCGCGGACTCAGTTCGCAACGTTTTGCCCACCGGTGAGTCGGCTTGATTTGGTGAAGCACGGCATGACCGGTAGTGGCTACTTACTTATTACGGAACCCAATTCGATTGAAGTTTCGCATGCGATTCGCCTGGACAATCAGTACGAGTTGCCTGACGCCGAAATTGAACGGTTCGCAGAACCGGTGCAGTACATGCCCTGGTGTGCGACCGTCGCAGAGGCCTTTGAACGCATGTCGCAGTTGCAACGTGAAGTCACCGTCGTTGTCAATGAACACGGAGACACGATCGGCGTTTTGACGATTGAAGACATCCTTGAAACAGTCTTTCATGATTCGCCCAGCCGCGCGAGACGTTTGCTGGATGTTGATCCGATCACGAAAGTCGATGATGCGACGTGGAATGTTTCGGGCATGATGAGTCTGCGTCGACTTGCCAAGCAGTTGGATGTCGAAGTCCCCGAAACCGCGAGCGTGACGCTTGGGGGTGCGATACAGGAAGTGCTGCAGAAGCTTTGCGAGGCCAATGATCAATGCGAGTGGGGGCCGTTTGATCTGAAGGTGCTCGGCACCGATACGCCATCCGGTTTGCTGGTTGAATTGAAACTGCTTCCGCAACGGGAGACAGATTCATGATCGGGATCTCCATCACTATGTTACTCTGCGGGATTTTGCTGAGCGCATTTTTTAGTGGCAGTGAAACCGGCTTTTACCGCGTCAGCCGTTTTCGTTTAGTACTTTCAAGCCTCGACGGCGATCGGATTTCACAAAACCTTCTTTGGTTGATTAACAATCCATCTTTGTTCGTTGCCACGACGCTGATCGGCAACAATTTTGCGAACTATCTGACCAGCCTCGCGATCGTGTTGCTAGCGAGCAGCGTTTCCTCATCGAGTCTGCTGGAGATGGTGGCTCCCGTGTTGATGTCACCGATATTGTTCGTGTACGGCGAACTACTTCCGAAGAATCTTTTCTTTCAGGCACCGAATCGGTTGCTCCGATTGGTTGGTCCGTTGTTTCTGATCTTCGGCGCTTTGTTTGCTCCGGCGGTGGCCATTCTATGGGCGCTCAGTCGCGTATTGGAAAAGTCGCTCGGACAATCGCCGGATCGAGTACGACTTACGTTGGCCCGGAAGGAATTGATCCAGTTGTTTGAAGAAGGTCAGGAGGTCGGAGTCCTGCAGCCATCTCAACGATTGCTTAGTCAAAATTTTGCGGCGGTTGCATCGACTCCCGTGAGTCAGATATGCACTCCGATTTCACGCGCGAATGTTCTCACCGAGAGTGCAACACTGGCGGATGCGAGACGATTGGCACTTCGAAAGCAGTTGCCAGACATTCCAATCGTTCAGAATCAATCCAGCCATGTGATCGGGTTTGTTCGAACGATTGATGTCCTGTTGCACGATGTGGATGACGATGCTGCGGCCAGCGAACCGCTCGGAGATATTCTTCCGCTAACAAAAATTCACGGCACCGAATTGGTCGCGGAAGCTTTGATGCGGATGCAAGCCGGCCGTCAGACGCTCGCTCTGGTCATTAGCCCTTCCGGCAAGTCAATCGGATTGCTATCGATTGATCAGCTGACCAATCCACTGCTGCAAGGAAAGCTTGGTTCTCTCAGACGCTGAGACCGCCCATTTGTCCGGGCAAGCCGCGATTGAGATGGCAAATTTCCTACGACCTGCCCAATCCAATTGGTTTTGCCCCCACTTCTGGTGACTTGATTCCTGTTGCTATCGATCGCTCGTGTTCCGTCCGATACGTGAAATGTTGTGGTCCCCATCGCGTCACGCTCAATATTGGCCAAGAACAATGACAACTCAGAACATTCCAGAGTCGCAGCCGACATCAGACAGTATTCCTGCAGGCTTTCAAGACCGCCGCGATCCGAATCGTCAACGCAAGAACACTGGCCTTGAGCGTCGCCAGTTTTCAGATGGACACAACAATCTTTCTCCGGATGCTGCGGAAATCGGCCGAGCCGTCGATCAGTACAAGCTGGAGAATCATCGACGATTCGTGACTTACGAAGAGTTACTCTGCGTGATCAATCAGCTGGGCTATGAAAAACGAAAAGGATAGGCGTGCGTTTTAAAAATGTGAAGCGGCGAGGGGCCGCTCAAGTTCAAGCGGCTTTTGTGACCGGCTGGACTTCGGTGATCTGCAGTTCCTTCTTGAGAACCTCCAACACTTCCGCGTCTGCCCAGTAGTTCACGTGACCACGCGCGCCGACAGGATGATTGGAACAGTGAGCAAAGCTAAGCCCGCACTGGTGCGGGCGCGAGTCACGATTCATCGCGACGCACTCTTCTTGCGTTTGGGGCAAGTGACCGAAGTCGATATCCAGTCCAACGAAATCGTCGACGCGAAATATGTTAACCCAGCGATCAACGTTGTCGTGGAAGGTGCTCCAAAATCGATCGCTGAATCGCGGATAGAAGTGTCCGAAGTAATGCTGGTAGAGATGTGATATTGGTGAGCCCATCGTCACCAGCGTGATCTTTCCAAAGCTGTTTCGCAGCCAGTCCAACTCAGGATCGTTTAGGGTTTCAATCACGTCGACCGTTCCCTGGCTGTGTGCCACCATCACCAGGTCAGGACGATGGCTGTACTCGTCGCGGTAATGGGTAAGAATTCTCTTGATCCTTTGAAGAATCTGATCGCGCCGCGAAAAGTACAGCGAACCGTCTTCAAACGTGGACTCGCGAATGTCGAATTCGTCATCGTCATTCAAAGCGTCCTTGATCCGGGTGGCCCGAAAGTAGAAGTGATTCACGACGTCCAGAATAATGTCGAACACGCCACGCATCTTTGGTAGCAGAAAAAGAATCAAACCGCCTAACGGCATCAGAACTGCGATCGCGTACTTGTTGGAGGTTCCCATGAGATGACCAAGCCAGTCGGAGTCCCACGATTTGCCACTGTTTTCAACGATCGAAATCCACATCACGAGTGAGACACCAATCATCGCGCAAACGCCCAGCGTTATTTGTACTGCCGGATGCACGAGCAATCGTGGCACGCGCTGGCCGCGCTCGAACGATTCGGCATCGATGACAGATCGCTTTCTCATGTATTGAATCAACAGTCCCAAAGACACGGCGGTCATGACCAACGCCATCAGGAACTGGATTCCCAGCATCGGGATGGCTTCATCGAAGATTGCTTCGAATTTTTCCAGCTTTACCAGCTTCACGATACCTTCTTTGACCGCCAACCAAAGCAGCGGCATGCATTGCCCCCAGATACCAACGGCAAGCGCGGGTAGCAGAAACGCGACATGGAGTGCGGCACGATTCGCCCGTGGGTGAAACTGTCCGACTAACCAGCAACCCGCCATGGCTATCACGACCAACGTTTCGACGACCCACAACAAACCAAGTAAGACCACCAACACACGGCAATACCAGATCAAACCAGGGTGAATGGCGCCTGAGTACTGGGCAGCGGTCGTATGCCAGTCGATGACCATGTGCTTGATCACCATCAATCCAGTCACGAATGCCGTCGTGATGTTTACCCAGAACCAGAATCGTTTGATGATTCGGCTGCGAGTAATCTTGTCCCCGGTGTGCGACGCCAGAATCGCGATTCCGGCGCAGCCAGCCATCACAACCTGTGTCCACAGCATTCCTCTGTAAGACTGAGGCCACATGACTTGAGTTCCGACAACGGCCAGCGTCAGGATGCAGAGATAGAAAGTCACTGCCATGACGGGACCGTGTAGAATCCTTGAACTGATCAGCCCAAGTTTCTTCAGCCAATGCGCGGCGATTCCTGGTTGTTCGGCGGCGACGTAAGCCACGTATCGCAAACCAAACAGAATCTGAAACATTCCGAAGATGACGCCGATTGGCCCCCGGCGAACTTGAGAGAGATCACCCCAAAAACCTTCGACCAGCTCGATTGAACCATTTTTAAATTGCAGCCGACGAACGTGGGCGGGAAACGTTTTGATTTGGGTGACGGTTTCGCAGAGGTCTGGTTTTTCAGTTAGCCATAACGTTTGCTGAGCTTCATAGAGCGGCCGATCTTCTTCGGCAATCGAGCGCGTAAAGAGGCTCAGTGTCTCTCCGGGTTGGGGATCTCCCACACCATGAACGACGACGACCAGCTTGTCCGGTTTTTCTGAAGCCGGCTGCAAATTTTTGTGCCAATGTATCTCTGGAATTTTAGGATGGGACTGTAGAGGAATTTGCAGATGAGAGCAGTAGAGTTTGGCAAGACGCTAGCGGGAGCGTAGCAACTGAGATATCTACAATTCGGAGTACATGACAGGATGCTAGTGAGTTTCAATCACAAAATGGAATCCGCTTGAAATCGATATCCTCTGTTTGGGACAGGCCGAACAGCTTTGCCAGACCGATCTAAAAAGCCGACGAGATGCGCAGATGCGCAGGATTACGTAGGAACGTTGTCCTTTATCGCTCGCAAGCGGTTATTGGCGTGAGTTCCGATTAAGATGCATTCTTTCCTCGCCTCCCAATAGTCGTGTCGATGATCAGGCTTCCCCAAGTTGAAAAACCGATTGTCTGGAGGCTGTTCTTTTATTCTCTAACCGTTGCCACGTCCTACATTGTGGCCCGAACGGTTGGAGATAGTTTGTTCCTCTCGCGAGTGGGGAACGACCAACTTGCTTTGGTGTTTGTAATCGCTGGCTGCACGACGGCGGTCGTAGCAAGTGTCTGGTATTGGCTGACTCGCAAACTGTCGATTTCCCGAACCATTCAATGGTCTGGATTGATATTCGCTACGTTTTCGCTACTTGCATGGTTTGCGCTTCCCCATTACCACCATTCATTTTGGTTGCTGGCAGGCATCTATCTGCTCGCGGAGGTCCGGGGATGCGTCAACGCAATCAACGTCGTCTCTGCTTTGAACTCAAAACTTGGCCGCGAAGCAAGCAAACCTTCATGGGCCCTTGTTGGTTTGGCGGCGCCGATGGCGGGTGTTATTGTCGGAGGCTTGATGGCCTACGAGTCTTCCGCGATCAGCCTGAGAAGCTGGTTGCTCATTGGTTGCATTCTGGATCTGGCATCGTTTGGAATTGGCTGGATCCTCGCCCGGTCGAAAAGCCTCAAATTCGATAGGCCATTTCTCGCGACTAACTGGCAGATCAATCAACGACTGAAGACCAAGAAATATGTCTGTTCCGACAAATTCAGGTTTTGGATTGGTATTCTGATTTGCTCAAAAGTCATCGTGCTGACCTTTGTCTCGTTCGAATGGAAGACAGCGGTTAACAGCTATTTCCAGGGGGATGCGGGGCGGCTGGTTCAGTTTTTTGGCGTTTACTATGGCCTCGTTGGTTTGGCGACCGTGGTCACACAATATTTTCTCACAAGTCGCCTTCTCATTAGAAGGAATCTCAAACTGCCAATTCTGTTGATGCCTGTTGCGCTTCTTTTCGTTGGCCTGTTTTCCAATTTAGGTGTCGGCTTGCTGGTCGGTTTGATCGTCGCTACGATCGGAAAGTCCCTTGAGATATGGCGCCGCAGCGTCCATGACACAACGCTCAACTCTCTCTACACGAAGATTCGTCGGAACCAGCGGCGGGCCGTCATTGCGGTTAATAGTGCTCTGGTCAAACCACTTTCTGAAGTCGTGGCGGCGTGCGTGATTTTATTTGGCACTGCGGTCATCTACCGTCCAATGATGCTGCTTGTTGCCGCAATCTGGTTGGTGGCTGGCGTGCGGTTGATCCGTCTGGTTCGAACAACGAACAGGGAAGAGGCGATGGGGGGGGCTCAGCAGCCGGCCGCGATGCTCGGTAAGCAACAATAGACTGCTGCCAAGTTCATTGGCAGGCGATCATTCCAAGTTGAACGCTTGCTGGCCGCTATCTGCACGAATGATTCACGAGGCGTGAGCGGGAGTTAGCGTTTGGATTCGTTTTCTCGAGCGATTGATCATTTTCGTTGAATCGAGCGTTCAATCATGGGGGTGAAGATGTGTTAGATGAAGTCCTTCGCTCACCAACGTAGAACAGCTAAAAGAACTCAATTGTCCGCCCGTCGTAATCAGTCGGGATCAATATCCTCGATCGTTTTTCAAATCGTCGAAGTCACGCAAGTGGTACCCGACGCCGGCCTGATCACAGACCTTGCAAAATGCTCGCAGCGCTACGCCCATGCCATCGGGACCACTGAAGCCACCGAACTGACCGCCGCCGCGAACGTGCGGTTCCATGTCGGCGAAAACTCCAGGAACGCCGAGGGCAGTCATGCGACCGTGAAGCGTCGGCAAGAATTCGGCAAGGTCCCGCATGATTCGCAAGTGGCCCGAATCGCCAACGTTGGCGGGGACAAATTGCTGGAGAGCATCTTCGTCGACGTGTTCGATCAGCTGCCCTGGATTTGGATTTGCGAAATCCTTGATGTGGACCCAGCCAAGTCCTGGCTTCATCGTGACGTACTGATCGTAGACCTGATCAGCTGAGTAGCCTTGCATCACGATGTTTGCGCCGTCGAAAATCGTTACCAGCGAATCGTTGTTGATCGATTCGTGCATGCGAGCCAGCAGCGGACCCGTTTGGCCAACAAGATTGGCTTCAACTTCCAAGCCAAAGACCAGCCCGCGTGATTTGCAAACCTCAGTAATACGCCCAACTTGATCGACGGCTTGAGTGAAATGATCTTCTAGGGTCGATCCTTTTGGGTGATAGAAACTGAACCCACGAAGTAGCTTTGTCCCGAAAGCATCGGCAAGGTCGCATGCCCGGACGACGTCTTCTTCGATGTATTTCTCGAATGGTTTGTAAGGCGTCTTCGTTCCGTCATCAACGTCGCAGAGTTTCGTTTTGCCAATTGGGGATCCCAGTGTTGCGATTTTGAGACCGTACTCGACCAGCTTTTGCTTGACGGTTTCGATTTCTGAATCGTCGAGCGTCATGACGTTCTTGATGCCGTTGCCCGCATCAATGAATCGAATCGACATGTAACGCAGCCCCATGGCCGACATCGCAGAGAACTGTTGGTCCATTGTGCGATCGTTCGCGGCTTCGTCGCCGAACCCGGACAGGATGATTTGGGGTTGTCGCATGATTTACTGATTGGGTTCGGGCAAGTCGTTTTCTGTGGCTGTGGCGTCTCGCCGCAGTTGGTTACGAACTAGGGCCAGATGCCCCAGCCACAATACTATACGTCCTTCGTGTACTCAGCCGTGATGATCGATCGAATGCCGCCGCGGGGCGTAAAGCGGGCGGTTAGTTTCGCCGTTTTTGGTTTTACAACGGCGACAAAGTCATCAAAGATTGAATTCGTCACGTTTTCGTAGAAGATGCCTTCATTGCGAAACTGTTGCAGGTACATTTTCAAGCTCTTCAACTCGACGATGACTGCGTCCGGAACATATTCGAAAGTCAGTTCGCCAAAATCTGGTTGTCCAGTTTTTGGGCAAACGGAAGTGAATTCGGGGCAAACGATTTCGATCGTGTAGTCCCGATGAGGTGATGGATTCTCGATCGGGTCGAGCATCTCATGGAAATTCTTGGACATAGCTTGAGTCTGAGTTGAAGGGTTTGGGGTGAGTTTTTATTCTCATCACTGACCGCAAACGATAACTTATCCCAACACAGAGACCAGCCCAGATGCTGATTTCGGAAATCTACAACTCTCGTCAGGGCGAAGGTCATTTGACCGGTACACCCAGCGTGTTTGTGCGAACCAGCGGCTGCAATTTGCGGTGCGATTTCTGCGACACGCCGTTTACTTCGTGGAAGCCGGAGGGGTCACAGATGATGGTCTCGGAAATTGTTGATCGCGTTAACGATGCGGCTTTAGAACCATTGCCCCAACGTATCGACGGAGTCGTCGAAGCTCAAGACGAGACAGCTCGGCACGTTGTTTTGACTGGGGGCGAACCGATGTTGTCGAAGTCGGTTACAGAGCTTTGTGATAACCTCTCTCAAGATGGCTTTCACATCACGATTGAAACGGCGGGAACGATCAACCGCTACTTGGCATGCGATTTGATGTCGATCAGCCCCAAGCTTTCCAATTCGACACCGTCGCGCGAGCGAGCGGGGCAGTGGACGGAGAAGCACGAAGCCACTCGACATCGCCCCGATGTTGTTGCGTCGTTGATTGAACGACATAACTATCAGCTGAAATTCGTCGTTGCCAATCCCGCGGATGTTGTTGAGATCGAATCTTACGTCTCGGAAATCGGTTCCGTCGATCGCGGCAAGGTGCTGCTGATGCCGGAAGGTATTGAAGCCGCAACGTTGTCTCAGCGAGCCGTCTGGCTGGAACCACTTTGCTTGGAGATCGGATTCACCTTTTGTCCGCGACAACATATTGCCTGGTACGGCAACAAACGGGCGACTTAAAGCACGAAGACGCAACCCGAGGTCCGAGCCGCGCTTTCGGTTTGGAGAACTGAGCGACATGGTCGCTCAGCTTTCCAAGCGGATAGCGGGCCCTAATGAAATGCAGAATCGAAATGCAGAATCGATTTCGGGACTGTTCCCTAGCTTCTTCTTCGCACGATGCAACTCATGACGCCGATGCATGCGAGGATTGCTGCTGAAGAAGGCTCCGGAACGGCAGTCACGCTGCGATCAAAACTTACTGCAACCACTGGATCGTCTCCAATATCACCACCTAGCGCAAGGTGGCCATTGATAGGATCAGGCGAAGTGAAGATTTCTCCTGGCGCACCGTCGCTAAGCAATCCAGTGAAAATGGCCCTGTCCTGCGTGTAGATAACCGGGCCACCACCATCAAGAACAATGCTGAACGCGGTGCCAAGCGTGAAGTCAGCGGAGATGAGATCACCGTTTGCTTCTGACTGAATGTTTTCGAGTGTGCCAAAGGGGTCAACAAATGCAGGCGCAGTCAATCCACCGAATATCGTGAATCCGCCCAAGACGTCATCGGTGCCCACGAACTCTGCAGTGAAGCCGGAGAGCGCGGCACTTCCGCCCATTTCGGCGTCCCAGAAAAGCTCAAAGCCTCCGAAAGCGCTGATCACCCGATCAACGTCCATGTTGCTTGGATTCAACGGTGATCCCGCAAGGACTCGAACGGTTTGGTCAGCACGAGCGTTGACCATCATTGACCCGGCCTGCAGCTGGGCTTGGACACTCGAGCACATAAGTGACACAGATGTGGTGGCCACAAGCACGGCGAGGAGCCGTGTCAAACCTTGTTGGTTGGGCCGCTTCAATTGGAACGAGTTCATCACGGTTGCTTTCACTGGAATAGAGATTATTTATCGAGTAGCTTAATTGGGAATTGCTCCCAATCAAGAAGGCGAATGGGTTCGGGGTTTGTGACATGGAATCTGCTGGAAATTGCGAGAATCTGCGAGAATCTGCTAGAAACCCCGAATAAAACCGCCTGAAATTCGAATAGTAATGCATGAGGATGAACGACATTCGGTGCCTGGCGACACGCATCCAAAGAGTCCCTGGCAGGACCTCCTTGGTGTTGGGCAGCGGGCCTTGGCAAAAATTTCTTTTCTCCGCGTCACAAAGTGGAATTCTTCTCGCCTACTGGGAAACGCACTGCCTTATTAGCCAGTGGAGTGTTTACGGCACCGTCTGAGCGACACAAACTTTGACAAATAGCGATCCGAACTCAATTTCAGTCAATGTCCGACTTGGACTGGAGAATCATCCAGGAAAAGGGTTGCTGGCAGAGCCGCAATGGCATGAGATCGCTCGTCAAATGAAGCTTACAGTTCGTGAATTGGAGGTCTGTCGACGCATGTTTGAAGGCATGACGCGGCAGGAGACTGCAGAATCGATGGACATAAAAGTAAGGACGGTCAGGCACTTCATGGAGCAAATTCATACGAAAATGAAAGTCTCCAATCGCGTTGACTTGGTGCTCAAAATCATCCAGCTCCGTGACATCCTGATATCCAACAATTCTCCGTCACAATAGATTTGCCGCCGCCATAGATTTGTTCAAGGACTCTGTAGCTGGGGTGATCAATTCGGCGAATCAACGAGTTTCGGTGTCACGACTGATTCGATTCCGGGCGCGTCGCGATGAGCGCACATCCAAGCAGAAATGCCTGAACAATGAATCCCGATGCGGGCGCCATATGAAGGGCGAAAGAAAAGTAAGGGTCATGGCCAGCATAGACCGCCTTGAAAAGAATTGGATCTACAAACAGTGGTGCCAAAGCCAGCGGCAAAATTAAGAGGGTCATCACCATCGCGATCCAAATGCCCTTGCGACGACCGTTGAGCGCCATCCATCCACCCCAGCACATGGGAATTGAGCTTGCAACGATGATCATTGCATCCTGAAACATGATTTGAAAATACTGTTCCAAAGTCACAATGTTGAACAGGCATAGGCTGGCAATTGATACGTAGAACCATAGTAGCGTTAATGCCTGACAGCCAAGCGTAAATGCCCCTGCCGTCTTGAGCCGACTCGGATGAGTGCACCAGTAGACTGATTTATCGATCAAGCTTGTGCTTTTGCCAACAACAGGTTTTCCTTGGGCACAATTTCGCAAGTCGTTCGCGAAAGCTCCCGCAGTTTCGTACCGCGCCTGAGGGTTTTTCTGCAAACAGATTGCACATATGTTTGCGAGGCTCCGCGGAAGGTCCTTACGGAGTGTTCGGAGACCAATCGGTGAAGACGTTCGGATATTGTCGAGAACTTCAAAATAGGAATCACCCGCAATCGGCATCTGCTTCGTTAGCAGTTCGAAAAGCATTACTCCCAACGAATAGATGTCTGCGGCGAACGCATGTTTGGTTCGTTCACCGCGGTCCATTTGTTCGGGCGCCATGTAGGCAGGTGTACCAACGAGCAAGCTTGACCTCGTGTCAGTCAAGGTTGGGTCTGACAGCTTTGCCAATCCAAAGTCTGTAACCTTAGGATTGCAATTGCGAAGGCAATCAATTTCTGGATTGTTTGGGTCAGAGCTCACCAGCATGATATTTGCGGGTTTCAAATCGCGGTGAGAAACTCCCTGTTTGTGAGCGTAGTCAACCGCATCGGCGATCTGGGCCACCAACCAAATGCTCTCCCGCCACGGCGGAGGCTCATTGCAGCCCTGCAACCATTCAGCAAGGTTCGGCCCGTTGCAATAGGCGGCCACAATATACGGAATCGGACTAGACGGTTGTGCTTCATAAACCTCGACGATTCCAGGATGTGAGAGTTTCGCAGCGAGCATGGCTTCGGCAGCAAAACGTTTTCTTTTCTCAGGTTCGACGAGTACTTCTGGTCGCGGCATCTTGATCGCGACTTTGGTTCCTGTTTTGCGATCTTCCGCCAAATAGACAATACCAAACGCACCCCGCCCAAGAACATCGATGACATGATACCCAGCGAACAAAAAACCGGCATGCTCTTGTTTTGACGGCAATTCCTCGCGCCAAAGACTTTCCAACCGCTGTTCCAAACTTGAGAATTCCGCGTTGCGGTCGTCTGGTTCTTCCTTGTTTTCCAAATTCATCGAGGCTGATCCAGAACGCTTCGCAGCTGTTCTGCGGCTCGCGACCAAAGCTTTCTGGCGCCTGCTTCGGAAATTTCAAGCTGCGATGCGATCTGAGCATAATCAAATCCGTGCCGATGCCGGGCTTCGATGACGTACCGTTGACGATTCGGAAGTTGTGATACGGCTTGTGCCAATTGCAGGTCAAGCTCTTTGCGGAGTAAATGCCAACTTGGTGTTTCCAGATGCGAATGGCATGTTTGCGAAGCGAGTCTGCCAGCTGAAACTTCCAGCCCAACACATCTCGAGTAGGTGTGCGTGTAACGCCTGGCTTCGTCAGTAAGATTGTTGATGACAATCCGTTTCAACCACAGCCGGAATTCTCCTTCGGAGCCACCTCGGAATTCTCCGATCGACTGTTGGACTTCCAGCATGCTGTGCTGAACAATATCGGAGGCGCCAAACTTGGAACGCACGCGAGAACCCAATCCGCTTTCTGCGATCAGGATTAAGTAACTTCGAACCGATTCAAGTATTTCACCCAACGCGGCGTCGCATCCAGCACGAGCCCTTTTAATCAAGGTGTTCCAGTCAGTACTGGTGTCTTCAGCGGGTTGATGCATGGATCTGCTTCGCAATTGTACCTTTTAATCTGAGTGTCTCTCGTTGACGCAGTTTAAGGAACGGTTCGTTCGTTTCCACGATCATGACAACGTAATCAAATATAGTCAGTTGTCTTGGTCGCATGTAGCAAGTCAGAATATTCTTTTAGTTTCTCACCCGTTTAGGTGGTGATGGAATGTGTATGAATTATTTGTATGGGACGTTCTGGCACTGCCTTCGTCGTGTGAGGATGCTCATTTTTTCGTTACTAAAAAGGAGAACTAACCGACTAAGGGTTTGAACGGTTGGCTTGTTTACGGATGTATCCACCACGTCGATGTTTCGTGATGGATGACAATCCGGTCATTGTTGCTCGATATCAAGCGGCTGCGATCGGCGCTGCGGAATCGACCATGTTTGGGTAAGCTTGGCGGCTGGCGTCCCTGTTTTTCCGTCTAGTTCAAGCCGACATTCGCATGGCATTCTTCAAACCAAAACCCAATCTCGGCGATCACGAGAAAGCTCGCATCGAATTCCACTTGCAAGAGATTGCTGAATCGATCGGCTTTGATCGACTCAAGAAACCGGTGCTTCGTACGGATCAGTTGATGGATCTGCAAGGCAAGACGCCTGAACAGATCGTCGGGTTTGTTGGAGAGCACCTTTCGCACAACATTGCGGGCCTTCGAGTTCAAGTCGCGATTGAACCTCAAGAAAATTGCGGCGGCGGTGGCTGAGGCGGCGGCACTTGTGAAGG
>CAYGUE010000033.1:0-13138 GCA_964352885.1 uncultured Pirellulaceae bacterium
CATCGGAAGAAACACTGCAGCTCCCGGACCAAGAAAGCTCGTCCAGTCATCGGCATCTGCCTGGCAGCAAAACATCGACAGCAGAAGGCACGTCGCTACACATGGAAAACTTCGGAAACGCAATTTCATGGTCAAGCTCTCATTCAAGATATCGGTTGCAGATATTGTAGTGGATTCTGCTCCAATCCGAAACAATCTGCCAAACTCAAAAAATTGTTGATCGAGGTTCGGTAACGACTGTTCAGCTTGCATTTGCCGCACCGCGAAGCATATCCGTAGCGCGGTTCGGTGACTCGATCAGTTGAAACATGAACGTTTCCAAAACCGAAGGTTCGAACCTTGCCACATGCATCGTGCACTCCGCAAGTGAAATTTCGCGTGGACGGGCAGCGAGAAACTTTTGAAAAAACGTACCACCAACCTGAAGCATCGGCACCTCGAACTCGATGTGCTCCGTGTGATCCATTGCGATTTCGAATTCGTCTTCTTCAAGTCCACTCATTCCATGAAGGCAGATTAGCTCAACCGTTCCCTTTATCAGTTCGTGCAACAACAGCGGCCAAAACGTGGCTTTCGCTTTCACGGCCAGTCGCCCGTTGCGTCGAACGACCGCGCTCCATCCGGCCATGCATTGCAAAATAAGTTTGCCTCGAACGGTTTCGGGTTCTCGAACTTCGCCAAACCGGGGAGAGTTCGTAAGTTCCCCAAAAAGTAAATGCGGATCAATCCCATAGATCTCGCAACATGCAACCTTTGCCAATTTTTGCAGTGATTCAATGTGCGGTGCCTCAATCGCAACCAGCTGAAGATAAAGCTTCGCGGAGGCGACTTCATTCCGGACGCCATTGGTTGAGATTTGGGCATCTCTACATCGACTCATTACGTCGGCTTTGGTTTCAGTCGCAAGACGGAACCCATGCTTGACGAAAAACGGATGGAAGCCGAACTCGTGACCATTTTTTACGATTCGTTTCCAGAACTTTGTTGGGCTGCCCATGATCATGGGAATGCCTCCAACCCAATAGCCAAGTCTCGCACGAAGTAACATTTGTTCGTAAGTCGGAAGTAATTCTGAATCGAGTTCGTTTAATCCGTCCGAGACCAGATGATGCGCGGTCAGATAGGCATGCGTTGCCGCCCCTTGAATCAACAAGTTCAGCGATAACCGTTTATTGACGATGCCCCGTTGTTCGGCTGGGAGCGGATCCTGCTGTGGCATTAGTTTCGTGTCGATTTGCTAGCGAACGTGGCGTCTTGGAACCAATGGTGTCCCTTTGGCTGTGGAAACGGACGCGTTTCAGGCCAAGCAGGTTCGAACGGCGACGGTGCTGGAGATGGTTTTGGCTGAATATCCGGTTTTGGAGATGGTGCCGGCTTTACGTCAGGTTTGACAGTCGGAGTCTCTGGCATTGAAGTTCGGGCTCCTAGGATTCAATCGGGCTCGAAAGATACATTCATGACGAGCGCTTTCAGTATTGTATCAGTGCCATGCGAAGGCAATAGGCGGACAGCTCGCAACTTAACTGTCAAAACTACCTGCTATGATTCAACACATCAGAGACTGATCGGAGCGCTGGCAAGCTAAGCCTTTCTCGCAGCCTGTCCGGAAAGTCGATCGGGAAATTCCAAAATATCGCATCGTCGGATCGAACCAGCCCGCGGTTTTCCGGGGTTCTATCCAAAATAAATGATCCAATGTCAGAACTGATCCATGGGTCACGATGGAAGTAGCTGTGCCCCAAAAAATTTCCAAATATCCGCTCGGCTTGCGATGCATCGATCAGCTGGATTTGGCTTACATTGCCTAGAACCTGCTTCTCCCAATCTTCAAGATTCCCAACAGCTCCACCGAGCCTTTGGTTGCCGTAAAGCTTTGCCGAGATGCTAAGAGCTCTATCTTTTGGAGAAGCGTAGACTGCGACTGCGTTGGCGACTTCGTAAAAACGGTCAAAGACACCGTTGATAAACTCTTGCAGATCCATGTCGGGAGCCGCGAGGACAACGCGATCAAGTTTGTATTTTTGTTGCACTTGTTGAGCCGTCAGGTCGTACTCAAGCAATCTGATCTCTCGCATCGCACCAACGACAATTGGCGTACCTGCGCTGTGGGCGATGATAGTGATCGAGTCCACGCCACATTCCTTCGCGATATTGGAAAGCATCGCGCGAAAATGGCGGGTGCTATAGGTTGCGTTGCCTTTGTCAGCGATGTATCCCAGAAGCCTCGATTCCGAAGGCCATTCGAAACTGATGATCGCCCCTTGCCTGCCTAGATAGTGAAAAAATTCCGCGGCCAGTAGAGTGTTGTCAATGAACTCGGTGTTATAGCCGTGCACGTAAATGTAGATCGTGCGATTTTGACTCTGATCGAGTTGAGCTCTGACGGCTTGGACCCACGGGTTTCCATCATGGCGAATCACGTTGTCTTTTACTTTCCATGGGTCAATCTCGATGGGTTGTTTCGTAATCTCGATTCTTTTGAATTCGGCACGAGCTCTCTTGCGTTTGTTGTTACTTACAGTTTCGTGGTGTAACTCCTGCGCGGTTAGTCCTTCCCCGATCGTTACGTACGCGACGCCCAAACTAGGATGCCGACTGCGCTCAGAACCGAACGGATCAAGAGCTTCTTTTTTCTCCACAAGGTTTCGGCCGCTTACGACAAAAACTGGGATCTCTTCCACAGCACCATTGCAGGCAGCTTGGAAGTCGCCTCCGGGATGCTGAACGCCCAGTGTCAGCCCTATCGGGGTTGGCATGAGCTCACGTGATGTTTTCGTTGCTGCGCAACCGGTAACGAGCATCAGTCCGGTCAGGACGATTGCCTTCAGAACGCGAACAATGTGTCGCTCGTTATCCATCCAAAGAATTCAACTCCGCGCCAGCCAAACATGAAACGAATCGTTTTATCTGCCAACATGTCGATGTCCGGATACTATTGAGATGCTTGGATCGACTCAACACCAGTCGGGAACACCCATCTCTCGATTGCTATTCTTTCTGTCGGCAGGGCGTGAGCCCGTCCGCTTCGGACGGGATTTGGCGAGCAAATTGAACGGGAGCTTGCGACTTACGTCGCTCCGCTACGTCGCTCCGCTAGACTCTGCGTCGACGACGAGCCAATCCTGTTAGTAAACATGCTCCGACGATCAACATGGTCGAAGGTTCAGGGACCGCAACGGATCCGGAAGCAACAATTCTTCCTGAAACCGTCACATCGATGCCGCTAATCGTATCGCCAAAGACATATTGAGCATCGATCGTCACGATTTCGCCAACGGAGCTGATGGTGATATCGTTAAAGTCGACCATTTGGCTGCCCAGAGAACCCAACTCAAACGGTCCGCTGCCTCCTGCAAGATTAAAAGGGTCGGATAGAGCCAACGTACCAGTGGCCGCGACAGTATTTCCTAGTTGATCAAACTGTCCGCCGGTAACCGTACCAGCAGATCCGGGAGTCACCATCTCAATACTAAGCTCACCGCCTGCTGACGTCAGCGTTACAAGTCCCCCCAAGATCACAAAATTCAATCCATCATCAAGTACCAGATCAAAATCCTGAATCTGGGCAGTCGAAAACGGGCTCGAGACCGGCGTTGTCGCTAACAGAACCGTGCCCGATGTCGCTGACGTTTGGCTCACATTCGCGATCGTGATGGTTGCCGACGAAAGATTCGAGTCCAAGACTAGATCCGCAGCGGAGGTTGAAGGGAGCAAAGAACAAAACACTAGCGCAAGTGAGATTTGATACGGTCGAGAAATCATGTTGCGAATGAACCAGAAAAGATAAGAGAAGTCTTGGGTCAAATGACTGTTTGGTCTTGGAATCGTATCCTAATTAATCGATTTGATTTTCGGATGCCAATGTCGGCTATTGAGAAGGAATCTGCCTGTCATTGAGAATGACCGCGTTCAATTGATACTGTCCGCACCACTTGTAGTGATTGATCAGATTGCATCAGTTGGATGGTGTTCAGCAAAATCAAATGCTGCACCGCACTTCTTGCAGCGATAGGTCGTGATCGAGCCGTTGGCTTCCCCATCCTGCTTCGCGATGCGTTTCAGTGCAAACCACGCATCACATTGCATGCAAACGCGAAACGCACTTGGCTGCAACGGATCAGCGAGAAAGCCAACTGCTTGGGGTTCATCGGGCATTGGGTTGGGCAACTGAACTGGCTTGACGAAAGGTTTCTACACCACAAGGGTTTTCTACATCACCGCTGGCGACGCGAGTTCTCGTCAATCCAGAACAGTTTAACAAAAGACACCGGCGGTGCGAAGCAAGCAAGCCGATCACAAAACCGCAGTGCCCAACGATCCTTTCACTATTTGACCTGTTGTCTCTTTTGCAAATCGTATTTCGCGCCATTCTGCAGAACTATTGATTTTAGGTTAGCGCCAGTTGTCACGTCATAAAACGAGACTGAATTGGACCCCAGCACTTCGGCGACGGTGCCTCGGATTGCGATCGCGGTTTTTTCATCAATGCCGATCCCAAGCATCTGTGGGTATTGTTTCATGAGAGGCTCGAACGTTTCGCCTCTGCCACGTTGCAAGAAATGGGCGTCAAGAATGACTCCTTCAATGAAGCCAAATCCGCGAGTGTAGCCTTCGAATACTAAATCTTTGTTTGTGCGAGGATTCCCGCGCACCAAGAAGTCACCTGCCACCTGACAGCCAGCAGAACTTCCGCCAATCACTCCGTCTCTTTCAAGAACGCTTCGCATAAGTTCCTCGGCTTTTGTGTTTCCGAAACGATCCATCATGCGGTACGTCCGTCCCCCGTCAATCCAAATACCCTGAGCACGTTTCAACGCCTCCAATAAACGAACATCCTGATCCGCGATCAGCGGGTCGGTTGTGTGAAGTATCGTGACGTCATTGCATCCGAGCTCTCGAAGGCGCTCAGCACTGTAAGAGTTGGGCTCTTCACCGGAATCAAAATTCGATGCACTGGGGAGGCAAACGAAAGCCGCATCCTTCCCGCCCGCCGCATCAATGAAACGTTCGAACGTTTCTTCGTCGACTCCCGAACCACCGTGCAAAATCAACGTCCCGTTCTCGACAATGGTTGCAGGTGCCTTCTCCGGAGGAAAAACGGGGCCTTGGCGTTCCAATGATGATCGAAGCCAGGAAAGCAAATCAAGGTTGTATGCCGGGATATCACCGGGGTCAAAAGCATCAATCGAGTTGATGATTGCCGTTCGTTCCGGCCATTCGTTGTTGCCAGCGAGCCTCACGTCGACATTGTTTGCCCCCAACGCAGAGACTTGGCGGCCATGATGAACAATAAATGCCGAGGACTCCGGAACATGCCACTGGATGGGTGCCGTATTTTTGTCCGGCGTTTTGCTTGTTGATTTTTGTTGTTCGAACGAACTGAATTGAATGGTGGAACGCGGAAGCAAGCAAAACCCCTGCGGGCAGTCAACGGTATTCCCACTGCTCGTTTGTTCGGTGATCTCAAATGTGCCAACTCCCGCTCCACCGACGACACCGCCCCGCTCAGCGACATTGCGAACAAGTGTCGGGAACAGAGAGTGCGTTCTAAGGGGTTTGGCATCGCCTTCGAACCATACGCCGTTCGCATTCAGAAGCGAAAGCACTAAATGATCTGACTGGGTTGGAATTGAGTCAATCAATTGAACTGATTTCGCACCGCGTTGCTTCCATCGCTCTGTCGAGATCTTGGGTTTCCCATCTAGGCAAACGACCACGATTTCGGGAGACGCCTCTCCGCAAAGGTGAATAAAACAATCGACCACATAGTCAGGCACTTCCCCTTCGCCAGCGAGAATCAATGAGCCTTCAATCGGTCGAGCCAGTTTCGGATTAGGCGTTTGCTGAACGGCAGAGCAAAGTGTTGGAGCAAATGCGGACAGTGCAAATGCAACCAACGCAATTGCGCTGGAACACGATCGAAACGAAACAATTGCACGGCAGCTGATGCTCATGTATGACTCTCCATGGTTGAGGCTGATTAAATTCTGTGTGTTCACCGTCGTTCGTGTGACAGAACCGCACTCAAAGTGTATGGCATTCTAGCCACGTTGAGCAGCCGGCTTTTTGAGGACTTCGTTGCATTGAGCGCGTCGCGTTTAAGTAATATCCAATGTGGGCGTTGTGAAAGTGGTCAAGACTTTTCCACGATTAGATACACTGCCGAAGCTCTTGACGAGCTACGCAACCTGTTAACTCAACGTGGATTGACCACTAGTTTCCGGTTGTGACCGTCTTGTTCCTCCAGACGATGAACAGTCCGGAGGCAACGATCAGCGCCGATCCAATCAGCATTCGAAAATTCAATTGCTCACCAAATAGAAACACGCCCAAGGCAATTCCGAAGAACAATCGCGAATATCTGAATGGGGTCACGAATGACACCTCACCGGTGCGCATCGCTTTCATCAAGCATGCATAGGCTGCGACTCCCACCAATACGCAGCCAAACAGATAGAGGGAAACCTCGAAGTTGGGCCAGACGAAAGTTGCTCGTTGCCAAGCAGAAAATAGCGCGCCTGCCACGAACACGGATACAAACCCATATAGACCAAGGATCGAAGTGCTGACCTTGGCGGGTGCAGCGCGGCTGGCCAAGTCCCGCCCTGAAAATCCGAGTAGCCCGATCACTGCCAGAACTGAAAGCATCGAAAAGCCATCAGATGCCGGACCAATCACGATAACAACGCCGATCAAACCGCCAAAGATAGCGATCCATCTGCGCAAGCCAACCTTTTCACGAAAGACAATCGCGGCGCCGACAACCACGACCAACGGGGTCGCCTGAAGAATGACGGTCGTTGCCGACAATGGGGTCAGCGAAATCGCGAGTACGTAAAATAGTCGTCCAGCGATCTCGAATAGCATGCGGACACGCATTGGCTGTGATAGGACTTCTGGCGCGAACAAACGATCTTTGTTTAGCATCGCGATGCAAGCAAACAGAAACGCGCCCCCAAAGCCAAAGATAACTAGTATTTGGCCAACCGGAAGCACCTCGGCGGAGGCTTTGATAAACGCATCTTCGACCGCAAATGCTGCCATTGAGGCGACCATCCAGATCGATCCGATCCAATTGGTTCTATCGTCGTTCTTAAATTTAGCCGTCACGAATTTCCAATGCGATCAATGACTCAGCCATCTCAACGATTGCCTGGTGTGCATCATGAGAGACTTCGCGATTGTCGCTGCCATCGGTACAAAGAAAAAGCCCAAGTTGCGAAACAAGGAAAGTGTCTCGAAAGCACTATTGTGAAAAATCATGAGCGTTAATTTGCTGACGCTATTTTCTGAGCTCGGCAGCAGCGGCTTCCAGGGCACGATCCCTTTGATTGCGGATGTCGTCAATGGTCGGAGTGATTTCAATATCGGGTTGGATTCCTTTACCGACGAATTCGGTTCCATCTGCGTACGAATCGTGTTTCGTACAAACGCGAGCCGTCCCTCCACCAGGCAGCGGAAACATAAGTGGCTGTCCCGTGCTTCCACCAGTCGCCTGGCCAATGATCTTGCCGCGGTCAAGCATGTCGAATGCCGCTACCATGTCTTCGGCCGCCGAAAATGTCTTCGGTCCAATGAGCATGACAACGGGCTTTTGATAGTGATGGTTCGTATCAGCGCTGAAAGTTCCCGAGGCCGCACCATGTTGGGACAGCGGTTGGCGATTCCATGCTCGAAATGTTGGGCGATACTGCAAAGTGTGCCAACGCGTGGTTTGGAATGGCTTGTCGGTAAGAAATCCGATGATTGTCCAGCCAACGCTACTGTTGCCGCCACCGTTTTGACGAACATCCAAAATCATTCCATCGGCTTTCGACAGCTTGTCAAATGCGTTTGCAAAATCCGTGGATGCTTTGATCGTTCCAAACGAGTTGAGTTTTACGTGAGCAAGGTTGCCTTCCAACATTTCGAGCTCAAAAGCCGGCGGACCTGACATGTATTTAACAAGTCGGTTTTGGGCCTGGCGGCTGACCGTCATTTTGATCTGCGTTCCGTCCGGTTGAGCCACCTCGATCGCTATCTTTTTCTTTAGCGGACCTCGCATCAACGAAGACCCGTAAGTTCGTGTCGCAAGATCTTGAGGTGTCGATGCAGTCATGTAAGGTTCAATGTTTTGCTGCGCATGTTCCATGACAGGGACGCCATCGATTTTGAGCAATTCCTGTCCAACCTCGATGCCGGAATCTTGAATAGCTGAATCCGAAATGCTGACAACGTAGACCTTGCCGTCAATCAAACGAGTTTGGAATCCTGGACGAGCGTCAAACGCGCCGTGAAGTTGCGTAGGCAAGAACACGTTGGTGTGGCCATCGTGTAGTTGGGCGACGAGTTTTTCCAACAAGCGATAGTACTCAAGCGTCGATGTTGTTTCGAGAACTTGGGGTAGGCAAGCCACGTACTCTGCATCCCAATCGAGTTTTGGGACCAGATGGAAGTTCACAAAATTGAACTTAACTTCTGCCCACAATTTAGAAAGTCCGGCGACTTTTTCCGCGTCGGACAGATTGTCGGCGTAAGGAGTTTCAAATGCTTTACTTTGCCAACGCGTATCATTTAGCTTCTTTGCAGCTTCAAATTGAACAATCGAAGTATCCCAGCGTGGATCTTTGTGCAGAGGTTTCAAATCTGGATCTCGTTTGAGGTGCCGCGAATCGATCCAACCTCGTTCCCGAGCCATGCCTAGGAATTCAAAAGCCCGGTCTGCTTCTCCTGCCAATGAAGCACTGCAGGCCGCGTTGTAGGCAGCGGTACTACTTTCCTCTCCATGATCCATTGCTGCTGAATATCTCTCAACGCTCAGCTCAAAGTCCCTTTGGTCATAGGCTTGGCCAGCCTCTGCAACCAGACGGGCGACCGTTTGTTGATTCGTTTCCGACGATTCGGATTGCGCCGTCGCCATCGTATTCGAGGTAGCCTGGATTGCAAATAGAAGGCACGCCAAGAGACGTTTCGCCGATGGGTGACCGAGAATAGAAGGCATGAAACGCACTTGATGGACTTGGCGGATGGACTATTCGCCACAGCAGGCTGTCATGGCTGAGAGACTCTCTATCAGCACTTCGAATTGGGCGGCGAATAATTGCAACAATTCTCCAGATAAATTCAATATCGTTCGAGACGACGAACAATCGTGGACGTCAGCAGTGCAAGGATCACGATCTGCGCGCCGACAATGATCATCGCCGTGCAAGTAACCTCGGTAGCGTCAAAATGTTTAGCAATGTCACCTGATAGTGCGAATACGGAAATAAGCAAGAACGCTGGAAGCCACAATAGGAATCGGGAGTATGGCAGCAACGCGAACGACGCACCGTAAAAGAGACCGAGGAATCCAAAAACGATTAAAAGGAAGCCGAACTGGCCATAGTTTTCCGGTGAGTGCAGCGGAGGAACAAATGCCGATTCGAGCAGGAAGATGACGGCGAGGTAACCAACGCTACATAGGACAGCGCCGACTGGAACGCCAACTAAGCCGAGACAAAGTGAAACTAATCCGCGTTGAAAGTTTGGTGCGGAAGCGGTGCTGCCAGGCGGTGATGAACCTGCGGTGGATGGGGAATCGTAGGGATTATCAATTGGACTCGTCCGCACAACGGGAGGTTTGCCGTCACCGCAGTTGCCGAAGGTGAAGACGTTGAATTACGAACCGTTAATGATAAGCCAGTGAGCGTGAATCACCAACGAAGGTGTGCCCGAAAGGGCCTTTGCGGCAAAACCATGTTGTCCGGCCACTACGGTCGGCGATTGGACGAGTCTATTTGAAAAACGTGGCAGTTGTGCAGTGAAGTTTGCGCATGCTGCAGTTCGGCCTCATCGAGGTCGTAGTTGAGCGCGACCCCGACCCAGTGGCGCGATGTGAGTGAGTTGAGAACGGTCAACTCATTGATCGCGTCGTGGTCGATAGGTTTGTCAAATGTGATTCGGCATTCCCGGCCGAAGGGCCAGTCAAGCAGCGAGCCAATCCGGGCACCGTGTCGCCGAGCTACGTCCATCGCAGAGCTGTAGTTCTAATGATACGTGACGTAATCGTAGGCGACAAACGCGAGAAATAAGCCCACGGCGATTCGGAGCACGCGCCGTCGTGTAAGGCCAGATCGGTTCATACTCGGAGCGGATAACGGGAGGTTGTTGCGTCACCGCCTTGAATGATTCGAGTGACTTTGAGTAAGTGCAATTGTACCAATGCCAACGCCCGTTGCCAAAGAGCGAACGTGATCGCGCACCAAGCTTGCAGAAAAAAACAATTATGCGAGCGGAGAACTATGGTGCATCGGGCAGCGAGAGGCCAGAGTCCCATTCAACGTTGCAACGGTCGCAAACGAAGCAAATTGGTTCACCGACTTTTAACTTCATGAAATCCAGCTTCGGAAGTCGTTCTGCGCACTGCGGGCAATGAAATCGTCGGAATCGAACAAATTCTAATATTGCTATCGACACGAACGCAGCACCAAAGGCCGCTGACGCAGCCCAAAATCGCAGCCCGCCGGTAGACCAATTCGCAAACATTAACGCAAATGCGGCGAAACCGGCGAGCCCAATCGGAGTGATGATGGTGCTGTGCTTGCGGCCAAATTGTTTGTGATTTCGTCGCTCATGCATAAAGGCGAGGCCGTACAACAGGAGGTTTTTACGTCGCCGATCTCAACCGAAGTGAACGAGATTGAACTACTAAACGATTCTACCAACACCTACAACGTCCGTCGCCAAACAGCGAAGGCGATCGCGGGTTTGCACAGAGGGAACATGACCGAAGCGATCAAGTTCATCCCACCGACGGCAGCCGCGAATTTACGCAAAAACCATGTTGTGTGACCGTCGAACTACGCGCGACGCCAGACATTTCCGAGAGTAAACCAACGTCCTGTGATAGCCGCAAAGAGAAACTGCAGGCCGAAGATTGCCATGGAAATCATGAACACGACTGTGCCGGCGCTGAGGGGCATGATCGGGAACAATGCAATGCTGAAGATCAAGCAAGCCAAACCACCAGCAAGAACACGAAACATGGGCCGCGCTTTGGGAGGCAAAGGAGGCTCGAAGTCTGAGCCAAATTCTTTCAGCTGAGATGCTGCATTTGGCGAGGCGTATGGATTGTCGTCGCAGTCATTCACGGTAGCTCGCCCAACGGAATTACGGACGACAACGTGTCGCAAAAAACGAAACAACTGCCAGTGCGACACTGCATGCAAATTGCACGCAGCGTCCAACCGGTGAATTAGCGTTACAACAAGTTTCGCAAAACCGTCTGCAGGATTCCGCCGTTGCGGTAGTAGTCCATCTCAACCGGAGTATCGATTCGAACAACGGCGTCGAACGTAATCTCTTCGCCATCGTCAGCCTTTGCAATGACCTTGATCGTCGAGCGTGGCTGCAAGTCATCGCTCAGATCCGGGATCGAAAACGTTTCTTTTCCCGTTAGACCAACCGACTGCCAAGACTGACCGTCAGCGAACTCCAATGGTAAAATGCCCATGCCTACTAGGTTGCTGCGGTGAATACGCTCGTAGCTGGCAGCGATGACGGCCTTCACACCCAACATCATCGTGCCCTTTGCTGCCCAGTCACGACTTGAACCTGTTCCGTACTCTTTTCCGGCAAGAACAACCAACGATTCTCCGTCGGCCTGATATTTCATCGATGCTTCATAGATTGACATGACTTCGCCGGATGGAATATGAGTGGTCCACCCCCCCTCAGTACCCGGCGCCAACTGGTTGCGAATTCGAATGTTGGCGAACGTACCGCGAACCATGACTCGGTCGTTGCCGCGACGTGATCCAAAGCTGTTGAATGATGCCGGCGCGACGCCACGTTCCTGCAGGAATCGGCCCGCAGGTCCGTCCTTGGCAATCGCTCCAGCAGGTGAAATGTGATCCGTGGTGACACTGTCGCCAAGCAAAGCCAGACAGCGAGCATCAGCAATCGGCTTGATCGCTGTAACTTCCTTCGTCAAACCGGCCAAGAATGGCGGCTCTTGAATGTAAGTACTTGCTTCGCTCCAATCGTAGAGATCGCCTTCACCGACTTTGATTGCGTTCCACGTCTCGTTCGAATCGAACGCGTTACCGTATTGTTTCTGGAACATCTCTGGCGAGAGGCTCGAGTCGAGAACCGTTTGGACTTCGTCGTGTGTTGGCCAAACGTCCTTCAGGAAAACATCTCCGCCGTCGCCGTCTTTGCCAAGCGGTTCTGTCACCAAGTCGATGTCGGTCGTGCCCGCCAATGCGTAAGCCACAACCAATGGTGGGCTCGCGAGGTAGTTGGCTTTGGTCATTGGATTCACCCGACCTTCGAAGTTTCTGTTTCCAGACAGAACGCTCGACGCGACCAGTTCGCCAGCGACAATCGCATCGGAAACGGGTTGCGGCAAAGGACCACTGTTGCCGATGCAAGACGTGCAGCCGTACCCAACGGTATGGAATCCGAGCGACTCAAGCGATTTGGTCAGGCCGGCTTTGTCCAGATAGTCCGTGACGACGCGTGAGCCGGGTGCGAGGCTGGTTTTCACGTACGGCGGAACTGTCAAGCCACGCTCGGAGGCTTTCTTTGCGAGCAGACCGGCAGCGATCATCACAGAAGGATTGCTCGTGTTCGTGCAACTGGTAATCGCCGCGATCACTACCGAACCGTGGCCGATCATCGACGAGTGCCCGTTGTTTTCGACTTTGGCTTCCACATCAAGTACCGACGTATCAAGCCCGAATCCACTATGGCCGACGGGTGCTGTCAGTGAAGTGTTGAAAGCTTCCTTCATATCTGAAAGTGAGATGCGATCCTGAGGACGCTTCGGTCCGGCCAGCGATGGCTCGACGGTCGAGAGGTCCAGCTTGAGCGTGCGAGTGAAATCAGGTTTTTCGTTTCCAGTTCGAAACAGGCCCTGAGCCTTTGTGTACGCTTCCACGATTTCAACTTCTTCAGCGGTTCGTCCAGTACGATGCATGTAGTTCAGCGTTTCTTCATCGATCGGGAAGAAACCCATCGTCGCACCGTATTCTGGTGCCATGTTCGCCAGCGTTGCACGATCGGCAAGCGGCATTCCGTTGACACCTTCGCCAAAAAACTCGACGAATTTACCAACCACGCCAGCGGAACGAAGTTGCTGCGTCGCTGTCAAAACCATATCTGTTGCGGTCGCTCC
>CAYGUE010000033.1:13148-28150 GCA_964352885.1 uncultured Pirellulaceae bacterium
GGTCGCTCCCGGAGCCAGTTTTCCGACGAGTTCGAAACCGATGACTTCTGGGAGCAGCATGTAAATTGGCTGTCCGAGCATCGCTGCTTCCGCCTCGATACCTCCAACGCCCCAGCCCAACACGCCAAGCCCGTTGATCATGGTGGTGTGAGAGTCCGTTCCGACGAGCGTATCAGGCATTGCGACAGGACCATGCTCATCTTCGCGGACGAAAACGCCTTTGGCGAGGAATTCAAGGTTCACTTGGTGCACGATCCCAACGTTTGGTGGAATAACGCGGAAGTTGTCGAATGATTTCTGGCCCCAGCGAAGGAACTCATATCGCTCGCGGTTACGTTTGAATTCAAGCTCGACGTTTGCCGCAAGGGCCGTGCTGCTGCCGAACTGGTCTACTTGAACCGAGTGATCAATTACGAGATCAACCGGGATCAACGGATTGATTTTTTTTGGATCGCCACCGAGTCGTGCCATGGCGTTTCGCATCGCCGCCAAGTCAACGACGGCTGGGACTCCCGTAAAGTCCTGCAGCACAACGCGTGCAGGCTTGAATGGAATTTCTACTTTGGCTGGACTGGCCGCGTTGTAATTGGCCAGATTTACAACATCTTCTTTCGTAACGATCTTTCCATCGCAGTTTCGCAAGACGGATTCCAGTAGAACGCGAATCGAGAACGGCAACTTGTCGACATTGCCAATACCTTGTTCCTGCAGTTTACCAATCTGGTAGATGCCGATTTCCTTGCCCGCAGCGGTGAAGGTAGATCGGGTATTAAAAGCGTCGGAAGACGAACTCATGTGGGAACCTTTTGAGCTGGTCGCTCGTGGCGAAAAAGCGGATGTTTGAAGGCGATATGATAGGTTTTTCAAGGACAAAGTGTCAACGGGTGATACGAAGCCCTAGCTCCTTATGGCCACTCGCTCGCAAACATTGTTGTGGGGAGAGTCGAAGCTCCGCCGAAGGATGTGTTGCACACGTCAACGATTAGAACTGACCGGGGACTACCGCGTGAGCGGTTTATTGATTTATTCATAACCCGACGCGTGAGTTTTGAAGTTGCACACATCGCATCAAAATTCAGCTTCCATCCGGCAGTAGCTACAGAAAATGGAAAAATCGAACCGTGCAAATACAAGCCCGAAGCGCCAGCGAGTGAGTCCAAATCCATGCAATTACTCACTCGCTGGCGCTCTGGCGCTTCGCGGGCTTGTATTAGAGTGCAACTTCAAAACGCTTGAGCGAGGGATAACACGAACGATTTGATCCCTCGCTCACACGCGTCGGGTTATGATCAGCGCTCTAAAAATTTGAAACTTGTTTAATCAAGAGACCATGAAGCCGAGGGTTTCCGTCACAGCCTAATGAATCGGAACGGTTGCTCGCTTGTTGTCCGGCTTGACTGTAAGGACCGGACAGTTGGCATGGCGGACAACCTGTTCGGCAACACTGCCGAGGAGCGCACGGCCAATTCCTGATCGTCCGTGTGTTCCAATGATGACGTAATCAAATCCTTTGGTGTTAGCGAATTCATTGATCGTTTTCGCTGGATCGCCAGTCAATAATTTGTGACTGCAATCGACCCGGTCATTCGTTGGCATAAACTTTCGTAATTGACCCCAATTTTTTTGCTCTTCCGATGGGCTCGTATTTTCTTGGTCAACGTACAAGATGGTGATACTTCCTTTGGTTTCCAAACACAGTTTGGTTGCAAAATCCAACGCCGCGTATCCGTAAACCGAGAAATCAATGGGAACCAAGATTTTTAGTGTTCCTTTCTCGGAAGATCGGACTTCTTTGCATGCTGCTTGGCGGAGCGTCATAACGGGACAGTTCGCACTTCGCATCACCGCTTCCGCGACGCTTCCACTAAATACTCGATTTCTCCCGGTTCGCCCATGAGTCCCCAACGCGATCATATCGACGCTGTGTTCTTGAATGAATCTCAAGATCTCTTTACCGGGGTCGCCGATCTTCAGAAAGTGGTCAAACTCGATCGCAAGGTCAGTCGGGATGAAGTTTGTGAACTCAACCTTTGGATCCTTCTGTTTTGCTTTTGGCAAATCGGAAAAGTGTGGATCTTGAACGTGCAGCACCAGCAGTTTGGCTTCCCAACCGAGAGCTAACCGGCAAACTGATTTAAATGCGGCCAGATCACGCCCCGAGAAATCCGTGGCAAAAAGAATCGTGTGATAGTGCATGGCATTTGTCCCCGTGGCTGCATTCGAAAGTGTGGTGATAGGTCACTAGAAGGCAAGCTCCGTGCCAGATTGAGCGTCTTGGAAAAGTGGCCCCGACTTCCAGTCGCAGTGTGACAGCTCGGACGGAAGGCCAAGTAGACGCCCTCCCCTCCTACGACTGAACGTGCGAATCCGCTCGATCGCACAACTGAATCACGAAACACAATCGGCTAACCAACTAAATTCCATTGCTCTCAATTGGCTTACACCACTCAACTTCGATCCATGCTCGCTTGGCACATCGATTGCTTTGTTTGGTCGGCATTAACGCAAACTTGAACACACATGTAGTTTTCGAACGGAAAAGAAAAACATGAAGAAGTACACACTCAACACCGTCATAGTCCCTTGGGACTTTTCCGACATGTCCAAGTCCGCTCTAGAGTCCGCGCTAGAGATGGTTGACTCTCCCGACAAAATCGAAGTCGTACACGTAACGCCCTATCCATCGGTAACCGAGTACGGAATGATTTGGGACACGCTAACTGAGGACGACATCGTTGAAAACCTAACTAAAAGTTTTCGATACGATGCTAAAGAGGCCGGTTTCCCCGAGCTAAAATTTACCGCAAGGTTCGGCAACCCTGGTAGCCAAATTGCGAAAGTTGCAAGCGAACGCAAGGCTGGCTTGATCGTAATTTCGTCACATGGTCATACGGGCGTTTCCAGATTGTTACTTGGGTCAGTTGCCGAACGAGTCGTACGCCTCGCTCCTTGCCCAGTGCTGGTACTTCGCGAAGACCACGAACATGAGTGACTCAAATGGGTAACTCACGCGCTTGATACGAAAACACCGTTGATTGCCGAGTTTCTCAAAGATCATCAACCGTTTTCGCGACTGCTGTGTGAAATTAACAAACTGCCTGGCTAGCCAAGAAAAAATCGACTTGCTCGCTGACATCATCGTTGTTGATGCCAAAGAGTTCTCTATGCGGGTCACGCAACCCAACTAGTAATTCTGCTTTGACAATTGACACCTAATTCGCTTTCGATCTGTAGGCATCGTTGCTTAAACTGAAGTTGCCGCTGTCTCGGTAGCGTTGGCGTTCGCATGCTCAAACCACTTGTTGGACAACAACATGATCGGACAGGCCGTTTTGGCGGCGACTTTTTGGGCCACCGAGCCCATGATAATTTGATTTAAACCCGTCCGGCCATGCGTGGACATCACGATAAGATCTGCTTCGTTACGATTTGCAAAACGTACAATCTCATCCGATGGGTCGCCAAATTCGGCAAAAAATTGCAGACCGGTACTGTGCCCTTCGTCAACAGTTTGAAAAAAATCTTCAACGCAGCTTTCAATCGCCTTCCGCTCAATTTCAGGCCCCCAATTCAAGCCGGGGCCGTACGGACTGGGTCGTTCCAAAATGCAAATTACGCGGATTCCGTCAGAAGCATAATGTTGAAACGTATATTTCAACGCAGCTTTGGCGTGATCGGAAAAATCCCATGGGACGATAACGATGGGGCTCTTGCTCATTTGATGACCTTTAAGTCCTTGGTTTACGCTGCAGTATTGTCTAATTGGGGAGCGATTGATCCTTGGCCACTATTACCAGTTCTCGAACGACTGATTCACAGGTTCATTTTCCAAGTTCACACCTACATTCGGGTTAGTTTAAATGCAAAGTTGATGCCAATCGGTGCTCAGGCAGGCTAGATTTTTTTTCCCGTTTTCCCCGACAAAGTAAGTTGTTGGCAGCGCGAATTTCTGCCACTTTGCCATTCAGCTCCAAATTTGAATTCAAGGCGTCTGGCAAACGCTGCGACATCGGAATCGCCTTTGCTTCGCCCGAGTTAACTGCTCCCAAATCGTCACTTCCAAAATGACGAATCCACAATGTTTCAAACCCTTGACGACGAGATTCGAAATCCTCAGATCGAATCGTATCAAGTCGCGTCTCAAGAAAACATTATGCAAGCTACAAAGTGCGCAAAAACCGGGCTTGATGTCGCACCCACCAAAACCTGTCTAGGCAAAAACGAAATCGTGCACGCTTCTCTTTCCTGCCCGAGCGGATTCGCACGCATCGGCCAGTCAACTAGAAAAAACCTCATTTGTTGCTCGAGAAACCTTTTGGCATAGGCTTTGCAAACATTCAATCGTAACCGTTGGCGGCGTTTTTGATTTACAAAGAATCGAAACCATTTCAAATCTATTGCCTTTTTAAGCCGAACAAAAGGAATCAAATAATGATCCTAAAAGAACTATTGCGAGAAAACTTAGAAGTGTTCTCGCTGACCGAAACCGCTCGGCTCTCACAAGCTGCTGATCTCATGCGAGACAAACGAATTGGTTCCGTCATCATCGTTGACGATTCCGAATCCGTAATTGGCATCATCACCGACCGTGACATCGCGTTGACTCTGGCGTTGGGAGCAGGAACTCCCGACTCATTTGTCTCCGAAGCGATGAGCCGCGAAGTAGCAACGATCGACGCATCCATGTCACTCTTCGACGCATCTCGTTTTTTTCGCACAATCAACTTCAAACGCCTTCCAGTTGTCGACGAAGACAAACGTCTGGTCGGGATCGTTTCCATTGACGACGTGATGGCATTGCTTGCCCGTGAGATGTACGACACGTGTAAGTCGCTTGAACCTAAGCTTGGCCACATTGTGTGAGTTGGAGATTGGTATGTTGGTTAGCCTTCAGCGAGAATAGTCTGATCCATCACTCGCCGACGTGAGAACATTTGCCTCGATCGGATTGGCACTTACGACATCAGCGATGTTAAAACGGCACATCTCCAGTGGCGGGCTGGACCTCGCCTCCTTCTCGCATGCTTGAAAGTCTCCGTATTAGATTTGACCAACCGAACATTGAATCGCTGAACAATTCCGGCATCTCAGCCATTCGTGCGGCGTGCGTATCCGCACAATGCAGTCGTTGGAAAATACATCTTTCCCACCAATAACGAATTTCTAATCATGGGCATTCAAATTGCTTAGTTGTTATTCGGTTGATTGCAGATTCATCCGTGCCTGCTCGCGCCGGAGCGTCACATATTCAGACATCTTCCGTCGATTAAAGCTTGATTTCCAATCAAACGTACAAAGGAGCCGAAAATGTCACAGATCAATAATAGGGCCAACGACAAAACGACCCGACCTGAGCTAATCATGGTCAAGCCAACGACAAAGATCGACGCGGTCGCAAAGCTCTTCGATGAACACGGTGTCAATGCGGCTCCGGTCGTCGACGGGGTGGAGAAATGCGTCGGTGTCATCACAAGTCATGACTTGGTTCAGTATGAGGCCAATCGAATCGAGTTTGAAAACCAGAATCCCACGGGAATTGCTTTCAAACTTTCTCCAAGAGAAACCAACCAACCATCATGTCTGGTCGGTCAGCCGTTCAATGAAGTTGCTTACCACATGTCGACTGACTTCGGAACGATAAAAGAAGATTCGCTACCGGCCGAGGCAGGCCGATTGATGTGTCAAAAACACTTGCATCATTTGATAACCCTTGATGCATCAGGTCGTCCGATCAGCATCATTTCTTCGCTGGATGTCATCGGCGAATTGCTTGGCGAGCAGGTCCAAAGACTTGATCGAGTCAAACTTCTTCAACAAAGAAAACAAGGATAGACTGCGTCAGTCAACTGCCACGAAACAATGGAGCGGTGTCACCATGAAACTAACGAAACAGAATTCACCCACAAAAGAGTCTTCACACCCGCCAACAAACGCACAGCTCGCGGAAAACTTAGACACAGTTTCCAGCCTCCTGTCTGCTCAAGGTGCGAATAGGTTTCGCGCAGAGGCCTATCATCGAGCAGCAGAGACGATTCGGCAGATTGAACAACCAGTTTGGAAGATATATGCAGAGCATGGAATTGAAGAGCTGGAAGAAATCTTCGGAATTGGCCGAACAATATCCAGAGCACTGCAACAGATGATTCGTGGCGGTCAATGGCCGTTAATGCAACGGCTACAGGGAAACAATGTTTCCGAACAAATGTTTGCGTCCGTTCCCAATATCGGGCCAAAACTTGCGAAGCGAATTCATGATGAGTTGGGGATTGAAACGCTGGCCGAATTGCAAGCTGCGGCTTGGGATGGGCGGCTTGATCGGATGCCAAAATTCGGTGAAAAACGAATTCGGGCCGTTCGTGAATCGCTGGCCGCACGTGGACGGTACCCATCGAACAAAGACGAGGCTGGCTGTTTTCAAAATCGCATTTTTGACGGCTCTTTGGATTTGACGACAGAGATTTCGATCGCTGAATTGTTGGACATCGACGACGAGTATCGATTCGAGTCCGCGCAGGGAACACTTCCTCGCACCGCGCCTAAGAAATTCAACCCGACCCATGCGGCATGGTTGCCAATTTTGCATACGGAACGAGATGACCGGCACTACACAGCGCTGTTTTCAAACACCGAGCATGCCCACGCGATGGGCACAACTCACGATTGGGTTGTAATCTATTTTGAAGACCACGAAAAACGCGGTCAGCGTGGTCGGTGGACAGTGATCACGTCCCAGTTTGGAAAACTCAAAGGCAAACGGATCGTTCGCGGGCGTGAGAAAGAGTGTGGCGGCAACTACGATGAGAAGCCGAACCTTTAGGGCTTATACCATATCCGAACCTTTTTGTTGGTGATCAGTACCACTGTTGCATATCGCATTCGGAATCACGGAGAGTAAAAATGGCGGAGCCATAAAAACAAGTATCGGGTTTTTTTGATTCTACCGGATTAGCTTTGGAATCGAATCGAGGCTTTGCTTCCGAAATACATCAATAGCCCCCCCGCGGTCACTACGCCTACTGCGTTCCCGGCCAAGTGATGGTGCGGCTGTCGGGGCCCACCGGCCAACACTAACTAAACCGGCAGATGGGAACCGGCCTTGGGTACAGAACGAATTCGCCGGACTCTAACCCGGATCAAGCGTGTGTGCCAAGATTTGACAGAATGGTTGGCAGAACGATAGGCCATTGACTACGGTATAACGAACGAAAAACAAAATGAAAACCAATTCATCGGTTGCGCTCGCAATTCATTCCGTCCGCTCATCGACCGATGAATCGACCGAGCCAAACCCGGAAGTCGATCCCACTTCGCCTCCCGAAATACAACCGCCGCCCGATCCTGAACTCCCTCCGCGCGTTCCACCAAAGTCACCGCCACGCAATCCCGAAATTCCGTACGACCACCCATCGGAAATCGTTCCTCCACTCGATCCAACTCCAGCACCGGAATACGATCCAACCTCACCACCTGAGATTGAACCCGACCCCGCACCTGAAATCTTTCCAACCGCGCCACCAAAAATCGAACCCAACACCACTCCTGAAATCGCGCCAGAGAATTCCCCCGAGCTTGCACCGCAGCTTCCTCCCGAAATTGAATGGTAGGCGTAGGGCAGGTTCCACTGGTCGTTCCAATCCAGCACGCGGACAGTTGGAACCGGTCTTACTGTAGCTCATCCCTCAAACAACTGTGCTTGACCGTGCCAAGACGCACGCAAGTTGATTCCATTCTCCGGCCATTCACTGCCCCGCACATCGGTATGATGTTTGCTCTCTTGTTGCTCTGTTTAACTGTTTGTAAAACATCAATGGGGCGAGCTGAGATGGATACCTGGCACTATAAACAAGTTTCAAAAGTGTTACTGTTGCGTGCGATGATCCTGCTCTTGTTCCCGCTGCTGTTCGCTGGCGGAGTTGTGCCGCCGCAACTCTTCGCACAGGAGAATCAAACGCAAGCCCTGCAAGTGCAAAACGCTGACGAAACGACAACCCCCAAAACCAACAACGTTGTCGTCGAGTTGTTTTACCGTAGTGATTCGCAGCAGTCGCAAAGTGCGCTGAAATATTTGCAAGAGCTAAAGCAGAATCGAGCGGGCATTGAAATCGAAACGTATGATGTGCTCAAGGATCGCGGTCAATTGAAGCGGCTGTGGCAACTGTCGCGGCAGTTTGGTCATCAGTCGGCCAAAGTGCCTACGTTCTATCTGTGCGATCGCATCAAAGTTGGTTTCGCTGACCCGAACATCAACTCTAAAAAAGTCGCGGATTTGTTGACCATCAGAGCATACGTTCGTCCCGGCTGCAAACACTGTGTCGCGGGCAAAGCGTTTCTGGACAAAATGTTGACGCGGTGGCCAGCACTGCGAGTTCAGTACTTCGATGTCGAAGGTGATTTGAATGCTCGCGTCGAAGCCCAGAATCTGGCGGCGCGGTATCGTGTTCAGATTCCGTCGTTTCCACTCATTGAAGTAGCTGGTCGGTTGGTCGTCGGATACCAGACCGATGAAATCACAGGCAACAAGATCGAAGATATCTATCGCGATCGGTCAGTGGATGTTGGCCGGCAACCTGCCAAAGAGGAAACGGAAGAGGTGAATCCGAACAAGAAAACGGGGCAGCTGGATTGGCCGAAAAACTTGGATAGAGATCGCTACACCAGAGTAAAGCCCATCCTGGGGGAAGTTCCCACCGGCCAGCATTTGGAAAAACCGGTTAGCGGAAACTGGCCCTACGTTGTTTCGGCGACACCATGGAATGCGATCATGATGGTTCGCCACTCAAAACAAAGCGCGCAAGACGAACCGCCGGATGAATTTCAACTTCCAGATGAATTTCAACTTCCCGACGAAGCCGAAACTGACGACACGTCCGAGCCACCCTTCGAGGGCGAACTACTCACCGAAAACGAATCCGATGAGATCGAAGTCCCTTGGTTCGGGCGACTGAGCGTTGGCCAACTTGGGCTGCCCGCGTTTACGTTTATGATTGGCTTGGTTGACGGCTTCAACCCGTGCGCCATGTGGGTTTTGATTTTCCTGTTATCGGTGCTGGTCAACATCAAGGAACGCAGCAAGATTATTGTCGTTGCCGGCACGTTTGTCGTTGTCAGTGGGCTGGCGTATTTCGTCTTTATGGCGGCGTGGTTTAACGTCTTTCAAATGATCGGCCTGCTGCGGCCAGTACAAATCGGTTTGGGCATCGTTGCGATCATCGTCGGCCTGATTAACGTGAAAGATTTTTTTGCGTTTCACAAAGGCCTTACGCTGTCGATCCCTGATTCAACGAAACCCGGAATTTACAAACGCGTCCGAGAAATCGTGGCGGCCAACAATTTGACGACCGCGCTGTTAGGCGCGATCGTGTTGGCCATCGTCGTCAACATCGTCGAACTACTTTGCACTGCGGGCTTGCCAGCTTTGTACACCGAAGTGTTGACGATGCAAAACCTCCCCGCTTGGAAAAACTATTCCTACCTCGCCCTCTACATCAGCGCGTATATGCTCGATGACGCAGTATTAGTTATCATCGTTGTCAGCACGCTATCGCATCGCCGACTGCAGGAGACCGAGGGCCGATGGCTGAAACTACTCAGCGGACTGGTGATTCTCGCTCTTGGCGTGGTCATGATCTTCTGGCCAGGTGCGTTAGTTTGAAGAGTACGGGAAACAAAGGCGAACTTGAGATTCCGATTCGAGCAATGGCGTATCCGAATTGCGCGAAACCTGTGTCAACGACCATCGAGAAAAACAGCTGAAGGTGCTCGTTGACGGCCTGTACAAACAGGCGACATCACCAGTGCAAATGCCGAAAGTCGCATTTTCGTTTCGATCGCGAAAATCGTTTTTCCAAGCTTAGCGGTGAGATGGTTCCGCATGGTTTGCTTGAAGACACCATCGTATAACTGTTCGTCAACACGGAGACCGGCGAGCTAACCGCGTTGCCATTCCCGACAAGAAGAAACGCGCGCGTCTGATCGTTCTACCTACGGGACTAAACCAATCGGTTGTGCAGTTAGTAGCGCCGTTGAGCAAAACGCTGCCCCCAATCTACATCCCAAGGTCGTGTGCTTTCACCATGGTCGTGGAGTTCCCGATTCTCAGTCTTGGGAACGTTGATTTGAGTGCGTTCAAGGAATTGCCGATAAGGACGGTCAGTTAAATCGCCTAGGCCAACCATGCCATTGGGGGCCTAACGGAGCTCGGCGGTCCTCCGCCGTGCTCCCTTCGATTCAACACGTTGGGGGACTATCGAGCTACGTTATGCAAACTTCTCGATCCGTTAGTTAGAGTTCTTTGCCGCACCAAAGCGAATACAACGAAAGCACATCGGTTCGCCACTGTTTCAACGTCATGGTGATCGCGATGGTCTCGAGGTTTGTAAGCGTCGCTCCGATGGCTGCGACCCGCAACGGCCAGACCGACCAATCGAGAATCAGGCTGACGGCGGCGATAGCTGCTAGCCACTGAGTCGTTTTTGCAGCCCAAGTGTGATAGGCCGGAAGCCGACCAAATTTACTAAATGCAATCCCGATTCCGACTACGTACAACACGATCGCGACCGATATCCAAATAAATTCATGCCTGAGAATCTCCCAGCATAAAATGCTTGCTCCGACGATCAAGCAGAAATTCAAGAACGCATCGGCGACGCTGTCAAGTAACGCGCCAAGTGCGCTCTTTTGCTTCAACCACCGAGCCAAAGGGCCGTCGACAAGATCCGAGACGATCAACACGAAATAAGTCGCGATGAATAACCACCGCAATCCCGCGATCGCGATGACAAGTAGCGTCAGCGATCCCAGCATGCGGACCACGCAGATCGCATTGGGAATGTTGAATGTCGATTTATCGCTTTGCATCTGTCCGACTCGCTGGAAAACAAACAATGGAACAACGCCTGCTTCCATGTCGCTTGGGCTCTCTTGCTTGGGTTTGCGCTACAATTTAGAGTCGGGCAAGAGTGCCGATGCTACGGAAATAATTTCTGTGTCGCGTCCAAACATTCACGTAGCATCCCAGCAAAGTGACCGGGAAGTTATTGCCGCTGACGATCAGTTGGTCGAATTCGTTGCTTGCGACAGATTGGATCGGCAGCAACCTTTGCGAAAAGTCTCTTCATGATATCCCTCTTATCGAATCCACTGGCTATCTAAATCATGTCAACGATCGCGCTATTGCTCATTTCCTTCTGGGATAATCTCGGCAACAACAGCAATTACGGGACGATGCCGCCAAGTTCCGCCGTGACTAAAATTATTCCAACCCGTTGTCAACCAACGAAGCAAAGCTGACGCCAACCACAACGCCCAAAACAGCATGAACAAACGGTAGAACCAAACGGATATCGAAATCACCGTCGTTGCTGGAAGTGAATTTCCAACTGTTGGCTGAAACCATTGAAGATAGTTTCCGTACGAACCGTTTCCGAGAATGAACATGTCTGGATGACCAAGCAAGCCTTCTCCGACAACGACAATCAAAATCCCTAACGAAATGATCGTTAACAAAACCAAACCGACTTGGAAAAAGTTGAACATCCACCAACGCGATGAGGTTGGATCCGACTTACCGCGCAACGCCATTAAGAACAACCAAGCCACGACAATTAATGCCGCCGCAATGTGAACTTGCGTTAGGCCAATCGCCAACAAAACCCACTCGAAACGACCGAGTGGAGTTATGGAGAAACTACCTAACACCAACGCTGCGATGATGGACGCGATTAGAATCACCCACAGTTGTACTGCTGGGCCACGCGTTGGGCCTTGTGTCCACAACACCCAACGGCTATCGGGAACGTTCACGATCGAAGTAATGTTGGCGGCTTCGACAGGCAAGCCGACATCAACTAACTGAACCACTGTCTCCATCGTTTCGTTTGTTTTCCACGAAATTTCGACCGACTGTTTTCCTGGCTGGACAGGGACGATTAAGTTCGTTCCGTCGCGACGCACAGGAATCGCTTGATTGGAAACTTTGACCGCAGTAATTTCCGCTTCCGAATTGAGCGTGACTAGAAAATCGCTCCCCAAACTGCACTCGAGTTCAATCTTCAATTGGTGCTTACGGTCGCGAGGGCCCAGTTCTGTTTCGAGATTGACTCGCTGAACGGTGACCGTATCACCTGCGATGGGTTGCGGTTTATTAAAGTTCAAAGTGACTTCTTCGCCTGGCCATGGATGCCACACGGGAACCAGGTGATCTTCTTGCGATTCAAAAACGGGAGCCAATCCTGAGTATGTCATACTCCAAACCGGCGAAGTCACCAGATGCCAACGCTCGACCCATTGATCAGTCATCGGCGCAAGCATTTTAATATCAGTGCCCACGGGCAGTTCGCTAGTCCAGGAAAATTTCTTCTGCCCAGCATTAAGTCGGACTTCGATTTTCCCGTCTTTGACCATCGCGCCCGCAGTCAAAACACTTTCGCCCGGCATTAGCGGAACCTCAATCGAAATGGCTTTGCTTCCAGGAGAAAGTCGAGTGACCTCATTGCGAGCCTGCCAGACCAAACCGGTTTCCAAATGCCGGTCGACTGCGACGATGGCGCTAAAGTCCTTGCGATCATACGAAGCAGCGCCTTCGACTTCTGTTCGTTCACGTGCAAAGAACACTTGAGATTCCGGCACACCATTGGAACGCACGCCGGTCACTGACCAGCCTTCCGCTTCGATCGTTACGGTCCGCGGCTTCAGCAAAAACTCCCATTCCCACTCAGCGACATCAGGCAACACGGATTCAACGATCACATGATGCACGCCTTCCGGAAGCACTGTCCAAAGATAGCCTTCTTTGCGACAGACCAATTCGGCAGGCTTGCCATCGACCAGCACCGAAACCGGCGACCAGGTTGGCAGTCTTCCGGGAAGTGGTACGGCCACCGAAACGGCTGCGTGGACTTCGACGTCCATTGTGATGCGACTATCAACCAACTTCAAGTCGACCGCAGGAATTTCGGCCGCATGAGGAAATGCATCCGAAGCCTCCAACAGCCGCTCGCGCAACATCTTCAATGTGTTGGCATCGGGAATCTCTTGTGCCGTCAGCTGGCCGGGCGCAAGACACAACAAACCCATCGTGGCAACGACTGCTGCGCGGCGACGGGAAAAGATCCGTGGTAGCTTGAGGCCACCAAAAAAGACAACCGCCAGCAACGAAAGCAAGGCAATCCGAACTCCTGTAAGCACACGATGTTGATTCAGCGAAATCAGAATGGGGCGAATCTCCTGATCCGCATCCACGGGACCACTCCAAGAACACTGGACTTGATTCCAACTCCACTCCGGCTGGGCGGGGCCAGTCTGAATGCGAGCTTTCGGATCGTAAGCCAGATTTTTCGATTTGAAATTTGAACGCTGTTGCTCGATAGCGGGCGCGGCGGATTGAAAGTCGCGCTGATCTTCGTAAGCCCAATCGGCAACTCGGGCCGACTTTTGATAGGTCGAACCCAGCAGGGGAAGCATGCTTCGTTGTCCGTAGCTGATGCTGGGCCGCTCAAGCTGTGGGTAAAGTGCACTTTGGATTTGATAGGTCAAAAACGGAGCGAGATTAATTACCAAAAGCGCGATCGCAAAGTACTTCCAAACGCTAATTAATTTATTGGCCATCCCGTCGGGAACAACTTTCAGCAAAGCGATCGGGATCAACAAAAAGAACCAAGTCAATCGCGGCGCGCTGGGCTCGTGATAGGCCAATCCGAACGCAAGAAACGCGATCAGTCCAGCCGGGATCCCCCAGATACGACAGACTGCCATGCTAAAGATCAGCAACAAAAACAAATCCAGCAGTGTCCACGCAGTGAGCCAATCCCCGTTTACGTGGTCCACGCCGAACAAAGCCAACATCCGCCAACCAGGAGGAATGTTGATCGTTATTGCCAACGAGTCCGCATCAGTCTGCCAACCCATTGCCTGTATCGAGTCGACATTTTCGGTACGTCCAATTGCATCCAGGTTCAAGTCGCGAGTGCGAAGCTCAACACCTGCCGAATTAGTCTTGGGATTGCTTGTGATGAGTTGGCCCTTGCCGTCGACTCGCACCGAACCAAGCTCCTGGCCGTCGGCCGAATCGAGCCGCCAAATCTGTTGCATCTGACCACGGATCGAGTCGCGATAGGTTAGACCGGTTCCATTTTCATCCAGCCAGAATTGCCGATTGATCGACAACCCCGTTGGCCGCTGCAGTCCCATGCCTCGTGTCTTTTCGTCCAGTCCAATTGCCTTGGACGTATCCCATTGAAACACCGGCAGGCTCCGCCACTTCTGTGGAAATGTCGTTTGCGAAACGTCGATCGGTTGAAGGCCAGTGACTTCGGCCAAACGAAAATCGGGCTGGGATCGAAACGCAACTAACTCCAGATCGGTGATCGGCTGAACGTCGTCAGCAAACTTGATTTCCCGTGCGTCGGCGGCTCGAAACGCGTGCACGGTGATCGTCCATTTACCTGAGCGGACTTGGGCTTTCATTTTCCCTTGTTCATCGACCGCTACCGGCAGTGGACTTTCGACAGTCGTCAATTTCCAACCCTCGGGCAAGATCCAACCGAGCTCTTCTTCGCGGCTTTTCCCAGAAACGGTTAGCTCGATCTCCGTTCGCAACCAGCTTGGGATTCCGTCTTCGATGACGCGATAGACTTGTGCGGCCAATAGGTTCTTCTCTGCTGCTTCCGTGCGAATTCGCTTCAGCCAAACATGGCCAGTCGAATCCCAATTTGGCATCGGCAATGGTTTGTCTTCAACCGTCAAAGCCAACAAACCAATTTGCTTTGGGATGGCGATCTTTTGTGGCAAGCGATCCCATTTGAATTCGCCAGACAACTCGTAACGTCCCGGACTCAGTTGCACCGCGGGAAGCCCCTTTCGCTGCACGACGGCAATTGGCTGGCCATTGCTCACGACGTTCAATGGCCAAATGTCTGCGCCACCCGGTAGTGGCATCCACGTTTCGGAAAAAACTTGAACGGTGATCTCCCAACTGCCGCTAGAACTTTCGGCAGTTAGTGAAA
>CAYGUE010000033.1:28160-47610 GCA_964352885.1 uncultured Pirellulaceae bacterium
AGTTGTTAAACGCCGGCGGGCTATTGCGTTCTCGATCATTCCACGTCGCCCATTCTTCCCACGGCTTGAACGCTTCAGGAAATTCTCGATCCTGAACAGCAAATGCGTTTTGGCAGATCGCACCGAAACTCAATTCAACTAGCAACGAAAGGAAAAATGAAAGCAGCAATCGCATGGTATTAAATCGCGACGGTCGATAGATCATGGTGAATTCCAAACGCGGAAGTGGTCATATTTCGTGGAACGGGCTTCCAGCCAGTGTGGCTCAGCGGGCTAAGCTGAGTAATTAACTATGACACGACAAGGACCACGGTGCCAAGTTTTACGCTTCAACACCAATCAAAAAGCTCCCATCAGCAGCAAACCACACGCTCCCGGCTCGGGTACGGCTAAACAACCGCACATCGTTCCCGTTGCCCCCGGTGTAGATGACAACTAGATCCTGCCCGCCAAGTTTTTCCATTCGCGACTTCGCAACGCGCTGCACTGCAAAAGCCAGAATCAAATACGTTTTGCAAATCGCGTGCCGAACTCGTATCGCAACACACAGTGAAGTTGGCGAGTCGTTTCCTTGGCAAACTTGTTCCAAGCGAAACATGTGTTGATTGGCTTGATTAAAGAAGGCTTGTCCTTCCGGATTCCTATCAAAACATTGGCGAAAAGGACTTCCGAGTGATGGTTTCCGCGTTGGCAGCGAAGGGAGGAGTGATTTCTTTAACGATGGCAATCGTTTTTCGCTTCGCATTTGCCAAGTTTTCGCGTTTGAAATACGGACAATGAAAGTCGGCGGCTCGCTCTGAACGGGCGTAAATATGGCCTTCTGTAGGCCCTCGTGAGATTTCCGAACAGAACCAACTGCCCGAATTCGCACGCTCGAAACCGCTCGATTGATGTCAAAACAACAAGTGTTTTTGATTGATGGCCAGCTTGCATTCAAAATGCTCAACGACAAACAACGGTATAAAACCGACAAGTGCTTCGGGAATTAGCAATTGATTTTTAATCGACTGAAAGAAGCAATCCGTACCTAGGTTCAGTTATGGCCAATGCCTTCGGCTCTGGATATTTCACGGGGCAACTGAACTAAACATCGGGTAACCGAAGCCTTACGGTTGAACAAGCGGAAGAACTTGAGCAACGGGATCTGGCAGATGAACGGAATGACCGGGATCGCCAAGCGACTTGACCGGGTGAGCCATGCTTATCGTCGAAGTTTCGCCGTTCGATCGGGATGGAAGGTTTCGCCTTTCCAAGTTCCCGGAATCAAACGAATTGGGCCTTTGGGATCGGAGTTGGGTTCAACTCGGAAGTTCTTGCGTACGTGGTTGTGGCAATTGAAGCAATTGGTGGTTAGATGCAAGTAAGCGTAATGTGCTCCCTGCAAATCTTTGGCTTTGGCCCGTTCAGAAAGTCGATCGCATTGGTCGCGAAATTCCTGTCCATGATGCTGATAGATCGCGTCTTCCGATTTTGGCCATTTGACCGCTTCGCTGATCAGCTTCATCTGGTTTGCACCTTGCTCAATCAAATCAAAGTTTTCAGACACGATCCCTTCGAGAACTCGTTTCGATCCGTTCAGTTTGGCACGCATGAAAGGAGTCGTGTTATCCTGTTGCGTTTCCTGACTCATCAGTCGCGCGTCTTTCACCGGTGTTTCGGGCTGTTGAGTCTCTTGGAGGGCAAACAACGTCGCAATACTAAAAGTGAAAACGGAAATGACGGCAGTAATAATTAGCTTCATAATTGCTCGCAACTTAATTGGGTTGAATTGGTAAGCAGCATTGTCTTACGTGAATCTGCAATCTTCATTCCAAATGCGAGAATGCGGCTGAACCGCTTCTGCAATCCCTGCAACCAGTTCTTTGTTTCAAGCCAGCGTGCGGCTCCGCACGACGTTCACTTTGGGTAGTGAGTGAGCGGGCACGCCTTAAGATTGCGGCAGGTTTCGCGGCAGTTCGATGATGAACTCAGCTCCTGATGATTGATCGCCCAGTCGGATGCTTCCGCCGTGCGATTCGACGGTACGTTTGACGATTGCCATGCCGAGTCCTGTTCCCTTTTGTTTGGTAGTGTAAAAGGGATCAAGGATATGGGGTCGATGTTCTTTGGGAATGCCGGAACCGTTGTCCTTGACTGAGATACGAATCATATCTTTATTGTCTTGATTTATTTCACTACAAGTGATCGTGACTTCGGGGGATGTCTTGCAGGCCGCGATAGAGTTCTCGAACAGATTGCGAAAAACTTGTTCGAAGCGAAAACTGTCAATGTTGCTTTGAACTTCCAAATCGTTTAACTGCTCATGAAGTTTGGCTAAAGACTTCTCGTCGCTTGTGACACCAATCGTGTTTTCCCAAGCTCGCCTCCAGATTCTAGAGACAAACACGTTTTCTCGATGGAGCGTTATCGGTGCGGCGAAGTCACGGATCTCGTCTAACATGATGCGCAAGCTATCATTGGCGCTCTGGATCTTCTGAGCCTGAAACTCGACCTCTTTAGGGTCACCATAATCCAATTTCTGCATGTCCAATGCGGACTGGATTCGCTGTACGGCGTTGCGACTTTCGTGAGCGATACCAGCCATCATCTGTCCAATTCCGGCCAATCTCTCGGAACGGGAGGCTCGAAGTTCGGCATCCCTGATTCGTTGGACTCTTTCCAAACTAGCTCGCAAAGAATGCGGGTCAATCGGTTTGAGCAGGTAGTCCGCTGCGCCATGTTGAAGTGCAGCGATGGCGCTAACGACATCCCCGTTTCCGGTTACGATTATCAACGAGGCTGAAGGAGCCAGTTGCCGAAGTTTCGGAAGTGCGTCCTCTGCAAGCCCGTCTGGCAACTGGCGGTCAAGCAAGATGTACGAGAACTCCGAGAGATTGGGGTGCGAGAGCGCACCGTTAATCGTTCCAACTATTTCGGTTTGGTATTCAAACAGCTCCAATATGTCGCGCAAATTGGCTTGCGTATCTGGATCATCTTCAACAACCAGAATCATAAATGGCATCTATCTCGCCTTTCCCGAAAGTCGTTCAATTGTATCCAGCAGCTTTGGCATTTCGACCGGTTTATAGCAGACAGAATCCGCTCCGTCATCGAGCATCGACTGAATCAACTCGTTTCTGCTCGATCGATGTCCGGTAACGACAAATGTAGCTGGAGATTGGTCTAATTTGCCAAAACCAGACAGGAGCCTCGCGCTCGTTTCATTGCCAAGTTGCACGTCCAACAAAACGACTCGGTATTGGCCCGAATCGACTTGTTTTTTTGCTTCCAATTCATTGTGGGCAATTCCGACTCGAAACTTGTTGTCTCGAAGAATTTGCCAAATGTTTTCACAATACTCTTCGTCATCATCGACGACCAGAACCAGCGGCTGAACAGCTGCTTCGCTAACACGTTCAAGCAGTTGATGAATGTCGACTGGCTTTTGCATTACTTCCGATACACCTGCATTCATCGCGCGCTCGATACCGTGACTTCCGGCGTACGCAGTCACCATAAAGGCGACGAGCTGTGGTTGAATTTTTTTAATCCGCCCGTAATGCTTCGCGCCGTCCATGTCCGGCATTTTGAAGTCCAGCAGAACGATGTCGTATGAATTGTTCTCGACTAAGTTAAGTGCCGAAGCACCATCGAAAGCGGTATCACAGGCGTAGCCAAATTCGCGAAGAATGTCACTTACATTGATCGCGATGTCTTCATCATCATCGACAATGAGAATTGAAAGATCAGGCATAATCCACTCCTATTCCTTGCTCGCGGATTGAAGTTCAACAGTAAATTCGCTTCCGTTTCCAAGTTCGCTAGCGACTACCATTCGCCCTCGGTTTTTGTCCAAGATTGCTCGACTGATTGACAGCCCCAATCCCATGCCACGTGCCTTCGTTGAAAACAGAGGCTCGGTAATTCGTTCAAGTTGATCGGGTGCAATCCCAACACCCGTGTCTGTCACTGAAACGAGGACATGTCCGTTGTCGGTGGTTGCCGCAACGGTCAGCTCGCCCCCGTCGGGCATCGCATCGCGGGCATTGCGAATAAGATTGCGAAAGACGATCGGTAGCTGATGCTCATCCGCCATTACCATGGGCAAGTCGTCTGGAAACTCCACGCCAATCTCGATGTTGCTTGGCATTGACGTCTCTTTAAGAATTTTGGCAATGCAATCAGCCAACCCAAACGGACGCAACATTGGCTCTGGCATTCTGGCAACGTCACATAGTGCCGTGATGACGTTATTAATCATTGATACCTGACGGTCGATTCTCTCGAGATGTTCAGTCACCTTTTCAGGCTTGACGTTCTTCGCGTTCAGCAAATAGAACGCAGAAGTCTTCACCGCATTGAGAGGATTGCGAATCTCATGGGCGATCCCGCCAGAGACTTGGCCTAGTGTCGCCAGTTTTTCTTTGTGCACGAGCTGACGTTGAGCCTTCTCGAGTTCAGCCGTCCTTATCCGGACGCGTTCTTCAAGCTCTTCGTTCAGCTCGGCCAGCGCTTGTTCCGCCTGTTTTCGCACCGTAACGTCAGACTGAATCCCGACGAAGTTTATTAGCTTGCCGTGCGCATCTCGAATCGGTGCTACGGTTAGTTCATTCCAAAACGGCGTTCCATCTTTGCGGAAGTTCCGAAGCATGACTTTGCATTCGCGTTCTTCCTTGATCGCCGAACGCAACTCATCCAATGCCGCTTGGTCGCGGTCATCGTTTTGAAGAAACCGACAATTCTTACCTAGCGTTTCCGCCGATGAGTAGCCAGTGATTTCTTTGATCGCTGGATTGACGTAGACGATCGGATTGTCGTCTTGGTTTGGGTCAGTAATCAAAATACCGTTGACCGCTGCTTGCAGCGCTCTTTCCTGAACGCGAAGAGACTCTTCCGTCTTTTTCCTCTCGGTGATGTCGAGGATAATCGCCACAAACGTGGGACGGCCTTGATGTTGGGTCAACTGGAGATGGATTTCGACGTTGTAGTGGGAACCGTCTTTGCGTTCGTGCACGGTTTCAAAAACCAGTTTGTTCGTCAAACCGTTTCGCAACGGTGCAATCGTTTCGTCGAACTGTTCGGCGGAGAAATATGGTTTGATATCAACCGGAGTAAGTTCATAAAGCTCTTCCTGCGTATAACCAATATTCTTTCTGGCCCCGCGATTGACTTGTAAGAAGTACAGACTCTCAGCGTCGAAGATAAAGATTTCGTTCAGCGACTCCTCCAGAATTCGACCCAAACTCAGTTCAATCTCCTCCGAACGTCTTCGCGATGTCAGATCGCGGACAAATCCAGTGAAGATTCTTTTGTCTGCCAGCTGAATTTCACCTACCGCAAGTTCCATTGGAAATGTAGTTCCATCCTTACGTTTGCCAACGACTTCGCGACCGATTCCGATGATCTTTCTTTCGCCTGTTTGTCGATAGTTGGCCAGATAGCCATCATGCTCATCGTGGTATGGAGCTGGCATCAGTGTGTTAACGTTGTGACCGATCAACTCCACGGCAACGTATCCGAACAGCTTCTCAGCAGCCGAGTTCAGTGAATCAATTTTGCCACGCTCATCAATCGTGATGATGCCCTCGACGGCTGTGGAAAGAATCGCTTCGAGTCGAGCTGTTCTCTCGGCGACTCGTTCTTCGAGCGTCAGATTGAGTTGGCGAACGTTTTCGTCAACCTGTGCCATTCGTTGGGCCAAACGACGACCGTAAAATGTAGTCCCAACGACCATTGCCAGTATCAGGCCAATGAGCCCGTACTCGTATCGTCGTACAGAGGCCGCTTTTGCCCTCTCTTGATTCAGTTGCTCGGTCTGATTCGTGCGAAGTATTGCGCCAAGGTCGGAAAGTGTGACCCCCATTTCGGCATTACTCCGATCCATCGCTGACATACGCTGGGACGCCTTTTCGATGCTACCCTGTTCATATAGTGACAAGATATCTTCCGACGCCGACTTCATTTTGACGCGTTCGAGTTCCAATTCGTCGATGCATGTGAGCGAGCTTAAATCCTGATCTTCGAAGAGAGCATTTAGCTCGTCACGGACTTCTTTGATCTTCTGTTCGAAAGCAGCAAATGCAGCATCCGATCGAATAGATTCAGCTTTTACATCACGTGATGTAAAAACATCATTGCCGGGTGCGTTGGCCTTGGCCGCAAGCAAGTTCAGTTCAGCTACATTTCCCAGCCGGTTCACCCATTCCTGACGATCATTCACCGAATCCGTGAAAATGCCCATGATCCGACCGATCAGCAAAAGACTGAGAATCACCGTCAACAAATCAAACCCGGCCAGCGCAAAATACACCCAGTGCAATCTTGATCGAGTCGGCAACTTGGTTGAGTTATTAATTTTCAGTTGTCTCAATTTATGCTTACAACAGTTGTAGTCGTGTTGCGATCATTGTGCTGCAGAGGCCGCGAGAGTGCCTTCGCAATTACCGCTTCCAACTCCTCCATCTTCAACGGTTTGACGAGATAGTCAAACGCACCGAGTGCTAGGGCTTCTGCTTGAAACTTGGAACTCGCTTCGCCTGACAGTTCGATTACGAGAAACATTTCCAATTGGACAGGTTCGCCAAGCAATTCTAGGCCATTCATGTCGGGCAAGCCTATCTCGATCACGGCGACATCGTATTTGCGTTCCGTTGCCATCATTAGGCTCTGCATCGGGTGATCGTTAGGCTTAGTCTCGTATCCCTTCCGCTCGGACCATCGTGAAAATGAATCGACCATTTCGCGGTCGTCATCGACGAGCAATTTAGATCCGTTAGACATCGTTGCTCCCTAGTTCCAGACAAGTGATCCATGATTCGCGGAAGCGGTCACTGGCTTTGATGTGACGAGCAACAAGCACAATTGAACCGCCTCGCGTGGTCCCTTGCGTCGCAAATCCCCCATCTAATCAACGTATACGATTGACACAGTGGCTATTGTCAGAGGCTTCCGACAATTAATTGTAATGGTTTCCATTTCGCGGTGGGCAAATCATCCATTCTCCAGCTCCCAAAGAATCGCGACGCGATCAAGACCACCGGCGTGGGCGAGTTTCAGTTTGTCGTTGATGCGTGGGCGATAGGGTTCGACGGTCAATGTTGGTGAGTATGAAGCCTATCTGCAATGACTTTTCCCAATCCATGACACAGAGACATTCAACCGCTGCGACAAAATTACAGCAAGGCCGCCCAAGCTTGGAATCAACCGCCGATCGCCGATCGCCGATCGCTGTAGTGGCCACTTGAACAGTTTGAAATCGCTTGGACCCCATTTCACAAATTGGCAACTCATTCATAAAGAGTTGCTTGATTCGATTCGCGACCTCACCGAGTGGCGCGGGTTTGACATAGTGTTCGAATACCATCGGATGGGATCGCTACATCTCGTTGTTGCTAATTCGAATTAAGACGACCAATTGCTACATTGACCGAGTCCAAAGTGTTCGTACCGTCATCATCAATCAACATTGGCTCCATCAAGACGTCGCCGGGAGAAAATGATGAAACTTGGTCAAAATAGTCGAGCACACTCATCGCTGCTTCCAGATCAAAATCAGTGGCCCGACAAAAACAGGACAGGTATCCGCTAAGCAATTTCTCGTCGGGTTCGACGACTAGTAGTTCGCTAGACGTTGGTTTGTCTTCTGCCAAATAGCAACGCTTGGATGACACCTTTGATTGCGGTTGCAGACCAAGAGTCGCGAAAAGCATACCATATCAAAAGTCACGTGATTCTCGTGCCCGTTTTGTCATTCAAAACATATTCCGCACAATCGACCGTGCACTTGCGTGCCGCACATGCCCATTTGTGGGAATTGCTCAAGTTGTGACCTCTGCAGTTCATTTCCGTCAAAAAGCCGCCAGAACCGTTATCGCGTTAGTGCACTTCACAAATGACGATTGCCAAATGGGAACTTGGCATCTTTGGCACGCGAAACACAACTGGGGATGCAATCTCAATCACGAAGTCGCAACGTTCTGGTATGGCAAATTCTTCCACGAGTTCAATTCGATGGAATACTGGGTTGCCTGCGCGGCAAGCCCGGTGTGTCAACTGAGTCGCTCCGCGAGGCAGGAACATGGAGGAAATTTAAAGATCAACGGCCTTACAAATAGGCCTTCTGCGCATATTGTTGAATCATGCGGTGCGTATTGAAGAACGAACCGTTAATTGCGTTGGCGTGACGCATGATTTTCACGAAGGCCTTGCGGTCGTGATAAAACATCGGCACGATCGTTTGCTCCAATTTGTCGTACAGCGAGCCGGCATCGCTTTCGGAAGTTGACTGTTGGCCAACCTTTCCGATTGCCCAACCGGTGATGTTTTCAATACAACCTTCAATCCACCATCCGTCCAAGATGCTCAGCGATGGCACTCCATTCAACGCGGCCTTCATACCGCTGGTTCCTGACGCTTCGCGTGGTGGCAGTGGCGTGTTGAGCCAAACGTCAACTCCAGCAGTAATCAGCTTCCCCAGTCGCATGTCATAATTCGGCAAGTAGACAATGGAGACATCCGAGCGCAACTCGTCTGCCAAACGAACTATCCGCTGAATGATCTGCTTGCCTTCATCGTCCTGCGGATGCGCTTTTCCAGCGAACACTATCTGCAATTTGCCAAATTTAGCCGCAATTCGTCGAAGCCGTTCCGTGTCCCAAAATAGTAGATCCGCCCTTTTGTACGCCGTCGCTCGACGCGCCAAGCCAAGCGTAAAAACATCGAGGTCAAACTGATGCGAGGTTTGCTGCTCAATTTCTTGCAAGAGCGTCTTTTTGGCGTCCTGATGGGCTTGCCAGATTTCTTCATCCGGCACACTCAAGGCGTACCGCAAGCTGAAATTGTCCGTTCGCCAGCCCGGGATGTGACGGTCAAACAGAGCCGCCATCGAAGGAGCTGCCCAGGTCGCTGCGTGCACACCGTTGGTAATCGAGTCAATTTTGTAGTCCGCATACATTAGCCTTGAGACTTCACCGTGCTTTTTCGCAACGCCGTTGATGTAGTGGCTCAGGTTCATCGCAAGGTAAGTCATGTTGAGATCGCCGTCACAGCAAATAACGTCTTCCATCGTAAAGGCATCGTGTTCGCCCAACACCTTCTTCACTTGATCCATTGGGAAACGATCGTGGCCTGCTTTGACTGGTGTATGAGTAGTAAACACGCACTGCTTTCTCACTGTGTTGACATCGTCAATGTTGGCTTGAGAACGGCCGGCGGATTTAGCGTGCTGTTCAAGCAATTCAAAGGCCAACAAACTCGCGTGGCCTTCATTCATGTGAAACCGTTCCAGATGTTGGTAGCCCAATGCCATTAGTATCCGGACGCCACCGATACCCAAGACGACTTCCTGACAAAGCCGATAATGGCTGTCTCCGCCGTATAAATCATCCGTAAGTTTTCGATCCCAATTGGAGTTTTCCTCCAAGTTGGTATCAAGCAAGTACACCGGGACCGAAAAACCTTCGACGCCTTCAACGTCATATTGCCACGCCCTTACATGAACGGTTCGTCCTTCGATCGTCACCGTTGCACGTTCGCCAGTATCTTTAACAAACTGCTCAACATCCCATTTTGCGGGGCGCTCCGTCTGCCAGCCTGAAGCATCGAGACGTTGATTGAAGTAGCCTTCGCGATCAAGCAGCGTCACCGCGACCATCGGCATCCGCAGATCAGCCGCCGCACGAATCGTATCACCAGCAAGAATTCCCAATCCGCCTGCGTAGGTTGGCATGTCTGGATGCAAACCAATCTCCATCGAGAAGTAGGCGATGTGTTTCTCATCATTCATGGGCATTCACGGTATCGTTGGACTTCGATTGGAGATCCGGCTAAGCAGGTACGCAATTTATGGCAAGAAACACTTTGGATTATCTTGTTCAGGATGGGCGGGAAACTTCCGACCCGTGCAAACTGGCTAATGAAGAAATCCAAATGCGTTTATCAAAACCAAGATCACCTCAAGTTTTCGAACTCGCGAGGTGTTTTCAGATCATGCAATCGCCATACCAAGTATGAAGGTTCGTTATCAGCAAGTTGGGCTTAAGTTTGAAAAACACATCGAGCGGAAACGCGCGCCTACGCGTCTTGAAAAGGGCGTCTATTCAAAAAAACAAACCTATATCAATCTCAAAGACCCAACGAGATGACAGGCCAAGTTTGATCCGGCAAAACTTTCGAAAACTGCCGATTTATATTTCACCAAAATGGATGATCTGACGAAAGTCGATACGAACAAATCGAATGTGCTCTACTACCGCAATCCAGACCTTGTGATTTTCGAATCCGCCTCCGAGTCGGGAACCATCGAATTTTACCGGGCACGTATTTGAGAATGCAACGGAATATGAGCTACATGGTGCAATGCGTTCTACTGTGATGCAAAAAGGCAAGAAGGAGTTAGTGATTGTTCATGGCCTGTGGACGGTCAACAGAAGAAGTAGCGATCGTTTAGGTATTTCGACGCTGGCCGATTTGCGAAAGCATTTCTCAATACGCTGGGCTGTTTAACGCGACAAGATCATTCGCGTCTACTCGATGTCCGAACCCAGCACCGTGTCGCTGCGATGCAGAGCATCGGATAAGCTCAGCCATTTAATTGGGACTCGCAAATACAGAACTCGAAGCGCAGGTTGTCATACCGCTCGCGTCCACTTCACGATTTGCTCTGTGTTCATTGCTCCCGATTGACGAGCCACCTCTTTGCCGTTGCGGAATGCGATCATGCAGGGAATGCCAGTGATGTTGAAACCCTCAGCGGATCGTTGGGCTTCTTCGGTGTTCACTTTGGCAAGAATCACATTAGGCGAAAGTTGCTTTGCCGCCGCTGAAAACGCCGGAGCCATCTGTCGGCACGGTCCGCACCACGGGGCCCAAAAATCAATCACGATCGGAATCTCGGTACGAGCGACGAACTTTTGAAAGTTTTCGTCTGTCAACTCAATAGGCTGGTCGGGTGTCAGCAGTTGTTTGCATTTGCCGCAGATCGGCGCGTCTGCCATCCGAGCTTCAGGGACACGATTGACCGACAGGCAGCTTGAGCAAACAAGACTAATGGCAGTTTTTGTATTCGACATTTGATTCACTTGATTATTGAAGGTTTGACGGAAAATGCTCCCAACATGATTTGGCTTCGAACATGCTGGAGGAGGCTATAAATGCTAAAATCTTCGCGATAGCTATTTTCCAATCCGAACCAGAGTTTCGGTATGGCTCTGGCGAGTTATGGGATACCAAATTGCGAAAGGTAGCGACAGGACCAAAAGTAAAATAGTCACTGGCCCCATAATGAATCGGATTGTGTTGACGACTTCTTCTGGTTGGGCTGGAACCAGTTCGGCCGGCGTTGGTGTGACATAGCCAACGTACGCAAGACTTTGACCGATTCCCCACAATGCGAATCCCGTACCAAGTTTTTGCAGAAACGAAATCAACGCGTAGTAGCTTCCTTCGCGGCGCATACCCGTTCGTTCCTGGTCCACCTCGATCACATCCGGCAGCATTGACCATGGAATCACTGCAGCCGTCGCTATGCCCGGCCCGCACAGCAAGGCAGCCACATAGCCTAGCGAAACCGATGTCTTTGGCAGTGCAAATATTCCAATCAATACGAGGCACCAGAATCCGATCCCAACCAAGAACGCCTTCGGTTTGTCCCATTTCTTCGCAAACCAGACGACTAACGGTACACATACAACCGCGGACGATTGTGCGGCTAGCACGAGATAGTACGAGTGCTCGGGAGCTCGCAAATAGTAGTTCGCAAAGAACACCAGCGTCGCGGCGATCACGCACGTCGCAGTCCAGCTCGTCATAAACAGCATTGCCAAGAACAAAAAGGCTCGATTTGCGAACGTCGACTTGATCGCTTCGGCATAGGACAAGCCGCTGGAAGGACTGTCAACATCCACGTCTCGCGTGACGTGAAAAACGATCCATGGCGGGATGATCGCCAAAACACCAAGCGTGGTTCCTACAACTGAAAATCGAGTCGCCTCGTCATTGACTACCTCACCGACAAAAGTAGCGAATGCAACTGCGGCCAGTGTGCCACCAAGTGAAAACATCATTCGATAGCCATTCAAGCTACTTCGTTCATCGTAATCGTAGGTCATCACCGGCGTGAGCGCATTGTATCCGACATGAATGATCGTAAACGCGGTGTCGAAAGCAATGATGATCAACGTAAAGTACACCGCCAATCCAAATTGGCTTAGCGGTGGGATAAACCAGCACAATGCGAATGCCAAACCAAGCGGTACTGAGCCGTAAACCAACAACACTCTACGTCGGCCGAATTTCGATTTGATTCGATCGGAAATGAGTCCCACGATCGGATCATTGAATGCATCCCACAGTCGCGTGATTCCTATGATCCAAGCGGCAGACGAAGGATCGATTCGGGCGACATCGGTCAGAAAATAGAGCTGAAAGTAGGTTTGGATCGCGAGCGTCAATGTGGTGGAGAGATCGCCCGCGCTAAATAGCAGTTTGGTTTTTCGAGTGAGTTTCACTGCTTGTATCGGTAGACAATTTGCATCACATGGGACTTAAACTGTCCACATTCTTTCTCTCTCGTTATATTCGGATTGATTCACGACGACGGGCGGGCAATTGAATTTTTGGGTTAATTTTTCGGTGCGAAAGGAAACAGATTGATGTGACGAAACTTCAACCAAAGAGTGAATATTCGATCCAGACTGAAACGGCGAACAGCTCAAATAGCAAATGGAATCTTGATCTCCCGCCCACTCCTCGTGAATAATCTAATCCGGGTTTAAGACAAATGCCGAAACTTATGACTCGTCAGTTTGTCCACGTAGCACCAACACCGGGCAATCGGATAGTCGCAACACCCTTTCGGCCACGGACCCCAGGAGCAATCGAGTTAGTCCGCTCCGCCCATGCGAAGAAATAACAATCAGATCAGCTCGTAAGCTCTTTGCAAGATCGACTATTTTTGTTCCAGCGTCGCCAAGTTCGCAGTGCGCTTTAAATCGTTTGTACTTTCCATTTTCAACAATTTTTTGCATCTCCTCTGATGCGTACTGAAAACATTCAGGGTCATTTGAAGCAGGAACCGCCATCGATGGGTCTACTGAAATCATCGTGGGGGTTGGTTCAACGACATGGACCACGTGAAGACTCGTCGATTCCTCCGCCATCTCAAGCGCAGTATCTAGTGCACTCTTTGAAAAATCTGAAAAATCAAACGGCACAATCACAGTTTTGTTTTTTAGGTAGCTCATTCCAACTCGCAATTTTGATTTAGGCTAATGGGAATAGACAATTGAGTACTCAATCCCAAGTAGAGTACTATTCGAAGCAAGCCACGTGCCAACGCGGCTTGCATTTCTCCGGATTTTAATACGTGGAGCATCTGGAATCTTACAACAACGTTTTTAATGCAAACAAAGACATCGGGCAAACCAACCACGTGCGAAATCGCTCGGCAACGCCCGTAGCTTCGACGTGGAGCAATATTTTTCTTAGCGACAACACTTGGCTTGCGAATTGCAGCATTAAAGGAATGACAAGGCGTCGAATCGTCTTGACGACTACCGATTATGCTTTTGACTGCTGTCTATGCCCACCCACCAAGACCGGAATTCAATATGGCGTCGCGATGTCTTGGCTTGGTGTTGCTATGACTGGGCAAACAGCGGCTACACGACGTTGATGATAACGGTGTTTGCGGCTTACATGCAGCGTTGCGTTTTTAACACAGAATCATCCGGTTCGACCGGAGCTGTCGTTTGGGCTTGGAGCGTCGCGGTTTCAATGTTGATCGGTGCAATTCTTTCGCCGCTAGTCGGAGCGGTCGCAGACGCACGGGCCGGAAAGCGTATTGGCTTGGGAATCTCAGCCATGGTCGGCGGAGGAGCCTGCATGTTGATGGCCGTGGTCCCGGCGAGTTCGACTTGGCTGATCGTCGCTTGTCTTGTGACTGCTAACTTAAGCCTTGAACTCTCGTTGACGTTTTACAATGGTTTTCTCCCTGAGATTGCCACCCAAAAAGAACTGAATCGCATTTCATCCGCGGGCATGGCTTGGGGATATTTTGGAGGCGGATTGGCGCTGCTGTTTTCGATGCTGTTTCTAAACTTCGGCAATCTATTTTGGATTGATCTGAGCAGTGAGACAGCATTGCGAACATGTATTTTTGCAACGGGACTATGGTGGTCTGCCTTCACGATTCCAACCGTGCTGATTTTGCGCGATAGGTCACGGCCAATCTCGACATCTAGTTGGCGAAGCACGAGTGGGACTGCCTTCAGTGATGTGTTCGAAACTGTGAAGAGCTTTCGACACCAACGCACGCTACTGGTTTTTTTGGTTGCGTTTTTGTTTTACAATGATGGCTTGCAAACCGTCATCAGCCAGTCATCAACGTTTGCGATTCAAGAATTGAAGTTTTTGGATCGCGAATTAGTTGCAGTTGTGCTGATGGTGCAATTCATTGCCACGCCGGGAGCGATTTTTATCGGGTGGATTTCCGACAGGCTTGGCCGCAAACAAACACTGGTTATTTGCCTGCTAGTTTGGGTCACACTATTGGCTGCCGCATGGTTTGTGCATTCGAAAACTGGATATTGGCTGATGTCCGTTGGCGTCGCACTTGTGCTGGGTGGAACACAAGCGGTCAGCCGCGCAATCATGAGTTCGCTGATCCCCAAAGGGCAAGAGGGACGATATTTTGGATTCTTCAACCTCTCTGGCAAGGCAACCAGCTTCATGGGTACGTTTGCATTCGGATTGATCATTGCCTTCACTGGAAGTTCCCGAGTAGCCATCGTCGGGTTGTTGGCATTTTTCATCATTGGCCTGGCCATGATTTCAAGACTCAAAATGGACTGATGGACGTTTCCCCAATTCAATGCACCATCATCTTATTGCTTTGAGGGATGTAGCCCGGTCGTTACTCCGACATCTTTCAGAACTTGCTCGCACGAGCGTGTAAAATCTACTAGGATGGATTTGACACATTAGGCGAAAATAGAACGGGAGCAAAATGTCAACGACTGAGCAGGAACGGGCAAGACAGCTAGGTGACGACGATGTGGCTGGCATCGACGAACTGGGAAAAGTATTTCAACGACTCAGGTCGGAACTGGCCAAAGCAATCGTCGGTCAGGACGACGTTATCGAACGGCTTGCCATCTGCTTTTTCGCTCGCGGACATGCACTGCTGATGGGCGTTCCCGGGCTGGCCAAGACGCTTCTTATCAGTCGGCTCGCTCAGACGATGTCGCTGGAATTCTCACGCATTCAATTCACCCCAGACCTGATGCCGATGGATATTACGGGAACGGATATTCTGCAGGATACGGCTTGAGTAGGCTCCGCTCGGATTAAGTCCGTGGCTGGAAAGCCACTCAGGGATTTTTATCACGTCGATACGGAAGGAGGACTTTATATTGCTTCGCAAGAGAATTTTCCGATACGCCATCGGCGCGCTGACTTGCCTGGTCCTACTTTGCATGATCATTTCATGGTTTATTGCAGGCTCGCTGGTCGCATCGGCCAATCGCAGTGTGAGTCTTCCGCCATCCGATCTGCCAATTGATGAATTCAGAATCGCGTCGGATTCGAGCTCGAGTCTTGCAGGCTGGTGTATCACGAACGAAGCGTCGAAGTCAGTTGTCGTATTGCTGCACCCACTCCGCGGGAGCCGAAGTTCGATGCTCGGGCGTGCAAGTTTTCTGTTCGAAAATGGCTTCACGGTCGTGCTGGTCGATTTACAGGCTCACGGCGAAAGTCCAGGCGACAACATCACCTTGGGGCATCTTGAAAAACATGACGTGGCCGCAAGCATTAAGTACGTGCGAACCAAGTTTCCGGATAGCAAGATCGGAATCGTTGGCTGGTCACTAGGCGGTGCGTCCGCACTTCTCGCTTCACCACTTGATGTTGACGCGATCGTATTGGAGTCTGTCTACCCAACAATTTCGCAAGCCGTTTACAACCGTGTCGATATTCGATTGGGGTATGGCAAACATACCGCTGCTCCATTGCTATTGTCCCAGTTGCCAATGCGACTGGGCATTTCAACGAGCGACCTACGCCCCATCGATTTCATCGATCAAACAGGATGCCCCGTCATGGTATTGGCCGGCGATAAAGACCGACACACCCCAATTGACGAATCGAGGATACTGTTTGACGCCGCGATCGAGCCAAAGCAATTCGTAACCTTCAAAAACGCAGCTCACGAGGATCTACAGAAGTTCGATACTGAACTCTACCGCGAAAAGGTACTTGGGTTTTTCAGAGAGAACCTCTAAACATTCGCTTCACCTTTTCAGCTTTTCTCTGTGACACCATTTCTCGTTTCTTGTGCCATCGAGCGATGGTACCCCAACGGGGATCAGGTCGCTGGCCGGGGAAACAAGGACATGGTAGGGGAAACGGGAACGGGCGGGAAACGGGAACAGGGACAGGTCTTGGAAACGGGACGGGAACAGAGAAACGGGATCAGGGATAGGTCCAATTAACGGATTCCTCACCGGAGTTGAGGCCGAGAAATAGTCCTCTCTGACGAATTTTCTTTCGAGAATTCGTGACAGACTTCCGATTGGCCAACGTGTAGATTGGCAGATAGCACGATTTCCCGATGTTGGCTGATCCATTGAGCGAAACTCCTAAAACTAGAATTAGCTTGATCCTGCGGTTGAGAGAACCGTCGGATGCGGAAGCTTGGTTTCAGTTCTGCGAGATCTATGAACCTTTGATCCTCCGAATCGCTCGCTCGAAAGGGTTGCAGAATGCCGACGCGAATGATTTGGCTCAAGATGTTTTTGTTCGCATCGCCAAATCGGTTGAGCGTTGGGTGCCTGATCCCGACAAGGGATCGTTCAAAGCTTGGATTAGCACGATCGCGAGAAACCTTACGATCGACTTTTTGCGTCGCAAAGATCGACAGCCAGTTTCGGCAATCGATCCGGTACTTCAAAGCGTTCCAGAGAGGAGTGCTGAATCCGATTTCTACGATGCCGAGTACGAGAAACAACTGTTTGCGTGGGCAGCAAAGAAGATTGGACCATCGCTCAAGCCAAAAACATGGGAAGCATTTTGGTTGACGGCAGTCGAGCAACGTCCCATCACGGAAGTCGCCGAATCCTTGCAGTTAACGATTGGAGCGATCTATATGGCGCGTTCGCGGGTGATCGCAAAGCTGCGAAAAACAATTGAGCAAGTGACAGATCCGGATCTCTCGGCCATCCGCAACACAGATCAAGAGAGGATGAGCTCATGAACCAGATCAATTTTAAATGCGATCAGGGTCGGCTTAAAGAGGCCATCGCCAACACCCTTGGCGATGCGGAGGAAGTACAACTGGCTCAGCATCTTTGCGAATGCCAATCTTGTCGTGAACGGCTCTCCGAATTCGCAGGTGACGATTCGTTTTGGATGAAAGCCACTTCAAACCTCGCTGCATCCGCAAGTTTCAGAATCGACACGGCGTCTGAACTTCACTCCAGCATTTTCGTAAAGATCGATCGCAATGCTCTGTCCAATGCGACGATTGCGACGATTTCATCCGCGGAACATTCTCTTGAGAACACCGACGATCCATTCGAACCACCAACCCATCCTGAGATGCTGGGACGTATTGATGGATTCAGCATCGAGCAGATGATTGGCCGTGGCGGGATGGGTGTGGTCTACAAAGGCTTCGATGCCGAACTAAATCGGCCTGTTGCGATCAAATTTTTGGCACCTCATCTTTCGGTCAGCGGTGTGGCTCGAAAGCGATTCGCTCGAGAGGCTCAAGCTGCGGCCGCAGTCGTGCATCCGAATGTGGTCCCGATCTATTCGATTGGCACGTCGAAAAAGCGTCCCTACATCGTGATGGCCCTCGTTTCCGGGCGTTCGCTACAAAAGCACGTTGAAGAATCTGGACCTTTGCCAGCCGAAGACATCGTACGGATTGCTCAGCAAATCGCGGCGGGGCTTTCTGCAGCACATGAGCAGGGGCTGGTTCATCGCGACATCAAACCTGCGAATATCATGCTGGAGAAAGACGTTAGTCGAGTCTTGATTACCGATTTCGGATTGGCACGCGCCGCCGACGATGCTGGCCTGACTCAATCGGGCTGGCTGGCAGGCACACCACACTACATGTCGCCCGAACAAACCAAAGGCGACGATGTCGATCACCGTAGCGATCTCTTTAGTTTGGGCAGCGTGATGTATTTTATGTCGACAGGTCGCGAACCGTTTCGGGCAGAGAATCCATATGCCGTTTTGCAAAAGATCGGTTCGAAAGGGCCAGCGTCGGCTCGATCAATCAACAGCCAAGTCCCCAAAACGCTGGACGATCTGATTTTAAAGCTCCTTCAAAAGGATCCTTCAGACCGTTTGGATTCGGCATCATCGGTCCAGGAAGTACTCACGCAGTATTTGGCGTGGCTGCAGAATCCGACTCAGCATCTGAAACCGCAAATCAAGAGAACGATGAAACGCGGATGGCTTTTCAAGGCATCGCTCGCAACGATGATGGGCTTGATCTCGATTTTCGTGGTTCTTCAATTCGCTGATTTTTATTTCGACAGCACTTCGTCACCCGAACCATCATTTGGACCGATCAATCGATCGACGAAACCGTCGAGCCAACCAACGACGTCAGCGACCCCGTCATGGATTTCGGGTTTGCCAAGCGCCCAACGATGGGACGCTGATCTAACAGCACTGCGGAATTCCGTCGAGCAAATGGAGCAACCATCGATCAGTACAAAGCAATTGCATGACAGTTTTGAATCTGAGCAGGCGGAACTTGAAGGGCGCATTCGCGCAATGGAGAGTTCGCTAGGAATTCAAGATAACTAGCAAACAGAAAACGAGAAAGATTAACCTCAAGGTGAAACTATGTGTATTCAAAAATCTAGACTGGCAATTTTCTTCGTGTCGATTTCGATCGCTTGCATTGCAGTCGCACTGTTCATTTTCTCGTCGTCGGCTTCGGCGCAGAGTGGCGGCAGCAGCAGCGGCATGGGAATGCGCGGCGGAAGCGGCATGGGCGGCATGTATTATTCCGGCATGAATGGCGGCGGCATGGGTGGCATGGGAATGGGCCCAACATTGAGTCCGCTGGAGGAACTCAAGGAATCGCTGCGAGCTGCAAAGACTGACGCGATACGTGACAAAATCCTTTCGAAAATAAACTCCGAGCTTTCGAGCCAATATGATTCATTCCTTGCAGGGAACGAAGCAGAATTGCAGGAGATGGAAAACCGAGTCAAAAATCTGCGAGCTCAACTTGAGCGACGCAAATCCGCCAAATCTCAATTACTACAACTTGAGCTGCAACGCATTTCCAATGAAGCCTCTGGGCTCGTTTGGCCGCAGGAACAGCCGAGTGGAATGGGTATGGAAGGTACGGGAATGGGCGGTCCGGGTGGCGGCATGGGAATGGGAGGAATGGGTGGCGGCATGGGAGGAATGGGGAGCGGTATGGGAATGGGGAGCGGTATGGGAA
>CAYGUE010000034.1:0-47603 GCA_964352885.1 uncultured Pirellulaceae bacterium
CCCTGCTTCATCCAGGCATGGGCACCCAAGGACGAACGCACCGCGCCCCAAGGCGCGACAATCGCCTTGGCCTATGCGCAATTGGCCGCGCATGCTCTCGGCCTCGGCAGCAGTTGGAGCGGCGGCATCAACACCGCCGCGCAGGCATACCCTCCATTAATTGAACTCCTGGGGCTGCCGGAAGGGACCGCCTCTTACGGAACGATCCTGCTCGGATACCCCGCCGAGCAGTTCCAGAAGATTCCGGCGAGAAAACCTCTTAACGTGGCCTGGCGCTGAGATCAGGGTTCGCTGCCAGCCCGTCCTGAAATCAACCCCAGGTCATCAAAATCACAGCTAAATCGGGTCCACAATGCAACCGACAATACACCTTGGAAAATTCAGAGGCCACTCGGTCACCGTCATTTTGTTTTTCGGTCTCGTTTGCGTCGATGTTCTGATCACCGTGCCAATTGGCTTTTCACAGGAGAAAAAAATCGAACTTCCCAAAGAGAAACAAACAACCCTCGGGCTGTATGTCACCGCCGCTGAGGCTTATGAAAAATGGCAGGCTGCACCGGTCACGGTGAAGGTGATCGATGTGAGGACTCCGGAAGAGTACGCATTTGTCGGCCATGCCGAGATGGCTTGGAACGTTCCCGTGGCCTTCGTGACCTATCAGTGGAAGGACGGCAAGACCGAATACGGCGCGAAGCCGAATCCTGATTTTGTTGCCGGCGTCAAAAATCTGACCAAGCCGACCGACACGCTCTTGCTGATGTGTCGGTCGGGCGGTCGCTCCGCGATGGCAATCAACCAACTTGCGGCCGCCGGTTTCAAGGACGTCTACAATATCACCGATGGTTTCGAAGGGGATAAGGTTAAAGATCCCGAAAGCGTCTTTTTTGGAAAGCGAATGAGAAACGGCTGGAAGAACTCAGTGCCGTGGACCTACGGCATTGACCCGGAAAAGATCATTCTTAAAGAAGGCTTCGCAAAATAATAGCGCGTAGCCAGTTAGTTCATTGTGAGCGGCTTTGGCGCTAGCCGCCGGTAATCGCGGCAACGCACCGGCGGCTAGCGCCAAACCCGCTCAGTAAAGTGCAGAGCAATCTTGGAATTGCTCTAGCATTAGTAGAGCGACGATCAGCATGCCTAAACAGAATTCCAAATCGTCACGACAATCGGTGCCCGGTCCTGCCACTGGACCGGTCCGCTGGCTGATCGATCCTGATCGTGGGCAGTTGCTCCCTCTGACCGGGATCTTGATTCTCGCCTTGGACTGGTTGCTGTTTTCGTCGAACCTGATAACAGCGGGCCTGGCGACACCGATCGTCATGGCGATTGGTTTTTTGCTAGGTGGTGGTGGAACGCTGATTCTGCAGAAATGGATCGCCGGCGATCGTCTTTGGAAAGCGTTGCTGAAAGCTCTCGTTGCCGGAATTGTTGTGGGGGTTCCCTGGCCGCTGGCGGGGACACTGGTGGGAGGCTGGGTGCTGTTGGCTGCGGGGATAAGAAATTCCCGGCGCGACGTTTCAACCGAATAGCCAATTGTTCGCCAGACGCAACACCGCAGCGCGACGAACAACCCCGATGTTCCGTCGTTGATTCAAGAATCGTCCGACACCTTCACATCCTGCAGATCTTCGATTTTGCCGAGCGCCAACCTGGCGACGGCGGTTGAACGAGGCGGCTTGGCGATCAGGGATTGCAGGGAGCCAGTCTGGATCACGTCCAGGAGGCGGGCATTCTCATTCCGAATCTCCTCGTTTTCAAGTTCCAGTTCGTCGAGCCGACGAACGACTCTGCTGAGAATTTCGCTCGGCGACTCGTTTGAGAACTGAAGAGTTTCCTGAGCCTCGCTTCGCAAGTGAACTGGAAGAGTGACCAACAAAGCGCAAGTCACGATTTTCAACCAATTCGAGAGAGAGTATTTCGCTTGCACAAACTTCTCTCGCGGAAAAAGGGGCTGAGGAAATACAACGAAATCCTTCGGTATCTCACCTGTATAGGAATTGATCTTGTCTTAAATATCAGTTTTCCAGCTGGGCAAACTTTAACGATTACGGGGGTGGACCGCCTTTTCGACGGTGCCAATCGGGATCTTTTCGGGACGTTGAGATCGATAACACGCGGAGGGCGCAACCAAGGAGTTGATAGCATTTCCTGTTCTTCAACTCAGACCGTGCAACCGCGAAAGATCTTCTTGTTAGCCAACCGATACCTGATTCTATTCGTTTCTTTCGAGTTTTGGCGTACTCTGAATGGCAAGGTCATACTGCTTAGTGAGATTCTACGACGATCTACGAAACTGGCGAATCGCTGCAGCAATATTTGCCGTTGCTTTTTTGACACTTCAATGCCAGGCACAGGATCTGCAGCCACGACGTTGGGGTCACCTTCCAATCGACACCAATTTTTCTGGCATCGGGTATGCCTACACAGGCGCCGACGTCGCCTTTGATCCCGTCCTCTTAATTGAGGATGTCACGTTGGACTTGAATAGTCTTCCCTTAAAGTACATACGGACCTTCGAATTGGCGGGCAAGTCGGCGCGAATTGACGTGTTGCAAGCCTACCAGGACGCCGAGTGGAACGGTTTGGTTGACGGCGTGGCCACCCGCGTCACTCGCAGCGGTTGGTCAGATACAGTGCTGCGTTTTGCGGTGAATCTCGTGGGTGCGCCGCCGCTCAAAGGAGCGGAGTATGCCGAATATCGAACCGCGGCCGAGTCGGAAACCATCGTCGGACTGGGGCTGGAATTGCAGATTCCCACGGGCCAGTATTTCAACGACAAACTGCTCAACTTGGGCACCAACCGAGTCACCTTTCGACCTCAGTTGGGAGCCGTGCACAAGCAAGGCAAGTGGACAACTGAATTTACCGCTTCGTCCTGGCTGTACACGGACAACAACGACTTCTTTAACGGAAACTATCTCGAACAGAATCCACTCTACACGCTCCAGGGATTTGTTGATTACACTTTTAAACCAGGACTATTTATAGGCACGGGAATCGCCTATGGCCTCGGCGGAGAATCAAAAATAGACGGCATCCACAAGGACGACCCACGGGATGCCCTGCTGTGGGGGCTCGCCCTCGGCTACCCGATTTCGAAAACGGTTGGGGGACAGATCACTTATCTTTCTCAGCGAACTCAGACCCCGGTGGGTGTCGACTCGGACAGCGTGTTGGCAACGATTTCCATTATCTGGTAACACCGCTTCGACCGGGTAAGCTCGCAAGTCGCGAGGATTAGCGACTGGAACACAAGCGGCAAGGCCTGGCCGTCGGTTTTGCGTGGTATTCGTCGGTTAACGACCCGGTAGCATAGTGCCCACTGGCACTCACGTTAGCAAGCCGTACGGCACATCCCGAGAGGGATCAAAGCCATTAGCTTCGCACCGTTCCGCTCAACCATCCCTCAAGCTTCTGCCATTCAGCGTACGCCCGACGGAAGCGACTTGGGTGCGCTTTGCGCAATGCCCGTGTCGTAGTTTTGCGAATGGCCTCCGCAATCAGCGCGCGTCAAAATCATTCGTGAACGCAGGCCTGATCCATCGCGACCGTTTGCAAGTTACTTCGGGGTGTATTCTGCCTCGCCGACCGTTCGACGACGCCCCTCAGGATCGGTCACGAAGTCCGCGGAAAACACTTGCGTACCCAACAAAAGGAACTACTGAAATGAAAGTCATCATCGTAGGTGGAGTGGCTGGCGGAGCGTCCTGTGCCGCGCGGCTGCGCAGGCTGGATGAAAAAGCCGAAATCCTGATGGTTGAACGTGGACCCTATGTTTCCTACGCAAACTGCGGGCTGCCCTACCACGTCGGTGGAACGATCGAAAAAGAATCGAGTTTGTTGGTGGCCACAGAGGATACGTTTCGCCATCAGTTTGCGATCGATTGCCGGACACGCTGCGAAGCGGTCGGAATATCGTCGGAGCTGAAGACGGTTGAGCTCAAGAATCATGTCACCGGTGAAGTGACCACCGAATACTACGACAAGCTCGTGTTGTCGCCTGGGGCGGCGCCGATCCGTCCGCCACTTCCGGGCATCGATCTTCCGGGAATCTTCTCGGTAAGAACCGTGCCTGATGCCAGGAAAATGCGAGAGTGGCTTGACCAGGGGGCAGATGAACAATCAGGAATGGACTCTTACACCGGCTATCAAACCGTGACCAAACCGAAACGCGCAGTTGTGGTCGGCGGCGGTTTCATCGGTCTTGAGATGGTCGAGAATCTCGTTCATCGTGGATTGGAAGTTACAATGATCGAGAGGCTCGATCAGGTCATGCCCCCGCTCGATCCAGAAATGGCGACGCTCGTCCAACGCTACATGCTCAAGCATGGCGTGCGGCTGGATCTCAATGACGGTGTGGCGGAGTTCAGACAGTCGGATGACGGCTGCATCGATGTCATCACCGGTTCCGGCAAAGCGCATCCAGCGGACATTGTGATCCTCGCCATCGGCGTGCGCCCGGAAACCTCGCTGGCAAAAATGGCCGGGATCGAGATTGGGCAACGCGGAGGCATACGGGTTGATGAACACATGTGCACGAGCAACCCCGACATCTTCGCCGTCGGCGACGCCGTCGAAGTCAAGGATTTCGTCACCGGCGAATGGTCGCTCGTTGCGCTGGCCGGACCGGCGAACCGTCAAGGCCGGATCGCAGCGGACGTGATTGCCGGGCGCGACTCCCGTTATCGGGGGACGCAGGGCACTTCGATCTGTCAGATCTTCGAGGCCGCGATTGCTCAAACCGGTGTCAGTGAAAAAACTTTGAATCGCCTTGGGGATCAAGACTACGAAAAAATCTACCTCTACCCTAATTCGCACGCGGGTTATTATCCGGGCGCAAAGATGCTGGCCATCAAAGTCCTGTTCCGGAAATCGGACGGTCGGCTCCTCGGCGCACAGGTGCTTGGCGAGGACGGTGTTCCCAAGCGAATCGATTCCTTTGCGATGGCAATCCAAATGGGTTGCACGGTCTACGATTTGGAAGAGTCCGAGCTTTGTTACGCGCCTCCGTTCGGAAGCGCGAAAGATCCTGTCAACTTCGCAGGGATGGTCGCAGCCGATATTCTGCGTGACGACATGCCGCAGTGCCACTGGCAACCCTTTTGCAAAGAACTTCTCGTCGATGTGCGCAATCCTGCGGAACTTGCTGTCGAGTCGGTTCCTGGCGCGCTGAACATTCCATTACCCGAACTTCGCGCACGCCTGGACGAACTCCCTCGCGACCGCGAAATTCTGGTTTTCTGTCGGTCCGGCCAACGAGCCTACTATGCCACGCGGATCTTGTTGCAGAGTGGTTTTACTGCCAGAAACATTGCTGGCGGCATGCTGTCTCGATCTCATGCTGTCTCATCAAATTGAGTTGAACATTCGGCGGTAGTGCCGTGAAGCATTGAAATGAAACAGCCCAACAAAACCCGAACAGCATGGTTGCCCAAACCGTTTACCGGTTTGCGCGGCATCTCGCGGGCAGATTTGCCGCGTGAAATCTCAGCAGGAATCACTTTAGCGGCACTGATTATTCCCCTCAACATTGGCTACGCCCAAGTCGCCGGTCTGCCCCCGTCGGTGGGCTTGTATGCGGCAATTGTCCCGCTGTTAATTGTCGCACTGTTCACGTCCTCGCGCCACGTCGTTGGCAGCCCGGACGCCTCGATCGCCGCGCTGGTGGGTGTAGCCCTGATGGCTTTTGCGATGCCCGGTGACGCGCTCCGAATACAATATGCCCAGGCTTTGGCGCTGATGTGCGGCCTGTTATTCCTTGCCTTTTGGTGGTTTCGCCTGGCGTTTCTCGCGAATTTTCTCTCACGGGCTGTGCTGGTGGGATTCATCTCCGGCTTGGGAATCGAGGTGTTCACTAACCAGGTCGGAAAGATGCTCGGAGCCTCGATCGATGCCGGGGAGAAAGCCAACGCCATTTCAACGCAGATTGAGAACACGGTATCTGAATCGTTGGGCACGGAAGGCTATTTCGTGGAAGTACTCTCACTGCTGGAGTCCATTCCAAATGCCAACCTGTACGCATTTGCAATTGGATTGGGTGCGATTGTCATCATCCGCTTGTTGAAACGTTATGCTCCAAAGATCCCTGGGGCTCTGGTTGCCCTCACTCTGTTAACTGGGGCTGTGGCCCTTTTCAACTTACAAGAAAAAGGTGTGAGCGTATTGGGCACAATCCCGTCTGGTCTGCCCTCACTCAGTTTGCCGGTCATTCCGGTTGCCGATTATCTTCGATTGCTCCCAGGTGCCATGGCTGTCGTGGCCATTACGCTGTGCGAAGGCTTGCTCCTGGTTCGCCAATACAGCAGCAAGCATGGGTACAAGGCCGACGGCAATCAGGTGCTTTTCGCCTATGGAGCAGCCAATCTGGCTGCCGGAATGAGCGGCGCGTTAGTAACGGGCAACAGTGCTTCGCGATCTGCAGCGATGGATAGCGCGGGGTCGAATAGCCAGCTGCCGAGCGTCATTGCGGCGGTGGCAATCGCCGTGGTCATGCTCTTTTTCGCAGACGTCCTGGCCCACCTGCCCAACGCAGCCCTGGCAGGAATCGTTGCCAACGCGGTATTATCGCTGATTGAAGTTGGAGAACTGCGTGAATTGTACCGGATGCGCCGTAGTGAATTCTGGATTGCCGCTGTCTGTTTGTTAAGCGTACTGGTGTTCGGGCCACTGAGGGCCGTCACTATCGCTTTTTTACTAACCACGATCGACGTCGTTCGACGTGCTTCGAAGCCTGGTACTTGGGTCTTGCAGGAGGCGGAGGGTGGCACTCATTTTGTTCCCACGGAGACCATCGTTGCCCCTGATGAATCCGGTTTAATTATTTACCGGTTTGGAGCACCTCTTTATTTTGCGAATGCCAATCTGTTTCTGGAAGAAGTCGAAAACCTGGTTACACAAGATCGCACAGCGATTAAAGGCTTCGTGCTGGATGCGGAAGCGATCAATGACATCGACACGACGGGCGCGGAGGTGCTTCACCAGGTTCTTTCGTTACTCGACAAGCACCAGGTCACCTTTGCGGTGGCCCGAGCTAACCCTCAACTACCACCTTTACTAACGCGTTATCGTTTACTTGAATTGATCGGGGAGAACCGATTGTATCCTACCAATCGGCATGCGATCGCCGCGCTTCGTGGGGAACAATGAACCGTAGACCCCGCGCCGAAACAATGGAAGGAGCAAAACATGTGTCGATGGCTAGCCTACTCGGGAAGTCCCGTGTTGATGGAAGAACTTCTGCTAAAGCCTGCCCATTCTTTGATTGACCAAAGTCTTCACTCAAGGCTGGGCGCCACGACGACCAATGGTGACGGCTTTGGACTGGGTTGGTACGGCGTGGGCGACACGCCCGGCGTCTATCATAGCGTTGAGCCTGCCTGGAATGACCGCAACCTCAAAGACCTGTCGAAACACATCGTTTCGCCGCTGGTTTTCGCCCATATTCGTGCCTCAACCGGGGGCGCAATTCAGCAAACGAATTGTCACCCTTTCCGCCATGGGAAATGGTTGTGGATGCATAACGGCTTAATCCGTGAGTTTGCGAATCTTAAACGCGATTTGGCACTTGCCGTGGACCCTTCGCTCTACCCGAAGATCGAGGGCTCCACTGACACGGAACTCTTTTTTTTCCTGGCTCTGACGTTTGGTCTCCAGGACGACCCGCAGATGGCCGTTGAGAAGGCGGTCGGCTTTATCGAACAAATTGGCCGTACGAAGGGCGTGAAGCATCCGATTCAGATGACAGTGGCGACGACCAACGGTACAAGCGTATGGGCGTTCCGGTACTCCAGTGAAGGCAACTCCAGATCGCTTTTCTACAGTACTGCTGTGACAACACTACGCGACCAGTATCCGGATAACCCCGTAATGCATGGGCTTTCGGACGAGACCCGAATCGTTGTATCCGAGCCCCTCGGCGATCTCGCCGGTGTATGGAACGAAGTTCCCGAGTCGACATGCGGAATCGTCCATGAAGGGCAGGACGAACTGCGTCCGTTTACTCCTCGCCCGGCCTGACTGTTGCACATTTGCCTACGGCGATTGCCAACCATCGGAGTGCAAAAGATTTCATACGGTATTCAATCGCATTAAAGTGTTTCTGTTATGCGATTGTAAGATGTTGCACTTAAGCCCCGCCTTCGTTGAAGTGGTCTATTGGAATCTGGTGTCAAATCGCACGCAGGAGCCTGTCCGAAACCTAGCGACGCGAATCCAACAGAAAGCCAGGCCTCAACACCTGTTTCGTGGTCACCAATTTACCGCATCGGCCACAAGAACTTTACGACGACGTTTATGCCATGCGGGGTGACATGGAGAATCGGATCAAGGAGCAGCAGTTGATGCTGTTCGCTGATCGAACCAGCTGTCATGACTTTCAGGCGAATCAGTTTCGGTTGCTGCTTTCCACATTCGCTTACGTGCTGATGGACACGTTACGCCGGGACCATCTCACCGGCACCGAACTTGAGCGGGCTCAGTGCAGCACGATTCGATTGAAACTCTTCAAGATCGCAGCGCGTGTTAAAGTCTCGGTGCGACGAGTGTGGTTGCATCTATCAAGCAGCTACCCTCACCAAGCGTTGTTCCAAACGCTCTCTCGCCGGCTGATGCTGGACTCAGGTTGACGTTCTGGCAACCTGAAATGCAAGTGACTCAGCATGGGGGAAAGGGGGACTTGCGCATGAAATTTCAGAAAATTCAAATATCGAGCCTCGCCAGCTGGTCGCGCAAAAGAATACATGTCGAAAATGGGCCGATGAAATATCCGGGCTAGTCAGCTCGAAAGAAATTTTATTGCACAGAAAAGATCGAATCCTTGGCTGTTTGATTGGCGGATTGCTTGGAGATCCAATTGTTGGTTTCGTGAGAACGATCCGGAACAGGTTCGAAGTCAGCTCATACTGAAAGGAGAGTATTTAGTATCGCAAGCCAACGGCAGAAGGATGCCTTACGGACAACTTTCAAAACCTCGCCTCCGGAAAGCTGACTTCAATGGAATAGGTATCAGAAAATGAATCCCGCTAAACGGGCTCGCCGAGCTCACGATCAATCTCTGCTACTCGGTAACCGAATCCTGGACCATGAATCGTCGACAAATCCAAAACTCCGTTTCGCCGCCTAAACAGTCCCGGGTGAATCGCTTCCTCGGGTTGGGAAGCATCTGGGTAGAACTGCATTGCATTTGATTCCACTCCCATGATCGTCCCAGCGTGTGCGGCCAAACGGACGTGCGGGATCTGAGCGAGCATCGGATTCGTCAGATCCTGAACCATGAGCGGCATCCCATGAGCCTTCGCCCAACATAAACTCAGTAGCGCTCCAGTTTGAGTCTTGCAAGTCTTTAAGGCAACGCCGGACCATCCAAGTTCGCGACCGAGACGAACGAACTTCCAATCGTGAGCACTTTCATCAAGGAACAATGGCTTACGCTCCGAAACCGAATGCACGTTAATGCGATTGGCTTCAAGATCATGCGGAAACGGTTGTTCGACATAGAGTATTAAGTCGCAGATCTGAGGGTGATCGGTTGCGAGTTGATCGAGGATATCGTTCACGTACCTAGGGTCCTTGACCGTGCAATTGAAGTCCGCAGTCAACCATTTCACGCCGGTTTCAATTGACAACTCGCCGATTGTCAACAATCGTTGATAGTCCCAGTCGGAGTCGTTTCCACGCAGTTTAACTTTCAGACATTGCAAACCGTCTCGCTCGATCCAGTCTTTTAGCAGCACTGGATAGCCGTCATCGGGTTCGTCACCGGTGAGTGCATCAGGTGTGATCGGATCGAGCCCACCGACCAAATGCCAAACCGGAAGTTTTGTCGACGGGCTGGCGACCAGAAAATCAGCCGGGTATTTTCCGGAAAACGAAAATTCGCTACTGGTTTCTGCCGTCAAAAATTGCCCAAGGTCCTGGGACATGAACTGTTGGTTATATGTTTTATATATATCGATGTTGTGCCGGATGCCGTAGGCATCATGAATCGCCTGATCAAATACGCTGGCCGCCACAAGCCCCGCAAGATAGGGCATTGGCTCGCCGCGAGCCGCATTAAATTCGTCTTGTCGCGAATGGAGAACATGCTCTTGGAACGAATGCGATAGTTCCATTGGATGACCAAATTCATTGAAATCCAACCAGGCTTCTTTCAGGACCTTACAAAATCCGATCAGTGCAGCATGACGATCCGAATAAGGCACTGCACTGGGCCAAACCCATTGAACAGATAGCGGCGTCTCGCCCCAGCCACAGGCAACGGTTCCGTTCCGATCTTCAAGAGTCACCATCGCGCGAGCACAGGTAACGGTCAACAGAGTTTCTGATCCGAACTTCAGCGGAACTCGTGTCTCAACAGGAAGCAGGAAAAGAGAGACATCTTTGACTCGGACGTCTGTTGAGAGGGTTGTCTTTGACATTCGAATCTGTCAGCAGGAAAGATCAATGAAGATTTGTCATCGATTCTTGAATTTGTATCAAAATCCACGTAGGCGACATTTTTCGGAAGACATTACAGCCGAATGAATAGGCCGTTGGTCAATATTCGATCAACCCTTTTCGCCCACCGCCTTTCGAAGAACTGCGAAGTCCTTTTTGATTGCGGCGATGTTGGCTTCGACTCCAGCTTTGGGTAAGTATTCAACGTGCAGGGTGACCAAGGCATTCTCGAAGTCTTTCATATACATTTTAAGAAACTTCTTCAGCTCGACTTGCCCTTCTCCCAATGGACCGTTTTCCATTTTCAGTGGAAGTGGTTTCTCGCCTTTGGGAACCCATTGAAAATCCTTGACCGATAGTGCTGCAATATGTGGCTTGATGATGTCGTAGTAGATCGGCCACGCACCGCCGGCTTCCGCGACAGCGTGTCGAATGTCGAAAATGCAACCGATCTCCTCGCGAGGAATGTCACTGAGCACTTGCTGCAAGTCCCAGATCGTCGCCCCCATATACCTAGCACCTGAATGATTTTGATAAACGGCAGAGACGCCAGTCTCACGATTCAGAGCCGCCAATTCCGAGAACTTCGGCATGAAAGACTCGACCTGAGGCCGGATCGGAGCCTTCAACTCGTACCGACAGAACCCCATTCGATAACGCTGAATTCCAAGTCTAACTGCGGTCCTGAGAATGGCATGGGCATTAGGCGAATCGACGGCGACAATATCGGTTGTCAGAATGTTGATCTTGAGATCGTGGTTTGCGAAAACTTCCGCAAGTTTCGGTAGCTCATCAGCGGCTGATTCCGGAGCAATATAACCGCCTTTGCGGACGGTAACTTCCGCCCCATCAAAACCAATGCTCTTTAACGTTTCAGCAAGTTGCTCGTGCGATAAATCCTGGATGAACTTAATGAACGCGCAATACTCGTAAGGCTTGTCCTGAGACAGATTTCCGGCACTGGCAAATGAGTGCGGAAGAGCCGCCGTTGCAATCGCGGCAGATGATCCAGCCACAAACGCACGACGATTCAGTAGGAAGTTATTCAATTCGAACTCCAAAAGTTAATCAATTCCCGTCAAGTCAAGTCAAATGCAGCAACTGGAAACCAAGTAAGCGGTTACTTCCCTGTCACTCATCGCCTTTCCTAGAAAACGGATGGCAGAAATCCAGAACGATTTCTTCGGGGACCGGATGCCACCAACGCCATAGCCCATGTTCTTGATTGTATGAATGAATTTCCTGCGTTAGTGATTTCATTCCGAACTTCCTGTAAAAATTCTTCCCAGTTGAGTTCTTCCCCAGAATATCAATTTCGTGAACCACAACGAATAGACCTAACAATTTTCTAGGAAAGTCAGCACATCGCGGATCGCAACGGAAAAGCAGAAACAACTTGTAGTTATTACAAAATCCAGCTTCTGGAAGAACGGATCACGCAAGCATTCGTAGTTCCGGACTGTGGCTAACGCAGAACGTCCGGCCCATTACCAATTTCTAGCACTCCATGAAGGAGGGTACTCGACAGGGCGAAGGATCGGCCGCGAATCGACCGTACTTGGAGTCAAAATGCATCGCGCAATCCGTTTTCACGTTGTTACTGCCCTTTGTTTGTTGTTCGCTGGAGCAATCTCGAACGCTCAGGAATCATCTTTCGAATTTGATGTGCCTGCAATGATCGGCGTTCGCGATATTTTGCCATCGCCGTTTGCCAACTCGAAAACAATCGAGGTCCTGATTCCGATTTCGACCGTGATTGACTCGAAACATCGAGGCGACGTGGAAGAGTTTCGATTTGATGTGAGCTGGAATCGCAGCGTCTATCCAGTTTTCGACTACGGCCCAAAGACACAAACGGTTTCCGATGTCGAAGGTCTGCTAAACGTTGAAGAAAGCGAAAAACAAAACACGAACCTGAACACAAACATTAGTGGCAAGCCGCTTGATCTGTTGGCGGCGAATCTGTCTACCGACATCGGCAGTGGTAGTTCAACTCGAAAGACTTTTCACGAGATCCCACAGCATCATCTCCTTGTGGCCAGCGGCACGATCGACCGCGGCACAGGAGTGTTTTTCCGTTTCCACGGCTCCAAAAGAGACTCCCTCGAAGGCGGTCGAGATCTGATTTTGGCCTACCGCGTGCCCAGCGAATGGCGTAATGGAATCTTGAAGGTTGAATGTCGTGCTACCGGTAGCCGTCGTATTGCGGGACTGTGGAATGAGCCATTTGAAGTTGGACGTTCGTTCGTTGTTCCACTTTACCTAGATCATGATGTCGCGGCCCTGCAGTTGGCGATCGATTTTGTGCGAGCAGAGCAAGGCTTGCGAAAATCGTGGATTGCATTTGAGAAGAAAATGGACGATTCGAAGATTCGTTTTCCGTTTGGCTTACGGCAAAGTGAAAGCGAACTTCCAGAGCAGTGGCCACACTTGCTAATCCAGTCTGGCGACGATCAATACTTGAGCCAGTATCAAGGATACTTGACCCAAGATGTTGCCGTTGCGGCGGGAAAATTTGTGCAGGTTCGAAGCAGCTTGGAGGCAAGATAGTGACCCTGATTCGGACACGAATTGACTCAAAGAAGTTTTCGAAAACAGGTGTACAACGGCCAGTATTGCTGATCGTTGCGATGTACTCGTCCCTTGCGAAACCAAGGGCTACGTTTCCCTCAAAGAGAATTCGCCATCGCAGTACACTGTCGTTCCGCTGGCGACTGCAACGCCAAGTCCCAGCGGGCCGGCGCATATTCTCGCGACTTGAATTCGAGCTCGACTACAACGCTGGTTTTTCTTGAAAATCGCTCTTGGACGATCAAACCGATTACAAATAGGTCAGCCGAATTCCGAGAGTCTCTTTGGGGATTTGGGACATTTACGGCATGCGAGCTATTGAGCCATCCAGAAAATTCCGATTTCCTGTTGCAGATCGCTTGCCATTTTCGGTGAATACCATTCTCGACAGATGTGATTCAGGATCGCTTGGCAGGATGCTCAGCTCAAACTCAAAACCTAAAAAGTCAACGGATCCCCCATCTGCATTTCGGCAGATAGGGTTCTTATTGCTAGCAATCGTTTTCATTTCCGGATGTGCTAGCGGAAAGCACCATACGAGAAACTTCCCGCCAGCTGTGGGAGAGCCCGACGTCTCAGTGCAATACGGCAAGCCAAACAATCGCCTCGACAGTCTCGAGCACGCCTTGATGTCTCCGAGGCGATGGGTCCGGAAGATTCGTGATCAGCCGGTAGACGAACCGGACTACTTGCGATCGCAGCCGCCAGTGATCGCGATGGAATTTCTGAAGGAAAACGAACTTTCAGGAATCAACATCGATGTCGATCTGTATCAGCCAGTACTGCAATGGCAACGCCTCAAAGACGCAAGTCACGTCCCCTCAGTCATCAAGTACTCGATGGGCACTCTGAGTTTGCTTCGCGATGCCGTGTTGCCCGCTCGTCTCTTCAATCAGGATCGTTACAACCACTTCACCAAAACTCTAAGCCTGAACTCGCATAACGATGCATCGTTGCTTTACGAAGCGGCGATGGCGAAGGAACATATTAATTCCAAGTATCAGGGCCCCGCAACCGTTGCCCAACGGCTTCCCATTGGTACGACGATTGCTAGGATTCGTGCTGGCCGTGACGCTTTGGATTTCGCTCGCGTGACCCATGATACGGAACTCGAATCTGAGCTTTACCCAGTCGTTTTTAGTTCTGTCGTATCTGAGGCCCTCGGCGACGTGGGAACCCTGACCAATGCCTCACTTAATTTTCCGCAAAGGATCATCGCTCGAATTGGTGCGAACCAGATAGGAAAGGCAGTCGGCGTCTACCAAACGCGCGGCAAGACAAAGGCGAAATCTGAGCCAACTGCTCCCTAAGTAATCTCATCAGCTAAGCTTCCATTGAGCCAGTCTTTCTTGCCAATCGTTTAATCCCGGATTATTCATGAGGCGTGGGCGTCAAACGGGAGGCACCTGCTTCATTGCGGAGGAAGTGTTCAAGGGTTGCTGATTTGACAGTTCACCTGCTAAGTGAATTTATCGATTCGCAAACTTGTCATCACTGTCGTTGAATCGTTCAGAATCGCCTACTGGACGCCCGTCGTCGTGAATAATTCCGGCTAATAGACGAGAAGTCCAGATCATCTATCATCTAGGGCTCTCAAAACCAGGTCTCGCCGGATCAACCTCGCCTGTGGACATCCAGTCTGGCGAGCATTCATCGGTCCATCGAGTTGACATTCGATCTTCATGCGCGTCCTTGGCCTACATTCTGGGCCACATCATTGGATTCCCGATTCTGGCAGAATCACATAGAATTCAAATTAAATCAACAAGCACAAACGACCGGAGACTCCGATGCCTAGAGGCCAAACTTTCGACAACGCCGTTGCTGCGATTGGCAACACACCGATGATTCGAATCAACCGACTGATCCCCGCCGAGCATGCGACCGTTTTTGCCAAGTGTGAGTTCTTTCAGCCGCTTAATAGCGTCAAAGATCGACTAGGCGCTGCGATGATCAACGCCGCCGAGGCAGATGGAACGATTAGCGCAGACACACACGTGATCGAGCCAACCAGCGGCAACACGGGAATTGCGTTGGCATTCGTTTGTGCAGCCAAAGGATACAAACTAACGCTGACGATGCCAGAATCCATGTCGGTAGAGCGACGAGTATTGTTAAAAGCGATGGGTGCAAACCTTGTGTTGACTCCGGCCAGTGAAGGCATTCCCGGCGCGATTCGCAAAGCGGAAGAATTGGTTGCTGGCGACGAAAAAGGTTGGATGCCTCAGCAGTTCGAGAACCCAGCCAACCCGGCAATCCACGAAGCAACCACCGGACCAGAGATCTGGGAAGACAGCGGTCACAATATCGACGCGATCGTCGCGGGCGTCGGAACCGGCGGAACAATCACCGGCGTGGCACGTTACCTGAAAAAAATGAATCCCAACTTCAAAGCTTTCGCCGTTGAACCCGCTGGATCGCCAGTTATTGGTGGTGGCTCACCCGGCCCTCACAAGATTCAAGGGATCGGGGCTGGCTTCGTGCCAAAGAACCTGGATACGTCGCTACTCGATGGAACGATCACGGTCGAAAACGAAGAAGCTTTTGAGTGGGGCAGAATGTTGGCCAAGAAAGAAGGAATCGTTGGCGGTATCAGCACTGGAGCCAACATGTGTGCCGCGGCTCAGATTGCAGCACGCCCAGAATTTCACGGCAAACGAATTGTCACAATCGCATGCTCTTTGGGCGAGCGATACCTTTCCACACCGTTGTTTGAAGATCCGGCCTAGTTTTATCGTTGCCGACCAAAACGAAATTCGGTTAGTCTCCTGACATCAATTTTGGAAGGCGAGATCGATATTATGTTTGGGAACAAGAAAAAGAAACTCGAAGCGAAGTATCAAAAGCTCAGCGAGGAAGCTTTCCGGCTTTCGCACACGGATCGCATGAAAAGTGATTTGAAGACAGCAGAAGCGGATGCCGTTCTGAAAGAACTTGAAGCGATCGAAGCCTCCGAAAAGTAAAAGACGGTTGAGCTTTGTGATCTGAATTTTTGGAGTGATATCGCCCGCTTTCTGCCCTGATCCATTCGCTCATACGCGTCGCTAACGAAATCAGCCAATTATCCGTTCGTCCTCGGACGGCCTATTTCCAAACGGTCATCCCATGCCAATCGAGACTTCGTAGTTCTTTTAGGTTTCGTGTATCTCGATCACGGTTATCGCGAGCAACAGCTTACGAACGATGCCTTCAGGTTTCCTGTTCGCTGTTCCGATGCCTGACATCATCTGGGAACGTGTTTTCGCATCAACGATATCATTCATGGTACCTGCACTTGTGTTCAGTCGGCTTGATAGCAACACAGAAACATTTCGACCGTCTCGTCGATGATTCGTTCGCGCTTGTTCTTACCAGGATTCGATTCACCGCTACAAATCGTTGGCCAAAAGGCAAACGCCGCAAGCAAGCCCATAAACTGTTTCGCCGCAAACTGAGGATCATGCTCTCTCAAACAGCCTGCTTCTTGAGCGTCGCCCAGCCAGCGTTCAACACGTTTGTGAAAATGACGCTGATTGACCTTTTTTCCGATTTGAGGTTCACCAAGCATTCGCGAAATGCCGGCACGGGCAAGCGCTTGCACCGCAGGCGAAGTCAGAAATTTGATCTCGACGTTGGCAAGCACCGTCAGCTGCTCTGCCAGATCCCGGTCTGCATCAAATATACAAACAGGAAGTTCCGCCGAAGCACATGCCAACGATTCCATGATCGCGTCAAACAGTGCCTCTTTGCTGTCGAAGTGGTTGTACAACGTCCGCTTACTGACATTCGCCGCCGCAGCTATCGCATTCATGCTGGTCGCGTAATATCCGCGAGCTTGGAACTCGTGCACCGCCGCATCCACAATTGCGGCATGCTTGCGATCCGTGAGACGGTCGGCACCAAGGTTAATGCTCTGTGAAGATCCTGACAAACTTGCACTCTCAGGTTTACTTTTCGTGAACGCGAACTAAAGTATACTGTGCGGTTTACTTTTTGCAAATCGATTCTCCTGACGACGATTGACACCAAGCGAATTTCCAGATGCGTCGACGTTCCCGAAACTTGATCATCCTACTACTCACACTGGCTGCGGTTGCACCCTTTAATTCAGGCTGTCAGGAAGCACCGACCGAAGACGCCGCGTCGCTGCAAAAACCACCCAAGCCGGTTTCCACGATGACGCTCAGACGTTCAAGTCCGTCGGTTCTTAGGCACACTTCAGCAACGGTTGCCCCCTGGAAAGCGGAGCGGATTGGCTTCGAACAGGAAGGCCGCGTCGTCGAAGTGATCGAGCCTAACGAGATGGTCATCACAGGAACGTCTCCAGGCCACAACGGCACCGTGTTGGCGAGACTGGACGACGAACGACTCAGGATCGTACGGAAAACCATTGAGGCTGACACCGAAGTCGCTCAGAGACGACTCGAAACAAACCGTGTCGCGATTGAGCAACGATTGCCGGCTGGCATCGAGTCTGCAGCCGCTCAATTGCGGCTTGCTGAAAACGAGCTTGAACGATCCAGAAAAATCTCCGGCGCTATCTCGCGATCCGAACTCGACACAATCCAAACACGAGCCTCGACGGCTCGACTACAAGTCACGAGCGCGAAAGCCGAATTGGCTCAAGCAAAAGCCGAACAACTAGCGCTCGCAGCACAGGTGCGACAGGCTAAGCAACGAATGGCAGAGGCGGAACGAGACCTTCGAAATTCAACCTTGTACAGTTCCTTTTCAGGGCAGGTCGCTGAAATCCATGCGGTCCCAGGAACCTACGCAAAAGCTGGTGATCCAATCGTCACCGTATTAATGATGGATCCGATGCTGGTTGAGTTCGAAGTCACCGCCGAGACGTCACGTCGCTACCAACGTGGTGATACGCTTGACCTCAGTGTGGCCGACAAAAATGGAAAGCAGCGGGCACTCACAGGCATGGTCTACACGGTCGACTCCGTTGCTGACGAAGCAACGCGAACGTTTACCGTCAGTTTGCATGTTCGCAACCAAAAGGTTTGCAGCATTGAGACGGGATCCGAAACACCCGTTGCTCGTACGCAATCTGTTGCGCCATTGGACCTTGGTCCAATGGTCGCGGGCGACAACCGCTTGCTGGTCGACCAGACTGCAATCCATCGCATCGATGGCGAAGCATTTGTTTGGAAAATTACGAATCGGACCTCTGATCAAGCATCAACGGGCGGCGATCACTTATTCACGGTGAAACGCCTCGCGGTCAAAACCATCGGCGAAGTCATTCCGTTTCTGGGGAAATGGAATTTTGTGTCGATTGAATTTAAAGACCAGTCTGACGTGGATCTTGAACGCGACTTGATCACGGGCGAGCTTTATTTTGATGAAACGACCCCCGATGTCCCTTCACTAGAGGACTGGATCGGAAATCAGGTGCTGCTGGAAGACTCGCAGTGGATGCTTCGCGCCGGTGATGTTGCTCGTGTAGCCTTGCTTCCGGAAAATTCGAGCGAAGGGTTTTACGTGCCGATGAAGGCCATTCGCCGAGAAAATGGGCAAACGTTTGTCCATGTGATTGAGACTTCCCAACCGGAAACACAGGTACGGCGAATTCCGGTCAACGTGGCGAACAGAGCTTCTGCCGCTGATGACTCGATACGTCTTCTGATTGAAGCGATTTCTCCTGAAACATTAACCAACGGAATGCAGATTGTTGTCGGAGGCACACACTTTCTAAGAGATAATGATCGTGTCCGAATTGTTCCCGCGACGGAGAGTGGACGATGAACCGGCTACCCGCGTTTGCGGTGGCAAGACCAACGGTCATCATCGCGTTTGTATCGATCTTTGTTGCATGGGGGATTTTCAGCGCGTTTTCCATGCCCCGCCGTGAAGACCCTGAATTCACGCTCAAAATATGCGTCGTTGCGACTCGTTGGCCAGGGGCTTCTGCAGAGAAAGTTGAAGAGCTGATCACCGATCCGCTTGAAGAAGCTATCGACGGGATGGAAGAAGTCCGGCTGATTCGATCCACTTCGACCAGCGAGCAGTCGATTATTTTTGTAGAGCTCGAAGAATGGCTTCCGTCTGTGAAGATTGATGGCGCTTGGGACCGAGTGAGAGCTCGCGTCGAAAGCGTTCCAATGCCAGACACTTCGGCCGTTCCCTTCGTCAATGACGAATTCGCTGACACCAGCGTGATCCTTTTCGCAGTACATCAACAGCCGGTCGAAGATCAGATTGCGATCGACCCAACGTTTGCCTACTCGGATCGTGAGCTTGATGTCTTCTCCGAGCGAATGCGAGATTCGCTTCGACTCCTTCCCGGTGTCGCCAAAGTTTCACGATACGGCGTGCGTGAAGAAGCCATCTACATTGAAACCGACGAAAGTACATGGTCTCAGCTAGACCTGACGACGGCTCAAATAGCCGCACTCGCCCAAGCCCAAAATATTGTTGAACCCGGTGGTCGCATTGATGCCAATGACGGTCGATTTTTCGTAAAGCCCGGCGGCGAAGTCAACGCAGTCGCAGAAATCAATCGGCTTGTCGTCAGCACCGCGCCGGCCCGCATTGGCTACAACATGATCCACTTGGAAGACTTAGGATTGCGGGTTCGTCGAGGCTACGTCGATCCGCCGAACCGGATTTGTCGCTATGGCGATCCTGATTTGGAAGCACCGTCGAACATCATTGCGGTGTCGATGAAATCAGGTGCCAACATTATCGACATTTGCAACAGCGCCAGAAACCGAATCACCGAACTACAAAGTGAGGGATCACTTCCGCCGGATCTGGCAGTGTCGATCATTTCCGACCAGTCAGACAGCGTGAACCAACGTTTGCGAGAAGTCGTCACCAATATCATTTCGGCGATTCTGATCGTCGTGATTGTCGTCTATCTGGTCGTCGGATTTCGCACGGCAGCCGTGATGGCAGCCAACATTCCATTTGTCGTCCTTTCGTCGTTGGCAATCGTGACACTATTCGGAGTCCAACTCGAGCAGATGTCCCTGGCATCGATGATTATTGCATTGGGGTTGATTGTCGATAACGCGGTCCAGATTTGCGATCAAGCGCGAACGAATCAGGTCGCTGGGATGAACCCTAAAGATGCTGCCGTCTCAGGAGCTCAGCTACTCGGTTCGTCGATGCTTAATGGCACGTTAACCACGATCGCTGCGTTTGTGCCGATGCTAATCGCAATGGACGGCGTGAACCGGGAGTTCATTTTCAGTTTGCCAACGACACTGTCGGTGATGTTGGCCGTCAGTTGGGTTCTGGCGATGACGTTTTGCGTGATCCTCGCGTCGTGGTTCATTCGACCATCGAAGGATTCTTCCAAGCCCTCGGCTCCGCTACCATGGCTGTTGTCCAAGCTCAGTCAAACGACGTGGTTGCGGCTTCCAGCCGCATTTGCACGAAAAACTGCGGCTGGAAGCCACAGCCACGCCCTTTGGCTTGAGCCTGGTGACTCAGAACCGAAAGGTTTTTTCTTTCGCCTCTACGGTGTGATGCTGGGTTTTGCTTTGAAGCACCGCATTTTGACGCTGGCCGCAGCATTCGGCGGATTGATGCTCACGACACAACTCCCGGTTTCCGCTGAGTTCTTTCCGCTTACAGAGCGAAATCAGTTTGCGGTCGATATTAGGCTGCCTGAATCTTCGTCGATTGAGCAAACTAACAAGATCACCCAACAAGTCGAGGACTTGATTCGAAAGTGCAGTCCGTACGTTGACGAAACCGGAGCAACGCGTGAGAGATTGCTGAACATGCGGACGATCGTCGGTGGCGGTGGTTCGCGGTGGTATCTTTCTTGGGAACCGGAGGCGACGAAACCAAATTATGCCGAGATTCTGATCCATACGACGGATGGCCGAGTCACGCATGCGTTTGCCGAAGAATTGAGGCGCGTGATTCGTTATGGCGACGAAGAGCTGGGCCTGCAACCGATTGTTGGGGCTCGTGTGACCCCAATCGAACTGTTTCTTGGACCGCCTGCCGATCCGGTGGTGCTACGAGTTGTTGGAAACGGGTTCGCCGACTTGAAAAAGATGAGAACGTTCGCCAATCGGGTTACCGAAATGATCGATTCGGAACGGGATACGATTGACGTCATGGATTCGTGGGGCGTCGATGACCAGGAGCTTTACGTCGACATCAAACCGGATCGAGCTAATCTGGCCCTGGTTCGCAATGCGGAAGTCGCTTCGACGCTTGACACTTACTTCTCCGGGAAGCTGCTGACGTACTATCGCGAAAGAGAACACCAAATCCCGGTCTACTTTCGCCTTGAACCGGAGAGTCGAAATTCACTGGCCACGATCGAATCCGTGCACATTGAATCCCGCTCGGGAAAAATGCTTTTGTCTTCCGTCGCGGATGTCGTTCCCAGATGGCGACCTGCTAAAATTGATCGACGCGACGGAAATCGCACGATCGAAGTCAGCTCGCATGTCAAGTTTGGTGCTTCGGGTAATGACATTACTCAGCGAGTTTTCGATTCACCCGCAATGGATCAGCTGCGTTCAGACCTGCCAGCCGGATTCAAGATTGAAATCGGCGGAGCTTTGGAGGAATCACAGAAGGCTCAATGGAAGATGCTTTCGTCGTTTGGTATGTCGTTTATTGCGATCATCATCCTGTTGATTTGCCAATTCAACAGCGTCTTCCGAACTTCGATCATCGTCGCAACGCTTCCATTGGCACTCGCCGGTGCACTCCTAGGACTCTACCTGACCGATAGCGCATTCGGCTTCATGCCGCAACTTGGCGTGCTGGCCTTGTTCGGAATCGTGCTCAACGCCGCGATTCTGTTCGTCGAATTCGCAGACCTTTCAGTCAAGAACGCGGGCGAAGAGGCGTTGGCCGACAAAGCGAAATTCCACGCTGCGATTGTTTCGGCTGGCCAACAACGGCTGATGGCGATCTTCCTGACAACGGCAACAACGGTGGGAGGTTTGGTTCCGCTTGCGCTCGCCGGTGGACCACTTTGGGAAGGCATGGCTTGGTTGCTGGTTTCCGGGTTAACCTTGGCCACTTTATTGACGCTGTTTGTAATCCCGATTTTATATTCGCTAAAACGGCCTCACTAGTTCCGGATTTCCCAAGCGGTTGCATCCACGCAGCGAATCACAAAAGAAGCTTCGAGTCATAGTGTTTCTTCGTTGGTGCCTTTGATCTGTTGCAGCGCGTTGAATGCTGCAACAGGCAAGCTTACAGCGGGTTCGCTGTTTTCGCATGCCTCGATAACTGGCGCAAGTTCCGTTGCGTGGACGGCGTGTCGTTGGAATTCTTTCAGAGCCTGATGAGCTGCGCGGCAGAAATCAGAATTGCTCGCATTGTAAATTGCGGCATTGAGCGTAGCGAAAAGCCCCTGTTCGCCAAGTTGTGCAACACCTTCAGCTGCAAGCCAGCGAATATCGGAGTCTTGATCATGCAAGCGATGAACTAAAGCAGTTGCTGCGATCGGATCAGCGATGGAGATCAATGCCTTACAGGCTTCCCATCGAACGTCACGTCGCAGATCGTTTAACTTGACGACGAGAGCCCGAGTCACGTCGTGGCCGCCGATTTCGACGAGCTGCTTGCGAGCTCCTTCGCGTGTCATGCCGTCCTTGTCGGCAAGTTGCTCAGTAAGCAAAGAGATTTGTTCCTGGCTGGTTGCCTCGTTCATCGATTTCTCCTTTTCAATTGATTCAGGTGACAATGGAAGAAATAGCAACCGGCGTGCCATAAGCATCAGACTCGAAACTTAGAACAAAGGTGAATTCGTCTGTGCGATTTCGCTCGGGGAAATCACAGAAATTTCAGCCGAAAGATCGTTGAGCTTCCTCTCAAGGGACAACTGACTTCTGGATGCATCGGCACTTTCCGCGTTTACAAAAGCGGAGCCAACAAACGCACGCAGTTTTCGGCGATACGGACTGGAAACGAGTTGGTTGTAAGATCTTCCACATTCAAAATGCGAGAATCGGCAACGTAGCTCTTTTGCAACTCAGAAACGGAGCGAGTGAACGGCTCGTCGTAAACCATCAGCGTAACTTCAAAATTCAAATGAAGACTTCTTGGGTCAAGATTGAGAGAACCAAACATGCAAATGTCGTCATCAACAACGACTGATTTGGTATGCAGCATGCCGGTGCGGTATCGAGCGACCTTGACTCCAGCTTCTGCCAGTTCGCGAAGAAAATCTCGGCTTGCCATGCGAACGAAAACGGAATTAACCTTCTCCGGGATCACGATCGTCACATCGACTCCGCGTCCAACCGCTGAAAGCATCGCTGTCTGAAGAAGCTCATCGGGCACAAAATACGGAGTCGTCAAACATAGCTTTTGGTCGGCCATGTAGATCGCATTGAGCAACGTTTGAGCAATCGCTCCGCTACTCATTCCCGGCCCGGATGGCACAACTTGAACAGCCGAATCGCCGGGAATTTCGATTTCAGCAAACTCTTCGGGGATTTCTGCCGTTGTCGATTTCTTAAGCGACTCCAACTGCCAGTCTTCGTAGAAAGTCATCGCCAGTGCATCGACCGCTGGCCCGCATACGCGCGCCATCGCGTCGATCCATTTGCCAAATCCGGCGCCAGATTGAAACATCTTGGGGTCAGCCATGTTCTGACTGCCGACATAAGCAATACGCTGGTCGATCACAACGATTTTTCGATGAAGCCGCAAGTCGAAGCGATAGAACAATCCACGAATCAAGTTTGACGGAAGTGCTTCACGAATATTGACGCCGTCCATTCTCAGTTGCCTCATTTGTGCACTACGCAGAAACCCGCGACTGCCGACCGCATCAACGAGTACCCTGCAATCAACACCACGTTTTGCGGCCGCAATCAATGCCGCGGCAACATCATTGGCCAACCCGCCGACTTCCCAGATATAGTATTCCAAGTGACAACTATGTTTTGCGTCGTTGATATCTTCGATCAAAGAGCGGAAAATTTCCTCGGGCGAATTCATCAACTTCAGTTCATTACCAGCCAACGCCGGCATGCCGGTGTTTCCATTAACCAACCGAGCCAATTGTTCGGCATCCGTGTGGTCTGCTGACCATTTGCTAAACTCATATTTTTTCAGCCTGTCGCGCCACGGCTGATATTGTGCATTGAGCTCGTGTGCCCAGATTGAACGGTAGTGCCCTAGCCGCTTTTCACCGACCAGGAAATAGACAGCTGCCCCAAAGAATGGAACCAACAGAATGATCGTCAGCCAAGCCAGTGAGACTCCCACCGATTCACGCCGCATGACAACTCGAAGTGAAAATCCAATTCGGATTAACCACTCCAAACAAATCACCCAAAAAGTAGGTTCTATCACAGCTTGCTAGCCTTTCCGGTATGGCGTTCCACTTAAACCCACAACGATTCGTCGATGAAGCAAACAAGTAAAACCCGCATCCGCATTATGACGTACAACATCCACAAGTGCATCGGTGGGGTCGATCGGCGTTACGATCTAGGGCGGATTGTCGAAGTCATGGCCCACTATCAGCCCGACATTGTATTTCTTCAAGAAGTCGATGAAGACGTTCCTCGTTCTCGTCGTGACCGGCAAGCCGAATTATTGGCGGAGTCATTGGGTTTTCCACATACGGCGTTTCAACGAAATGTTCATCTGAAACAAGGTCATTACGGAAACGCCATTTTAAGCCGTTTTCGGCTCGACCAACAGATCGACTTGAACCTGAAGGTCTCAATCAAAAAACGCAGACGAGCACTAGTTGCCCGGTCGCATATCCCTGTCGATGGCCACGTTCGATCGTTGGTCCTTTGCAATACGCATCTCGGGCTTGCCGGCTTCGAACGCACGATTCAAATTAAGAACATTCTGGCCTGTGAGTCGATTGCTAATCTACATCACGATACGCCGGTCATCGTTGGCGGTGACTTCAACGATATTTGGTCTTCGCACGGTCGCAAACTGATGTTTCCAGGCGGCTTCCATTGCGCGGTTAAAAACACAAAGACCTTTCCCGCGGTTTATCCTGTGCGTAGTCTCGACGCCATCTACTATCGAGGCGATCTAACGCTGATAGATAGTTTTCCAGGTCACACCGATCTCGCCCGACAGGCGTCCGACCACCTTCCGGTGATTGCGGATTTTGAAATTGTGGCACACCACTAAAGCCTTCGCTCAGGCGCAACTGCAAGCCCGATCAATCAGGCCAGAGCTACGTATATGTCGGGCCTTGGCGTTTAATCGCACAACATCGAAAAGGGTAAGCGAGTGAATTCCCCAACTCTGCTCATTCACGTGCATGCGCTTTTTGAAGTTGCATTAATACAAGCCCGAAGCGCAAGCGAGTGAGTCGAAATCCCCTGCCATTACTCACTCGCTTGCGCTTCGAACTTGTATTGAAACGCTTCGCGTTTTCGGTTTTCAATGGTTATTTCCAGATAGAATCCGAATTTTCAGGCAACGTGTGCAACTTCAAAACATGCGCTTCGTGCTTGTGTTGGAATCGAATTGAGGGACAGAGCTTAGAGCTGGATTCATAATTTGTGGTTGAGGCATTTGGTGTCTAGCAACGATTCGAGTTTTTCAACTAGTTCTCGCCTCAGCGGCGACGCTCGATCAGCGACTTCGCGTTGCAGCTTTTCGTACTGAACACGGCCTTCTGCAGTCTCGATCAGGACCGGATCGTACTGGCCATAGGACGTCAGGTCGTACGGACTGGCTCGCATGTCGATCTCGCGAGCAAAGAGCGCAAGGCGAAAGCATTGCAGCAGCAAATCGCTTCCGACCCACGGCATGGACTTGAAGGCCCACTTGTACAGATCCATGTTCGCGTGAATGCAGCCGGGCTGTTCCATCTCCGGTCGCGATTCCAGCGTTGGTTCGACCTTGTTTAACGGCTTCGCATCGATCGCGTAGAAACGAAACGCATCGAAATGCGTGCAAGTCAACGGACGTGATTCAACGATGGCATCGATCTCTGCTTGCGGCAAACGTAACGGAGTCGTTTTCTCATGACGAACTTCATGGCCACGGTAGACCATGGCCCATTCGTGCAAACCGAGGCACGAGAAGTTTCCCTTGCGCGATTCCGTTTGGCGGAGCATATCGACGGTCCATTCGAGCCGACGTCTGGATTTCTCATCCATCAAATCTGGGTCGGCAAAGATAATGTTTCCATCTTTGCGATAGTGCTTGTCAGAGAACTGTTTCGGTACGCCAGCCGGACATTCCAATCGCACGTTCGCACCAGGGTGCCAGTGTTCCAATTGCCCTGATGAATAGCGATAGTAGACGAATAAGAAATCATCCACCGGATGCGATTTTCCCTTGCGTCGCCGCTCGCGGAATGGCACCGTCCAGTGATTCACCTGATCCGCATACGCACTGACGAGACGCTGCCATTGCGATTGCGTGAGAGTTTCGAGATTCGTTGCTGAGTTCATAATCTCAGAAGCCTACTTTGTCTTTCCACCAAGCTTTTCAACGTGCAGCACCGTTGCTTTCGGCAACACGTCACCGTTGGCCGCATTGACGCCAAACCACTTTGCGACGGCAACGCCATCTTCCACAGTGATTCCCAGGAATCCACCCTTGCTGCTGAAATAGCGATGATACTCAGGAATTTCGCCCGGATCGCCACCGAAATTGTGCTGGTCATTGATGGGACCACAACCCATCTCAAGGACGCCGGTTTTCGGATCCTTGGACATGTATTGCCAATGACGGTCACCACATATCACGTAGGTTCGCTCCTGTTTGGCAAGAAAGTCACGAAGCTGCTGTCCTTCGTGTGCAAACGCTTGATTCGCGTGATTGTCCTTTTTTCCAGGCTTGTCTGGGCCGACAATCGGGCCTGGCGTTATCAAAAACTTGTAGCTGGCATCCGAAGCCGAAATGCCCTCCATCAACCACGCCTTTTGTTCCTCGCCGAGGATCGTCTTCTCTGGTCCATCTTTCTGCGTGTTGGGCGATCGAAAGTCGCGATTTTCCGTCATCCATATTTGCACGTCGCTTCCCCAACGGATCGTGCGGTAGGTCTTCTCGCCCATCGGCACCTGTTCACGAAAAATGGTGAGGCCTTTCTCGAAAGTGATTTTGCCATAGCTTTGTCCGGGCCAGCAATCATTAAACAGTGTGTCGTGATCGTCCTTCATGAAGTAAGAAGCGACTTGCTGGTGAAACTTTTTGTTGTGTTCAAAGCTGAAAATCAAATTCCACTTCGCGCGAGCACGCGCTACGGTTTTGGCCAGCGGAAGTTTGTCGTAGTAAACGATGTCGCCCGTGTGCACAAAGAAATGCGGATCAAAGTCGAGCATCTTTTCATAGGCCGCGTGTCCTTTAGACCCCGAGTCTGCGGTTCGAACGGCTTGGCAAGTCGTCACGATGAAGCGAATCGGTGCCGTCTGGTCCGCGCGAGGCGCCGTTTGAAACTGGCCTTCGATCGCATCGACCGTTGAGCTGTCATTCGATTCTCTCGAACTAACCGCCAGTTGATACTTCGTGTTCGATTTGAGTTTGGCAATTTGAAATTGATGTGTGAAATCCGTTTCCGCTCCCACCCCAACCCAATCAGTCAATATTTCTGTCTCAGGTTTGCCCGACTCCCAGTAGCAGAGCCGCATCTGGCCGGCTTTGCCAGGAACGACATCTTCAGGCATCGGATTCTTGAGCACCGGCCCCAGCAACTCAAAATTGGCTTCGCTTTCTTGAGTCAACCGCACCCAAACAATCGCTGAAGATTGGTCGACTTCACCAATCTTGATTCCGGATGCGAAGTGCGGTTGTGCAGCGGCGAGCTGCGAAAAAAGTCCGAGCAAGAAAAGCGTCGTGGCGAATCGCAACATGTTTCATGAACCTGTTTTGGTTGCACGGGTGGCAATGAACAAATCAATATAGTCTGACAACGCCTTTAGCTCAGCCCACTTGTCCTCATAGAATCCTGTGATCGCGAATCCGGCTGCGATCTGTCCGCCGATTTGATCCTCGAGACTGTGCCCAAACCAAAGCGGTTCGTCCTGATCGATCAGAGCCTGTCTTTCTGCTTCCGGCAGATCGTAATCGCTGTAGGGAATCTTGTGACGAACCAGAAGCGTACCCGCCTCCATTTTATCGTAGTCAAAAATGTGCGTGATCGGATTGATGAATCCAACCATCAGCGAACCACCGACTCGCAACACGCGATGGCACTCTTTCCAGATTGGATTCACGTCGGGAACGAACGAGTTGGAACATGGGTTCACAATCATGTCGAACGTTTCGTCTACGAAAGCTGACAAGTCACGCATGTCTCCAAGAACCGAGCCGATCGTTAAACCTTCTCGATCTGCGACGACCTGATCCTGTTCCAGTTGCCCCGGGCTGTTGTCGAGCGTCGTGACTTCAGCGCCGGCCGCGGCGAGAATCGGTGCTTGCTGACCGCCTCCACCAGCGAGGCAGAGAATTTTCTTTCCGGCAACCGGCAGTAGCCAATCTGCTGGAATAGGCTTTTCTGGCGTGAGGACGATGCTCCATTGGCCACGTCGCGCCGCAGCGATTTCTTCGGCTGAAACGGGTTTAGTCCAGCGGTTGCCCTTGGAAACCAGAGAGTCCCAAGCTTTTCGATTGTGTACTGCGGGGTCAGAATGATCCATAATGCGATGCGACTCGCGCTCTCATGAAATGAAGTTAATTATCATGGGTAATTTTTGCCGATTTGGGCAATAATGATTACGCTTTTGTCGCCTTCAGTTGTAACAAACCAATTTTGCCAAATCATGACCACACTCACCACAGAACCATCGAGCGCTGCGACCGAAGCCCAAACATATTTCCGGTGCTTTGCCGGTTGCGGTGGCAAGCACTCGATCTATGACGTGATCTACACGTGCCCGACTTGCGGGAGCCTGCTGGAAGTTTATCACGAACGCGGGCCACTGAAAGTCCGCAACGCGTACAAATGGCAGCAGCTTTTCGATTCCAGATCCAGCACCACCAACTGGCCTTACGGCAGCGGCGTTTGGTCGATGCGTGAGTGGGTGATTCCCAGCCTCAAAGACGAGAACATCGTCAGCATGTGCGAAGGCAATACGAATCTGTTTTGGGCAGATCGACTTGGCCGACAACTCGGCGTGCCCGATCTGTGGATCAAGCTCTGCGGCAATAGTCACACGGGTTCCTTCAAGGACCTTGGCATGACAGCGCTTGTTAGCGTGGTCAAGCAAATGATGCAGATGCCTGGCAATCCGGTCAAAGCTGTCGCCTGTGCGAGTACCGGCGACACCAGCGCAGCCCTCGCGGCGTACGCAGCCTATGCTGGTATCCCGGCAGTCATTTTCCTGCCGGCAGGGAAGGTGAGTACCGCACAGCTGATTCAGCCTGTCTCCAATGGAGCCCACGTTCTTGCACTTGACACTGACTTCGATGGTTGCATGAAAATCGTCAAAGAGGTCACTGACGATCAAAGCATTTATCTCGCGAATTCAATGAACAGCCTTCGTATCGAAGGTCAGAAAACAGTTGGCATCGAAATCATCAAGCAATTCGATTGGGAAGTTCCCGATTGGATCATCATTCCCGTTGGCAACCTTGGAAACATCAGCGCTCTCCATAAAGGCTTCAAGCTGATGATGGATCTTGGGCTGATCACGAAAATGCCTCGTCTCGTTGCGGCTCAAGCAGCCAAAGCAGATCCGTTTTACCAGTCGTACAAGAACGGCTTCAAAGACAAGGTATCCGTAACGGCTGGCGAGACTTTGGCGAACGCGATTCGAATCGGCGATCCGGTTAGCTACAACAAAGCAGTCAAAGCCATTCAGGAAACCAACGGCGTCGTGGAGAAGGCCACCGAATCCGAATTGGCAGAATCGTCAGCCGAAGCGGACTTGACCGGCATGTACTGTTGCCCGCACACCGGTGTCGCATTGGCTGTCTTGAAGAAACTAGCGAAGTCTGGCCAGATCAAGCCAAACGAAAGAACAATCGTAATCAGCACGGCTCACGGATTGAAGTTCACTGACTTCAAAGTGAACTATCACGAATCGAAACTGGCTGACATCGCCAGCGAACTCGCCAATCCGCCGGCGTATGTGAAGGCAGACACAAACGCGGTCAAAGATGAGATCGCAAAGCGATTGGGGCTGTAAAGTCGTGGTTGTGGCTTCCAGCCGCAATCATTTGGAGTCTGTAGTGACTCGCAATCTCCGCAGCGCGACCGCTGGAAGCCGTCTCCACGAAGCATGCAGGCAGCGTGAATCTAATAACGCGAACACCAATCGTACGTAACGGTCATCACGATCTTGCTAGAGCCGGTTTCAAAACTGCCTTGCAAAAGTAGCTCGGTCTGTCCCAGACCGTGAAAATCAGAATTCGCGAGTCTGGGACAGACTCACCTACTGGAATTTGGCTTTTTCAGCCAGCCACTTCTCTTTCGAAATGCGTTCCATGAACGGCTCGAGTTCAACGTCCAGCCCATCAGCGACACGGTTGATATAGTTAAAATAACCAACCACTTGAACCGCGATGGTAATCTGCCGATCGCTCAATCCGACGCTGCGTAGGTTCGACACATCCGCCTCAACCATCGCTCCGGGAGTCAGCGTTAGCTTCACCGCATAGTTGCAAAGCGTTTTATCCTGGGCATCCAGTTCATCGTCATCGCACTTACGAAAGTCCCAGATCAATTTCTCTGCAACATGAAGCTTTCCTGACTTCTGACCGAAGTCCTCTGCATGCGAAAGCGTTCAGTAAAAGCAGTCATTGACGTTACTGACAACGGTCGCCAACATCTCGCGTTTCGCAGGAGATAGCTCGTTATCGGACTGCATCAGCGATCCGTAAAAGCCCATCGACGCTTCACAGCTCGCCGGATCTAGGGACATGACTTTGATGATGCCAGCAACGTAGCCCGCACGTTTCATCGCCGCATCGTAGAGACGTTTGAGTCGCCCGGAAGCTTGTTCCGGTTCTATTTGTTCGGTGAATGGCATGGCGATATGGCGGCTCGGGACAAACTGAATAAGTGAGTCGACTCAGAAACATCAGGCCCTCATCATAACGAACTATTTGTCTTTCGTGCCCTTGGTTGATCCGGGGAAAACGGCTTCAAGGTCATCCAGTAACGCAACCTGCCACATCAAAGGATCGTGTCCGGCGACATAAGTCCGAATCGTCGCATCAACGCCAGCGTTTGAAACGATCGTGTGGGATTCACGTGTCCCCTTAATGAAGTTCTCCAGCGTCCCCGCGGCAAACCGATACTTGGGAAGCAGCGACGGTTTGTGCTTCACATTTTTCTTCAGCTCGTCCCGATCAAAGACCGCGACGGAATAGGAAAACACATGGCCGAACAAGTCAGGGTGGTCGACCGATGCCGTCAATACATAGGCCCCGCCGTTTGAGTATCCAGACAATGCCCTGTGTTCCCGATTGGACGACGCATTGTGTTTCGTCTCCACGTACGGCATTACTTCTTCTCGCAGGAACAGGCCATGCTTTTCATATCGCTCATCACCGATAACCGCGAGGTATTCTTTGGCGCGATAATCAAATTCAAGCGACTGAACTTTCTTTCGGTCACCGACATACCCACCGCTATGAACTGCAACCACGACGATCGGTTGAATTTCTCCGTTTTGAATTTTCCAGTCAATTGAACCCACGTACGATGCAAACGCTCCGCCGTCGGTGAGGTAAAGCACGGGCAGCGGTGCATCGCCTTCGACATTAGGGACGTAAACCTCGAACTTTCTGGTCGCTTCCAAATGCTTGCTCTCCAACTGGTACTTATAGTGTTGTCCCTTCAAAGGAGTTGCTGACACGGGGATCGGTGGGGCTTGGAGCCCTCGATAATGCTGCAACTGCAACCAACCGTTTTCGTCGTTTTCGGTAAAGGCGAAACTCATCATCAGCTTTTCGCTGTCGGGCACAACGACTTGCCCCAACCACGGGCCGTTCCTTCCTTGCTTCGCAAAGGGCACGTCAATCATGGTGGTCAGGTTCGCTTTTACTGCGTCCGAGTGAAACATAAACGTTAGACGGTCTTCTTCGTGGAGGACACCTTCAGATTGATCCCCAAACTTTGCAACGATTTTCTCAGGTGATTCAATCTTCTCTACTTTTTCGGCGGGCTGCTGAACGGCCCACGTGCTGCCTGATAGGCAGCCAATTCCAACGACCACGGACAGGAAAAGTGAAGCATTCATAGTAAGTTCCCTTGAGAAAACGAGTCTGCATCAAGAATTGCGACTTGCTAGCGATGTAGAAAGACTGTACATTGGTTGGTACTGTACCAATAAAGGGATTGGGTTCAATAGGCGATTTGAATTCTTGAAATTTGATCTATGATGTCGCAATGAGTGAAATTAATGATGACAAAAACCTACTCGACCGGCTGGAACGTGTTTCGAGGCTGCTGCACAAAGCGGGTGCCAAAGTAATTGGCCATCGTGTGCGTCGGCTTCGCGATGCCCAAGGTGTTTCGATACGTGAAGTCGCTGAGAAAGCGGAAATTAGCAAAAACTCAATCGTCCGTCTGGAACAGGGCCGAGGTACCCAGCCGATTACGATTCTAAAAGTGTGTTCGACCTTGGGAGTCCACGTCGAAAGACTTGCTGAACCCTCCTCTGATGACGTCGTCGCGGTCGCCCACAAGAACAAGGATGATCACTGGTTTGATATGGCAGACATGGGCTCTCGCCCACTACTCAACGCCAAAAAACCGATCACGCCGCGACAGCGGAAGCAGGCGGTGAATGCCGGAGCTTCGGTTCCAATCAATCTTCTCAAGTCCAGACTTCCCGGCGGAAAATTTCTTCCATCCGTATTGGAAGTTTATCAGACCAGTCCGTTGCGAAGCCACGTCGGAGAGGAGTTCGCTTACATCCTCGATGGAGAAGGGGTCATCACCGTCGGAAAGAAGAAGTACCGCCTCAAGAAAGGCGAATCAATTACTTTCTGGAGCGCAGAACCCCATTCTTATGCGCCGGCTGATCCCAAAAAAGTCCCCGTCAGAATCCTGTCGCTGCGAGTCGACGGCTGATGGCCGACTCGTACTGCTGGCTACTTTTTCGCTTCGAGCCAGCCATTAAGCCTTAGCCAGACTTCCAGATTCTTCTCCCAGCCATCACAAGCATTACCGCGTTCGCGGATGCCGTATCCGTGGCCTCCTTTTTGCCACGCGTGAATCTCAGCTGGAACGCCAAACTCTTTTAGCTTGGCAAACAGCAGAGCCGATTGGGCCCCACGCATTGTGTCGTCCCAAGTCACGGCCATGAATGCAGGGGGAGTCTCTTTGGTCACGTTCACCAAATCGCCAAGCTCGACGACGTTGTCTTTGTAACCATCAGCCAGATACGCAGCGTAGATCGGACAGATGAAGTCTGGACGACAGCTCAGATTGTCGGCCTGATCGACGGCTTCGTAGCATTGCGTTTCGTATTGCGTACCGGCCATCACGGTCAGGTGACCTCCCGCGGAAAAACCTAGCACGCCAATTCGATCCGCGTCGATTTTGTATTCATCAGCTTTACTTCGGACGATCCGAATGGCTCGTTGCACGTCCTGCATTGGCTCCCAGTGAATTCGTGCAGGATCACGGCGAGGCACGCGGTATTTGAGAATGAATGCCGTCACACCAATCGAGTTGAACCATTGAGCCAACTCAACGCCTTCGTGCTGATAGGCCAACATGCTGTATCCACCGCCCGGACAAACGACGACTGCTGTGCCATTCTTTATGTCTGCAGGCGGATCATACACGGTCAATGTAGGCGTCTCAACGTAGAAGATTCTCTCTTCCGTCGTTTTCTTCATCGCAGCATCGATCGCCTCAGGCGAAACAGGTTTCGCACCAGCCGGCAAGCCTTGGGGCCAGACATTGATCACTTCGTTGGTGGCGATCGGCGACTGTGGTGATGCAAATGCGGCAGAAAATACCGTGCAGCATACGAGCAAACTAGCGAATGGACGAATAAAGAATGAACCGTTGAACATTGGACTCAATTTGGTTGAAGGAAGACGTACTCACGCATCACAAAAACGAATCTTAGCAGATTTCGGTCTGGCATTTCTCCTCTTCTGTCGGGCAACTCTTTGACACGTTTTGAGTTGCTTTTCCAAGGCAGGTTCAAGCATCATTCTGACAGTGAGCGGTGCAGAAAGACCACTTCGGAACGTTGCTGGGGACCGGAGCATTGCTCACAATGAAGCTTACCACGCCATCCATGTCATCGAAGATCGCGATCAGGTCGTGATAGGGTTGATCGAGCGCAAGCTGCTTCAACAAAGGATAAATTGGTTTCTCATTCGTCCAGTAATTTGTGTTGAGGAAAACCATCGGGCTCGAAGCACCCGTTGTCGCGTAATGATTCTGGGTGGCGTCTTGGAAGATTTCCTGAATGGTGCCCGCACTTCCGGGGGCAAAGATCAAACCCGAACTCGCAACGGTCACGAGACCGTCTTCACGAACACTGTTCGCAAAGTACTTCGCGATGTGTGATGCGAAAGGAGTTGGCGGCTCATGACCATAGAGCCAAGTGGGAATCCCGAGGCTTACATGAGCGTCATTATCGCGAGCCGGATATTTTTCGCGAACTCGAAAGGCGGCGGCCAGCCATTCTTTGTCCTGATACGATGGAGCGAATGAAAGATCTTTGACGGCGTCTTCCAATTCGCGGTCTGAACGATCGACGAACCAAGCTCCGACATGTGTCGCCTCCATTGCTCCGGGGCCTCCTCCGCTCACCATCAAGTATCCTCTCCGAGTCAGCTCTCTGGAGATCTTCGCGGACATTAGGTACGCATCGTCCGATCGCTTCATCGAGTGCCCGCCCATCATGCCGACAATCTTCCCATCAGTAGCACGTGACGCCAGAAAATCTTTGATGGCATCAGTCATCGCCATGTCGTGCAATCGCCGAGCGAGCGCATCTGCAATAGTCGCAGGATTTGGCCCACCTGTATCCAGCCAATGTTGATAGACTTTTACGTCAGTCGTTTGGCAATAGCTGCATGGCTCGTCTGGGGAAAAGCCGTCGAAGAGCGTTTCCGCCGAGTACAAAATGGGAGCGTAAGGATTGAACGGCCGGTCCTTCAATTTCGGAAATACGCTGGCTCCCTGTTGGACGACGGAGGAGAGTACGACGTCGGGCAAAACGCATCCGAGAAAAACAGTATTCGAAATCGTCGCTTTAAGAATCGCTTCGCCGACGCTTGAAACGTCGACGCTCTGAACCACAACATTGGCCAAGGAGCTATGGACTTCCAAGAAATCGGTCAGCTCTTCAAGGGAGTGGATCTCTAGCATTTTTTTGCGTAATGTTTTAAGTGGGGTAGCCATCCAGAGGCTTGGAAAGTTTCAGCAACAGGACTTTACCGCAATCATCTGCTACGGTCGAACACCGTGACGATCTTTGCTTAAAACGCTCCAGAATGCGATTTCCCAGCTATTTTTCGGGCCATGGTCTTCTTTGTTTTTCATCACCGACACACTATGGACGCAACGGATATCCCCCGTGAACTTCGCGAAACTTTTTTCAGCGAAACAATCGGTTGACGATCTTTTTGCCTTCATCGATCAAAGGGACAGTGCATCGCTCTTCTACTGCGCCCGGCGCTTTCCCAAAATCTGGAAAACACGCTTTGTCCATGTGAAACTGAAAGGGCAATGCAATTAGATTCGCCTGAAAATGGCCCAACTGGTTAACCGAAGTCGCGCGAGTTCTCCCTTCGATCGGGGCTTGCTTGCGCTCGCGCTAACCATCGTTAGCCAATCACGTTGATTGGACCGGCAGGGTCACCTCTTTTGGCTTGTCGTCAAGAAAGTTCGGGTGCCGACGAAACAGAGGCATTTACCTCACTATTCGCGATGCAATGGTCGTATTCGTCTGTCAGCACAGCAGGGCAAACATCGATTTGCTGACACTGCTTGCATGCGACTCGAACAACATCAGAGCTACTGACTTTGATGTCATGCTCCTGACACAACCGATAGAGTTTTTGCAGATGGATACAAGTCATGGGCGAGTCCTGGCAAGTCATTTTTGCGATTTGGCACTGCCGGTACTCACTAGCAACCTCCGTGCCTGTCCCTCAATTAGCCCCAGAGCACACTGCGAATACCTTCACAAACAGTTTCCGCACGCTGGATATGCGGAAACGCGCGCTATGAGCGTCGATCGCTGCAAGCCGTAGAAAGGCCAATCGCGTTGACACCCAGAATATTGTTTTGTCTTCTAAGCAACACGGGCTCGACCGCATGAAGACTACCGCACGCGCATCTTAAGCAATCGCGTTGAACGAACAACCGAATCACGCTCGTAAGCTTGTTTTTTAGAGACTTTCGATCTATTGAGTGCTATCAGAATCGATTGGTTTAAAGAACGTCGCAAGAAATCATTGCCTAAACGTCGACTTTCGGTCGATTGAAATACTGGCAATTGTCAAACTGGATCGAGAATTTGTTGGCGAGAAAAAGAACTGGAAAACTGGTTCAGAGCCGTTGTGATTTTGGCGACGCGCAAGGATTTATGTTCACGTGTCTGCTCGATAATGAATAGAGTTTGCCGCAGACCTTGCGGCACCAATGGCCATTACTGTGGGCAAAAAGTGGGATATGGCTTTGCCGGCTTTCGGCGTGTAGAATTTGCGACCGTCATGGGCGTTTTCTCCTCAAACAAGCGAACGTCTTTGACCGCCGGATGCTCTAACATCCGGCACCTTTAATAAGGCTGTTTTCGGCCAACTGGTTACCCCGAAGTTACCCGAAGTCGAAAAACCTTCAAGCCCTCATAGCTCAACTGGATAGAGCACCGCTCTTCTAAAGCGGATGTTGCAGGTTCGAGTCCTGCTGGGGGTACTGAAGGGTGTCTAACGCTACTTTTTTTGATCCCAAAGTTTTTGTAGTAGGTCTGCCACGTTCAATTTGACGGCCGTTTGCTTCAGGTATTCATGGTTAGCGTGATCGCCGAGGACTTTCATAACACGAGTAACGTCGTCCCATTGACGCTCTGATACTTCGTTTCCCAAACGATACCATTCGAGTTTGCTGAGAATTGTGTCTTCAGCAGATGCAATCGGAACCTCAAACTCGCTTCGCGGATCAACTTTTCCAAGCGCGGCACGTGTCATCGAGGCGATGTCAAAGTCGCGGCTTTTCAAAATGAAGACGTCTACTTTGAATGAAGACGACAAGTGAATGAGGTTGAAGCACGATAAGCGTTCGATCGCATCAATGATCGCGGAACTGCTCACATAATATTCGTTTTGAAGTTTTTCGACGAACAGTTCAACGTTATTACGCTTTAGGTCAGCGACCAGGTCGACATCCAGAGTAGAACGGGAAGCTCCATGAAAAGAGCTCGCGACGGAACCACCAACAAAGAAACGGACATTCATTGACAGAAGAACCTTGGCAACAGGTTCTAGCGCTTCAACCAATCCCGGATTCTCGCTCATCCTTTGTCGGCCAGGTATGTCCGAACATTGTTCGCGATTTCCGGTCCGTAGTTCAGCTCAATAAAACGTAGACTGACTTCGTCTTCAGATATTCCAGGATTCATTCGACGGATAGCATTTTTGCATTGCTCCGCTACACGATTGCTCGCGAAAACAGCTTCTTCGAGTCGCCTTGCCGGTGGTTTGGCTCGCAGCAATTGGATCAGGACTGCTTCTGCTTCAGGGGTGGTATCGAGACTAGTGGCTGGTTTTGACATGCCGGAATTATAGCGTATTCCAATCAATACAACCTGAATTCACCACGAGAAATCCGAACGCGATTCAAACTCACCTGACACCAAAAAGTAGCGTTGGGCGTCGGTCCGGAGTACTTTCGATTTCAACTATCGTGGCTCCGCAACTTTTCTTGATAACGTCGACCCTAGCTTTAAGATGCTTGGGGCTACTGCGGAAGCCCGTATTTCGCTTTCCTTGCCTTTTTTGACGAACCAAACTCTGATCTGCTGAATCATCAAGCGAATAGCGAACTGGTGCTCATCAAAGGCAAATTCGCCCCAAGCCTTTCTCATTCCACCGCTTCTTTGTGACTTTAAAGCCGGCTCGATCAGCGATTGATCCATCAGTTTGTTTCATTGGAGCGGAAACAAAACACGGGAACTCGAACTAAGATGAAGACTCCTGCGATTGGGTATGTTAAAGAACAATCCTTGCGTTGGCAGGACTTGCAATCGTTCATGAGATTCAGCAAATGAAAAAAGCATACGGCCAGACTCCGTCAACAACTTTTTGTTTCCTTTCGGCAATCGTCGTTTTCTGTTTCTCTGTAATCGTTTCCGACGACTTGCAAGCGATTCAGTCGAGCGTTCAGGAATCAAATGAGAGCGAAGAGACCGAGCCGTACAAAGGCGTGAAGTGGCGCTGCATCGGACCGTTCCGCGGAGGCCGTTCGGTTTGTGCATCGGGCGTGAACGGCGATTCACAAACTTACTTTATGGGAACGACCGGCGGCGGGGTTTGGAAGACAGATGATGCCGGCCAGCACTGGAAAAACGTTTCCGATGGGTTCTTCAAGACTGGTTCCGTTGGCGCCGTCGCTGTCTCCGAAAGTGATCCGAACGTCGTTTATGTTGGAATGGGAGAACATGCGCCTCGTGGTGTAATGACGTCCCATGGTGATGGCGTCTACAAGTCGACCGATTCAGGAAAGACATGGAGCCATTTGGGCTTGGCTGAAACGCAACACATCGCGCGAATCGTAATCCATCCACGCAACCCAGACATCGTTTTTGTCGCCGCGCAAGGAGCCCTTCACGGTCCGTCGCAAGATCGAGGCATCTACAAGTCAATCGATGGCGGCAAGAACTGGAAACGAGTTCACTTTGTTAATGATCTGACTGGTTGTGCGGAGCTTGTCATCGATGTGAGCAACCCACAAGTCCTTTACGCGACGATGTGGGAACACCAACGAAAGCCGTGGAAAGTCATCAGCGGAGGAAAGGGAAGCGGAGTCTTCAAATCAAATGACGGCGGCGAGACGTGGAAAGAGATTCACGAGGGATTGCCAAAGGAAAAAGGAAAGATGGCGATCTCCGTCTCTCGTTCCAATCCGGAAAAAGTATTCGTTCTTGTAGAAAGCGACAGCCAAAAAGAAAAAGGAGGCCTATTCGTTTCTTCCAACGCTGGAAAAAAATGGACGCGGATCAGTAAAGACCATCGCCTGATCCAACGTTCATGGTACTACATGGAAGTCTTCGTTGACCCTAACGACGAACACACGATCTACGTCCTTAGTGCCTCAGCATTTCGTTCCATCGACGGCGGAAAGACTTGGGAATCCTTGTCTGGGACTCATGGCGACTATCACGATTTGTGGATCAATCCTGGAAACTCACGCAACATGGTGATCGCTAACGACGGCGGCGCTGCGATCAGTTTCAACGAAGGCAAAAGCTGGTCTCGTCAGGACAACATGCCGACCGCGCAGTTCTATCGGATCAACGTTGACAATCAATTCCCGTATCGAATCTACGGCGGCCAACAGGATAACTCGTCCGTCTCAATCGCTAACATGGAACTGGGAAGCAGTGGAATCTCGACGCGTAGTTGGGACGCATCAGCCGGCGGCGAAAGTGCATTCCTGGCTTTCGACCCAGACAATCCACGTTTCGTAATGGGGGGCAGCTATCTGGGGACAATCGAAGTACTTGATACTAAAGCGAAAGCTGGAACCAAGATAATGTCGGCTCCGATTCAATATCTTGGTCGAGCTGCCCGTGACATGAAATATCTGTTCAATTGGAATGCACCGATCATCTGGTCGAAGCACGAACCAGGCACTTTCTACCACGCGGCTCAGTTCTTGTTGCGTTCGCGCGACCTTGGACAAAGGTGGAAAGAAATCTCTCCGGATCTGACTCGAAATCAGGACAACAAACAGGGCAAAGGCGGCGGGCCTTTGACTGTCGAAGCCGTTGGGGCAGAGAACTACGGCACGATCAGCTACGTCACAGAATCACCTCATGAAAAAGGAGTCTTGTGGACCGGTAGTGATGACGGGTTAGTTCATCTAACCAGGAACGGCGGAGAGAAGTGGACCAATGTGACTCCGCAGGATTTGGAAGAGTGCCTGATCAATGCGATTGAAATCTCCCCGCATGACAAAGGTACGGCTTATATCGCGACGACTCGTTACAAGTTCGATGACAAAAAGCCCGGCCTCTACAAAACGACCAACTACGGCGAAAGCTGGACCAAAATCACTGACGGAATTCCGGACGGTTCATTCACGCGCGTGGTTCGAGAAGACGAAGATCGTAAAGATCTGCTGTTTTCTGGAACGGAAACCGGATTGTATGTTTCCTTCAACGGGGGCAAGAAGTGGGAGGCCCTTCAGCTCAATCTTCCGGTGACTCCGATCCTTGATCTCGCCGTTCGACATGGTGACTTGATCGCCGCAACATCTGGCAGATCGTTTTGGATTTTGGATGACCTCGCTTTGATTCGCCAGCGCGATGAAAGAGAAAAGGACTTCCATCTGTTCGAGCCCGAGTCTGCGGTGCTTTCCAATCACGGAAGTGAACTCAACAGTACCGAAGAAAGTTTCAAGGGCGCGAATGCGATGCGTGGCGTGAATCCAGCCAACGGCGTTGTCATCTACTACAACTTGCCGGAGATGCCGCAGTCGGACGAAGACGATTCGGATGATGAGAAACCCGACGACAAGGACGAGCTAAATGTTGAATTGGAGATTCAAAACTCAAACGGAAAGACGATCAACAAGTTTTCATCCAAAGAGGACAAGGATTTTAATAAGTATGAAGGCGGGCCGCCGAGCCCAACCGCATTGCCAAAGAAGAAAGGATTGAATCGGTTTGTGTGGAATATGCGACACCATAACATGCCAGGAATTCCGATCGCCTACATCGAAGCCAGTTATCGCGGTCACAAAGTGGCCCCTGGGGAGTACAAGTTGATTCTGACGTTGGGCGACAAGACCAGCGAAACGATGGTTGAAATTAAAGCCAATCCGCTCTACCCAACCACGAAGAAGCAGTACGTTCAATACGATCAGGCGATGTCCGAAATGGAAGAGTCGCTCGCCGAGATGCATCGCACGACGAACCAGTTGTTCAAAGTGCAAACGCAGATTATGAAGCTGCTTGAGACGCTAACAAAAGATAAAGATGACGAATCCGTGTCTGAGCTCAAAAAGCAGGGCGATGAGCTGGTCAAAAAGCTGAAGTCCTGGGACGAGGACATGGTTCAGCGGAAATCAAAAGCTTACGACGACGTCGAGAACTTTCCAAACAAATTCACGGCTGAATACTTGATGCTGATCAATCAGACCGAAAGCGATATCCCACGCGTGACTCAAGGATCCAAAGATCGACGGGCTAAACTTGATTCAAAGTGGCAGAAGTTGAAGAAACAGGCGCAGGCTCTCTTGAAGACTGATTTGCCAAAATTCAACAAGCAACTTTGGTCGAAGAAAATCGGCGCCATTTGGGCGGGAAAATAAGACAACGCTATGTTATCACGTAAGTAAAACAGAATAATTGCAATTCGCAATTCCGATTCTACTTCGGTTTGTCCGACCGACGCATGCCAATAGTGACCAAGTTCACTGGTGGACGTGAACTGTCTGGAAATCTAATTTTCCCTCTGGCTTTTCGCTGAATTCTTGCGATCTTATCGAGCGAAAAAGTAGCGTTGAGAGTCGGTTCGGGGTACTTGTTCCAGTGCAGTGCAGTGATTGGCACCGGAACGTAACGATTCGCAGAACCCCAATCCTCTCGGGGGTTTTGCATTTCTGTGCCAGATGTTGCCGCTGCTTGCTGCTTCGGGTTTTGCTTCAATTGGTCGCTTTTGGCTTTGACTGCTTCGGGTATCGCTTCGCCTTCGAGAGCTAGAAGAAACTGCTCTTCAGTTGTTTGAAGATAGAACTGTTCCGCTATCCTAGTTGAGTTTCTAAGCCAGCTCGCAACCACGTGATTTGGGAATTTCTGGCACAATTCTGTTTGTCTGGTGGAACGGCAATTTTGGAACACTTTTGGCCAAGCTGTTCCGCATGCCGTGCTAACGATCCTTCGCATGTGAGTCGCAGGGTTGTAGCCTTTATCCTGTAATTTCCGGAAAACGAAAACTGCTCCAGGCTCGGCTTCGGCACGTAACTCTTGAAGATACGGTACAAGTTCTGGGAACAGTGGCATTGTTCGCTGGCCGTCACCATGGTGTTCTGTTTTTGATGCGTTGACCAGAATTGTGTTCCTCTCCCAATCGATGTCTGACCATTTCAGGGCACGAGGTTCACTGGGCGTTCTCATTCCGCCAAACCTTGCCAAAGCAAAAAGCAACTTCCAAGTGGCATCCGGACACGCATGGAGAACTTTCTGGGACTCTTCCTTGGATACAAAACAGAAGCGGTCTGTTTTCGGCAGCGTGTTCGAGGCTTGACCGCTAAAAGAGTTCTTGCTGATCAGTTCTTTCTTGACAGCGTGGCCAAAAATTGTCTTGCACAACGTAATGGCCTTGCGGACCGTATTCTCTGAATTGATGGATTCCTGGTCTCTAAGGGGTTGCTGCCGTTGAGTCCATCGAGCGACAGTCTTGAAAGTGTCTCTGTCTCATTCTTAATCATGAGCTAGCCTCTACAGGTTTGGATTTTACGGACGTGTTTTTGAGCGCAGTGAAACTCTCTCGTTGACTAACGCGTCGGTCGGCCAATCGCAGTACCGTTTCCAAAAATACGGTTCCCCACCTACCATATTTACGAACGACTATCCAAAACCGCTCCGCAACCGGCGAGTCAAATCGGTGCATGCAAATTGATTCTCGATCTGACTCGGACAACTTCACGTTCGGCAGGCCGATATTCTCTAATGAAACTTCCAGTGGTTGGGGATCAAGGCAAACCGGTGCCAGTGGTCGTGCATACCTTTCCCAGATGAATTGGAGTCACCTTTGAAGAACGAATAATGGCCGAACACGCAAAGCTTTTTTGCATCACAATCCTTCCACCATTGAACTCGTTCCTCGTAACGGACCTTTCCGCTGGCCTCAAATGGAGTTTCGATACGCCACTCTTTTCCTGAAGTGAGCACTTTGACCGGGTTCTTGTTTTGATGCTCTAACCCTCGATCAATCTTGTCGAGATCAGAATGCTCGTGTTCGGCCTTGATTCGATTGCGGTGTTCTTCGTACAGAATAATTGCATCGTTGAAATTTCGGGCGTTCTCGACCATTGAATCGTCCCAACATGCATGGACGACTCGAACATCGTCTCGTTCGAGGGCCAGTGGCAATGTTCGAAAAAAATCGGCAACACTTTTTCGAGTATCGCCTAAAAAGAAAACTGCCAAGAAAAGGTCAGATCGCGGCCCTGTGGATGAAAGCAGCTAAACGTAAATCGAAAAACAAATGACATTTGCCCCTTCTGAATCCGACTATTTGCGGGCAGAAGGGTGATGTCAGGCGAATTCCGTCTTTTTTCAAAAAGTTTTGGCGCACTTCTTCATTCTTGGGGATTTGTACTTGCCATTACTGTTTCCGTTTCATTTTTTGCTGCGAATGACGCTTCGGCTCAGTTTTCCATAAAACCACCCAAAGTTGGCGGTTGGGCTGGGCAAGCAGGAAAGAAAATCAGCAACCATGCGAAGGGCCGCTATTTCAGCAGCCCTTCTGAAGGAGACAGTAACTTAGGTGGCCCCTCTGGTCTCGTTGAAGGCAATCATCCACACTCTTCCAGCCGAAATCGGCAGCTTGCGGCAGACGCTAATCGCTTTGCTAAAGCCCATGCCAAGCAATGAAAGCCAGAGCACGCCAAGATGCGATTGCACGCCAAAATCGACAGCGTCAATTGGACGCCCAGCGACAGGCAAACATCCAGCAGCAGCAACAGACTCAAGCAATTGTTGGAGCCGTAGGTGGAATAATTAATGGTATCCAGCAAGCAGCAGAACGTCGTAGACAGGCTGAGTATCAGCAGCAGATGCAATATCAGCAACAGTTCTATCAGCAACAGCGTTTTCAGCCGCAGTATTCGGGGCAAACAAATGGGAGAAGGCTCGTGAGACAGCCCGTTGTTCCTCAGCACGTTAGACGAAAGTTTGGTTTTTAGGTTGCTGATTCGAGCTTTAAGTTTAGATCCTCAGCGAACTTATGATTGCTGAGGATTTTTTCCAATCCACTGGTCAGGCGATGCCAAATGCGATCTTCATCTAGCAGTCGAGTCGCAGCCAGATCAGGCGAAACATCTTAACCAATGGAATACCTTGAAGCAGACTCGCCTCAAGGCAATCGACATTCGTTGATTTACACCCCAAAGACTAAGTCGCCTTCTTCGAAGTCCAACAGCTCGTCTTCGATGTCGATGTCGGCAATCATGTCCAAGCCATTTCCACCAAAGAAGCGATCTTTAAACCCGTCTTTTCTGGAGCTCTTTCCCAGTGCCAGATCAAAGCGGTTTCCGCGGAGCACAGCCGCTTTCTGACCGATTGTTGTACTTGTGTCAGTCCAAACACTCTGAACGGAACGCATTCCCACTTCGTCGCCATCGAAATTCGATTGATTGCCAGCCATCAGGTCTCCGAGGTGATTCCCGTACAGCCAGTCGCGTCCTGTGCCAGCGAAAAGGACATCGGTTCCACCATTGCCGTGTAGCCAATCATTGCCTGAGCCACCCGAAAGCAAGTCGTTGTGCTTCCCACCGAAATGGGCATCGTTACCAGCTTCACCGAACAAAACGTCATGTCCGCCGTGCCCGTAGAGTTCGTCATTGCCAAAGCCACCTTTGATGTAGTCTCCCGCATGTTTGCCGTCGGAGTGGTGCGGAGTGGCGGTCAACCCAAGTCTCCACGGCGCGATCGACATGGTGGCGGCATCGCGACGAAAGTTGCCGGGCAGGTGGTGACACTCAGCAAAGACGATCAATTTGAATTGATCTCCCAGCCTCGCGGCATGGATCGCCGCACTGTCATAGGTCGTCACTGAAATGGGGCGCACATTGAATGTATTATCACCGATCACGCCGACGTCATAACCAAGCGCCAACAGAATTCTCCGATGCCACTGATACATCAGATCTCGAACTGGCGCAACAATGAGGGTGCTGCAGTTGGTCTGGTTAAGCAAATGAAGTGCGACTTCGGTTTTCCCGGTTCCGGTAGGCATCACGACGACACCCCGTTTGTTTGCCATCCAGCATTCGATTGCCGCATTCTGTTCGGGGCGCGGCGAGTAAATGTTGTGTTCTGCCCACTCCACGTCAGTCCATTTTTTCGCTTGATCTTGATACCGAATCTTCTGTTCTCTGAGGTTCCAAAGCGTCATGATCACTCGTCGATAGTGAAACGCTTCGCACCGCCAAGCCGCGACGCGTGGATCCCATGTCCAGATGTCGCTGCCGAAAATTGACTTGACTTCATCGCTGTCATGCCCAGGCAACAACAGAGTGCCCTAGTCGAATGCGACGGTAAATTGCAGCTGATTCATAGCGACATTGCATTGCCGGAACCGGGTGCAGCGGTTTCCAGATCCCCGTTTGGACTTTGTTGGTTAAGCCACTTTCTATGTAGCGGTTTTCTTCGCAACTGATTTTGTAGGCGTCTTCTTATTGCCATTTTTCTTTGCCGTTGACTTTCCGGTAGACGTTTTCTTCTTTGCGGCAACTTTCTTCTTTGTTTGGCTGGATCTTGTTGGGGTACCAACCGATTTTACCGCCTTCTTTTTGGTGGCAGTTCGCTTTTTCGAGACCTTCTTTCGGGTCGCTTTCTTAACCGAGACCGTCTTTTTCTTTCGCCCGGTTTTCTTTTTCCCTACGTTGGTTTTCCTTTTTGTCGAGGCAGCTCCTGTTACCGGTTTCTTTTTCGCGGTCTTCTTTGCAGTGGTCTTGCCCGTGGGTTTCTTTTTTGCAGGAGCTTTTATTGCTGCAGCAGTTTTGGGGCGGGGGCTCGTTGTCTCGGAAGTCGTTTTGGATTTGGAACGCTTCGTGGCAACTTTGATATCCGGAACGGACTCCAGCTCAATTCCGAAAATTGCACCAAGATCTTCGTCTAAAAGGTCACTAGAACCGGCGGCCAATTCCTGGGCAAGATTTTCTTTCGAAACAGCCTGACTGATCAACTCCTCTTGGTTGACACCTCGCAACAAGAATAACAGTTCAGGCTCGGAATCCAGTCGGCTACCAATGGCGTACATGACTGCCGCGATATGTTTGCAACACATTGACCAATCCGGGCAATCGCATTCCATTTCAATTTGACTGGCAGATGGGAAACACCCTGATTTCTTTTCGGTCAGCCGCTGCATCACGCCGTCCGATAATCGGCCGCCAAGCAAATCAATCAACGAGTCAATTGCCGAAGAACAATCCTTCTTGATATTGTCCCAGGTTTTCTTTTTGAGTTTGTTGATCGAGACCTTGATCTCGTAGGGCTCCGAGCCAGCCACAACGGCATCAACTTTGCCGGGTTGGATGACCAAATCGACAACGGAACCATTGCGAACATAAGTGGCACCTCTCGGCAATCGGTTTGCATAGTCGCTTAACGATTCCAAATGGTCACACCATGCCTTACCCCAGAAAGATTTGGCAATTTTGCGTCCTTGAATTTCGACCGGTTGACGATCGCGTTTTTGTTTCTTTGCGAGCTTGTCTGCAAAGCTCCGCGCGTTGGCCCTTTTTTCTCCCACAGAAACGTAGGGCTGCCAGTCGTATCCGTAACTCATGATATTCCTCGATGCTGTCTCAATCGCTCTTCAATATATAGAATATTGATTTTATGACCAACATCGAAACCGCACATGCCCACAACCAAGGACATCCAATCGCAAGCGAGACCGCACTTGGGACTTTCCCCGCATGGCCGGATCTATTTTCTGCAACCGCCTGGCGCTGCGATGGCAGCCAAGGTTGCGAAAAAAACTGCTGAAGGGTCGCCAACAATACTGGGCCGCGCATTTGAAGTCGCTTCTGCGGATGGATTGCTTGCTCTGGCAAAAACCAAGCTGCCCGCCGACTGGCCTGCTGAGTTTGCCTTTTGGAAAAAATTCGCAAGGGGACTGGCACAGTCTCTTTCTGGTCTGGACGAAGCCGGTCGTGACCAGTTTTCTGAAAAAGCGACTCTTGCGAAATTGCAAAAGCTTGTGCCGCCACCGGACACATTGCAGTTGTCCATAGTCGTTTCCGAAGCACCGCCGATGCGAGGGCTGGAGTACTTGGTCCCCAAAGTCCTGACGAATCTCTGGCTGGATCTGCTGAAACTTGTCCACGAACAAACCATCACCTCGACTGGCGGGTTGGACATGTTGCTTCCATCGATCAATCCGGATTGGCAGCCGTTGGGACGAGTCACTTTTCATTTGGCGGAAAACAAGAAAGATGATTCACGACCGTTTGCGTTTCTGGCAACGTATACGAATCGGCTTTCAAAAAACGCCACCGTCAAACATTTGCCCTTGGCAGACGCACTGCGCCAATTCGCTGGCGAAAAAAATCAGTCAAAGTTGGCTGAGCTACTCAAGCCCGTCAGCATGGCATCGCAGTCCAGCAAGTTGATTCGAATATGGCTCGATTCGCGAGCCCTGTTTCGCCCCCAAGCATTGTCGATATCACAAGCTCGTCAGTTTTTAAACGATGTTCCGACCATGGAGCAAGCGGGGCTGGTCGTTCGAGTACCCAACTGGTGGCGGGCCCGCAGTTCGTCTCGGCCGGAAATTCGAATCAGTCTTGGCAACGATGAACCGCGCGGGCTAGGAGC
>CAYGUE010000035.1:0-47480 GCA_964352885.1 uncultured Pirellulaceae bacterium
ATGATTGATGCGTGTAGATCCAGCCGAGCAACACCGTCCCGAAGAAAATGAGTTGATTCGACAATAGTGGCGAACTTTGTGGCTTGGCGAACCACGTCGGTGAATCCATGTAGGGCGATTTGTCGTTTTTGCTCGCGAGCAAAGTAGCTTTTCAACTGTTTGTCCTGTTTCACTCGGCTCCGGTAAGTCTCAGACTTGGTGAAAGCCTCATAAAACGCATCCTCCAAAGCGTTGGTTTCCAGAGACTTCTCAAATTCTTCGAACATTTCCAGCGACTTAGCAAGAATCAGAGCAATCTCTTTTTTATCCGCCACGGTCAGACGGGAGACATCAAAGTTCTCGGGTCTTTCAATTGAAGCGCCGAGAACCGCTTCGAACGAGGCCAGTGGTGAATCTTCATTGTTCCTGAAAGCGCTCATGGCACCGCCAGAAATATAAGGTCGAACTAAGACCTCACCAAAGTCAGGACATTCAATTGCCTTGGCGGAAGGCAATTGGATAAGGATCGTTCCGTTTTTGCTCTTTATTTTCAACCTTGCACCCTTTCTGATTCCTAGCAATCACACAATGATCTTCGGAATGGTCGCGTCAACATTTCCCAAACGAGCCTACCAAGCTGTTTGAGCGATCATGCTGTCTGTGCCTGTCAGAATCTGATGAAGCTCTTTGGCGCTCTCGTCGGTCATTCCCGCAATGAAATCAACGATCAGTCTAGCCCTCGCCAGCCACTCTTTTTTGTCGTCTACTCCTTCCTCGGTGGAATACTTGTATGCTTCGAGCATCCTCTTCGAGATTCGACTGAAAAGCCGCCACTCAAAATCTAAACCGCGGTCTTTTGGGTTTTCATTATTCTCAACGAATGCCCGGAAGTCTGACCGGTCCAAAAGCAATAGTTTTCCAAACTGGTCCAAAAGAGCCGTGACAATGTGGAAACCCGAAAGTTCAATTCGTTGAACTTCAAGTGAGGTGTAGACGTGGCGACGAACGAACTTTTTGAGGCATTCCAGATATCCGCCGCTTGCTATGGAGTCAGATATTTCTTTGGCCTCACCACTTAGGAAACCGTCAATATCGCGGATAAAACATTCCTTTGCCTCGTCGATAATTAGACGAGTCAGTGGAATAGCAACGTTAAACTTGAAGTCGAAATTTCTGCCGCACTGTTCGCAAGCGAGCATCACAGGGTCCAGATTTTGCTCTTCGCAGATTTTCTTCATTTCGTCTGTGTATTGGCCCAGCGAAATAATATTTTTCTCGAAACTGTCGGCAATGTCGCTCAGGCAGTAACAGCAATCGTCAGCAAGTTCCATCAAGTAAGCCAAAAAGTATCGTTTCCCTTGAACGTGCCCGGTCAATTCACAGGTTTCCTCGTACCGATCACTTTCGCTTGCAAAATACCCAATCTTCTTCTTAAACAGTCCGTCGTCTGGTCTTCGGCAATGTGGGTACTTTACGCTCGATAATAGAGTCGCCGCAGTTAGATTCAAGCTGTGACGATCTCGCTCGCAATGGAGACGAGTTGCGATCCTGAATCCTTGTGGATTGCCGTCAAAATTAAGTAGGTCGTAAAGGTCGTTCGAGTCGAGTGCGATCGGTAATTTGACAACTGGTTTCTTTTCCGCCGATGCCACCGAGTCATCAAGAAGTTTTGCGAACCAACGCTTAATGGCGGTTTCCCCGAAGTGGCCAAACGGAGGATTGCCAATATCGTGCATTAGGCAAGCATTTTCTACGATCGAGATCATACAGTGAACGTCATCTGAATTAATCTGCCTCTTCGATTCCAGGGCGACTCCCACGGTTCGGGCAATTGTGCGCCCGATGTCAGAAACCTCAAGCGAGTGGGTTAGTCGATTCCTAACAGACGTGTTCGACTCCAGTGAGAACACTTGGGCTTTCTTTACCAGTCGTCGAAACGAAGATGAAAAGATAATTCGCGAGTGGTCGCTCAAAAATTCAGCGCAACTATCATCCCGGTCGAACTCAGACTTCGACAGCCTTGCACGATAAAGGAATTCGGACAGATTTTGTTCAACCATTGGATTTCCAACAATAAAAGGATTACGAACTTGGGGGGGCACTTATCAACTCGGCAATGGGTCGGTCAGTTTTCGTCATGGACCAAAGTCCAACAACGCTAAAGCGAAAGCTCCGGCAGCAATTAATCCGAAAGCTTGTCCCTGCCCGACTACAATGTTCGAAAGGTCGTCAAAGTCGCTCCAACCGATTGTGACGATATTGTTTTCAATCGCCAGCAATTCGTTTTCGCCATTTCGTCCAGTTCTGGCTAATCACACGCTCATCGTTTCTTCCTTGTCGCGCTGGAGGGCTCAATTCTGATCGGAGCTTGAGCTTGCTTCATTACCTTTTCCAGCTCGCGTCTTTTGTACAGCCGGTAGTTGTTTGCGGGGTGCCGGTACTCGGTGATTTTCCCGTTTGCGCCCCACGCTCGAATCGTATTGGGTGCAACATCCAGTATTTCGGCAGCCTCTTTGACGCTGACAAAGCCCACATTTTTCATCATCACTGATACTCCCATACCGTCCAATCGGCTAAGATTCAAACCTTACCAAAGAGTTCATGCGAGTTCAATTCCCATTGGCGGCGAACAAATGCGAGGCAGCCCTTGAGCAAGAAGATCACCGACAACCAGATCCTCGGCGAACGTGGCGTGAATTTTATTCAGCGGATCGTCTTGGAGATGGGGTTCACTTGGCATCCTTCAAACCAGCCCGTCGAGGCTGGTATCGACGGCTGGGTAGAGCTTAGAGACAAGAATACTGGAGAAGTCAAAAACACGTGGATTGCTGTCCAAAGTAAAGCTGTTTCTGAACCCAACGAGAGTGAATCTTTTGTAAAGTACACACCAAAATTGAAAGATGTTGAGTATTGGTTGAAGGGGAATCAACCTGTGGTGCTGGTTGTCGCGGTTCCTGGAAAGGGCTTGGGTTGGTGGATCTCAGTAAAGGACTACTACGCTGGGAAGAACATTTCAAAAGAACGGCAAATCGTTTTCGATAAAACTGATAACGCGCTTGACGAGAAAACTTGTGATGTATGGAAGTCGCTTAGTGAAGCTTGCGGCGGTGCCGCTTATTTCACGCCAATCAGGCAATCCGAGGAGCTTCATTCCAATCTTCTAAAGGTTTGGCGATGGGGTGAAACTGTTTTCACGCGCCAATCCGTTTTGAAAAACCCCAAGGACATTTCCGACAACTTGCGAGAACATGTGGATTGGGCTCCAAGGGAGTGGTTCTTAGGTGAGTCAAACATGATCTATTCGTTCCATGATCTGTCAGATTCGCTCTGGAACGATATCTGCGAAGGGGAGACGAAATCATTCAAGACTGATGACTGGGCGTTTTCGCAAGTTTCCACAGATCAAAAGAGTTTTGTGCGATTGATGAACCAATGCTTCCGGCAGCTTATGGGACGCCACCGAATTCGATATTCGAACGAAGAAGATTGCTACTATTTTCTTCCCGAAAGAAATCGAGTCATTCGAACTCTCAAATATAAGAGTCACAAACAGGTAACCAGTCGGGGTGTCGTTAAGAAATACATGGGCAAACTAAACAAAGAGAAGATCGCGTACTATCGCCACGACGCTTTTCAGCATCGTTTTCTTCGTTTGGGAGACTGTTGGTTTTTGATGATTCAGCCGGACTACTATTTCACGACAGATGGCACAGAACTGGACCCGTTTCGTGAGGAGCACAAGGCGGGAATCAAGAAGCTTGAGGGGGACGCAGCGGTTTCCGGGACAATCGTCATGATCACGGCACTGCTGAATGAAGACAAGCCTCTGTTTGAGGATGCTTATCCGTTTTTGAGTTTCGACCGATTGGAGACTGCGACAGTCGATGCAGGCATTGACGATGAAGCATGGGCTCGAATTAAAAAGGCCGACGAGATCCTTGAAGAAGAGGCAGAAAATGAATTTGCGAAGGGCCTATTTGACTAATGGAAGGATTCTTTTACGACGAGCCTGAATTGGAATTTCTTGGCGGAAAGCATATCGACATTCGGTACGGCCTTACTAGCTTTGGGGCGCTTGATTCTGACTCCGAACTAGCACCGACGAAGATACGCTTGGGGCTGATTGGAGATCAGGCTTCAATCGATAAATTTAGTGGATGGGTTGACGACTGTCGCGATGGAGTCCCTGCCAAAAAAACCAAGTTGATCACACTGTTTCCTGCATTCCCGGGATTTGGCGAAGGCAAGCCAATCTGCGACTTCCTTTGTGACCCCCAGTTGTCGCGATCAATTTCAAACAGAGATTTTGTTCGGATCTGCACCCTTGAAAACCGGGAGGAAATTGTTCGTGAGTCGATTGGGCGATACGCTGAAGAAGCAAACGATCTCTACCAGAACACGAACTGTGACGTTGCGATTTGTCTTGTGCCAGAGAATTTGTTAAAGCCAATTGACATGGGTGCAGAGCCACGCCGTGGGCCAAGGTCTCGGAACAAGCGTTCTACGAATGAACACAAGACTGACTGGCATGATTTATTGAAGGCGCGTTCAATGCATGCGAGAGGGCCGGTCCAAATGGTTCGGCCTGCGACCTACGGGGGCAAGGTTCATCGGTTCCGCCAAGATGGAACCGCTACAAAAAATATCGAAGATGCAGCGACGATTGCTTGGAACTTCTTTGTGTCGCTTTACTACAAAGGCGGCGGCATCCCGTGGCGGCTCACACGAACGGCGTCAGATCTTGACTCATGCTACGTCGGTATCAGTTATTTCCACGGCATTGCAAATGAAAGCGTCCAAACGAGTGTTGCCCAAGTATTCAACGAACGTGGTGAAGGCGTCGTGATTCGTGGTGGCAAAGCAGTCGTTGTAAACAAAGATGACAAAACGGTTCACCTTGATGCTGATACGGCAAGTTCACTGATGATGAATGCGTTGGCCTTGTACAAGAAGGAACACAAGAATCTTCCAGCACGACTCGTCTGTCATAAGTCGTCCTACTTTGACGAAGGTGAAATCGCGGGCTTTACGAAGGCTGCCGACAATTTGGGAATTGACCAGCTCAACCTAATTTCGCTCCGGAAATCTTCTGTGCGATTCTTCCGCAACAAGCCATATCCACCTTTACGTGGAACTGCCATTAAGCTTGATGAGAAGCGTTCGCTTCTTTATACGCAGGGTAGCGTCGATTTTTACCACGCTTATCCGGGGCTTTATGTCCCACGTCCAATCGAGGTTTTGTTTGACCAAATCGACAGTAGTTCTGAGAAGCTGCTGTCTGAGATTTTGGCTCTCACAAAGATGAATTGGAATAGCACGAGGTTTGTTAACGCGTTTCCGATCACGATTGGGGCAGCGCGGAATGTGGGCGATGTTTTGCGTTACCTAAATGACAGTTCGGCGTTGCAGTCTCGGTATAGTTTTTACATGTAGTAGTTTGCCACAATGACAACCGAATTCATTTCTGATCCGATTAAAAAGATCGTTGCTATTTCAGCGGAGTCGGCACGAAAGATTGCGGCGATCGCGTATGTCACCAAAGACCATGCTGTTTTTGGCAAGTTCGATGTTGTGATATGCGATGCGAGCGATGGTGCGATTCAATCTCGAACGACTTGTCGCAAATTACTTCGCCTTTGGTTTGATTTGGGAGTTCAGGTTTACTCAAAGCAAGATCTTCATGCGAAAATGATCGTATTCGATCATGAAAGTGCATTTGTGGGATCTGCCAACTTCTCTGAGTTTGCGGAAAGACGGGTCGAAAGTGGAATCTTTACGTCAGAGCCAATCGTTGTCGCTGAATGCGAAAAGTTCATTCTTGATTTGGCCGAAAACTCCGAACTGGTCGGCAAGGAGTTTCTCGATCGTATTGATGGCCTGAAACTAAAACCCAGGGCACCCCGAAAGCCCATGCCCAAGGCAGAAAAGAAGTCCAAGCTCAAGTTTTGGTTTTTCAAAGGCACGGAAAGCCATTCCAGGAAAGCTCTGGAACTTGAGGAGTCCATGCGTTTTGGCTGGAACGAAGGTTCTTCAGAGGCGACGACGGAAGACTACGACGACCATGAGATCCCTGCAGACGAAGACCCACTGTGCTTCGATGGATTGCGTCACAGTTCAGCCCGCTGGGTATCTGGTGTCGCGAAGGGTGATCGCATCTTTTGGTGCTATGAGCATGACGGCTACGGATGGATAGTCCTACCGCCACGAACGGTTACCAGCATTGCCAAAAAAGGGCGATCCATAATGGCCGGGACGGAGGGACGCTATTGGGATGAAGAAGCCTCAATCCGGCTTGATGTGTTTGTCGAGGTGCTTGGCTTGAGAAAAAATGTTTCGCTAGATGCGATTTCTCCTTCAGATCCAAAGCTAATCCATCTGATTGATAGCTGGGATGATTTGGTTGACTAGCCATTCGCACAGAGGGTTTACCCGCCGTTTCAATTGGATAGATCAACCTTGGTTCGAGTCATGCGTTGGTTCTGTCCGCCGGAACCGGTGGCGTGCATCGGTTTTACTGAAAGGTTTTTTCTTGGGAGATTTCCGGTGGCTGAAAATATCGCGAAAAAACGGATGGTGCTTTCGCTGCGGCGACGATTTCGTTTCTCAATGAACTGACGAGATGAACGAGACGCGATCCAGTGTCGCGCTGACGGTCAATTCAGCGCTCGTTCTGCTTTACTGGGAGGTTGGGACGCGGATCCGATCGGAAATCCTAAAGCATCAACGAGCGGATTACGGAAAACAGATTTGTTCGACACTGTCGAACGAGTTGACGGCAGAGTTTGGTAATGGTTTTTCCCGTCCCAATCTGTTCAAAATGCTTCAATTCGCCGAGCTATTTCCCGTTTTGCAAATTGTCTCGACACTGTCAAGACAATTGAGCTGGAGCCACTTTGCGGAGCTAATCCGCCAAGAAGATCCGCTCAAACTTGATTCACCTCAATAAGAATCAGGCATTTCATTTCGTTGACGTTTAGCGAACCAGCTTTCGGAAATGCCCTCTGGGCGTGAATTCGTTGGTGGCTTTTTTTGGCTTAGGTCGGGGAGGTTTTGGGGGAAGCCGAGTAGCATTGCGAGCAATGTCTGGTCATGCTTACTCGCCATCGAAACGATGCGCAACCACCGCTCGTCACTCATGCTAACCTCCATGTCAGTTTAGGCAAGATTGTCGTCGAATTCCGATTCGGCGACAACGCCAATTTTGGCTGTTAAAGCACGGGGCCAGCTCAGTTTCGTGGTTCTTCGTTGGCGATTGTCGGCCGCATGATGAGGTCGGTTTCTTGCAATCTTAGGTCAATTGTGATTCAGTTTCGAGTCGTTGTGTTCTTTCAGCTTTCGTTCGAGTAATCATTTACACCACCGTTTCGATTGGATGGGCGTCGCGTCCTGTCAGCCGAAGCCGGTGGCGTGCATCGGTTTTGATCATGGTTTTTGATCGAAAGGTGATTGAGATGAAAGATGTCAAAGCGACCACGCGAAGATTGCAAAGGGAAATTCAGCTTGTCGAATTTCTGAACGAGATCAAAACGGGAGAAACCGTTTCAATGGACTCGCCGGAAACTCCGCCGTGGTTTCAGGAAGGAACGCTTTATCAAATTAGTGAAGTGACATTCACTTACTTCGCCGAGACAAGCATTCTGCGCTGGATGGATGCGAATTCGTTTGCTGTTAGCGAGTTTGGGCAGCCGCTGCAATTCTTCTGGACGAACAATCGAGAATTCTTTGGCCGACAATTGTCTACTGCCGAGTCATTTCGATTTTGTCAATTGACTGGGACGAAACTCTACAGCTGAAAATCCAGCCGATTGAAATCGATTCCGGTTTGAAACTCCATTTCATCGCCGCCAAGTCTTTTGGCGGCCTTCTAATCCCAGTTGATCCAACGAGGCGTCAAACAACCTCAAGTCGTTTGACTCGGAAGTAAGAGGGATCTCTCGTCGGCTTTCTGATTTTACCACGGCATCAAGGTACGTGATCGCCGTTGGCGTCACTGCTGCTTTCCCTGTTTTTCATTCTGGGGAAAGGCTCCACCTTGACTTGCCGTGGGCGGCTCTTAACTGGGCCGCCGGCTGGCCCATTCGATTTTCTTTCAGGTCGAAATGCCGGATACGACCGTTGCTCAAGGAGATAACCATGAAACGTGATGAAGCAATTGATCTTGTCAAACAAGGATTCGAACAACTGGAAACTGCACTCAAAGCAGGCCGTAGCGACGACTTGATTCGTTATTTGAAAACTATGTCCCGGTTCCACAACTACAGTTTTCGGAACATGTTGATGATTTGGATGCAAAACCCGGAAGCAACCATGGTTGCCGGATTCCAGGCTTGGAAGAAACTTGGTCGGTGTGTGAACAAAGGAGAAAAAGGGATAGCGATTTTCGCTCCGATGCCATTTCGCAAGAAAGGCGAGGACGGCAAACCGCTCCCGAAATCCGAATCACCAGATGATGAAGCCGCGATGATGGGATTCAAAGTCGTTCACGTATTTGACATTGCTCAAACCGATGGTGATCCGTTACCAGAAACCGCAAGTATCGGTGGTCGAATCGGTATCAATCTGGCACGGATTGAACAGGCCGTGTTGCAGGCTGACATCCAGTTTGAATACGAGGCAATTGATGGCGGAGCCAAAGGCTATTCGACGGGCGGAAAAATCGCAGTCGAACAGAAGCTAAGCGATGCGGAAAAGTTCGCAGTGATCGCGCATGAACTTGCTCACGAGCGACTACATCATGGAGACCGTCGCGGAACAACAACCAAGACGGTTCGTGAAACAGAAGCGGAAGCAGTTGCGTTTATCGTCTGCAATGCGTTTGGATTAGACGGCGAAACCAGAAGCTCGGACTACATTCAGCTTTACGATGGCAATTCCGATACGTTGAAAGAATCGCTGAAGTTCATCCAGTCTACGGCTGAGTGGATCATCGAGTCAATCAATTCGGTTGAGTTGAACTGTGAACATGCGAAGTCACTGACAAGCGACAGTGGTCGATTGAACGGCACCTGGGTCAAAGATGATTCGATGGAACCTGTCAGATTTGTTTGCGGCATCTGTCATAAATTCTATGGCTACGCAGGAAGCAAATCGGCAGTGAATACGGAGGCGGTCTGATGGCCCGAAGCGGTGCCCACAAGCCAGCGATCACGAAATCGACGGAGCGAAAACGCAGGCCGCCAGCTTATCGGCTTGCCTGCGTATCGTGCTACCGGGAAGACTACGATGGCATCAATTGCATTCCCAAAACTTGGCGTGACGTTCGGCGTTACCAGCCGTTGGCCGAATCGCTGGAGGAAGTTGCCGACGGTGACCACTCGCGAAGTGCCTTCGATTGGTTTACCAACATGGGTCAATGTCCCGAATGCCACCAGACGGAAGGCTTGATCTAACTTGATCCGATTCCATTCCTTCAGAAAGTCGAGGTTCATGTTGCTCGCACGCCACTGAGCCTCACATTATCCTATGCCCCTGTTTGGGGTTGTCGCTCAAATTCTTGCGACGGAAATGCCAGTGATGTCGCTTTTGAAGTAATCGAATCGCCAGATTTAGTTTGCCCAAGTTCGTTGGAGTCGTATGGCGTGGCTCGTATTCGCGAAACCCGCAGCTTTCTTCATAGGGGGCGATTAGACCGACGTAGGTCAACTCAGTGACAGATTTCGCGCTCAATCGAGCCCTCGATCCCAAAAAGGGTCGTTTGATACTCGGCGCAGAAAAGGGTTGAGTTGATGAGACTTTGTGGCGTAGCGGCCATGGATAACAGCGCGATGAGAAGACTGGCAAGAAAACAAAACGCCAGACTAATTATCTCTTCTGACGTTCTTGCAAAAGTCTATTCTTGCAGCCTCACTTTGGTGGGGCCGCTTCTTCTGCCTCTTGTATCAGTTTTTCCAGGGCAGCATCTATCGACTCTTCGCCAGGATTCCCGACCCACTTGCGTCGAATCGCGCCCTTGTGGTCGATGACGAAATACGTAGGTGTGGCGAGGGAGTTCCATTGACGGTTGATAGCTCCCTGGTCGTCAAACGACCTCCAGTTGAGCTTCTCCGTAGTCATCACTTCCTTGAGCTCATCCAGCTTATGATTCCAGGAATTAACGCCGATCAAGGCGAAGGGCTTTTCTCTCAGATCAGTTACGAGCGACCGCCCGTGTGGCCAAGAGGTCCTTCAGGTAAGTCAGTACTCGCTCCAGAAATAGAGCAGAACAACCTTGCCACGATAGTCACTCAGCTTGAATTTCCTGCCGTCCTGGTCCTTGCCTTCGATGTCCGGGGCAACCCTTCCGACGCTCAGATGACGGATTGCGTATAGCTCCGACTTCGCCGTTTCGCCAACCGTGCCATCTCGAAACTTCACATCACCGTATTCATCGGCCGCTCGCTCAAACAGAGTTTCGATTCGCTCAGCAAGTTGGGCTCTCCCTAATCGTTGCAATTCGGGGAGGTAGTGCTCGCCGAACACAATGTTGTAGCACTCCACCAGTTTCGGCCGGTCCTCGACAAGCCGAAGCATTCGCAATTTGTCGTTCAAGAACTGAGCCAGTGCAAGACAGGCCAATGCCTGGACATCCCGATGCGGGTTCTTCTCAAGCACTGTACTCAAACATCTCTCGTATTCCATTCGGTAGCCGGACCCCATCCGATCAATAACGGGGCTGAGTTTCTCACTGAGAACATGGTCTCGCAGTACGAGAGCAACGGTCTTGCCGGCCGACCCGTCCGTGCTCCCGGGCGGGAAGTCCGAGCGGTTGGTCTCCCAGGCAATCTGTGCCGCAGAATCAGTGGAGCCGACGACCTGAACAGCCTGTCTCAAAGCGGCTAAAGCGATTGGATCCTTTGGGTGCTTCGCCGCAAGCTCCACGAACTTCGACGAGAAATTGGCCATACGTTCCACGACCGCCTTGCGCTGCAGGTCGGTCGTGGCCTTCCGCATACCGCCGCTCACGGAACTGTATTCCTTGAAAATCTCCGAGTACTGATCTGCCAGCGTTCGCGGATTGTCTTGCGCTTCAATTTCTGAAATCGCCAAACTGAGCGTAAGAACCAAAATAGTTCCGACAATGAGTCTCATAAATAACCTCCCTCTCACGTCATTGTAGTCTCTTGTTGTATCAAGTGTCATGATGGCGTGACCGCTGCGTGACTTCGGCGGTCGCGACGAATGACAATAGCGCGGTAGCACTGTTCCTGGAAAACGGGACTGTGAGTCATTCCCGAAAAAAAATCGCTTCGGTTGATTGGGCCAAATCGGTGGAAACAGCCAACTCCACAGTAGAGCGTCCCCAAAACCTAAATCAGACGTCTCTTGACCAAGGTTTTGGCGACCAATTATCGTATGACTTCTTGCGTACTCGTCATCAAACGGTGGTTTTTGCGAGTCTGCAGAAATCGTATCAGTATTTGAACAAGATCCTCGATCGGTGACTGAAAGATAAAATTTCGGATTTGCCAAACGCTCCAGCCAACCCGCCTTGAAAACCGAAAACCAAGTCTGACCCCTGCGAAGCTCAACCTCGGTATTCGCGAAATCTGCCGCTTGCTTCTTGACGGCGCCCTACTCAATTTGGCGGCTTCGGTCGATATGACCGAAGCAGGTTAACAAGGTTTCTCCCGAATGAATAAATGGAAATGGTTGAAAGTCGTTTTCGTTAACGGGCTAGGAACAAAATGGTTTGGCATCGACGTTACCGGCAAACCGGACGATCACTTGACACTGACTTTGCGTGATGCACCCGAAGTGTTTTTCTCAAGGAAATTCAGCATGTATTGTGCGATCGTTTGTCCGTCTTCTTCCAGGGCGAAGTGCCCTGTATCGAGCAAGTGAAACTCCACGTTCTTCAAGTCGTTTTTGTATGGATAGGCTCCTTCGGCGGGGAAAATATGGTCATTTTTCCCCCAAACAATTAGCGTTGGCGGCTGGTGCTCCCGGAGGTACGCCTGCCATTTCGGGTACATGGCCGGATTGGTGCCGTAGTCATAGAACATGGCCAGTTGAATTTCCTGATTGCCGACTCGATCAAGCAACGGTTGCACGTGTCCCCAGTTGTCTGGACTGATCGTCTGTACATCGCGAACGCCATGGGTGTACTGCCATTTGGTTGCGTCGAGAGTTAGCAAGCCTCTAAGCCCCATTTCGTTTTCCGGCGATCTGTCTTTCCAATAAGCCTTCAGCGGAATCCAGAAGTCCCTTAATCCTTCGTCGTAGGCGTTGCCGTTTTGGATGATCAGGGACTCAACTCGTTCCGGATGTTTTGTTGCCAAACGGAACCCAATGGGCGCACCGTAATCCATCAAGTAAATACTGTATTTTGTGACGCCAACTTTTTGAATGAGCTTGTCGACGATTTCTGTCAAATTGTCGAACGTGTATTGGAACTCATCGACCGATGGCATCGAGCTATAGCCATAGCCGGGGTAGTCTGGTGCGATTACGTGATATTTGTCCGCCAGTTTCGGAAGCAGGTCTCGAAACATGTGAGACGAAGTCGGAAAGCCGTGCAACAAAAGCACCGTCGGAGCGTTTTTGGGGCCCGCTTCACGATAAAAAATATTGAGGCCATCGATCTTCTCGGACTTGTACCTCACCGTCGCCGGTTTGGCATGTGTTTTGCTGCCTTCCTGGGCCATTGCCAACGTCGCAGAGACAACGCCCAGTATGATTGAAAGTGTGATTTTGACGGTCGTGAGACGAGCGTCGATTTTCGTTTCAGTAGACATTTCATTCTCCGGTAATTGTGAAATTGTGAAGCCACTCTTGGCTCCCATAGACGGCAAAGGCCGTCGCTAATTCGACAAGAAAACTTCCGCGCTGATGAGCTTTGATCGCATTTCAGGCAGAAGTTTTATTTCAAACCATGGATTCTTCTTCAACCAAGGTCGATTCCGGGGACTGGGGTGCGGAAGCGGAAAGAAACCCGGAAGATATTGTTCATATGCCGCCACGGTTTCCGCCATCGTCGGTTTGCGGCTGTCCTTTAGGTACAACGCCTGAGCATACGAGCCGATGAGCAACGTCAGTTTGATGTTCGGCAGCAATGCCAACAGCCGGTCGTGCCACAAGGGTGCGCATTCCGAACGCGGTGGCAGGTCGCCGCTATTGCCACTACCCGGAAAGCAGAATCCGGACGGAACGATTGCGACTAGCCGCTCGTCGTAAAATTGTTCGCGAGTCATTTGTAGCCAGTCGCGAAGCGTATCCCCCGACGCGTCGTCCCACGGAACGCCCGATTCTTGAACCCGCCGACCAGGCGCTTGTCCGATTACCAGCAATCGCGCGTCAGCGTGAGCACTCAGTACGGGATTAGGCTTGTGCGCAAAGCAATCCGCACAGACTTGGCAATTTCGTATTTCGGCCAGCAAGCGACTGAGTTTGCGTTGAGACATTTGATCTGCGAATTCGGTTGATTTGGCGTTGTGTTAGTTCACTTGGAGTCAGCGGTCGGTTTGGCGGATCTCAGCACTGGATAATACTGAGTGAAAACGTAGTCCTGCTCTGCGGCGGCACCGTGACATGAACTGCAATTGACAGCCGGTTGTGCCATTGCCGAATCGCTTAGGGGATAGCTGTGACCGAAACTGAAGTATGCCCAGTTACCAGGTTGGTCCTTGAATCGCTTGGCATCCTTCATCGCGACTTCCAGCCCGATAAAGTCGCCCATGAAATATCCTTTACCGCTAGTGGCCTTTTTTGTCCCGACGCTAACGAGTTCTTTGATCAAAACCGTTTGATCTGGAAATTTTCCCGTTTGTTCGAAATAGCCGTACGCTTCCGGATTGATGTAGACTGAGTGAAACTCTGGAAACGAGGCGCTGCCACCGTTCATGTCGTTTGGTGTCAGCGGAGTACCAACGTAAACCCATTTGCGATAGCCAGTCGGTTTCAACATTTTGCCGTCTTCACCAAATTGAATGACAGACTCATGAGAATCTGTCACCAGATTTTGCGTTGGCGTCGTTCGCGAAACGTTCGCCGGTTGTACACTCCAGGATGACGCGGCAATTGATCCAAGGACCATCGTTGATGCCAGGAATAGCCCCGTAACGCAATAGTTTTTGCAAAAAATAGCCATTTCAGTAACCTCGTAGTAAAAGTGCTGTTAGTTGACACCCTTTGGATGCGAAACGAGCAAACTCCTTACGTCATTTGCTCTAAAGATTGAGTTATGAAGCATGTTCAATCTGCTTCAATGATTCGACAATCTTGTGATGCAATGGAAAGAAAGACCTTACGAGAAAATCGAACGAGCCCGCAAAAGAGTAGATGGCAATCCGGTCGAAGAACAACGACCATCAAATACACGAGCCGCTTATTCTTCGTTTAACTTGCCCAATGAAACTTGCAACGCCTGAAACTCTTCGCGACATTCGCTGCAAATCGACAGATGGTGTTCGACCAGCTTTGCTCCCGCAGAATATGACTTGCCAGCAAGTTTCTTTTCGGCAAATTCGGCGACCAGATTCAGGCAACGGTCACAGTCGAGCTCGTCATCCCGTGTAAGTCCCAGCATCTGCATCAAGCGTTCGATTTCTTCTTTTGTCAATGTCATCGTAGACCTCAATGCAAAGTGGTGTTCAGCAATTCGTCGGCGGTATATCCTGCCGATTCGAGTCCTGTCTTCAATTTCTTGCGGGCATCATGCGTCAACTTGTAGAGTGCATTGAGAGTCGTCCCAAGTTGACGGGCAATTTCAACTTGAGGCATCCCCTTAAGCTCCGCCAGCAATGCAGTACGTTGACGTTCGGTAAGCGTATTATTAATCAGAGAATATAAATCCCTTACGACCGATTCCTGATCTACCAGCATAGGACTTGAATTTTGCAGGGGTTCGGTCGAATCAAGTGGTATGCCAATTTCCTGGACGAGATGATCCAGCGAAACGTCCTTCCATCGCCGTCGCCGAAGTTCGCTCAACCCCGTTCGAATTGCAATCGTCGTCGCCCATGTCAGAAACTTGCTCCGCCCCTCAAACTGACCAAGGCGGTCAAGAATCAATACTAGAGCGTCTTGAACGCAATCCTCGATAAACGCGTCATCGGCGGGTCCATAGTTAGCGAGTGCCCAACGAAGGCGACGAAGCAACTCGATTCGCAAATCCGTCAATGCCGAAGACTGCTCAAGTTTACTACCAGTCAGCTCCGTGATCCAACGTTGGTTGTTCTTGTCTCGGCTCATGGATTGCGTCCAACTCCAGACTAACGCCGCAAAAGGCGTCTTTGGATCGGTTGTTGTTACATTGGAAGCCCAAAGCATCAATGTGCGGATGCCTGCCGCGATTGCATCCGCATCTTTGCCCATTCATCAGTGCGGCATATCAAACAGTCGTCAGCTTTTGCACTTCCGGAAAGTCGACTTCTGTTTTGGCGATGTGATTGAAATAGTTTGTAAAAATATTCATCGCTACATTTGCCACAATTTCGACCAATTCACCATCAGTATATCCGGCCTCTCGTACTTGAGCCACGTCGTCGTCAGACAGCGAGCCCTTCTGGTTGACGATAGCTTGGCAGAAGACTAGCGCAGCTCGCTCTTTTTCATCAACTGCATGTGCTAAACGAGCATCGCGCGTCTCGGTTTCGGACATGCCAAGCTTTTGACCGACTGCCGTATGCGCGGCGACGCAATACTCGCAATCATTGGCCTGGCCTACGGTAAGCGAAATTTTCTCGCGAAGCCGAGACGAAAGCGAGCCCTTCGATAGTGATTGACTAAATCCAAGATAGGCATTTGTGGCGGGCACCGAATTTGCCATCGTGGCAATGATATTGGGGACCTTACCCATTTTTGTCGCTACAGATTCCAGCAATAGTCTGGTCGCTGCGTCTGCCGTGTGGGTTTGGATCGCGTTAATTCGTTGCATTCTGTTCTCCTTATTGAGTTAATTACGGTTTGCTGTTTGATGCAACTCGATAACCTTTCTTACGTCCCATTCCGAAAAATATCAGTGACGAAAATTCCAAAACAGTTCGGTAAGAACTCCCAGTTCGACGCGTCCATGGTTTGCTGACAGCAATTTTCCAAAAACGACATTGATCGGAGTTTATTTTATGAATATTCGTTTCGTCACCAAATCAATTCACGCTTTCCTGGATTATCCGGTTGCTATCACGTTGATGGCCGCACCTTTTCTGTTGGCGCTTGGAGGTTCGCAACCGTTCGCGCTTTGGCTCTCGGTAGCAGCGGGCGTTGCCGCATTCATCCTGACATTGTTGACCGATCACAAGCTCGGTGTCATTCGGGTTTTGCCGTACTCAGTGCATCTGGCTGTCGACGCTGCTGTAGGCGTCACTTTTCTGATAGCTCCAGTGGTTTTTGGGTTCGTGGGAATCGACGCCTGGTACTACTGGGCTAATGGATCCGCGGTCTTGGTTGTTGTGGGCCTGCACAAGCCAGAACCCACGACGTTGGCAACGCCGGTTCGACTCAATTCGCTGGCGCCGGAGAACGTTGCCTGAAGCTGACCAAGGCCCCATCCAATTTGTCGCTGAGTCTCGCCAAAATCAAGTTTCGTGAAACGATCCAGTGGCCTGATCAATACCATCCACGATTTATTCAAATGGCGAGAACGCCGGTCTTGACCCAAAACTCATCTCGTAAATCAGAACATGGTAATACGTCAAAACAACAAAACAACAGGTTCTTGAATAGCCAAATGTGAAGTCTCTCTCGCTTACGTCGGTGCGACACACCGAAGTTGCGACGATCGTGAAAAATGTCTTCTGCAATTGTACAGGATCAACGGAAGGCAAAACCGTAGCGTTGTTCAATCCTGCACGAAATCGAAGGGTTTTACGATTGCTCGGCGAAGTCTGATTGCGGATGGAGGAAGCTCTTCGTAGTTTTGTTTTGATCGGACTTTATTTACCGATCGGAGAATGTGTAATAGCTGCCGACGCACGGGGGCGTAGCGGGCGTACGGCACGCGGGCGAAATCTTGTCTCAGAGTTGTGGCGGATCGGTGAATTGCGCGGTCGAGAAAGAACGACTTGAGTTGCTTGTAAGTTGGATTGTCGATGCGGACACAGGCATGCCACTTTGGTTCGCCGCCCCCCTTAGGAGTGATGGGGCTTCGCCGGAACGAAATGGAATAGCCCTCGAACTTGATCGGATATCGGCGGCAGTCGCGGATCTGCTTTTTCTCTTGATGCTTAAACGGATGGTGCCCCTCGGTCGCCAAAAGCAGAAACCAGTTTTGGTAGCGGATGTATTGCATGTTTGCGAGGCCTCGGCGTTTGCGATCGGCTCGTTCTCGCTCGCCAATGTCAATTCCGTATTTTTTGATCAGTTTTTCATCGAGCGCCAAAGGGTTCTTTTTCGAGTCGATTCGACCTGTGACGTAGAACCAGTATCCATGCCGGAGGTACGACACCGCGACTTGCTGAACCAGTCCTTCCGGCGATGATGCGACACCGCGATACGAGTTTCTCTGGCGTCGGCGAGTTGGTTTGCTGCCTGATGTATTGTTGCTTTGGGTTTTTGCTGAAGGTTGGACGGACCCTGTTTCCATTCTGTATTTCTCCTTTCGTTAGAGATGGAACCGTGGCTATCGCCAAAGCGGCTGATTCAAAAAGGCACGACATCCAACATCCTTTGCTTGCCCTGCCATGAACTGCGAAGTTCAAAATCAAAAGGAGGAGTTGTTGACGGACAACTCCACGAAACCGCTCCAAAGAAAATCCTTGATGCGTGGGCCATTGGATTCGGACTTCAATCGACCTGCGAAACAAATGCAGTGCGTCGATCAAATCCATGCGCGGAAATTCATTCAATGCCTTAAGCAAACTCGCCCAAGTCATGAATCCCGCAACCGTATCTGCACTGGTTTCGTCAGTGCACATGGCCAATACATAGTGCCCACAAAAAAAACCTCGGCCGAACACTGACTCTGTCACGAGACGCAAGTCGAGTGTCCGTCGCCAGATCGCCGCCAAAAGTGACCGCTCGCCAAAGCATTCACCTTTAACCGCATGCTGCCTGCCAAGGAAACTCACAAGAAATCCTGCAAGTCATCCGTCGTTTGTTGGGGTTGTAATCGCCCCTCAGCTCTTTCGTTCCTGCTCACCAAGCCATCACACCTGGTTCGTCGCAGACGAGTCGTGACTGCCTTGCCACGCGGCGGTCGTCGCATTGGTAATGCAACATCGCCGTGAACGCCTTCGCGTTCAACATCGCTGGCACTTCCGCGCCAGTTCTAATTGAGCCTCGCTCCCCCACTACGGCGCTTTAAACACGTGATCGACCAGACCACGCCACGAGTTGCCACACCCGGAAGCCGCAGTGGTTCCTGCGTTAGTATCGGTCTTCGATTCTGAGGTCACGTCGCTAGGATGTGTTACCATCCATCCGCTTGGGTATGTGCTGCCGTCAGGCAAGCCATACTTTACTGATGTCGTAGGAAACGGCTGAAACAACCGTTCTACACTCATCAGATTTCCCAATACGAAACCAGAAGCTCAAGGTACCGCTCCCAAACGGAAGTTCGCAATTTGGCACCGTCTCCTCAGTTGAATTTGCCCATACAAAAACAACCGATCCGATTTGTCAGAAATTCAAAGACAGGCTGGAAGCCTATCCTACTGACCAATCGTCACAGAATCTTACTGGCAAGCCCTCTCTTACGTATTCGATTGGGCCTTTCATAGTTGAGCTTTTCACCGCCGAGCGTTTAACTCGGTCGCCGAAGCGGTCACACTCCGGTACTGTTTGTCGCCAAACAGCAGCTCCCTACGCCAGCCGCGTTGAACGAACTCATTCGCCGAAACGAGATAAGTCGCGAACCCCACGGACGGGATTTGGAACTGGCCGCAGCCAAAATTCCGCACCCGCTTTGTCGCCAACGTCAACGAATTTCGTTGTCATCGACGAGAAGCCAGTCATCAATCAATTGATCACTCACTTCACCGACACGGCCTCACGTCAAAAAATCGACGTAAGGTCTTTCCGCATCGCCCTTCATCACAATCAAATCAAAAAACCTATTGGATAGAACGCTGGTATTACTTCGATCAAAGATCTCCTAAACAAACGGAGCATGAATTTGATCGGGATTTACTCCAACGAGCCTCCATTAACACTGAGCAAGCGCGTCTCCGCGCACTCAGCGCGAAGGGCCAGCAAAAAAGGAAATGGCTAATTTCCAGCTCTTATCCGCGATTGATGAAATCACGATTCCTGAGCTTGCTGCCCCCAACCAACGACGTCAGCACAAGGTCGTTATTCCCATCGTTTTTTGCGACGGGGTTCCGACCAATGCGTTGAATTTAAGCTAACGACTGCCGTCAATCGGAGAGGATCGACGAACACTTCTGTGATAGCGCACTTTGAGTCTGTTTGAAAAGCATGTTACTTGAATCCCTGTTTTGAATGACAGTTGAATAAGGGGGAACTCACGATGAGAGCTGAAAAAACAAAAGCCACCAAATCAACCGGAAAAGATCCAGTTAAAGTGATTCGTAACGGAGCAGTTGCCGCAAGTATCTGGCAACGCCAAACTTCGACGGGTTTCGAGTATCTCGATTTCTCGTTGAGCCGTTCATGGAAACTGAAATCCGGTGAAAAGGAAGGATACTCATCCAACTTTTTCGCGGCGAACGAAGAAGCTATTTTTGATGTTGTGGCTAGAGCGGCTGACTACATTCGCAAGAACAGTGTTGCTCTTGAAGCCGCCAATGGTCAAAACGACGAATCGGGTTTGGCGACAAATGCATCTGAGTAGTCAGGCTGATGATCGCCGCCGTGATTTTGAATGTCGTGTATTGAAATAACCGGGTGTCGGATGCGTTAGAAATTAAGCTGCTAAACTGGTGTCGGTTGCGTTAGGTTTTTGGCTCGATCGGTGTCGGTTGCGTTAGGTTTTTGTGATGGCGATTCAGTGCGGGACAAATATAGGTTGGCGAGAACGCTAGAGAAAACGCAAATTGTCGCGGCGGCGATCAAGATCCTCCAAAGTACTTGTACAAGGTACTCTGTAAAACCAAATGATTTGCCGTTGAGTGAAGTAATTAGTTTTCTGACCGCGGCAAGAAATTCAGTCTATTATTGAGACGGTTTTGCGGCCAAGACGTCTGCTGCGGTTGCGAATCCTGACGGGTTTCGTTTTTGTTGTGGCGGCCCCAACTGATCACCAAAGACCTCTTGGCGGACTTTGGCGAACAGTTCACGAGCTTCATCGGAGATGTTTTGGCTGCGGTTTTCTTTTCGTCGCATGTCGTGCCACCAATCGGGAGCTGTTCGGTTGCCATTGGCGGCCTGGGTAACCGAATCGACGAGATAGGCCATCGGGCTTTTGCGAAAATGCGAGTTTCCAAGATGCTCCATCGCGGCTTGGGTTATGTCGATCCATTCTGAAAGAACCCGACGAGGGAACCGTTTGATCAGCCGAGCGGCTGCCGGTTCGTCAAAACCGATCGTTAACAAAGAATCAAACATGGGTGAATTTTCTGGACTGATCACGATGCGCCTCGGAGTCTGTTGGTCAAAGTATGCCCCGCGAGTGAGCCGAACGAAAAATTTGCCTGGCGAAGTCTTATAAATATCTGCATCAGACAAAACGTTTGCCGCAATCAATTTCTTGAGGCATTTAGTCACTTTCGATTTCATGTTGGCGATTTCGAGTTGTGAACTGAACCCCAACAGATTGACTGCCAAGTGTTCGAGTTGTATCGCTTTGATGTGTTCCCGCCGAGTGAGCACTTTACTTAGAAACAAGAACAGGCGACGACTGGCTGGGTCGAGGTCACGATAGATGTTCAGATCAAATCTGAGACTCCCGGCAACGGCTTGAACCATTTTGAAGAAGATCGGATCCCAGGCAAAACTCCAAGCCCGTGGTGACGCGAGACTTCCCGGAAGACTGTAACTGAGAAAACCAAAACTCACACGCCGGTGTTCTTGACGAATTGGATCGTAAAACGAATCGTTCAGATACTTGACGGTCGAAAGTCGACGAATTGCCTGAAAGAACTGCTCGTACTGCCGACCGCCTTTTTGATTGTTGGTTCCAATGAGCCCCAACTGCCGCAGGCACCAATGCGGAGTCGCCAACAATTCAGGTTCGGGAGCTGGCTGCTGAAGTGTTAATGCCAACAGACCCCAAAGGTAGATTTCATCGGTGGCCGATAATCCAAGGGGACAGAGGATGCGCGCGTTTGCTTGCTTGCGACCTTCAGTGCCCGAATAGAAATAGTAAGTTGCAGAGAAGGCTTGATTCTTGATCAGTGATGTACGGGAATCGAGCGGGCACAGCGCGTGCTCGACGAGTGACAGTTGGCCGATGCCATTTCTAGTTTGCTTTCTTGATTCCTTCAATCGCATTCCCGCAGTTTTGAATCCCAATCAAAAACTCGTACCACGTTGACTAAAAAAATGAAATCAAAAAACACGTCTTGCCGATTCGCCTTCGAATTGTGTTGACAGCTCCTGCAAAAAAATGGCAGCGTATCACTTGTGATCTCAATGAGTTAAAGCGGAATTGCACAATGCAATCGCGGGTCACATGGAATAAGTATCAATGACGCCAACGACAATCTGCTTGATCAATCAGAAAGGGGGCTGCGGAAAAAGTTCAACCGTGTTTCATTTATCCGGTTCACTGGTGGCGGCAGGTTATTCGGTTCTTCTGGTCGACGCCGATCCTCAAGGTTCGCTGAGCCAGGGATTTCTCGGCTCGACCTTCGTGGAAGATTTGCCAGCACACGAGACACTTGCCGCACTATTTAATGAATCGCGGTATTTTTTGAATTTCCAATCGTTGATCCGACCCACGGAACACGATGGAATTTCAATCGTGCCAGCCAATCAACACTTGGCCGAGTTTAATACGCCTAAGCCAGAAACAACAGGATTTGCCCAGTTTGCGATTCGAGATTTTTTAGAACAACAAAGCCAATTGTTTGACTTCGTGCTCATTGATTGTCCGCCCAATTTGTATCAGTGCAGCTGGAATGCGTTGCTTGCGTCGGATCGAGTATTGATTCCGGTTCCGCCAGAAGACTTTGGCACTCAGGGGTTACGAGCCGTTCATCAGGCAATCGACTTTGCTCGTCAATTAAATCCATCGTTGCGACGGCTCGGGCATTTGGTGACCCGGTTTGACAGTCGCCTGCTGATTCATCGTCGATATCAAGCCCACTTACGAGTCGTCTACGATGAAATGGTACTTCAGACTGCCATACCGGAATTGTCAGCATTCAAGGTTGCATTGGCATGTCGAAGTCCTGTCGAAATCTACAGTCCAAAGTCGACGGCTGCGGATGCTATGCGGTCAATGGTGGAAGAAATCCAGTTGCGGTTGCTCCATAGTTCGCAACGAAGACAGGTAGGTTGATCATGAATACTCGAAGAACATTGCAAAATATCAGCAGTCAACTCAATGACTCCATGGGCGTGCGAAATGACGACAAGACACCACTGTTGAGTCCGGTGCCGAATCCCAAGGACGTTGGACGGCAAGGTGCGCGAAATTTCGGCAAGATCTCATTGGACAACGTGATTCCTGACCCGACTCAGCCGCGCGTCGAGTTTGATGAAGTCGAAATTGCGCAACTCGCTGCGAGTATTCTGAAGCAAGGTCAATTGCTCCCCATCCGCGTCCGCTGGTCAGCGTCGCGAAAGTCATGGCTGATCATATCGGGTGAACGACGGTATCGGGCTGCAAAACGGGCGGGACTCAAGGCGATCGATTGCTATTTCGATGAAGCCGAGCTAACTCAGTCGGACGTACTTGAGCAGCAGTTGATCGAGAATTTGCTCCGCAGCGATCTGCGTCCAATCGAAGAGGCCAAGGCGTTTCAGCGGTTGATGCAATTGAATGGCTGGGATGGAAAAACGCTGGCAAAATCGATCCACGTCACCCCATCGAAAGTGACTCGTTCTTTGGCTCTGCTCAAACTACCTGAAGGTATCCAAACGCTTGTTGAATCGGGCGAGGTTTCACCAACCGCTGCCTATGAGGTTTCAAAGCTACCAACACCGGATCAGCAAGCTGCATTGCAGAACAATCTAGCGAACGAACTGATTTCAGTAAAAAATGCACGCCGCCATGTCCAGAATCGACGCAGTCCCAAGACACGTATTCGCGGCACGCGACAAGTGTTCTCGACCGAAGGGGGATGGAAAGTCACAGTGACTTCGGACAGAAAAGGGAATTATCATGAGATCGCAGAGGCATTGAAACAGGTGGCCGATGAGGTTGAATTGAGGATCGACAACAACGTAAGAATTACTTAAACGAACGTGCTTCGTTGGGTGCTTCAGTAATTGGACTCAAGCAAAGGGGCAAAATCTGATGAGTCATGGAAACAATGGGTGGCAGAGCTGGCCGAATCGACTTTCGATCGCCGTTTCGTTCGGGCTGGCGTCAATTGGCATCATCCTGATCATTTGCGGATTCACAAATTGGTTTTTTGCATTTGCCGCCATCGTTCTCAGCGTTATTTGCGGGCAATTAATGTTTCTGATTCAACAACGAATTCAGCCTGAAGCTTTGCCCGGAATAGTGGGTCGGTCAATTCAAATGGCCAGTGACATTGAGATCAATGAAATACAAAATCAACTGTCAGATGCTTTGTTAATTACGTCGCGTCGAAAAGACCCGATTTTCCGCAGGCTGGCGATTCAACGGCTTCACAATATTCTGCATCAAACACAATCTCTGTCGGAAGGGACCATTGAATATTCGTCAACAGAAAGCTGGCGCGTCGCGTACGAGGAGCTTTTGCGTAGCCCTGGGTTGCACTTGTACCGGTCGGTTTCCCACATTGAGTCCGTCCACTACTGGCAAGACGGTCCGGGCCAACAATCAACCAAGCTAAATCTCGAGCTGCAAGACAGCCGAACCGTCAGTGTTGAACGGACCGCCATCATCGCTGACCATTTATGGCCGGAGGATTCACGATTCCCGGCGGCGCCGATTCATAGCTGGCTTGACGAACAACACCGTCACGGAATCTGGGTGCGAATTGTTCGTGAATCGTCACTGGCGAGCGAAGTGAACCTACTCACAGACTTCGGGATTTATGGCAATCGAGCCGTTGGAGTCCAGGATGCAGACCCAGCCGGGCGAACCGTCCGTTTCACTCTGAGTTTTGAGTTCGATCGCGTGCAGCGGGCTGAAGAAATGTGGAATCGGTTGGCCATTTATTCAACTTCTTATCGAGATCTACTGGATCCAAACGCCGGATCCACCTACGATCAACCGTAGGAGTGCAGAGTCGTGCATAATTCGCTGTATCTTGATACGGCGCGACTGGGCCAAATGTCACCGACAGCCTGTGATGCGTCGATTGATTTTGCTCGCTTCGCAAACGAGCACGGATGCACGCTGTACTTCTCGCAACTCCTAAGAGACGGATTTTTGTCTTGGCCGCTTGCTCTCCAGCGGCAATACCCTGGCTTGTCGGATTGGGACGGTGTGCCCCGATTCAAATCTCTTTTGAGACAACTGGCGGACGCTGATGCTGATTCCGAAGTTTTGTTGACCTCTCGGACCGCCTCTTTAATGAAGTTCGCTGCCAGATTAATGGCGGGGCCGTGTCGAAATATATTGATCACCGACAACTGTTGGCCCGCCTACAGAAGAATTCTGGAACTCGAACAACAGAAAACTGGCTTCAAAATTACCGTTGTTCCAGTTCGACACCTGATTCTTCGCGAGTCAGTTTCGTCGTTTTCACTGATCGAATATCTCGCCAATGAATTTGTTCGCCATCAATGCGACGGACTTTTTCTACCGCTCGTGGACAACCTTGGTGTTCATTTGCCGGTGGAAAAATTGGTGAAACGAATTCGCGAGGAAGCTGAATTGCGGTTTGTCGTCGTCGACGGTGCCCAGGCAATTGGACATGTCCCGTTGCGAATGAGTGCCAATTATTGCGATTTACTACTTGCCGGTTCCCATAAATGGCTACGAGCGTTTTACACCATGGGCGTAGGCTATTTCGGCAATCCCCAAAGTCGCGACTTTGTTGCCGATTCTCTGGAGCGATGGATAGAGGCCGGTGTCGTCGACGATCCACTGCTGACATTTAGTGACGAACTTGCTCAGAAGTCGTATTCTCCCTATGGCGAAACGGTCCAAGTCGCTCCGTTGCTGGTGGCAAACGCAGCAACCAGTGAGTTATTGGAGACGACTCCAAGGTTTGAACACGACAACTTGAATCGCACGGCAATCATGGAGATCGCCCGCGAAGCCGGTTGGAAATCAGTCGCCCCCGACCGAGAAATGGCCAGTCAAATCCAGCTCATTGAATATCCGAGTTTCCAGAGAAAGCCTGTGCCGGCAAACGACATTTGCCAGTCGCTGCTAGCCAAAGGCGTTTCGGCGACGGCTTATCCCAATGGGATGCTGCGTCTCTCGTCGCCAATGAGCCCCTTGAAAAACAGCGACCGACTTCGACTTTCGGATGCGTTGATTTCCGTTGCCAAATCGTTGCACGAATATTTCTAGATAGAACTTTACTATCTACGTGAATTCGTGCTAGGTAATATTCATGCTAACGGATTTTGAAGGAATGATTGATTCACAGGGACTTTGCACGCTTCGACAGTGTCAGTCATCGAGTCCATTTCGGTATCTTCCGGCAGAACAATCACGAGTGCGTTTTTGGGCGGTCATCGAAACAGAATCTGCCATTGCGATTCTTCGTGAATTAAAATCTGGCTCACGAGCAAGAGCTTATCGGCTATTAGAAGAATTGGCGGTTTCGCTCGGCACTCAAGGCTAGTTAATTGAACCCGATCCGACGGTTTCAGCCCTTCATTTCAAAACAATTCGAATAGTCGTATCGATCCTGAATCAACATTGCCGCTGACAGGTGTTTTGCCACATTGTTCGTAGTCGCGACTCGACTATAGAAACAGGTAAATTGCACCCAACGCCGCGCCGACTGCAGCGAACGTGAGAGCCCGGACAAATTCGGGGTGAAAGAATTTCTTTGATTGCATATTCATTTTGCGACCTTGCCATATTACTTCCGGCAAATGCAACCATTATTTTGCCAAGAGTCCATCTTCAATCATGAGCTCTCCGAACTTATTGAGAAATCCTTGGGCCTTTTCCAAGTATTCGAGCGATGCAGAGTAGTAGGCCAATTTCCCGCCTTTGTACTCGGGGAATCCACCCACCTCACGGTCATTGATTCCCGGATCACCTGGATTGTATGGAATGCCCCCCAACTCAAAAAGTCTCAAGAGTCCGGCATCGCCTTTGTTTAGCGCCCCGCTTCCTAAAATATAAGCGTAAGACATTGGTCCTTTCCCTTCCGCGCCACCTCGCAGCGTACGTCCCTCACTGACGAACGGCATCAAATAGCGTCTGATTTCTGCTTTCGAACTTGCATACTCGGTTCTTAGCTTTTGATCCGCCGCGTTTATTCGCGCTGCTTCCAGAGCTGCTTGAGTTGCTAGTTTCAACCGCGCAGCCTCATCTGCGTTTCTTAGTTTTTCGGCATTGAGTTTGCCCACTTCCAAAGCAGTCTTCGATTCAGCCAGCTCTCGATTCGCTTCAGCAATTAGAAGAGCCGAGGCCTTCAAGGTTTTTTCGTCTTCCAGTTTTATGATGCGGTTGGTTTCTTCTGTTTTTGCTTGCCGTTGGTCGGCTTCAAGTTTCTTGATTGCAAGCGACAGGTCCGCGCCGACAGGCAAGTTCGACGTTGCGGCTACCAGCGAGGTTAGCCCGAGGAGGATGTCTTTCTCAACTAACAAAACTGGATCAAGTTGACTTGAAAGGCTTTTCAAACGACTCACTGAATCTTCGCTCATTCGAAATCCCATTTCTGGCTTGAGCTTGGCCTGCTCAATAATGGGCCTCATCTCCTTGACGAAACTTGGGATTTCCGGGCTTTCTTGATTACTCACTTTGGATCTGTTCTGCAGAATCAAAAATTGCTCGATAAGCTTTTCGTCGCTGGAAATTCTCTTGCCGTTTTCGCCAGTCAAAAAGTTAGCGATTTCTAAGTTGATTTGTTGCCGCGTACTGACCAACCCGCGGTAGTCACTTTCCAATTTATTGAGCTGTTCTTCAAATCCTGCCAGTGCGGCTTTGCTCAACGCAATTTTTTCCATGGCCCGCAATTCTGACTCGTCACGCGAAGCCGGTCGGGGATAATCATTTGCTTGCGCCGAAACAGGGCTCGAATCAGCATTCCTTGGCGGGACTTGGCTGGCAGATTGTTGAGCATACAACAATCGGTCCTCCATCTCATTCATCTTCTTTTTCATCGCGCTGGACTCGTTGTGGCTGTAAACCAAATAGGCAACACCAACGGCAGCGATTGTCAAAAAGCCGCCACAAATGGCGACCCATTTCAGCATCAAAAACGGATTCCACCGGGAAATCACGGGCTCACTCTGTTCTGGTGCCGATCCCCAAACGACATTGGGATCATCTTGTTCTTGAAAATCTTGAGCCATTGAATACTCTTCCAAAACATAAGCGCGAATACGAAAACTGAATGTCAATCCAACGTCTAGGATTTCCAAATCAGTGGAATTGTCGAGCGAATGAAAAATGTCAAACCAAGCCCAAGGCTTGCAATCGCCACCAATAAATCCGACCAACTGAAATTGACAATGCAAACCATGCCAACACTTGCTCCAACGCTAATCAAAACCCATCCCGAGAGATTCTGAATCTGAATTAGAATTGGAGCGGAGATTCGCCGGTATTCTGCAAGATTCAAGATTGCACGGTTGGACAAGAACATACCCAGCCCAAGGGGAAGCAAACACACAACCTTGCTTATTCCGGCTGATTCATACGTAAAAAAATAGGCAATGACGGTGAACACCAACGCCATCACAGCCAGAATTGCATTAATCGCAGCAAATTCTTTTTTCGTGTCGGCAATTTGTTCACGTTTTTCTCGGTGGCAAGCCACATCGTCCCAGGCAAACAAAACCGTATCCCCAAACGTAATTGCGGGATCAATGTGAGGGCGAATAACGCGGTTGATTTTCTCGTCGAACCAAAGCTTGTCCATAAATACATGGCGCCTGCGTTCAGAACGAATACTTTCCCCAGATACCAATCGGATTTCTGAAGCCAACGCCTTGGGGATTTTTTCGACAGCGGAATTAAATTGCCGAGGGATTGATTTCTCGTTGCCTTCAACCGGCGACTGCTTTGCCAACATGAGGGTCTGTTCCGTTCGAACTCCCATGTGCAGGAAACTGCCTTTTCGCCGTTTAGTGGTGGTGGTGTCATTGACCCAAAACGAGTCAATATTATCCGTTGCCTGTTGTTGGCGAATTGTGCTTCTTATTTCCGTATCGGATTTGCTGGTCGCGGATATCGCGTGGGTCCAGTCGTAAAAACTACAGTGCTCGTCATCCGCCCAAGAAATACTTCCCAATATTTGATTTGATTTGAGCCGCTTCAAATTGTCGAAAATCTTGATCGTGATATCAAACGTCATTCGGTTGATTTGTGTTTTCAGTCGTTTGACGACAACATCGTCCGAGTCTTTCAACTGATCCGCGCTCAGGACACGGTCGTCATCGAGACTGATACATTTAGACTGTTGAACGACTCCGCGAATATCACCAATCAACTCTTCGCATTTGTCAGCCGGCAATTCGCGAATTCCCCAGGTCTTGACGTGCAACGTCACCAATTCTTGCACAAATTCATTCCACTGTTCTTTCAGGCCAACCAGCCGATTGGCGTCTTTTGCGAATATGCGAACCGCCTCGTTTTTGTTCGTCACGTCCGAATTAGGAAGTTCGAGGCTGCCCTGGATTCGACGAATCAGCCTTTGTTTGATTTCTTCGTTTGCATCTTGAGAGGGCTTTTGCTTGCCCTGATCGTTCGAGGCCTTCTTCCTGGTATAGGGTCTCGACTTCTCTTCCAACTCCTTAAGATTTGATCGAAACGCAACCATGTTCATCAACCCTCAAGGATAGTTGGAGCAAAGTGGGAAACTTGTAAGGGGTTACTGTGTTCCCGTGCCAGACCATCGCTTATTCTATTTGAACCGGAATCATGTGTCGAATGTCGTCTCCAAAATGGCACTTGAAATTGTGGGATGGTGCCATCCTGAGTGCCATTTCTCATTTGCGAAACATCGAAAACCGTAGGGCTTGCGAGTTTCTGATGAAAAAAGACGTTACCCTTAGAAGGTGCGCACCCATTCCCAGGCTCTGGACAATAGTGAACCCCGCCAATGGCAGACCGTGAAGACGACACCATCCACTTTAAGGGGAAGCAGCATCAAGTTCTGGAGCGAGTCCGAATCAAGGGCCAGACCTATTTCGTCATCGGCCGAATAGGACGAAACGGTCGGATAAGACTCCGTGCTCTTGAGCAGTTCGGGCGAAATCAATTCAAGCTAAGATCGATTCACGTCCTGCCCAAAACGGTCGAAAACAAAAAACGGATTCAGAACCTCGATCGCGCCACCGGATCCAATTTGCCGTTGGCACGAATCATTTCTTTTGCGGAATCCCGAGAAGATCTGAAGGTCGTGATGGAGTGGATTCCCGGTCAGACGCTGCGCAGTTACTTTCAAGAAATTTCGATGGGGAAACGTCCCAGAATCAGCCCTTTGATGGCGCTTCAACTGCACTGCGGGTTTGTTTCCCAGGTCAGAACTTTGGAGTCGAAATTTGGCATTTTCCATGGTGACATTTCACCAGAAAACATCATTATCGCGCCCAATAATCATCGGCTCGTGTTGATTGACTTTGGCTCATCCTTTCGATTTGCCGAAATTGCTGACCATGATGAGGGAGATGGAGCCAAAGAACTTTATCGAGCCCCTGAACAATTTCTCGGTCAGCCGGCAGACCAGTTCAGCGAACAGTTTAGTTCCACGATGGTGTTTTACGAAATGCTGACCGGAGCGATTCCTTACGGTGAACTTGGCGGAACGATCCAGCGAGTAAGCCGGGTAGGCGACGATATCAAATTGATCCGTCCGAGCAAATTTAAGCATGCGAAGAATTCAACGCTTCCAAAAAACGTTTGGAAATTGATCGACGAATTTACGGCAACCGGTTTGGCACTGACGCCAGAAGAGAGATTCCCCACAAATAATGACTGGATCTCGGCCGCACAAAATATGCGAGATCAAGCCAAATGCAATCCGGCCAATAATCCAACCATCAATTTACTATCGGCCCTCTACAAATGGTGGGACAAGCGGCCGAAAAAATAGAGTCATTTATTGGCCAAACCAAGTCGAATCGACTTCTCGTGGGGTGGAGTCCATTCGAAAAGATCTCCACAGAGAGAATGGCACTTTCGCCCATCGACGGTATGCAAGTTTGGCACGACGTCCTCACCCATTTTCTGCATTACGGGCGACTCAAGAGAATAGGTACTCAATAATCCCCGTTTGCATCCCCGGCAAAATCGCTTTTCCGGTGGTTGAGGTTGGTACTCAAATTCGAATTGGCCAATCGCATTCCATGCATCATCGAGTGCATGAGTAAGTAATTCGTTCGTTGTCGCAGAGGGCTTAATTACGAAAGCCCGGTGTGTGCCAGCAAATAGTACGATGCCACAGGGCGCTTGATAATTCGTGCAGCTCTGGATTAATTGGCAATACGCTTCGATGCGAACGTAATGTTGCTTGTACAGCCAGTTTGATGGCTTTCGCCCCTTGGGATTTTTGGGGGTCGTTGGGCGACACTTGAATACGGGAATACAAACGTTTTTGATTTTGAGCAACTTCCAGGGTCGCCCAGCGAGTCCAAGTTCACGATCAATAAACGGATCAATTGGCTCTCCCGTGTCGAATCCATGCCGGATGATGGCCCGCCAGTCCAACTCTTCGTCTTCCAAATTGGTCAAGTCGGGGGTTTGTGATCTTGTGGTCAAGAACCTTTGTTTTTGGGAATATAATTGATATCCGCGAAAAAGCGTGCGTAGTAAATCGGGGATCGGAAAGCATGTGGATAGGAGCAACAAAAGGGCGAGCAGCCAATGAATCAGCGCCGCGATGGCAGCCGCGACAATTAGCAAAAATGTTACACCGCCTAACCAGACTGCTTTTCGTTGCAATTCCGCGAGTGCCTGGTCAATTTCTTTGAGCTCATAAAGCGGCATGTAATCCAGATTGCTAACCGAAAGTTCTACTCCGGTATCTGTTTTTCCTTCGACGTGGCACACCAAGCCCGCTCGTTTGCAAAAAACAAACTCCGTTAAGACATGGACGCCGATTAAAGGTCGGATTATTGGATCGTCTGGCATTGGTTCACTTTGCAGGGTGGGCTATTTCCAATTCTCGAGCGTCGTAAGTATGACTCGAAAATCCTTCGGGCGAAAATCTCGTTGGGGCTGAAGACAACTATCGAGCAGACTGAATATTTTCTTCGGGATCGCTAGTGATTGCAGAATTTTCACGTCCACAAGGGACACGGGCTTTTTTCCAGTCAGCATGTACACCATAATCTGCGCCCAGCTAAACATGTCAGCCCGAAAATCGACATTTGGCGAATCTAATTCTGGTGCCAAAAACGGGCTTCTTGACCATTCCATCGGTCGGGATGTTATTCCCCCAACGATCTTCGCCAACTCAAAATCCAATAACATGACGGTTTGCCCATCGTCACGAAGCATTACGAACTCGGGTGTCAACTCTCGCCGGATCACACCGTTCTCGTGTAGTGACGCCAGACCAGTCGCAATTTCCTTGGCGATTCTTGGAACGTCGGCAGGGGAAAGAGCTTCATTTGCGACAGCCTCGTTCAGCTTGGTTCCATCTTCCCATTTATCAACTACCCAAAACAATTTCCTGTTGCTAAAACCGCAATCGAAATACTTGGGGAAATTCGGGTGTCCGTCCAGTCGCAGGCAAATTTCCGGATGGCGTGACAACACAGTCTCTGTAACGTATTGGATATCGTCATCCGTAAGCGACTCAAGGTCATAACATTTCGCTCTGGAAATTCGCCCGTCATTTTCATGCTTGGCTATTCCGACGCGATACATTACCAAGCCGTTGGCTGATCTTGATTCAAACGGATCTTCAATTAATTCCCATTGATTGAATTTACGCCGCGCGTCGCGAGTTGGGCCGGGCAAGTGCTCTGCCGTATTCGAAACGTAATCGTGCGGATTCTCTATTCCGGCTACTTGAAGAAGTTTAAAAGCCGATTTCTTTTGGACACGCTTGCCCTTGAGAGCTCGATTAATCGTATTGCTACTTTGGCCAGTGCCGGCAATTAGTTCGGCAGCCGAAAAACATTTATTCAAATCGGCTTCCACGCGTTGCCAATCTACAAATACGAAACCGGATCTGGTCGCCATAAATTGCTCACTATTAAATTGATGACCCAACGACCTTTATCTTAATCTCTTTTTCGCACAACATCACATTTTCAACAGTTCGGATTTCTGATTTTTGCGTAACCGGTTCGTGGCACTATCACTCTGCACGACTATGCACGCTTCTGAACTCGCTCTTTCAAAGCCTGAATCTAGATTGGTCGGATGACTATTTCGAATTCAGTTTGAAGGAAGAAAAATGAAAGCAGTAACTTGGATCGCTGACAAAGTTGTGTCGCGAATCGCCACGATCATCGGCGGTTTGATTGTTTCGAAAGTCGAATCAGACGCTTTGAATGCACATGTTGATTTGTTGGAAGACATTGAGACGCGAGCCCAACAGCTTGAGATGGATGGCAAAACAGAACTGGCCATGCGACTTCGAAAGCAGGCGAGTGATTTGGCCATCGATAAGCCGGGACAAAACTCCCTGATGATCGCAAGCCATTTTGGCGACTCTGACGAACCGAACGAATCTCTGCCAAAAGGCGGTGTCAACCGAATCACATCCGATTCTGATCGTTCAACCAAAGTCGGCAAGCCAAAACGTGGTCGAGGACGCCCACCAAAAACGACCAACAACGACGAGAGCATTTGATGCAGTTGTCTCCGTTCGGTCGATTTGTCGTGGATGCCCTGACGTGGCGGGTTCGAGTAATTGCGGACTCCCAACTGGCAATGCTGACAACTGACGCAAGCGATGCAAAAAGGGATTTGGATTCGTTGATGCGAAAACGGGTCTTGGAATCCTTTTCGATGCCCGTTTCATTGCTGACGCTTAAGGCTCCGTTGTTTTGCTGGTACCCGGCAAATTCTGTGGAACCTGATTACGGGAAAATTTGTTGGCAAGCCGAGCAGCGGCTGCGGAAATGCCCGGCCGTAAGCCATACCGTTTTTCATGCGACCAAATTGGCGGAACGCCAGTTCGGTGGCGTGGGTGGAAAAATCCGCCAACCGTTTCAACTTGTCCATGACCTGGGAACAGCATCCGTTTTTGTGGCACACACCTTGGCACACAAACAGACGGATGACTCCGGTTGGACGAGTGAAGACATTCTGCGGAGGTTTTTCCGTCACCTGAACCTGAGAAAAATCCCCGACGCATTAATTATCAAAAACGACAAGGTTTCCAGCGTCATCGAATTTGTTGGGAAAGACTACTCAGCCAAACAAATTCGACGATTCCATCAGTACTGGGCCAAGAAGAACACCCCCTACCAACTCTGGTAAGTCATGAAACGAAAATATCGGCTGACAAAACGGGACGATTTAATTCTTCGACATATTGCATCGCATCAGATGTCGACGTTCGAAGCGATTCGTCATTTGTTTTTCGAAAACCAACGGCCAGACGCCGCCAAGTCCACCCTCCGCCGACTCGGAAATAAAGGGATGGGGCTCATCGCGTCGGAAAACATCACTGGCACCCAAAAAGTTTACTACCGTCTCACGCCCAAGGGCGGCAAGCTTCTCAACGTCCCGAGTGATCGCTGCAAACGGTTGGGCGATTCGAAGTTGCCCCAATGCTATGCAATGCTTTGGTTCACCTGCTTCTCAGAACCTTCGATTGAGCGAACGATCTGCAAGCCCCGCGATTACCCAAGCGTGTTTTCGTTCGGGAACCAACGCATCCCAAAAATTGATTTCTATATTGCGAACAACAAGTCAGAAGCCGCAACCGGCTCCGGAATTTCGTTTGGCTTTGCGATGACTGATTTCGATTCTCGTCCCAGGCGAATCGTTGATCGCGCCAGAGTTCAGCTATCGCGGATGTTAGACCGCAAATGGTTCGACCAACTTATCTTAGCGAAACGATTTGAGTTGGCGGTGTTGACCGGCACAAAAGAAAAGCAACGAACGATCGAGATGGTGCTGAGGTCCGAATTACTTCGCACTTTGCGCGGCCCACTTCTGCGGGTCATGGGGGAGTCTTGCGATCGTTTTCCCATCAAAACTCACGTCGCTGTTATTCCGGGTTTGAACGATTTGATTCCCGGCCAACGAAAATTAAGAAAGGGTTAATCATGATTAGACTCGCGCGTTATCCGTCTCGTGAAAAAGACGATGTCATTGCCTGGGAGGGAATGCCACTGGGGCGTTGCAACATGAATTTCCGACCGCCCAACTCGGTTTCAAGAAACGATCGTACTACATGGAAAATCCTCTGTATCACGTCTTTGATCACATCTTCCGTGTTCGTGTTGGCAATGGTCTTTTGTGCCGTGGTTCCATTAGGGTTGGCCTATTTTATTTTCCTTGCATTTCTGATCGTAATTGCTTGCGGTGAGTTTCTTCGATCCAAATTTTCTCGCCAGACAACCAATCGACCCACACTCATTGCGGCTTTCATCTTGATCGTCGCTTGCGAACTACTAGCAAGATTTCAGTTCCCCAACTCGAAAGCAGTTTTATTCGTCGGCTGCCTGGGCTTGGTCATTGTTCCGTATTTGGCATGTTTCTTCGATTCATTGGCCACACATTACGTCCACTGGATTTCGTCAAGCCCCAAACTCGATTCACGCACGCTAAAAGTCATTCGACTTTCCTGGTCCCAGCGATTCAAAAACGTCACGTTGCCTCGCTATACCGGATCAGAAGGACTGGCCGGAGATACACAACAGATCAATCAGTTGCTTCAATTGGGGCAATGTCATTCGATCTTCCTTCTTCTGGCTGCCTTGGCAATCGTTGTTCCGGCAATCCTCACTATGTCGATCACGCAATTTTCGCCGCTGGCAGTTCTGGTTGTGATTTCAATTGTCTTGATTGGTCTGATGACGATAGTTGGCATCCAGTTTCCGGGTGTTCTGACGATTGTCTTTGACGCTCTCAAGCATTTCCTGGAATTTCACCACCAAAAAAACCGATCGCCCCCGTGGGTTTTTCAAAGCCCGGCTGGATCATCAATCGGTCGCCAGCACATGGTGTTCGGGGCGATCATGATGTTGAACTATTTTGTAAACGCTTGTTGGTTTTCTGTTTGTAGTGAAATCGCAGGTTTTGAAATCGTTGAGGTCCCTCATTGGACAAGTATCGCCGTTGGCTTGTTTATTTACTTGCTCGTTTCCCTTTTGCTCACGCCGGTTTTGTTTTTTTCCGCTCTTACCATTTCGGTTGGCCCCGTTCTTTGGGCCCATCATCAGTTGTGTGAAGGCAAGACGGCATTGCTATGGCGAACGGGCTGGTCTGAGTTTGATATCTACACCGACCGGCTCAGGCACAGTCGGAATCCCAATGAGCGTAACGCCGTGTGGGTAGGATTCCACAAGACTCTGGGGTTTCCTGTTTTGCTTGACATCGCATTGATCCGTGAACACATGCATATCCTCGGAGCCACGGGATCCGGAAAAACGGGACTGGGTATTACTACGTTGGTGAGCCAACTGATCAGAAGGAATGATGGCCCCGTCATTATCTTGGACTGCAAGGGAGATCGAAACCTTCTCCATAGCGCCCATGCATGGTCGCGAGAAACGAAACGAAAATTCAAGTGGTTTACAACAACCAGTGGAAAATCGAGCTACATCTTCAACCCATTCGACCAAAAGCACTTGAGTTCGATGACGCTTCAGGAATTGGTTGGGTTCTTTTTGCTTGCCCTAAACCTGAGCTACGGTCCTGGCTACGGTCGAAGCTGGTTTGCAGCGGTCGGCAAAGCAGTCTTTCTGGCTACGGTCAAGGAATCCAAAGAGAAGCCACCCCAAACATTTGCTGAAATTCAAAATGCGATCGAATTACTGATAAGCGAAAACAAAGAGTACGACGCAGCCAAACATTTGATGTTTGTCATGAGAAGCCTGGCCGAATTCAGGCAACTGAACTTGAATCATGACACCAACGAAGATCCCGCGTGCAAGCATGCGATTCATATGCCGGAAGTGATCGAAGAAAAACAGGTCGTTTATTTCAACCTTGAGTCGTTGACTGACTCTGCTTCCGCCGGAGAAATATCCCGACTCGTTACGTACAGTGCGATTTCAGCAGCCAGGGACTATCAAGAACGAACAGGCAAACCGGCAAATGTCTATTTGGTGATCGATGAGGCTCAAAATGTAGTGGCCGCCAATATTTCAAACGTTCTTGAGCAAGCCCGCTCGTGTGGATTGACGTGCATTCTCGCGCATCAGACGCTCAGTCAGCTCAACACCCCAGATGTCGATCTGCGCGAAGTTGTAACCAATTGCACGGCTTCCAAACTCTACTTCTCGTGCCGAGATCCTGACACCAAAAAGTATCTCTCCGCAATTTCAGGTGAAGTCGCCTACTACACAGCGGGCTGGAAGCAATTCGTACATCGGGTGCAAGAAGGCGTTGTGGGAATGCATCGGGCGGTTGGATTCAACGGTGAACACGCACTTGCAGACGTTACCGAAAAAGTTGGCCCGCGCCTCGCCGACGATGAATTGTCGGAGGCAAGCCGCAGTTCGAACCAATGTGTCATTGCAGTGGAGCGATACGAAGGCCTGTCCCGATTTCGTGGTGCCTTTCCAATCCATGTTGATTATCCAATAACCCAAAAAGTTTACAAGGAACGAACCTCTCGAACTCCCTGGCCGTCAGCACCTGGCGAAACGATCGAGACGCCCGGGTTTTGGCCAGCCCAAGACAGTGAGACCGTCGTTACCTCAATCATTGACCCGAAGATCGGCGATCAAGTTTTGACCATTGAACAATTGGACGAGCTGAAAGCAAAATTTGATGAGGGATCCCGCAAACATTTTGGCAAATAATCTCAATGAAATTCTCCCTACTGCACGATTCTGCATGACTGTGTTGTGGCACTGGGCAATCGAGCTGCCACAATAAATTTTAACTCGCCTGGCGCCAGCAAGTCGGAACCAATCGAGTGAGCTAATAAAACAATCTTCGACACATATTTGAAAAACCTTCCTTCCCTTCACCACGGAAAGCAAACTCTACGGTGTGAGATGTGACTGCGGTCTCATCAACAGGAAAATTACGACGTGTGCGTAATTTACATCAGTTCTATGTCAGAGGATTTCCTCAGGCGAAACGATGCGTCGATTTCGCTTGCATAGAACGAGGAAGAACTCCTGCGGGAGTTCTTTTTTTACCTTTGGTTAGCTCCAAATTTCAGCGTTGAGATTCGATTGGATTTCAACGGTGTTAACGTTGTTGTTGGCATCGACTGCGGTCGGGCAGCAACGGCATTTTTGGAGGAAATTATCATGGTCAAAAAGCATGATGATAAACAATACACGGCTTTCCATTTCACGGAAAATGGGGTCGACATTAAGCGCCAAATACACTCAATCACGGTCCAAGACCGTTGCGGTGTAGTTCGTTTGTTGACCGGTAAAGAGCTCCCCCGTTGGATTCGGGTCAATACCGGAAAAACTAGCACGGGTGCGAATTCCGCACAGGTACTTTTGGCACCAGAAGGCATTGTTTCGCCACTTCGGGAAGAGATTGAAGCAAAGCTACTTCGGTTTTGGAGAGACGCGTTTTTTCTGACCCTTGGTTTTTTTGCCATTCTGTTTTTGCGATTTTTCGCTGAACTGATTGGCATGTTTTAGGCCGTCTGGCCTTGTGCCGGCGAACGTTGTTCGCCGGTGCTTTTTACATTCGAAATACCTTTCTGTCATCTCACCCAGACAAGACAAAACGGTGAACGACTTTGTAATGTTAGTAATCAAGGAGGAAAAAATGAAAAAGCGAAAACAACTTAGTTTTGGTTTCATGAAAGAGCAAAAGGATAAATCCAAACTTGAAAATCATCTGCGTCGTTGCAGGTGGCTATCGGGTTATCTGTTAATGGCACAGCTCATTGTCAGTGCTGGACGAATCTGGATTCTCACTAATTAGCAATGTCAAAACTTGCAAATCGCCCATTCACTGGGCGTTTTGCGCTTTTTTCAATTTCGCATTTGGTTCTTCGTTGAAGGCTTTCGAGCTTTGACCGAGGGATGTAACTGCCGCGTGATCCTCAGGATGACAAATCACCGGCCACAAATGAGGAACGGAAATGAAAAATGAAGCGAAGAAACCACTCATCCTTGATGAACGCAGGTTCGGATTGGGGAAGGTGGTAGTTACACGTGCTGCGCTGTTCGTTTTGTCAATCACTGAGATGTGTAGCGCTCTCAAGCGTCACAGTCGAGGTGACTGGGGAGACGTCGGCTCGGAAGATTGGGAATCGAATGACTTTGCGTTGTCAGCAGGAGAACGCTTGCTATCCGTTTATCAATCGTCTGCCCAAGAGGTGTTTTGGATTATCACCGAATGGGACCGAAAGTCGACGACGATTTTGCTGCCATCAGATTATTAGGTAGCGGGTCGGAGTCGAATTGTAGAAACGGCTTGGTGATACAAGCCAAACAAATGGAGGGTGCTATGGCACAGAAACCAGTGAAGAAGATCAAGCTTGGAAGTATCCAGGCTTCGATTTGGGAAAATCAAAGTGACAACGGTAAGCCCTGGTTTAACGTTGTTGTAACGAGAACGTATCGCGATGGCGAAGAGCTGAAGGACACGAATTCGTTCGGTCACAATGATCTGCCCGTGGTTTCCAAGGCAATGGATTTTGCCTACGGCTGGATTTGGAAGCGTCAGATGGCTGACAACAAAAAATCCAACGGCGACGCCTAGATCGTCAAACAACTAGAGGAGGGGGGGAAGTCGCCTCCCTCCTCGCTTTTTTGTTTACATCGAAAACCCACCGGCACAAGTCCATGAAAAAGCATCAGCAGCACTACCCAAGTCGCCTTTGTGCAATCGTTGGCGCAGGCGACTTGGTTTCCCATATCCACCGGATTCCGAAAAACGACTCGACTTCGCGCTATCGTTTCAACTTGATTCGCGTCAAGGCGGATGCAGATGTCACAGGTTCTTTTCGCCCTGATGACCTTCGAAACATTGTCAAAGCCTGCCAGGTCATTGCATTTGAAATCGCCAATGACGGATGGTTTGCGGAACGACAAGAACTTCTGGATTTGGCAACCGGCCTAGATGCCCTCACTCAATCCTGGGAGTCAACGTATGAAGAATGAAGGTAAATCGAATCACGAAATTCGAATTGGGCTAATCAAGGTAAGCATCATCCGGAAGAAATCCAAACGCGGCAGTTCCTTTAGCTTCAAGTTGGAACGCCTGTTCCGCGACGGTGCACACTGGCGCAAAAGCACACGATTGGATCAAGGCGATTTGTTGATTGCTTCAAAAGCGTTAGAGCTTGCATACGATTGGGTTGAATCTCAGAGTAACAACGAAGGGAACTAGCGATGGAGAAAATGGAACCAAATCCCGCTAATGTTGAAAGTGATTTCTCATCCCTACCGTCGCTACTCTCGGCAGACGAGGTTGCAAAAGTGCTTGGCGTCGCCAGTCGCACACTCTGGCGGCTGAAAAGCAAACGAGCGATTCCAATGCCAGTCAAATTTGGCGGCAACGTTCGTTGGCGGTCAAAGGACCTTCAAAAGTGGCTCGACGAGGGTTGCCCTGCAAACAATTAGCGAAAAAATGTACGCGATTACCCAACCCGAGAGAATCAGATGCCAAGTATCTACAAGCGAAAGACCGACCAGAACAACCGCCGGGCATGCTGGATGATTGGGTACACGGATATTGATGGCGTACGCAGAACCGTCAAGGGTTTCACCGACAAGACGGAAACCGAGCGGCTGGCCGCGAAGCTCGAACATGAAGTGATGATGCGAAAACGTGGCTTAATTGACCCCGCACTTGAGCAAGCCGCCGAGCAAAGGGCCGGACTTCTTGAAATTCATATGAATTCCTTCGAGAAAAGCCTGCTTCGGAATGGCGACAACACGGCCAAACACGTTCAATTGACCATGACACGGGTTCGCGCCATCGTTGCTGATGCAAATCTCATCACGGCTTCTGACATCGAGCCAGAACGAGTCGAAGCCGCTATTCAGGCAATCCAGAAGCAAAAGAAGTTTGGCAACAAGACATACAACCACTATATCCAAGCGATCGGCTCGTTTTGCAATTGGATGGTTCCAAAACGGATGGCCCATAATCCCCTGGTTGGAATCGCCAAGATGAATGAAGAAGTCGATATCCGTCACAAACGGCGTGCGATATCCCCAGCGGAAGTTCAAGCGCTCGTAAAATCAGCCCGAGATAGTGGCGTCGAGATTCAGAAGTTCAATGGTGAACAACGAGCCAGGATCTACATAATTGCCTACATGACCGGTCTTCGTCGCAAGGAGCTCTCAACGCTTACCCCGCGAAGTTTCGACGTCAATGCAGACCCTGCGACGTTGACGGTGGAAGCTCAGACCTCAAAACATCGGAAAAAGGATGTTCTTCCGCTCCATCCGGATTTGGTGGCAATGCTGATCAGATGGCTGGATGGCATGAAGCCGACGCAGAAACTTTTCCCAGACCTGGAGAAAAAGAAGACTTGGAAAATGGTCAAGAAGGATCTTGAGCGAATCGACATTCCATACGAAAACGAAGACGGAATCGCAGACTTCCATGCGGCGGGGCGACACACTTACATCACGGGCTTGCTGACCAACGGCACCAGCGTTGTCGACGCCATGAAATTGGCCCGCCATAGCGACGTCAGGACGACAATGCGATACACGCATATCGATATGGATCGGCAGGCGGTCGCGATTAAGAATTTGCCTTGGCTGCAGGAGAACCCGCCAGTTGAAATCGCCCCATCCGACGATGGCGCGCAGCATTCTAGCAGTGAATCAGGTGGCTCAGCATGTCAAAACGTGGCAGTTGTTGGCACTGGGTACACTGCACAAGATGATGAAAACGCAAACGAAAAGCCTTGCCACGACAGTAGTTATCGTGACAAGGCTCAAGCTGACAGCGATTGTCAGCAGTGGAGGCGGCGGGGATCGAACCCGCAGCCCCAGGCTTCCAAAGCCCATATGCTCCCACTTGCACCTCCACCTGATTGTTCTTTGGGGGACGTCCGACCCTTGATGGCTTCGCAAAGTCCACAAAAAAAGCCCGGATGTTGCATCTAACACCGGGCTTGGAACGTAAATCGTTTCATTCGCCAGGCGTCAACATTGCAATTTCTGCATATCAATGGCCAGTTCTACGCGGGGGACTGTCGGGAGATACATCCCGATAGCGGCCGCGGTGACCATCATGTTGAGTTTGGCGAAAGTGAAAGACATTGAACTCGACGCTCCTGAATTGAATTCTTCGATACTTTGATTCGTTATCGGCAAGATTCGTTTCCTGCTTGCCTTGATAGACGCCTTTGTCTCGGGTTGGTTCACCGATTCCAGAAAAAAACAAAATCTGTTTTCGCGATGATCGTTGAACCAGAACCACCGGCGTCGAGAACTCATTTCAAAAATTTGATCATCGCGGAATGTCCCAAACAAAGCTGGGGAAACCGCGCGTCTACGATTTAGTTGAACGATCAATCACGCAATCGCAATAATCAAACCGAGAACTTCTGGTCTGCGGGTTCTACTTGCCTGTTGGCTGGCCTTGGGCATCGGTATCGAGCGGCGTTTCTTCAGGGCTGGGCACAACCAATTGATGGGGTTATCCAAATCTGAATGATCATCGACGGATTGCTGAACAGCAATCAACGCTTCCGGCCACTGCTTCGCCGAATAGTGGGGAGATGCCAAGCGTATTCAGGCTATTCGCTTGACAAAAACTGGTATTGGGAGAACGCTCGCACGCTCGTCGAACAAACCGGCTGGATTCTCGCGAGCGGAAGATCCTGTTGAACATCGGCTGCAGTCTACCGTTTGTAAAGCAAGAAGGGCCGACGGCGGTTTTGAAAGTTGGTGGTGTCGGCTTGAAGCAGCGAAAGAATTTCGTCGGGTGACTTTCCATCTTTAATCGCAGATAACGTAGCTGCATGGCAAAGGAGACGCATCGATTCGTCGACTTGCCAATGGTCCGGATACAATTCGAAAAGCTTGCAAGCAAGCGTAACGCCTAACCGAATCGGATCAAACTTCGCCCGGTCTGTGATCGAAATCCGAATGAAATGCCCGCCGGAATTGGCTTGATCGGACTGTTGTTAGCCGCCGTTTTTTCTACCGCGATGTCGACGCTTTCCAGCTCGCTTAACTCAGCGGCGACAACAGTTGTCAACGATTGGATTTTGCCAGCGAAACCAAAGATGAGTAGTCGATCCATCGTGCTGACTACGAAGGTTCTGACCGTTGGATTTGGTGTCGTGCAGATGGGAATTGGGATCTGGGCCGCCGATTTCGACCAATCGGTGATCAGCAATGCACTCGCGATTACAGGCTTTGCAAGTGGACTTTTACTTGGACTTTTTGCAATCGGACTGTTTATTCCAAAAGCCAACCAGAATGTCGCTATTGCGGGATTGGCTGGAGGCTTGATTGTGCTGGTCGTTGTTAAGTTTGGATTTGGTGCCTTGCCTGAAACCTCACCGTGGAGCTACAAAGTCGCATGGCCGTGGTTCCCCGTGATTGGTTCGCTGTCCACGTTCGTTGTCGGTTGGATTGGTTCGCGAATGCTCCACGTATCAAGAGACGGAACGAAAATTGAGTAGCCAAAAAGAATTCGATCCCATTTTTGTTTTGGGACTGATGAGCGGAACTTCTGGTGATGGCGTCGATGCAGCGTTAATTAGGACGGACGGAGAATCTGTCGTCGATTTTGTGCAGGCTGTGACTCTGCCTTACGACGACCAGTTTCGCCGCCGATTGCTGGAGGCAGCTCAAAATGATCTTCCGATATTGCACCTACTGGCTCTTGAACGAGAGCTTACCGAGCTGCACGTGAAATCTTGCCAAGCACTGCTCGCAAATGTACAAGATTCGGGCGTCAACGTGCAATTGATTGGCTTTCATGGTCACACGCTCCGACATTCGGCCGAACAACGACTCACTTTGCAAATTGGCGATGCATCGTGGTTGTCCGTCCAGTTGGACTGTCCAGTTGTCAGCGACTTTCGCAGGCGCGACATCGCGGCGGGAGGACAAGGCGCCCCGTTGGCGCCTTTGTACCATCGGCAAGTTTGTAGTCACCAACGGAAGCCTCTGCTGGTGATCAACTTGGGAGGAGTCGCAAATGTTACCTGGATTGGCCGTGACGGTGGGCTTGTGGCCGGGGATGTTGGTCCTGGCTGTGGGCAACTCGATTATTGGGCTCAGCGACTTTTTGATGTCTCTTTTGACCGAGATGGGTTGCTTGCCACTGAAGGAGACGTTCACGATGGTATCGTTGCGTCCGTCCTAGAAGATCCTTTCTTTCAATTGTCGCTACCTAAATCGGTGGATCGATTCGACTTCCATTTTGAATCTGTCGGCCAGTTGCCAGCCAAAGATTGCTTGGCGACTCTCTGCGCGATCACTACCGGCGCGATCGTAAATTCAGTTCAAAACCTGCCGTCTGTACCCGTTCAAACATTGGTCACGGGTGGTGGTGCTCGTCACCGGCTATTGATGTCAATGCTTGCCTCAAAATTGGAAAATGTAAATTCGATTGAAGCCATCGGGATGAGAGCAGATTCACATGAGGCTGAGTGTTTCGCATGGCTGGCGGTACGTCGGCTGCGAGGACTGCCGACATCGTTACCTACGACAACAGGATGTTCGCACCCAGTCAGCGGAGGATTACTGACTGGGATGTGACAATGCTTGTAGCGCAGTAGTGAGAGGTGAAGACAAACCCAAACCTTGTTGATACCGAATGATACCGGCCGGACAGATTTTAATTGCTGCGTACGAGTTACTCAAACTCCAGAATCGACGCGTTTGCAAACGCATGTATGAAGTTTACCGATTATCACAGGACAGCTCCATTCAGCGGTCATTGATCTTGCTTCCGCCAAGAAGTTTGTCGACACGAACGATGGAATATTCGCGTGCAACAAGTTCTTCAATCAACTCGCCGAGTTTGGCATACACCTTGTCCTTGCGGTTTGTGCCCAAGTGTAAAAGGAGCAGATGACCGTTAAGCCCTGAGTCAGATTTTTGTTCGTAGTCCAACACATCTTGAATGAGCTTTTCCGTCGGGACAAAAGCCTGATGATCCTCTGGTGCGAAATCACGATTCGAACCAGTACCGGATGTGAAGTTAATCATCTGGCAACCAAGCTCTTTCGCCCATGCGCTGTGATCCGCGTTGTGCCACTCGTAGGGAGGCACAAAATAAATTGGCTCGCTCCGATTGGCTCCTATTTCTCCGAGTTCGGCTAAGTTGCGAAATAGATCCGCTTGGAATCGTTCCCGGGAGACCAATGATTTCTTGCGATCCTCCCAGGGAGCATAGAGAAGGTGTCCGTCGGAGTGGGGCCCTACGTAGTGGCCAGCTTCCACGGCCTGCCGTACCCAGTCGCGCATCTTGGAGGCATCCAGGGATTTGCCAGTCAGGAAAAACGCGGCTGAAATTTTGTGTTCGGCTAAGGTTGCAATGACCGATTCTGCCCCGTCGACATGTTCGTCGGCTGTAAACAAGATGGCTAACTTTTTGGCTTGGGGGGACGCTCGACGGATAGCGCCTGCATCGAGTTGAAAAACAGCGTCGGGCGTAGGCACTCGACTGCTTACAATCTTCCGAACCGCGTCTGGTTCCGCGCCAAAGTATGCCATCATATAGATGGCTCCTGCCGTGCCATCCATTGTCGGCTCGTTGGTCGAGTAATCGCCGATATCGTCATGATAGACGACGTACTTGTTCTGGAACTCGGCGAATTCGTCATCGTTTTCCAGATGAAGTCCACGTAAGCTATTGTAGACCGTGGCGTAGACCGGCCCATCGACCAATCCACCTGGGACAGCGCGGCGGGTCATTTTCCAAGTTGCCGTATGTACGTCTTCAGGAAATTCACCATCGTGCGGGATCTCGGAGAACATGGTCGTGCCCCATGGATTACGGCCGAAGAGCCAATCTCGTTGAGCCAGCAGGTGGTCGTGGTATTGCGGATCTCCCGTCATCCGTTCGTACAGCAAGAGTTGCGTGATCAATGCCGTCGCAAGATTGTTGGAACACCAGATAAACGGCACACCGACGCCGAATGCATTCTTGTTGGCTCGGGCAAGTGTGGCTTCGATACCAGAGCGATAGTAGCCAGACAGTTCTTCCTTTATCTCGGCATCAACATGCGGGTACAATGCATAATGGCCGACGTTCAAGAAAGGATAGTACTGGTAATGCCCTGTCGTTTCGAGCGGCATCCAAGAGCTGTCTTTAGCCAGGCGAGCATACCGGATTGCGTCCTTGAGATAGTGAGCTTCGCCAGTCGCGTCATACAGTGCCGCGGCAGCCCACTCCATGTCGTCTGCCCAGGTCGTCTCACAGTAGCGATAGGGGGCCAAAACTGAATTGCCTTGCTGGACACCTTCTTTTGCTTTTCCCATTGCATAGAATTCTCGCGCTGTTTGGAGACAGCGATCAGCGAAGATTGGATCGTTGAGGTCCTGTTTCCAAACTTGGTGAGCCATTGCCATTGAAGCGGCACAACGACCAGCAATGTTTGCCAAGCCCGTCGATTCGCTTTTGAACTTGCGTAAGCCTTGTGGCTTGCCATCTGCTCCATAAACAACGCGGTAGCTGTTGGGCCCCCAGCCGTAGTCAGACGTATCTTGGTCGGGCATCTTCCACCCGTTGTGATCGCGATCGTCGGCGACCTGGTGGTACAGTTCGTCTGGGCTGGGATGCAATTTAAACATCCAATCCAAACCCCAGCGTGCTTCATCCAGCACGTCAGGTATCTGATTGGGCAGCGGATGCCCCAGTCGATCGGTACGGTCATCAAATTTGGTTGGCTCTAGCTGGTAGGCCAACAGCATGCGAGCTGTGGCATTGCTGCCGGTAATCAAGTACTTGAGTTGGTCACCCGCATCATGCCATCCTCCGCTGGCATCGAGAAACGTGCCAGCGGGCTTGGGCCCGAAAGCCGTCCTGCCATCTCGTTGATGGCAGACGATGTCGAGTACCGGATTGTAGCCACAGCGCTGTTGTCGCATGAACCGCATCAAGTCCTCAACATAATCCCCATAGGCTTCGTTCCCAACGGAAAAGGGACGCGAAGTCTCCCCCGAATTTTCAATTCGTACGCGATAACGGCCGGGCGCTGAGAACTTACTGAAGTCGAGTCGATAGTGATGCTCAAAAGTGCCCCAACCAGGAGCTGATGAAGGAGCAACATCTCCTGAGAACACCACCTTCTGAGATGGTACTGCAAGCAAGGAAAACTTCCCTTCGACCGGCTCGTGCGAAAAAGCAATCGCGACTTTACTGTCCTCAGAGTGGTATCCCACTTGATTGGCACGTAGATGTACCGCGTTATCAGCCATCAGCAAGTGGGCGTCTGCCGCGGCAAAGAGCAGGCATGCTTGGACTACAATTCGGAATTTTTGCATGGTGGAATGTTGCATTGTCATTTTTTATTGTCGCGAAGGGGAGGTACTCAGCAAACAGCATGTACTAGAATTGTGGATCCGAAAAAATGCCTCCTGAACCAAGGCAGTCGCCTGCAAAGTTTGGCCAGGTTTTCATTGGCCAATTCTTGAGGCGCGAGCCGCCGCAATTCCTTGTAGACGAACGGTAGCCACTGATCAGAAGCTGACGGATTTCCGTTTTGGATTCGATTCAAATTTGCGTTACGTCGGTCATCCAAAAAAAAACTTACCAATGCCCCTGATTCGACGTGCGTTGGCTATGCCAACTGGGGACGCTCACGGCCCGTGAACGCCCGCAACACGAATCGCCCGCGTTCTGCAGCGGAGAACTGCACTGGAATGCCCCAAACAAAACTGGGCAAACCGAGTGTTTCTGGCTTTAGTTGGATTGTCAATCAGGTAATCGCTATAATCAAGTCGAGAGCTTGCTTGATTGCCGTCCAATCGATCAGATTTGCAGACAATAGTCGTTCGTCTGTGAAGGTCGAGTGAATGCCAACGACAAGCATGTGTGCCGGAGCTGGAACGGGGACAAAACTCTGCCCAATGGATGGAATTTCAATGTCAAAGCAAAGAACCGATGAGTCGAAGATGACTCAGCAATCACTGTGGAAATCGTGTTGCAATTTGGAATACCTCCTGATCGGCGACCTGCGTGCGCTGCTGAGCAATAATTTTGACTTGCAGGCCCAATCTTCGCTGCTGGTGCTTTTGGATCGGCTACTATCGAATCTTCCAAACGTGTTGAAACTAACATCGGAAGACGGGTATCTCTGTGGTGTTCTGGAAAGGCGCCCGAATTCGTCAGAACAAGTCAACGCGTTGTATCAGGCCAATCTGGATTGCATTTCTTCGCTCAAGATGGTCCGCGAATGTCTTGA
>CAYGUE010000036.1:0-46592 GCA_964352885.1 uncultured Pirellulaceae bacterium
AAGGCTTGACCAATTGTATGCCGGTTTTCTAAGCAGTTAACGTGCGGTCGCCCTGGGTAGGACAGCTGCCCATGCATTCAATTCGTAAATTGCCGGCAGTGGGTATCGAACCAATAACAAGCCCGATGGTTTGAGCGTTGCCGGTTTGCACACCGTGCCAAAACTTGGATGCCGGCCCGATGCAATGGCTCATCGGGCTTGCGTCGCGGGCGGCAAAGCGCATCTACTTAAGGCCGCTGGAGCCGTTGTTTTGACTGGCCACATATTCGTTTCTCGGACTTTCACCCGTCCAAGGATCGTGGCCATTCTCATGACAAAACGGAATGCTGCTCTGCCATCAATCCCGCATTCTTGGTCCTCACAATAAATAACGTCCCCGTGATCCTGCTATGGTTTCGTTCCGTATTGTCTTTCGAAAACAAAACACTTGTTGCAAAAAGAAATGGGCCGGCAGAACTCTTGCAGCAGTCAAGCTAAAGCGAAGCCCTCGCTTTTGAACGCGAACGCATGCCAGAACTGTTTTTGCTCAACTCAAACGGAATCACACGAATCGAATTGAGTAGAATCAGTCGTCTGAAATCGAAATTGCCGGTTGGTTTTCCCTCGGAACATATTCCGATGTTTTTTTTGGGTAGTTTATTGCCAAGTCGCAATTTCACTGGTAGCTTCGGCCGAAGTTCCAAGCTCTTTTGTTAGTCGAATGTTCGGTTGATGTGAGGCAAGAAAACCGACACGCGGTTGCCAAAAGATACGTTATCTTTTAGGAGAAACCGAGATGAAAATCATCTGTGCTTTTCGTGTTGGAGTGTTTGCGGCTTGTGCATCCAGCTTCCTGTTTCTTGCGTCTCCGTCTTCTGCGGACATAATAACCTACACAAGTTCCACTTCATTCCATGCCGCGTTGGCCAGTAACAGCTTTACTGCGCAGACGTTGGACTTTGAATCCGAAATCGCTGGGACAACTTATGGTAGTCCCAGCACTATCGGGCAAATCTCGTTCGATGTATTTGGCCCGCCAGACTTGATTGTGACTGATGACTTTGCCGCGGCATCCGGGGTAAATTATCTTGGCATGGATAGTGTCGGATTAGCCAATCAGTTTACTGGCGGTTACAACATTGACTTGTCATTTGCCAGCAGCCACGCAATTGGTTTTAACATCATCACGGGTGAGATAGCCAATACGTCAATCTTCGACAACGATATTCAATTAGTCGTGCCGGGATTAGGTACCGCCCTATTGGACGTCGACGACCTTCAAGCAACCGTTGGCGGTACAGATAGCGTGTTCTTTGTTGGTCTTATCAACACGACGGGGACATTTACCACGGCTGAGATCCGTTACGATGCCGCCGCAGTTGGGACCATCACGTACAACATTGACGATATCACGACAGCGGTTCCCGAACCGAACTCAATGCTGTTCGTGTTCATTGCGTGTGCTTGTTTCTTTGGTGTCCGAAGGAGGTCGGTGCAAAGTGACATGTCTTGACACATGGCTCTCAGAAGCTTGATCAACAAAGGGGCTTACTTGACATCTTGACTGCTTAACTCGATATCTGGCTTTTGAATACGAGCCAGTTCACATACGAGAATTCAACAATCTATTATTAGGGAGACGGTTATGCGAAAAACGTATTTACTTAAGGCCCTCGGAGCCTTTGCGCTTGTTGTCACGCTACTAAATGCGCCTGCCAACGTTAACGCCCAGCGTCCCTCGCTTGGTGCTTTGCAAATACAGATCAATGATATGTTAAGTGGGGATTTGCCTTTTGACCGACTTGGTTTTGGTCCCGAGTGTTTTATCACTCCTGACCCTGATCTGGGTGGGCTTTGTTTTTCAGATATTCGGTTCATCTTCAAGCTGCCGCCCGGTGTCCCTGGCCAACCGATTGTTGACATCCCTAGGGGAACATTAAGGTTTGGGGATGAATGTACGATTGGCGTGGATCCAGAACTGCCTGGTTTAATTGAATCTGATCCGGGTGGATTTCGGTTGCTGGGCGTTGACAACGGCCAAGGGCAACCGTCGGGAGCTGTGCTTCGCTTCGGCCCGACAGACGATTGTATGCTTGGTGTCGTTCCAGGTTTAACTGGATTAGTCGAAAGCGATCCCGGTGGACTTCGGCTGCTGGGTCCAAATGGTCAGGGCTGCATACTGACCTTCGGCCCCACTGATTTGTGCAGGCTTAGGATCGATCCCGATCCGAATGGCCCACGCGGTCTTATTGAAGAAGATCCATTTGGGCTCCGATTGCTGGGCGTTCCCAACTTGAAAGGAATACGAGAAGGTTCTGTCTTACGCTTCGGCCCGACAGACGAGTGCACAATTGGAATCGATCCGCAACTTGGCGGGATCGTCGAATATGATCCCGTTGGTTTTCGCTTGTGCGGGGCTCCGGGTGCCCCTGTCAACAACGGAATGCGGATTCTCTTTGGTCCGACAGATGAATGCACGCTTGGGATTGTTCCCAACCTGACTGGATTAGTTGAAAGCGATCCGGGTGGACTTAGATTGCTCGGTCGGGAAGGGGTAGGCTGTATCTTGACCTTTGGTCCTACTGATGATTGCAGAATATTGGTCGACCCAACAGCACCTGGCCTTTGTGTTACAGACCCGACTGTCCTGAAGTTGCTAACGCCCTTAGTGCGAGCTGACGGCATAGTCTCAGCAGAGGCGTTCGAAACTCGTTCAAGTGCTGAATTCAAGGAGAATGTGCGCGACATTGACAACGCACTTGAAAAAGTGAAAAAGTTGCGCGGTGTTTATTTTGATTTAAAAAAGGAATATCAATCGACTTATAGCGGAACCAATATTGGTTTTATCGCCGAGGAGGTCGCTGAAGTCATTTCCGAAGCAACCGTTTATGACCAAGTCACCAAGAAGCCAAGAGGCGTCAAATATGCCAACTTGGTGTCCGTGGTCGTTGAAGCTGTCAAAGAGCAACAACAGCAAATCGAATCGCAGGCGTTACAAATTGACTCGCAACAAGAACAAATCGATGCGCAACAATCGCAACTCGACGATCAACAATCCATGATTGAGGAATTACAAAACGCCGTTGCTGACTTGCGAGCGATGCAACAAAAATAGATTTCAGGTCGTTGTTAACATTGCGGTACCTGTGCTTGACCGTAAACAATTGATTGTGAATAGCGCATCTTGGAATAGGCCAGATGCGCCTTTTGAGTCCGTTTAAAAGTCGCAGAGCGACGGCAGGCATTCGCCATGACGCTAGTCCATGGCTATGTATTCGCCAAATCAGTAGTCACGAAGTGACGGCAGGCATTGTTCGAGGGTATTGTTCTAGGTGTCGCTTTGCGATTCCAAGACGTCGATGGATTGGTTTTTCCCGGGTTAGCACCGAGGACGCGGCCAGACTTTCCATGAAGGAAATCTGCCAGTTGATTCCTCGAGATTGCGTCTCATTAATTGAACGACATCACCGTAGTCGATGCTCGCGATCACGTCCGGCGTGTTTTGCTTAAGGCTCCTGTTGCTTTTGTATTATTGGCGCGTTTGTTTTGTTCAAACCCTCCAAGTCGTTGTCGCGTACTTGGGCTAATTTCAGTTGCATCTTCATTTTGTATTCATCAACCAGCGTCTGGTATTTCGGCAATGACGCCAAGTTTTTGTATTGTTTTGGATCAACCCGAACGTCATATAACTCGATTCCCCCCGATGCGTTTTCGCCATACTGAATATAGGCGTAGGCGTGATCCCGAAGTAGAAATCCTTTTCGCATCGGCGCAACGCTGAACGCAGCATCACGAACTTCATGGGCAGGATCCGACAGCATCCTAGAAATGTTTTTACCTTGAACGTGTTTTGGAATCTCAATTCCACACAGTTCTGCAACGGTAGGGTACAGATCAAGTAACTCAACCAGCGAGCTGCAAACGGCAGGCTTTTGTCCGGGAACGCTAATGATCAAAGGCACTCCTGAAGATTCGTCCAGCAAACTGACTTTCGCCCAAAAATCATGCTCGCCCAAATGGTAGCCATGGTCGCTGGTAAAGACAACGATGGTTTTGTCAGCGACTTCGCTTCGTTCAAGCGCTTCGAGAACTTTGCCAACTTGCGCGTCCATGAAAGCGACGGAAGCGTAGTATCCTCCGACGGCTTTTTTCTGTCGACGAATGTCCATCTTCATGTTCTTACTTGTCTTGTAATTGATACCTGGTTTAGGAATATCGTCCCAGTCACCAATTATTTTCTCAGGCAACACCAGTTTGCTAAATGGTTTAAAAGGAGGGAAGTATTTTCGCGGCGCGACGAAAGGAACATGAGGGCGGACAAATCCAACGCCGATCCAAAAAGGTTTGTCTTTGTGTTTATGAATCAATTCAACAGCTTTGGCTGCCGTTTTTCCGTCCGAATGAACCAAGTCATCGCCATCGGCTTCAACAACGACAAAAGTATTGCCGCCAACGGCTGGCTTTTTACCATCCGGATTGCTTTCAAGCGTTTCGCCGTCGCCCGCGGCTTTCCATTCTGGACCACGGCTATTGAACCGCTCAGTCCACGAAAGCGCATCGTCGGAGCCGTGGTCTCCCTTCTCAATTCCACCGGGCACACCCATATGGAAAATCTTGCTCACCCGTGCTGAGTAATACCCGTTGTTCTTGAAGTGCTGCGGCCAAGTTGCCCGGTCGCCGATTTTCGGACGTGGACTTTTGTATCCGAGGACTCCAGTCGCTTGGGGATAATAGCCTGACATGAATGAAGCTCGGGACGGGCCACAGTATGTCCCCTGACAGTAGGCGCGAGTGAATCGCGTTCCAATGGAAGCAAGGCGGTCGATATTTGGTGTTTTGCAAACGGTGTTACCGTAGCAAGAGAGCGCTGTGTAGGTCAGATCATCCGACACAATAAAAAGGACGTTGTATTCCGAACTACTTACTGTTTGCGCGTCAGTTTGAGTCGACAGGATCGACAGTAAGCACAAACCGATAGCGAACACTTGGCACGGCATCAGAGGTCTTGAGTCTTTTATTTTCATGTCTCATCGAGGGCGATTTTAGCGAGTAATTCTTTGCACATTCCGTAAGAGTCTAATGCTCCTAAAGCCTTTGTTTTGTCCATCCTGCGAAACGTAAACCAAACACGCAAATGTTGGCACGCTCTGTGTAGGACCGCCGACGGGCAGCGAGCCTTCACCAAGGATTCCGTCTCTTTTTTCACTTGCTATTCGCATTGAGCAATTGGACCATGGCTTCTCCCATCGCAATACCGACGTCCATGTAAGTCTGTGCGTTTCCGTTGTAGTGACTGTTCGAAGCGCCTCCCTGACTCAGAGGGTGGGAGTAAACGGTAGCGACGTTTCCCTTGAATTCAGGATGTTTTCCAGCTTCCCCATCAACCGCGAGCTGCGCATTCAGGATCAGCGTTTCCGCAACGTTGGTACTGTCTTTCTCGGTTTGGCCAAGCGTGGCACAGACGAACATTGCGTTGGGAGCATCAAACTGGTTGCGAAGTGTGTTGATCAAGTGGACTAAGTTTTGCTCGTAGCGTATGGCGTGTGCCATGTTGTAGCGATCCTTGTCGCCTTGCCACCATGCAAAGCCCACGATCTCATAGCCTCGCCCTTTCCAATGTGGAAACTCATCGTCAAAGTTATTCAAAACCTTAAGTGCCGAGTTGAAGCAATCATCATATTGCTTTCCGGCATACCAAGCGATTGGCTTCGGCTCCGTGCCTTTGTCCCATGAATCCGGCGAGTCCTTGTAGCCTGCGAAGATTTTACCTTCGTATTCGTAGCGTTCGCTTCCCGGAGGAAGAAAGTCCCAACCGAGTGATCGGTTTCCCTGCGATGTTTTCAAAAGCAAAACGTCTTCTTGGATTTGCTCACCTACGATGTGCCCAAATCCAAGCTCTGGACCAATTCGCCCTGAGTCGACACCCAGCCACCTGCTGCCCTTCGCGGTTACCACGCCTTTGTACCAGACATCATCGCGGGCTACCCACTGTCCATTTTCGTTCATCAAATACGGGTACATTCCCTGTTGTTTCACCAGCGTTGCCAGTGCGCCGAGGACATCCATTTGGGCAATCCAGCCCAAGCCATCTGCATCTTGGGTGAGGTAAGTGATCTTAAACGGGACCTTTTCCCCGGCGGTCAACCTGATGTCGGTGTGCACGGATTCGGCGCCTAGATTCTTGCGATGTACGACAGTGCCACCGACCTCCATGATGTTGTGTGTCGAACCGCCATGGCCTGGCCGAAGCTGGTAAAGGCCCGTTTTTTTGACTTGAATGAACCCGCGAGTCACTTGCGTCCCGCCGCCTGGATAGGCAGTGGGTTTTGTGCCGCCAATATGTTCCAGCTTCAAAGTCTTGACAGGTTTCATCGCATCGTAGTCAACGTTTGGATCGTAGATTCCTACATAAACAGAAACTTCCGGCTCAAGGAACTCCGTCCCCCATCGACTTCCCCTACCCGAGACCATTCCTGCTCCCACCATATTGGATTGGCCAGAGAGAATGAACACTTTGATCGGCCTGTCGGCGCCGGCCAATTGATTTTGAGCGTTCGAGAGACTTGGTATTATCAAGCCCATCAACGTCAGAAGGCAAAACAGAGTCAGGGACTTTTGATGGTTCATGTTTGCCTGTTTGGGTTTAATTGTTCGAACGCAATACGGTTATTTTATACTGATTACGATCACCGAGCCGCGATTTTGGTTGCATCTCGGATCAATCGCGGATGCGTGTCGCATCATGCCTCTAAAAATGCGATGAGTCTGTCCCGAGGACCCTGAGGAAACGGATATCGGTTCCGCCAAGATTGTTGGTTTACGAACGCGTGTTGCGATTGCCGTTGAGGCGACTAGAGAAAATAAACCGCTTGTCATCAGGACCCCGATTGTTTCGTAATGGATTGAACCGGTGCCAGCGGCTTGGCATGCGGCAGCATCGAGTTCGGTTTGACGGCATCGGCGGGACGCGGATTGCTGTCTCCAAAGACGAGCATCTCTTCGTAGGATTCCTCGTGAGCAAATGACTCGTCAACTTGATTGTCTGTGCCGGTGACACGCTGTATATCGAGGCTCAGGTGTTTCGCAAAAAACGGATAGACCGCCATCCGCTTCGACTCGCCGTAGTCGTGTTTTTCATCGGGAAAGTGTGCATTGCCGACTCGGTCTTCTGCATCGTAAAGACGGTAGACATGCCTCACAAACGGGTACTCGGTCTCAGGAGTGTACTTCGTCCAGTCATCTCCATTGGAAACGAGCAACTGAGGACGCGGGGCTGCGAGTGCGGCAATTTCGGGGTTATTGGTTTTGTGCGTTTCGCTCCAGTGAATCGGCATGCCGCTTTCGCAAACACAGCCACCAAAAAAGTGAGCTGAGACCTGACAGACGGGCGCTGCGACCGCAATTCGATCGTCGATCGCCGTCAGCAAGAATGTTTGAGTGCCCCCGCCGGAACATCCCGTCATTCCAATTCGATTCGGATCAACGTTTGGCAACGAGAGAACGAAGTCGAGTGCTCGAATGCTGTTCCACGTTTGTAGCCGCAAAACTTCTGGCGTGTCGTGATGCGACCAACCTGCTTCCTTCCAGTCTCCGTAGCCAACCATGTCATAAAGAAAAACAGCCGCTCCCATTTTTGCAAACACAGCACAGCGCTGTTGACGCGACGGTTTGAATCGTCCTCCATGCCCATGCGGACAGAGAATTCCGGCTAACGGAGCATCATCCGTAGGCCGATAGAGCGTGCCGGTAACATAGAATCCGGGTGAACTTTGGAAGGCCACACTTTCGACCGTGTAATCATCGTAGATCCGCTTGTTCGTAAACTCAGGTTTCAACGGCGTCTTTTCCGGCAGCGTTGTTAGCTTCGCTCCCTTGAGAATCCCGTCGCGGATTGCTGCTTTACGTTTCTCCCATTCAGCTAGAGTATCGAACGACTCGCGAAACCGCTTCAGTTCAGCCTTGGCTTGTTTCGGTGTCTGTGCTTTCCCGATACGCAGTTTGGGCTTCGGTTTTTTCTTACTGACGCCGCGTTGCAGTTCAGCCAGTCGGATGTTGCGAAACTGAATCGACATTTCGCGGCTTGGATGAAGTTGAATCCCAACCGGTCCTGAATCCGCCGCTGAATCGGACTGGTAAGTCATCACCTGTTCGCCGTTAAGCCAAACCGTGTAACGCTTTTTTGCGGCAACGATCGTCATTTGGTTCCACCCGTCAATGTCGAGCAGTTCCTTGACTCGAACGGCCTCAACGGGGTAACCCTTGCCAGCAATGTAAGGCGACGCGGTCATGTCTCGCTTCAAAGAACCGGAGATGCCGATCTGTATTTGCTCGCGTTCGTTTCGAATAAAGACACCGGAATCAACCGTTCCTACTCCCATTTTGAATTCGAGTTCCATAATGAAACTGGAATATTCCTTCTCAGTCCAAAGGATCGAGCCAGTCTTGTCGGCATCACTGGTCGCTTCAAGAATGCCATCGTGAACTTTCCACCAGACATTGCTGTCAGGCACTTTCCATCCGCTAAGGTCATCGCCGTTAAAAATCTTTGGCAGCTCCTGTGCCGACAAGCTGGAGCCGACGGTCACCAAAGCAAATAATACTGCACCAATAAGTTTGAGCGTAGCAATCATCAAGTTAGTCCTGAGAATTTGTATTGATGCTCCAGTCTACCAAACGCGGAAGCAACTCGCGAATCGCCGCTGCGGCAAGAGTCGTTAGCTTGATTTCACAGGAACCTGCCGGCTTCAAACGGTAGTCCATGGTCAGTTGTCCGGCTGGATAAAGAATGCGACCAAAGCTAGCGCTCCAACCACGATCGACAGCGCAACGAAAATTGGTTGATAAGAGTTTAGCCGTTCGAAGCTTTCGGCCATCAGCACGGGGCCGCTAGCGGAGGCCAACACCGTCGCCATTTGGGCCGTGCCTTGAATTCGGCCGAGTTGCGTTTCACCAAACAGATGTCGCCAAGCGGAGAAGAAAACGACCGCGACGATACCGCCGCTCAATCCAATCGAGACTGCATACACTCGAGCGGCCAATACACCACTCAATTGAGAAAATCCAAGTAACCCAACTGCAAGGAACAGGAGGCCAACGCCGAGTAGTTTCAACACCCGCTCTCGCGTTGCCAGTCCACCGCATACTAGATTCGCGATCAAACCAACGCCGGTTAATATCGCCATGATCTCGACCGAAGCGGCTTGATTGAGTCCACGCTCGGCGACAATCGACTCGTTGAATAATGTCACTCCCGACCAGACGAGATTGAACGCGCCGCAGCCCAGTACCATGATCCAAAACGCTGGAGACTTCAGCGCCCGCGCAATCGTCCAAGGCAATTCTCGCTGGCTTTCATCTGCGGATTCATCCGGGAGCAAGGTGCTCGAAACTTTGGTGGCAGACTCGGTCGACGCGTTAGTGGATTTAGCTGATCCAACGTCGGTTTGTCCGGACTGTGGATCGCGAGCAAGCAACCAGAAACAGGGAGCCAACCCAGCGATCGTCCATCCCAATCCTCGCCAGGCGACGAACCAACCTAAGTCTTCAATCAGCCTCCCCAGCGCCAACACGCTGGCGATAAAACCAAACGTCAACAGCACGGCAAACACGCCCATCGCGATGCCCAAGCGGCTGTTAAACCATTTAGCAATCACGGCGATACTGAGCAAAGACAATGCACTTTGTCCAAATCCTCGCACCAAAATAAGACTGATCAACAGCGACGATTTGTCGGTGACGCCACTCATTGCAACAACAGAAATTCCCAAAAGCAAAGTGACGACAGCCAAGACATGTCTCACGCCCAGTTGATCAATCAGCCAACCGACTGGCAGGCAGAAGCTGGCACCGATGATGGCACTCATGAAATTCATCCTTGCAAATTCAACCGGCCCGATCGCGAGGTCTCGCAACATTGGTTCGGTGATCAAACCCAGCCCATGAGTACGACCGGGCAGAGTCGCCGTCATCGCAACCGCAGCGACGACAATGTTGAGCCAGCCCCAGTAGGCCGGAACCGAGGGAGTCGGCCGTTGCAGCTCCGCGGTGACGGAAGACGAATCATTCACAAGTTCTTACCATTGTTTTGATCCTGAACTTCAGTCAGAGCCCTGTTTTAGGCGGTTAATTCACGAAGCGTGGGTCGGAGTTCTGGATTGGGTTTGTTTTTTAGAGCGGTTAATCGTATCGGTTGAATCGAACACTCACTCGATGGTTGACGCGTCGGAAACTCGATTCGCTTGCTCGGGCTAAGAGAAAAAACGATGAACTTAATGCCCCGCATGGCGTCGTGAATCTTTCCGCCTTCTGAGGCACATCTTACATTGTTTTCTCGACTCAAAGTGGGATGCCGATCAAAATCGCAGGCTGTGTTGTCGGCCAGCGACCGGTTAGAATCGAAACATCATTAGTCAAGAAAAGACTGAATTCAAACAAGTTCATGAAGATGGCCAAGAATCCGTTCAAAGCACGCCTGAAAAACCAATGATTGCCGCGACCGTTTTGTTTGATCTGAGGGTGCTTTCTTTTCTCGATCTTTTTATGCAATCAAAAGGTGACCATTGTTAGAAAAATTCCTTCCTGTTTGGACGATTCGGATCGCGTTGTTCTTGATGTTCGTCACTTTTGCACTGCTGTTGGCCAAGCCAAGCGAAGGGGAGAATGAGGAGGATGAACCTGACGGCGAGTCCGAGTCGGGCGCCGCAGGCTCGAACGATCCGCGTAATGAAATCGAACGTTCGAAGCAGTCATCGTCGGAAAATTACCTTGAAGGGGCCAGGAACGCCTGGTTGCTGGGCAGCTTTTTTTCACTGCTGCACGCGATCGCGACAATGGTCTTCATTCATCAAGGAAGCCACGATGTCGCTGTAGAATATACCGCGAAACAGACAGAAAGCCTGCTGGGTTTTGGGTTTGGAATCGGGATCTATTTCAACTACGCGTTTGTCATCATCTGGCTGGTTGACGCGCTCTGGTGGATTGCTCAGCGAAAGACGTACGAAGCAAGAAACAGTTCAATCAGTTGGGCTGTTTACGGTTTCCTGATTTTTATTGCCTTCAATGGCAGTATTGTTTTTGAATCAGGTTGGGTCCGATGGTTCGCGATTGCCGGAGTCATTGTGCTGGGGCTATTGGCTTGGAGACGGTCCAAGACCGGCTAGTGTTCCGCACGAATTCTAGGGCAATCGTTGAGAAGGTTACGAAGCTTGCCCCTTTTTTTGAATGCCGCTTTTTGGCTCCCCAAACTGCGAGCGTTCCTTCGGCACAGAGTATGTGATGGATTTTTTAAACCGCTGATAGGCAAAAGGCTCACTCATCTGAGTATCCCAAGCGGTCGACGATCGGGTCGAGGATTGCTGCAAGTTCGTCGAAATGTTTTCTGTACCGTTTCCAGCGCCCAATGGAAGAGGAGTAGACGTCGGCTTTTGCCGAGCTGTAAGTCGGGGAATGCACGACAGTTTCAGTAGCCTTGGCGAACGATCGCCTCTTCAAAGCGTCCGCATCAAATTGCAGATTCAGGAACTCTGCAACTCGACTCACCGCCGATGCGGGGACTGTGACGAGGTCTTCGTAGCGAATCTCGCAATAGTTGAATTCGCCAGACTCTCGAATCGCCAACCAGAGTTTCATCGTTTGAAGATACTTTTCTGCCGTCCGTTGTAGGTTGCTGTAATTGATGCTCACGGCATTGGGTGGCAAATATTGAAAGTAGCAGCTCAGACAGACGTCTCTCGGATCACGGATCATCACCACGATTTGAGACTGCGGCATGATCGTTTTCAGCACCGGAATCATCACAACAGCTTCCGGGTTTTTGTCGATTAGCCATCTTTCATTCGTTTTGTCTGAATGATATTTTCGAACTCGACTTTCAAGTGCCCCAACATAGGACTGCTGACACTTCTGGGCGTCTTCGTGTCGGAATTCTGGAAAAACAATTTGCTTCACCGTTGGAACCTTTGGCGGGCAGCCAACGAGAGGCGCGAACACATTTTGCAATAGCGACGATGACTCGCCGGCACTGCTGATGCCTTTCTGGGTAACCAGCATTTGCTCCAACAGCGTCGTGCCGGATCTCGGATGTCCGGTCAGGAGGCAAACCTGAGACGCGTTTTCAAGCTCCTTTTTGTTCACGACATCAGACGTGCTGGTTGATGTCGGAGGCTTTGAGGTCGGCTTGGCGGGGGAAGACGCCGCTGTTTTCAATTCCTCAAAACGATGGGTAAGCACCCTCGAAATGTTGCTTACCCAATCGGATGTTTTTTGGAGTCGATCAAAGTCACGAAATTGACGCAGCAGTTTTTTCGCACCCGACAGGATTTCATACGCCTGCGAATACTTTTGCTGCTCATCAAGCACGTTCGCAAGTTCATACATCGCACGCATTTCCAGTGCTGTGTTGCCGAAGCGACCGAGACATGATCTGAGCAGTGACTCCGCCCGTTCATGATCACGACTTCGTCGACATAACATGGCTTCGATCAAATCGCAGGATGGATCTTGACTGTTCATGCCACGTAATTCAGCGACGTGAGAGCTGGCCGCGGTGAGGTCGTTTTTTCGTTCGCTCATAAAGGCCATCGAAATGTGAATCTGTTCCCAAACCTCGGAGGAAAGTTTACCTTGGAGTGCGAGAATGTATGCGTCCATCGCCAACGATTGATATCGAAGTTGCTGCAACATGACTCCGGTGTGGTACATCGCGGTTGCGTGCTCGGGATGCTGTTTCAGGAGTGATTTCAAAGTCGCAATTGCCAAATCACGACGCCCCGTATTTCGGCAGCACTTTGCGTATTCAACAAGCAGCAGCGGATCATCAGTGACTTCCTGAGTCAGCTGCTGAAGAATGTCGAATGCCGTGTTTGCATTTCCGGACTTTTCGGCGAGACGAGCACTCTGTAATCGACGTTGCTGGTCAAGTGTTAATCGAATTGTCATATGCTATTGAAATCCAAATTCTGAGGCATACTGATTCAGGATTTCAAGTGCCGGCTCCATCTGGCGTTCGTAATTTTTCCAGCGGCCAATCGCCCGCGTATAAAGAGGTTTCGCGACGTCATCATAGGTTGGTGTGCGAATGGCTTTGTCGGACGAACGCTTCGACACATCAAGCACATCCGGCTGCCAGTCCAGTCCAAGGAAATCCGTGATGCGGCGGGCTTCTACATTTGGATTGGATACCAGTTCGTCGTAACGGGTCTCCAGAAATGGGTAGGGCAGTCGATCGCGAAGTAACAGCCAGTGCCGCATGACGTCGTGGTAGAATCGAGCCGTTTCGCTGATCGTCGTCGACGGAGCACTATTCCAGCCGATCGGCAAGATGGTAAAAAAGTAGCTCAATGCGACGTCTCTTGGATCTCGCAGCGGCATTAGAATCGAAGCTTGCGGGAAGAGCCTGAGCGGCACAGGCAGATCGCAGGTCAGTAAGGGATCTTTCTCGATGAGCAGGCGATCGCCGATAGGTTCTCCAATGAACGATTCCGTAAAGTCAACATACTGCGATTGGCCCCTGGTAATGTCTTCTGCGTCAAAGCCCCGTAGTTCGATCAACGCATCGATATCATCGCCTGCAGACCAAACCAGTTGATCGATAAATTGGCTCGTCAGAATCCCTGTTTCGTCTGTTCCAATGCAATCGGAATGAGCCGTCAGGATTTGCTCAAGAAGTGTTGTTCCGGACCGGGGAAATCCAGCCAACAGAGTGATACGCTGCGGCTGGCTATCGGGAATGCGGGCTTCACGCCAACGCTTAAAATCGATATCAGTGATGCGCTTCGAGAGCTCGCCTTGGCGTTTTCGAATCTCGTAAGAACGCTTTAGATGGGGTGCGGTGGCAGTGCGTAATTGGTCTTTGGCCTCGACCAAGGCGTCCCACGCGGAGTCGTATTCGCCAAGCCGATCCAGGGATGAGGCTAGCTCGTATTGCAACATCCAGTCATTCTCGGAGCTTGTCGCGGTGAGTCGATTTGAAAGCCGGTCGACCGCCGTTTCAAATTTGCCAGCCCGCTTGTCGATGTGTGCCAACAGTCGAATTGCCGGTACAGAACTCGGATCGATCTTCAAGGCTCGATGAGCAATTTCTGCGGCTTCCTCGGTTTGATTGTTTCGCTCCAAACAGCCGGCAAGTTGTTCCAGACAGTCAGCATCATGCGAAGCCGATTGCTCGATGGCGGATCGCATCACCATTGCGGCGGCTGAGAATCGACCGATCGAAAAGTACTGCTTCGCGATCGTTTGCAGCGCCGCTACCGGTACATCCTGCTTTTCGATGACGGTTTGGAATTGTTCCACTGCAGCATCGAATTGGTAACACTTGTGCAGAAGCAACCCGAACTCATAGTATGTCTGCCACGGTGCATCTCCCGTCACCGCCAGACGGTAGATGTCGATCGCCGATTCAACATCTCCCATACGGATCTTTTCAACAGCCTCCGCAGCCAGATTTCGTATCGAGGACATAAGGAATCGGGTCCATCCATAAAAAAACCGAATCCAAACAGCGATCGCTGATCGGACTCGGCAAGAGTTTTTCAGAAGCTGACTCGAATGACAATTATGCCTGCTTGCGACGTCGCATCGAGAGGGCGCCGATTCCGGCGATCGCCAACAGGCTCAGCGAACCCGGCTCAGGAACAGCGACCTGACCAAAGACGAAATTGTCCATCGCTTGATAGGAAGGAGCTCCGGAAACGAGAGTGAACTGTACTTCGACTTCACCGAAGACAGCGTCAGCCGAGGTCATCCCGGTTACAACCGTAGATCGACCACCATCTCCACCAACTGCATCGCTGAAGTCGTTCCAAGTTCCAGAAAACAGAGATGTTCCGTCAGAGAGGACTGACCAATCGACAACGGAATCGCCGCCGCCAACAAATTCGTCAAGATCGAATGCCGCGACGTAAGCACCAAATCCGGCATCGGGTGTCAGGAAAACGGACATTGAGGCTTGCTGGTTGTAATCAGTCTGCCCAACTTCGCCACGACCGTCCCAGCTGGCGTAGCTATCCCAGCCATCGGCAAAGGTTTCATCAGTACCTGAATTCCATGTCAAATCAATGTTAGGCGTGGTCGCGAGATTGTCGCCGTAAGCATCAGGAATTCCGCCGCCATTTCCCAAACCAGTAACGAAATCGAGGCTTTCTTCGCCAGACGCGGTGTCGCCTGCAGTTACGCCCATCGCGATGCCTGCCATGGTCAGGCCGAGCATCTTCACTTTTGAATCATTTTTCATTTTACAAATCACCTTGTTGGAAAATCACGGAAGCATTGAATCAGGATAATTTCCTGCAAAATAGGGCACAACCTTTTTTTGGACACTTAACTGAAAAATCGTAAGATCATTCATTATTGAATCGATCGCAATGGCCTGACGGACGCTGCAATCCTCATTATCCCTTTTAAACACCTTCGTAACCGTTTGTGGACCCTGCGTTTTACGCTTCGAAGTGTGGAAAATAAGGCTTTGCAGCTTAAATCGGCTTGCGACGGTAGACGCAGAATCCAAACGCTCCTAACCCGATCAGCAACACGGCTGAGGGCTCCGGAATTGCCGTAACTTGGAAGAAACGAAGGTTGTCGAGCGCCAAATCCGTGCCATCACCCGCAGTTTGACGTAGTCTGAGCGTCACCAATCCGAATTCTGCCGTTTCGTAGTTGGTGAGTACTTCATTCCGCATATCGGCGGCGATCATCTCTTCGCCATCGGCCAGCATGACTCCATCGAGCGTCGTGCCGCGCCACAGCTCCCATTCGACCGTGTGACCTTCGGCGAAGTCGATGTAGTCGACCAAATCGAAGCTTTCGAGAAGCACGCCGAAACCATCATCCGGATTGAATTCGATATCGAATACTGTGCCCAGACTCGAGGATTGCAATTGAGCGACACCGACATTCCAACCATTGAATCCGTTCGCATCTTCGTCGCCATCGTAAGTGTCCCAATTGCCGTCACCCTCGACTGAGAAATCAAGCTCGATGTTTTGAGACGTCACCAATCGATCCCCGTAGCCTCCAGCAACGAGAGCCGAGTCGTTCCCCGGATTGTGGTCCAGCCGACTGAAGCTCAGGTTGGTCCCTTCAAGTTCTGTCACAACGAATTCACTCACGACGGCTCGATGGTCGGTGTTGTATCCAGCAACTGCGATGTCGGTGTTAATGTTGGTGGGATCGAGCCCGACGGTTTGGGAGCCAATCGCGGTCAGGTTGTTGCCTCGGTAGTAAACGAAATCGATTCGATCGTGGACTTCGTTATTGGCGATATTTCCGGGAGGCGTTCCTGGCGTCCACGTGTAGCCCGGATCACTGATCGGATTGTTGCGGACATTACGAAAGGAATCTGTAAAACCAGCGGCCTGAACTTTCTCCGAACCCGGCCACCTCACAGCGATGTCGAAGTTTCGATCGGTCGCGTCCGCTACTTCCTGAGTCCAATCCAGATGAGATGGCTCGTTGAAGTCTCCCGTGAAAAATACACGTTCGGTCCCAGTGGTCGTTGCAGCAATCGAGCTCAAATAGGTATCAATCTCGCCGCCTCGCGTATTTTCTGCACTGGCGATTAGCTGGGCTTCGGTCAACCCGGGATTGTCTCGCAAGTCGTAAGGTTGATAGGGGTACGCCGTCAAGTGCGTGTTGAACAACCACGCATTATGGCCCGGCGTCAACTCGATTTGCACTCCTCGATTATCCGCGGACTCGCCCACGACGGCGTAACGACTAATAATCTGATTGCGATTATTAGATTGCTGGTGAAAGTACCAACCGAGTTCACTCGCAAGCGCCCGTCCACTGCTCAAGTTCATTTCTTGTAAACCAACAACGTCGGCGCCACCGGCCGTCACGATTTCTGCCAGCTTTGCAGTTTGGGCATCAACGCCCCAAACGTTCAAAGACATAACTTTGACATTCATTTCTTGGGCACCCGCCAGACTGCCTGACAAAATCAGCGACATCAAGAGAGAAAAATTCGCTAACAAACGCGTTAAACCAGCCATCGCCCGAAATCTCCGTTGGGAAAGTAAATGTTTCGAGGCTCAAAGATTGGATCTAAGCGAATCGACGGGCCCACTTTCAAGTTAACTAGGATTTGTCATTGATGCACCGACAATTTCCTTAAATTCATGCCCATCAACAGACGCGGCGCAATTCTAAGTTGTCTTCGGAATAACCCCGAAATATGCTCCTCAATGGTCCGGCGTTTCGCGGTCAGCATGGAAAGCTGAGCGAAAGTGTCGCTTGTTCCTACGAACCTGACGTTTTCCTATACCGCTAAACACGTCCATCGGCAGCTTTTATCCTGCCTGATTCACGAAGCGCGGGCGGGAGTTCGCGTTTGAATTCGTTTTCTCGAGCCGTCAGCCGTTTCCGCTGAAGTCGAGCAATCACTCGTTGCGTGAAGTTTCGTGAAATCACGCAGCTCGATCAGCGTTGCGACCGGTCTGCTCTTTGGTGATGGGAATCGTTAAGAGTGCTCTGCTGATTCAATAAAAAACGACGCGAAGTTTCAGGCTTCGCGCCGTTGATGCCGAAATGTTTAAACAATCAATCAGGACATTGCTCGACTACTCTAGGTGCAATACGACCGGATCCACCGGCAATCCATCGGTGCAATCGATGATCAAACCTGATGTGTCAAAGGAAGAAAACTTCCTTGGTATGTCAATGTTGGCGTTCTGAAACTTTTCAGGAATTGTGTCTTCGCGGCGAAGTGGTACCGAGCCAGATTCTGAATTCGCATTCGAGTTGGAACTTGGTTTGGCGACTCGCGAAACACCCGCCAGCTTGATCGTCTCTATGGCAACCGAGTATTTCTCGCCGGCCTCAACACCGAAGGCCGTGAATTTTCCCTCGTTGCTCAGATTTGCCGACAAACCTTTTCCCGAAGTGCTTCGCAACATAACCACGCCGGGGAATACTGGATCGCCATTCATTGACACGACGCCGGTTAACTTGCCGGGTGCCGGTTCGTTGCACCCAATTCCGACCGTTAAAACGCCCAGGATCAGCATAAAGAATGCAATACTGAGTGCAGGTTGAAAACCGGTGCAGGAGACGCCGTGGACCTGATTACTGGCGTGCATCGGCGACCTCCCCGCCGTTGGGTGTCATGGTCGCCCACCAGATCGAGTCCTCAACCGATGCGTTGATCATGTGAGTGCTTCCGTCGCCGAACGCCGTCAGGATTCCTGATGATCGCGGAGCGTGTGCCTTTAGCGGATCAACGGTCGCGTTTGCGTCTCCTTCGCTTGGAAGAACCTGAAACCGGTGAGCAATCTCCGGATTCGTCGCGTCTTCGGGATAAGCTCCGAAAACAGGATTCCACTCAAACCAGAACTCTTCGCCATAGGCCCAAATGTTGTAGTACCAATTGTCATTGTTGCTGTCAGCGGCCGCGTTTTTCATCGACATGTATCGCTCGGCAAAGAAAACCGTGTTCGACGAGCCATCACTTAGCGATCCGAAACCACGCGTCTGTTTATCGACATTGTTTGCGTCGGTTCCACGAATCCAGCCGAGAGCCTGGTAGTTGGCTCCGTATCCGATCAATCCGTACTGGCCCCAAGGCGTGTGTTCAAGTTGCCCGCCGGCACCTGAGGTAATATCGCAGGGGTTGGCGAAGAATCCGACGGGTTCACGATAGACACCGTAGTAGTCACCCGTGTTGAGCGTTTGATTGAGAAGGTTTTGCTGTTCGATGTAAGGCAGAATCTGTAGGAAGATCGAGCCACGAATTCTTGATTGCCCCGCAATCGTCGTTATCGATGGCGGAAATTCCATGTGCCCTGACTCGAAACTGTGTGTCGCTAGTGTCAACTGTCGCAGCCGGTTCATACTGTCAGTGCGACGAGCTGCTTCGCGAACCTGCTGCACAGCTGGTAACAGCATCCCGATAAGAATGCCGATGATGGCAATCACGACCAGCAACTCAACCAGCGTGAAACCTCGTTTGACGTTTTGTCGCATAATAAACTCCTGAAGATCCAATTCGTGAATTTCGTCAATTGCGAAATCTTAAGACAGTGCGCTGAGCTCATGTACGCGGCGTCAACGCTTTTACTTTAAAGGAAACTATCTTGCGAAACCAAAATTATTATGTGCATATTGTTAAGATTTTGCAAGATTTGGTTCTTTTCGCGGGAGCGAAAGGCCATCACTCTGGCTCCGTAGAAAAGTGTAGAAGTTGCTTCGCCATCCAGAGTAAGAGTTTAGTGCGGCGACCGTGAAATCGATTTTGGATTTCGGTAGTCCGTCTAAGGTCAGTTTTGGTTTTTCAATTCGCGCAGCAGCGAACGCCGCAGTTGGTTTGAGTTTTTGAAGGACTGGCCTTTGATCTCGGCCATTGATCGTTTAAAACGACCATACATGAGGCGTCTGCATTGAAATCGCGAGCTCAGGCTAACGATTCCTTTGCGGACGTTTTTTTGTAGATGAACCGCATCACTTTGTCTGGCGGTTCGGTAAAGAGCCGATAGAACACGCTCAACGGATTGTGTCCGTGGCGACGAGCAGTGTCTTTGACGGACATGATTTTTGCCAACCTTTGGCCACCGGCGCGGCTACGATTGCCGAAACAAATCTTACGCATGATCACCAGCGGTCTCAACGTACGCTCTGCCAGATTGTTCGTCGGCGGGACGCGAGGGTCGCTGGCGAACACCAGCCAGCAATCGGCGTGCTTGATGATTCGACCTTGTAAGGTGATCGCTTTTTCGTGCTTCAATTTCAACCGCTGAAGCAACACAAGTTCACGCTCAAGCGACTTACGATGTTTGCGACGAGTTGAATCGGACCAGCCCGCCTGCTTCCGGGCATAGTCGCATCCTTTCTTGACCCACGCCACGACTCGGTCGAAGAACCGGAAATCGGCTGAACTCTTTTCGGTCAACTTCTGCCAGTCACGCGCCGTGCGAGCCAGATGAGCAAGGCACTTCTGATTCGCCGAAGCCGAGTGGGCTTCGTAGCCACTATAGCAATCGGTCACCAGCGTGCCGGCGAAATCCTCTTCCAGAATGTTGCGTGAAACCTGACCGCTGCGAGTCGTTTCAAACTCGAAATGAACATAGTCTTCGGTTGTGTGAACCCAGTAATACGCCCTGTCGCCATCAAGCGTCCAATAAGTTTCATCCGCGTGAACGGGGCCTTCAGTGCTGGCGATCTTTTTCTCAATGTCCACAACGATTGGCTGGGCCTGCTGCGCGAGTAGCTTTTCAAAGCCAATCAATGCGGCCGGAGTAAAGTTCAAGCCCAGAAGATCTTCAATCGCACGTGAGACCTTTCGATACGGGACGCCAATTTCGTTTCGCAGATAGATTGCCATGGCTCGAACATGGGGGCCGATTCGACTGCGGAGAATTTCTCCTGCTCCCGCTTGCTGCACCCAGCGACGACAGTCGCGGCACCGCGCCGAGGGGTGAGTGAATAGCGTGACGTGATGCCGGCCATCGACAATGTCTTCCTGGAGATGTTCCGACGTCTCCTGACTGGCATAGACGGCCACGTTGTTCGTCTTGCAGTGCGGGCAACGAGGCGGGGCTGGAACATCGACGCGGACATCGTATTGAGTCGGTGTTATTCGGTACCAACCGGTATGACCCATCGGTGCACCACGTTTGCCGGTGGCGTTCTCTTGAGCATTTTCACTGCCTTGACTGTCGTCCGATTCGGATTTCTGTTTGTTGGTCGCGAACTTATTCTGCCGTTCGAGGCGAAGTTCTAGTCGTGCTTGCTCTAACGCTTTCTCAAGACGCAGAACTTCCGCCACCAATCTGGAGTTTCGTTCCCGTTCTGCATCGAGTTGGCGATGAACGTAGAGCCTGCTGTCTTCGCTGGAGTTGACGATGTGCACCAGATACCCAACCGAGGCGCCGCCAAGGTGCGGACATTCTCTCGGATGGCCGCAGCCGCTTTCATGACTTGGATAGAAGCCAAATTGCATCGTCATTCACCAAAAAGGAATGACAATCAATTACCAAAAAGTGACCGTGAGCTGAAACCGCAATCTGACTAAAATCTCGGTCAAGAAACTAAACTCTTACCATCCAGAAGGGATTGATTCGTAACGACTTTTAATGAGGAGAGACCAGTAAATCGCCGATTGACGTTCTTGTTGCGGCGTTAAACGTCGCGCGATCCTCGCTGTCGGCTGATCGTCACAAGAACAGTCCGAAGAAAATTATTCAGCATCAACACTTCGTTTGCCCGGTGCTGAAGAATTTTCTACCGACGGAATATCGCGGATGCGTTGAATATCTGCTGGACTGTGATGCACTTTGCCATGCGATATAGCTTGAATGCGCTCTGCAACTTCAAGACGGTTCAAAAAGCAGCCAAACGTTTGCATCTAAACAAGGCTGCGCAGAAACTACAAACGCCTTGGCATCCAATAGTCGATGGAATATCTCAGGATCCTTTTTCAACGTTGCTGACCACGGATTCCGAGTCTCAAAATACGATCGTTTGCTGAACGATCCCGCGATGCATATGATTAAACATGCCAGGTGCAAATGTGTCCGCATTGAGTCAACATTCTCAGCAGAGTCGAGAGCGATTTGTTTTTCGTAAAAAGTAGCTCACTGCAAAAAAATTCATCGAACGAAATTATCTAATGCGCTCGTCGATTGCTCGAAAAAACCTGATGGCTTTCACGGGTTTCTTCCTCTGCATATTTCTGGTGATCCATCTGCTGGGAAACATTCAATTGTTCCTGCCGATGCCAGAAGCACAGTTGCGTTTCAATTGGTATGCGGGGTTTTTGTCAGAGTTGTTCGTGATCAAAATTGCGGGCTACTTAACTTATTTCTGCGTCCTGGTGCACTCAATATTGGCCGTTGTATTAGCAATTCGAAATCGCAAATCTGCCGGCGACCGGTACACGGGCAAAGATCCGAAAGCGACGGCTCCGTGGCACTCCCGATTCATGGGGATTTTGGGGGCTCTGATTCTGATTTTTTTAATCATACACATGATGGATTTCTGGTATCCGTATAAATACGGGGGCTCCATCGGTTATGACACGGATGGCAACAAGGATCTCTATGCCGTGGTCGCATCGTCATTTCGACAATGGTGGTATGTCGGATTCTACGTGGTCTCCGTTTGCGCGCTTGGTTTTCATCTCCACCATGGCGTGTACAGTGGATTTCGATCGTTGGGGCTTTACCACACCGGTTACGCTCGCTGGGTAAAGTGGTTGGGGTTTGCTTTTGCGATTGCGATCACCGTTGGCTTTGCCGCGTTGCCGATCTATTTATTCGTAATTCAACTTTGATTGACGCATGACCTTAAACGCAAAAATACCTGACGGTCCGATCGAACAAAAATGGAGTCGCTACCAGGCGACTTGCAAGCTGGTGAATTCCAGGAATCGTAAGAAGTTGGACATCATCGTTGTGGGGACAGGGTTAGCTGGTGGCGGAGCGGCGGCTGCGTTGGGTGAGCTTGGCTACAACGTTAAGGCGTTTTGTTTTCAAGACAGTCCGCGGCGTGCGCATTCGACGGCCGCGCAAGGTGGCGTCAACGCGGCAAAGAACTATCAGAATGATGGCGATAACATCTATCGGATGTTCTATGACACCGTCAAAGGGGGTGACTTTCGTTCGCGGGAAGCGAATGTTTATCGGATGGCGGAACTTTCGGTCGACCTGATCGATACTTGTGTTGCTCTGGGCGTTCCATTTGCGCGTGAATATGGTGGCGTACTTGGCAATCGGTCGTTCGGTGGCGTTCAAGTCGAACGCACGTTTTACGCACGGGGGCAAACGGGACAGCAGCTCTTGCTGGGCACCTATTCGGCGGTCAGCCGCCAAATCAAGGCCGGGCGAATCACGATGTATAACCGGTATGAAATGCTTGATTTGGTGGTGATCGATGGAAAAGCGAAAGGGATCATTGCCCGCAATCTTGTGACCGGTGAACTGCAACGGTTTGCGGCTCACGCGGTTGTGTTGGCGACGGGAGGATCTTCCAAGATCTTTTATCTTTCAACATTGGCGCAAGGCAGTAACGCAACGGCCATCTGGAAAGCCCACAAACGTGGTGCTTACATGGCAAATCCCAGTTTGACGCAGATCCATCCGACCTGCCTGCCGCAGTCGGGCGAACGGCAATCCAAACTGACACTGATGTCAGAGTCACTACGCAACGACGGACGCATCTGGGTTCCGGCGAGGGCGGGCGACGATCGTTCTCCCAGCGAAATTCCTGAAGACGAGCGGGACTATTATCTTGAAAGACGCTATCCGGCCTTCGGCAACTTGACGCCACGTGATATTGCTTCGCGAGCCGCAAAGGAGAGAATCGACGCCGGCCATGGAGTCGGCCCCTTAAAGAACGCTGTCTATCTGGATTTCCGGGATGCCCTGCAGGAATCGGGTCGTGAAGTAATTGCCAGTCGATATGGAAACTTATTTGACATGTACCGAAAGATCACAGGTTTGGACGCCTACGCTGAACCGATGCGGATTGCCCCAGCAGCTCATTTTTCGATGGGCGGACTTTGGGTCGATTACGAATTGATGACGACGGTCAACGGTTTGTACGCGCTGGGCGAGTGCAACTTTGCCGATCATGGTGCCAATCGCCTAGGTGCGAACTCGTTACTGCAGGCATGCGTTGATGGTTACTTTATTATTCCGACAACGATCGGCAACCATCTGGCCGATCAGCACGAGCCACTTGTGTCAACCGATGCATGCGAATTTGAACAGGCAGCAGAGGCCGTTGAAGCAAGCATCAAGCACCTGCTGAACATCAACGGCGATCGACCCGTCGATGCCTACCACCGGGAGCTTGGTAGTATTCTATGGGATCGCTGTGGAATCAGCCGCAGCGCGTCAGGGCTCCGCGAGGGTATCGAGATGATTACGCGATTGCGGGACGACTTTCACATGAACGTGCGGGTCACCGGAGAAAGTGACGCACCCAACAGCGAACTGGAAAAGGCGCTGCGGTTAAGTGACTATCTTGAACTGGCGGAATTGATGTGTCGCGATGCCCTCAACCGCGACGAATCGTGTGGCGCTCATTTTCGGACGGAACACCAGTCGGAAGATGGCGAGGCGCTGCGAGACGATGACGAATTCGCCTACGTCGCGGCTTGGGAACATGTGGCGGACGGAACGCCGAATCTTCACAAGGAGCAGCTGAATTTCGAGGAAGTTGAATTGGTTGCACGAAGCTACAAATAGGACTGTTACAAGTTAGACTACCGCATGAAACTTTTACTGAAAATCTGGCGGCAGGACGACCGCAACGCACCAGGCAAGCTGGTCGACTTTTCGCTTGACGATGTCGATCCCGACATGTCGTTTCTTGATATGTTGGACTTGCTCAATGAGCAACTGGTGAAACAGGGAGAACGCGTCGTCGAGTTTGATCATGACTGCCGCGAAGGAATTTGTGGAACTTGTGGAGTGGTCATCAATGGCCGACCACACGGACCCAATACGGCGACCACCACTTGCCAACTCCATCTGCGGTCTTTTGCGGATGGCGACACAATCATCATTGAGCCGTTTCGTGCCTCGTCCTTTCCTGTCATTCGTGATTTGAAAGTTGACCGCTCGGCATTGGATCGAATCATTCAGTCTGGCGCGTTTATTTCAACGCATATCGGTACGGCACCGGAGGCCAATTCGATCCTGATTGCCAAAGACGCAGCCGACGCGGCGTTCGATGCGGCCACGTGTATCGGCTGCGGGGCCTGCGTTGCAGCCTGCAAGAATGCGTCGGCAGCTTTGTTTACCGGGGCGAAAGTAACACATTTGGCCACTTTGCCACAAGGTAAAATCGAGGCCAACCAGCGGGTTGTCGATATGGTCTCGGCCATGGATGACGAAGGCTTCGGTAGCTGCACAAATACGGAAGCCTGCGAGGCGATCTGTCCTCAAGAGATTTCCACCGACTTCATCGCGCGGATGAATTGGGAATACAACCGTGCCCGCCTGAGCAAGTTGGGAAAGGAGAGTTGAGCCCAACGCATGACGAGCAATGTCTTCGATAAGCGGGCTCCACATCTCCTCATTTGCGCGGAAATCAGCTAGGTGTAAACGTTTGACTAGGCAATCGTGATTTTCGGATCAAGGTAGACATCCTGAATCGTTTGCAGCAATTCCACACCTTCTGCCATCGGACGTTGAAACGCCTTGCGTCCACTGATCAGTCCCATACCGCCAGCGCGTTTGTTGATGACGGCCGTCCGAACGGCTTGTGCAAGGTCGCCAGCTCCCGACGACGCACCACCGGAATTGATCAATCCGATTCGTCCCATGTAACAGTTTGCAACTTGGTAGCGACAAAGGTCGATCGGGTGATCAGTCGTGAGTTTGTCATAAACGATCGGCGATGTTTTACCGAAATCCAGTGCCGTATAGCCCCCGTTATTCTCGGGTAACTTCTGTTTGATAATATCCGCCTGCAGCGTCACACCCAGGTGATTTGCCTGGCCAGTAAGATCCGCAGCAGTGTGGTAGTCTTTGTCGGTTTTGAACGACGGGTTTCGTAGATAGCACCAAAGAATCGTCGCCAGGCCAAGTTCGTGAGCTTTTTGAAACGCTTCTGCAACTTCAACGATTTGTCGACTCGATTCAGTCGAACCAAAATAGATCGTGGCCCCTACAGCGACTGCTCCCATGTCGTAGGCCCGCTGGACATCTCCAAACATCACTTGGTCGAAGGTGCTGGGATATGTCATCAATTCGTTATGGTTTATTTTGACGATGAATGGAATTCTGTGCGCGTAACGGCGCGCGACTGCGCCAAGTACGCCGAAAGTTGATGCCACGCCGTTGCAGCCACCTTCAATCGCCAGCTTCACAATATTTTCTGGGTCGAAATACAAAGGGTTTGGAGCAAAAGACGCACCCGCGGAATGTTCGATGCCTTGGTCAACGGGCAGGATTGATACGTATCCTGATCCGCCCAACCTGCCGTTACCAAGCAACCGCTGAAGGCTCGATAGGGTCCGGCAGTTGCGATCCGTTGGAAGGTACATGCGTTCCACTGAGTCACTGCCCGGTAGATGCAGAGTTTCGGCGGGAATTCCTGTGCACTGATGCTGAAGCAACGAATCCGCCGCGTCACCAAGTAGTTTGATCAGGTTTGCTGACATTCTTATTCCTTTGTTTTGTTTTGTTGCCATACGCCGGTACGCAAAGCAAATGTCGTCATTAATTCATGCTGCGGAACGCTGACCCAACCGTTTGGGTGCGTTAACGCACGCGAACGCACGTTTACGCACACAAATTCCTCCGGATGCTGCCAATCCCGGTACCGTGCCCTGAAGTCTTAGCAACCGCATTCCATGGTTTTATGCAGACTTGGGTTTCGCTTCTGCAAAATACTTTCATCGCAATCCTCGTGCCATCATCAAGTCTGTGTTGCGATCCGTTGAATTTGTTTTGGCTGCTCGTGACTGGCATCGGTGAATTTCGGGGGTCGCCGTCGGATGGCGTCGAAAGCCATCTTGAGTAAGCGTGACGAAATGCGAATCAGTCTTTTGACTTCGCTCCTGCCCAGACAATGCAGTTCAGTTGGCGAATGGCTGAGGATAACGTTGGCGATCTTGAAGTTTCAGGAGCAACTCGACCATCTCGTTGAGCTCTTCCTGATAATCCGCAGACACGCGTTGGGTCACGGTGTTTCTCATGTTCTGAGGAAATACGTCAGGTCCATGGATTGCTCCCACGAAGGCGCCCATCAATTGTGCTGTTGAGTCAGCGTCATGCCCAAAGTCCAATGCCAGATGCATTGCGGCGAGTGGATTGTATTTGAAAAAGTGTAAGATGCTGAAAACACATACGATGATAAAATGTGCATCCCACCAATAGACGGGCTTGGCATCGTTTTCCAGCATCGAAAACAATCGGGCCGGGCGCCCATCGGCCCGTTCCGCGATGGACTCAGCCATATCCAGCCATTTGTGAAGTGGTCGCCCCACGAATTTGACTTCCGAGTAGCCCAGAGGATCTGTTTCACGCATCGTTTTGATGACGTGTTTCCATTGCGCAGTTAACGGAGATTCCGCTAGCGAAATCGCGGCGGCCAAACCGGCGACCATCGCCGCATTGAGATCTTTTGCCGGGCCGTTGTCAATGAATCCAATTCCCCAGGCAGCGCGATACGCGGCGGTTGGGTTTCCTGGATAGATGCCAGCGATGGGGAGTAGCGTCATTTGTCCAGCGCAAGTCGCAACACCAGACCATTGTCGTTCTGGAGGTCGCGCCTTGTTCAAATCTCGCTCACCGAGAATCCAATGGGCGGCAAGACAGAATTCGCGAAAACACTCTTCGTTGAGTTTTGCCCGTTCCGGGTTTTTGGCGATGAACGGTCGGTTGCAGTAGCTGATGTAGGCGCTCGCGAGGTCCTTCGGAGTGAGTGCTTTGTCCGGTCTTGTTTGCAAGCGGCGGAGGGCGTCGAACATGACGAACTTGTGGCGAGTGTCATCGGTCACGGTGCCTGCAGGAGCGTTCGCTGGCCATTGACCATAAGCGGCCGGATCCGGCCGAACGTCCGAATAGTCAGCCAAAGAGAAGGTGTCCGCCAGTTTCGTCAGTTCGTTATCATCAATGCGGCGATCGTTTTCCCAAGCCCGTGTGTCCGCCAGAATGGTTCGAACCGTTTCGTATTCACCAAACTCCACAGGGCCGCCCGCCGCGTCGCCGATCATGCTGCCGATCAGCATTCCGCGGACACGATCTGCCGTCGTAAGCTTTTCGTTGGCGTCTGTGACAACGCAATTCGTCGACGCGAGAGATGCCGCGGATGTTAGGAGCAACTGATGGAAATGACGCCGGTGCATGTCCCTCATTCTGGGTTCTGAAGGCCAAAGTAGCAAGCGTCTGGAATTGCCGTACGAAGAATTTCCAGGCGGGCGGTATCTCAATCACGTAACAACCGGAGAAACCCTGAATTGGGGGAATAGAACAAAAGGAAACGAAGGCCTCAGAGTTCAGTGATGGCTCTCGCGATTTCATGTCCTTTGCGGCTCGGGTGCTCTGCGCGACGGCTTATCTGCAAGTTAACGCGATGAAGCCTCGCGCAGAGCCGCAAAGACGCCGAGTTCAATACAAGGCTTTGGATTGAGTTTTGCTTGCGATTCTCCGTTTTCTCTGTTTGCTCCTGATCATTTCGCCGCATAGATTACATCTGTTTGTTAGCTCGTTAGAATGTTGAACATTACCACTTTAAATTGGAATCTGATCATGCCACATGTCGGTGCATTGCGTTTTACATTCTTGTTCGTATTTACTTTGGTGTTTTGCTCGTTTGCTGCTGCCCAGGACGAATCTCAACAGATTCCTAATACGCAAAAGCTGGCCATTCCTTTCACGCCGCCACATAAAGCACTTGAGGCGATTGAGCTGCCGGAAGGCTTCAACGTGACGCTGTTCGCTCACGAACCCGATGTGCACCAGCCGATCGCAATGACCTTCGATACGAAGGGGCGATTGTGGGTCGTCGAAAACTACACTTACTCTGACGGCAAAGAGAACTTCAATAACGAACTGTTCGATCGCGTTGTAATATTTGAAGACGAAGACAACGACGGCAAGTTCGACAAACGAAAAATATTTTGGGACAAAGGCAATAAGCTAACGGGAATTGAACTCGGGCGAGGTGGCGTTTGGTTGACCGCGGCGCCGGAATTCATCTTCATTCCCGATGCAGATCGTGATGACGTGCCCGACGGACCGCCGAAAGTGATCCTCAACGGATTCGAAGACGATGTCATTCGGCATAATCTGGTCAATGGATTGCGATGGGGGCCGGATGGCTGGCTCTACAGCCGCCACGGAATTCAAGCCGTTTCGCATGTCGGCAGACCGGGGTCGACCATGTCGCAGCGAACTCCGATGAGTTGCTGCATTTGGCGTTACCATCCGGAACGCGATCTCTTCGAGATCGTCGCCGAAGGCGGAACAAACTCATGGGGTTTCGATTTCGATCAGCACGGAGAGATGTTTTTCATCAACACGGTGATTGGGCACCTGTTCCATGTGGTTCCCGGAGCACGGTACAACCGAATGTATGGCTCACACTTTAACCCTTACACTTGGCAAACGATCGACCAAACGGCAGACCATGTTCACTGGGGATCTGGCGAGAAGTGGTTTGACGCAAAGAAAGGAGTCGTCGGTGATGCAGGAACAGGGTCTGATGCGACGAGCAAAGCTGGCGGCGGACATGCTCATAGTGGATTTATGATCTATCAGGGAGATAATTGGCCAGACGAATTTCGAGGTCGTGCGTTCACTTTGAACTTTCATGGCCGGAGAATGAATCAGGAGATTCTGGTACGCGAAGGGAATTCATATGTCGGCAAGCACGCTCCTGATATGTTTCAAACTTCCGACCCGTGGTTCCGGGGAGTCGAGTTGTCTTACGGTCCCGATGGTGCGGTTTACGTTTTGGATTGGTCGGATATCGGCGAGTGCCATGAGAATGATGGGATTCATCGAACTAGCGGACGGATTTTTAAGATCTCGTATGGAAAGCCGAAGAAGCCTGAGTTTGATGATTTGCACAATCTTTCAGATGAGAAGCTAGTCGACCTGCTGGGTCACAAGAACGCTTGGTATCCGAGGATGGCTCAGCGGATTTTGCATGAAAGGCTGATCAAACAACCCAAGGAAACAGTTTTGGCGCCATTGGTGCGTTTGGCTGATATGGACAGTTTCAACTTAGGTGAGCAGGAGGCTTCCACTCAGTTTCGGCTCCATGCAATGTGGACCTTACATGCTCTTAGGGATGGCGACAAAGACAGTCTGTTGCCGTTTCCCAAGAACGACAATGAACATGTCCGCGCTTCCTGGGTGCGTCTTCTTGCAGACAGCCCGATTCAGACGAATAGCATTGCGGAGCGAATTGTAAATATGGCGAATGATCCGTCTCCACTGGTGCGTCTCTATGTTGCATCAGCGATTGGTCGATTGACGAAAACGTATGCGTTCGACGCTGCGAACCGCCTTGTTGCATTCGAAGAGGATATGGCTGATCGCGTTCAACCGAATCTAATTTGGTATCGGATCGAGCCTTTCATTGTTGGCGACTTCAAGAAATCGATGAAATTGTTCGCGGCATCGAAAAGCCCGTTGATCCGACGCAACATTGCACGTCGACTGGCTTGCGATCCGGAGAAGCAACAAGAGATGCTGGAGAAGCTTGCACAGCGAGTCCTGGCTGGCGGATTGCCTCATGTCGAAGATGTTTTTTATGGCATCAGCGCGGCAATCGAAGGACGTAAGCAAATGACCCCACCGGCATCGTGGTCGAAACTGGTCGCGAAAACTAGTGACTTCGACGCTGAGTCCGCGAAGTTGATCGAAGAGATCAGCCCTGTTTTCGGCGACGGTCTCTCGATGGATCGGCTGATGAAATTGGCTTCGATGAAAGATTCGGATTCTGCGGCACGGCAACAGGCGATTCTTGCGTTGGGGCAGTTCGCCGATCCGGAGAAACTTTTTCCGTTGCTGAAGAGTCAAATTCAAGATCGCATGGTGAGTGAATCCGTTGTGAAAGTGATTGCCGCTTGCGAGCAAGATGAAGTCGCAGGCTTGCTGCTGGCGGAATACAAGCGATTGTCTGTTCAGGGAAAACGAAATGCCATCGATACGCTGTGTTCGCGGAAGGCTTGGGCGATGGAGTTGCTCGTTGCGGTCGCGAAAGGCAGCGTGCCAGCAGCATCTGTTACGGCTTGGCACGCACGGCAGATGCAATTGTTCGATGATGAACAGCTTACCGAAAGGCTCACCGAAGTCTGGGGGCGCGTTCGAGCAACCGATGGCCAGCGCGTCGCTCAAATGGATACCCTTCGCGAAATGATGTCGAAAGACAAGCTTGCAAAATCGGATCACGCGATCGGAAAGGAACTCTTTACGAAAAATTGCGCGACGTGCCACGTGTTGTTTGGAGAAGGCGGCAACACCGGTCCTGATTTGACGGGGGCTGATCGAAAGAACATGAATTACCTACTTGAGAATATCGTTGATCCAAGTGCCTCTGTTGCGACGAGCTTTCGGGCGTCGGTGTTGGCGATGGAGGACGGAAGATTACTCACAGGTGTTGTGATGGACAACAATGGCCAAACGTTGAAGCTTCAAACCAAAGAAGAGTTGCTGACACTCGAAGTTGACTCGATTGATGAAATCAAACAAACGGAACTGTCGCTGATGCCCGAAAAATTGTTGGACAATCTTTCTGAGCAAGAGAAGGTCGACTTGTTTGGATATTTGATGTCGCGATAGCGATTAGAATTCTGTTTGCGGGCTCCCGAGGCTTGGGGCATGCCGGTGAAGATTGAGCTATAGAACGTTGAGTGGTTTTCCGCCAACGAACGCAGCGATGTTTTCAGCTACGAAATTCATCAATCGAGATCGAGCCTCCGTCGTTGTCCACGCAATGTGCGGTGTCAGCAAACAATTCTTCGCAGTAAGCAGTGGATTTGCTGGATCAATGGGCTCTGCCGAAACAACGTCAAGACATGCAGCAGCGAGCTGTTCTGCGTTGAGCGACTCAGCGAGGTCCGGTTCGTTGACCAAACTACCGCGGGCAGCGTTGATCAGGATCGCCGATGATTTCATCTTGGAAAGAAGCTCTTTGTTGACAAAGCCACGATTCGATTCTGTCTGAGGGCAATGAAGGCTCACGACGTCGCTAATTGTAAATAGCTCGTCAACGTCACACCATTTGACCGATTCAAAACCAGCGACTTGCTTTTTCGTGCGACTGCAAACGGCCAACTCCATGCCGAAAGCCAATGCCAACTTGGCGGTTGCCTGACCGATGCGGCCAAAGCCCACGATTCCCATCGTTTTCCCAGCGAGCTCCGTCAGCGGCGAAAGCCAGAACGTGAATTGACCAGCGGCTTGCCACTGCCCGTCACGAATTGCTTGATCATGCTCAAACGGACGGTGCAACACTTGTAGCAGGCACGCAAAAACGTGCTGGGCAACTGATTGTGTGCTGTACATTGGTACGTTGCAAACCGTGATGCCGTTGTCAGCCGCGGATTCCAAATCAACTTTGTCGAAACCCGTCGCGGTGATCGCGACCATTTTCAATTTGGGCAATTGGGCAAACTGCTCAGCACCGAGTTTGACTTTATTCACGACCAGAATCTCTGCGTTGACCGATCGCGCGACGACTTCTTCCGCCGCAGTCATCGGATACCAAGCGAAACTGGCACCCGGAATGACGTTCTCAATGGGTGACCAGTTCTGGCGATCCGGCTCGAGAGCGCGTCCGTCGAGGGCAACTATATTCATGCAGAGAGTACTTTCCAGGCGACCCAGCCCAACCAAGTGAGCCAAATGACTTGTAGTAATCCAAAGGTGATAGCAAGGGTCTTCGCGATCCCAGTGGGAGCAGCGGGCGAACCGATGCTCGGTTTTTTATTGTTGGGGTTATCAATTCGCTGTCGTTTTTCCATCGTTCCACTGATTTGCTATCACTCGAAACTAGCCCGAATTTTCGTTTCTAACAATAAAATCCGCAAGTCCCGCAAGGTTTAACACGATATCAACCTTAGCAATGCATAAACCATAGAGGACTTGCGATGTTTACCAAACGACTGACAGTTTGCTTCATGCTGTTGGCAGCTGCGACCGCCATAACTAACTCCGGATGCTTTACGACTGTTGGCCCATCATTGGGTATCTTCAGTATTCCGATTCCGGTTTCGCCATACTTCCAGAAAATTCAGGAAGACAAATTCCACATCCACGAGCGATATGGTCGGGTTCCGATTCTCGGACCTATAACCAGTGGCGAAGTGATCGCTCTGGATCCTCCGAGTGACGACGAAGTCATGCGGGCGATGGAACGAGCTGACTCAGTTCAGGGTGGCGTGCCATTCCTTTATGAGCATCAGCGAAACAACGTGCAGATCATCAAGGAAAAGATCGCAGATTATATCGATCCTCCACGAGTGTATCCTCTGATAGGCCCTGCACAGCTGCATCACGCTCACTACAAGTGCACGGTCTACTATACAGATCGCAAGATTGTTGGTTATCCAACACCGCACACGCTGGTTGACGAGGACTCTGTAGAAGTCATCTACATTGACCATAACCACTTCCACATGGCCGGCAATCCGGATCTGGGCGAGAACAACACGCACTATTAAACCAGTGCGGTACCAAAAGACGTTTCGACGATAGCCGCCTGACCATTGGGCGGCTATTTTTCGTCGTGCCTTAGTAGAGTTGCTTTGTATTGCCTGCTCGGTCGATGCCGCCTTCTGCAAACCATGCAAACGAAAATCACATTTTCTGAATCCGACCACAGCTCTGGCAGCCAAGATCGTAGCGCGGCCAATCGAGCCGTCGATTTATTTCGTCAAAACGGTACGCTCTTTCTTGAGAACGCGTTTCCGAAAAAGCTGATTCACAAAGTCGCCGCTGCTTTCGCGAAACAGTATCAAACGCTTAGCAATAAAGAGCTCCGCAAACGTGATGCCGTCGTCGGTGATCGTCGCTACATGATCACGATTGATATCAAAAAGCCCTTCAACAAATCGCGGCTTTACGCGAATCCGCTGCTGATGCCAATCCTTGAAAGCCTGCTTTCAACTCATTTGCGAATCGCGAGCTTCGGAGCCGTCGTTGCGTGGCCCGGCGCCGAAGCGCAGCCAATTCACCTCGACCATCCGCCTCTGTTTGACTTGCATGAAACACGCGAAACATTGCCGCCGTATGCCGTGACGCTGGTCGTTCCGCTTGTAGCGCAAACCGAGGAAATGGGCCCGACGGCAATCTGGCCGGGGACCCATTGCGGCGTGGATCGACTGCAGCGTGTTCAGAAACTGATGGAGCGTCCCGACTATTCCGACGCCGAGAAACCGACGACTCAACTGGGCGACGCCTACATGATGGATTATCGCGTGATTCACGGCGGTTTGCCAAACAACAGTGAAACGATTCGACCCATCCTGTATTTGGTTTACAGCAGACCATGGTTCAGGGATGGATTCAACTTTTCGTCGCAGCCATCGGTTCAGATCGGCAAGAAACAACGGAAGAAAGTTCCAGAGCGATGGCAAGGTCTGTTTCGCGGATAGAATTTGGGGTCCGATCGATTAAACTGTTATCGAATGTTTGACCTGCAAGATAAAACCAGACGCTCGCTTCGGATCCGCATCGCTCAATCATGGGTGCGGTGGTTCTTCCGTATTTTGATGCTGCCCTTTCAGCTGCGCGTTGAGGGTATGCCAAAATACCCGCGGATGGGTCCGATATTGGTTTGCTCAAACCATCAAAGCAACCTCGACCCATTGATTCTTGGTTGTGTTGCCCCACGGCCAATGAATTACTTGGCAAAGAAGCAGCTGTTTCAATTCAAGCCTCTTGGTTGGTTTTTGCGTTGGAACGATGTGATTGAGCTGGATCGCAAGACGGGGTTAGGCGGGATCAAAGAAACGTTGAAACGGCTAAGGAACAACGAATCGGTATTGATGTTTCCCGAAGGGACTCGGTCAATTGATGGTGAGCTTCAGCCGATTAAGCGTGGATTCTGCACGTTGGTAAAAAAGACGAAGGTTCCAATTGTGCCCGTGGGCCTTGACGGAGCATTTGAAGCGTGGCCGAGGAATTCGATCCTGCCAAACTTTGGCGCTACGATCCAAGTTGTTTTTGGAAACCCGATTCAACCAGAACAGTATCGGGATCTCTCGGACGATGAATTGACGGAACTGTTGAATTCAAAAATCAAAGAGTGCTTTGATCGGGCACGGGCCATGAAAGAGCGTTGCAAGACGTTGCGATAATTGCCCTGTGTCCAACCTTGAAACTACGTTCTCGTAGACCGTCCATAAGAGGTTCTACGCTTTCGTGTTTATCAAGGAAGGTCTGGCGAGCGAGTCGAGGAGCTATCCAAATCGAGTCAGTTTTCAACTGCAGAATTCTTGCCTGCAGGTTTACCGCCCCAAGCCATTTGAATGAGACTCAGATCGCAAGTGTTTCGAACGGGATGTGGTAAGTTCAGAAGTTCTACTCGAATGGATAAACGCCTAAGCGAGGGACCGAACGGCTTCGAAATCCCTCGCCTGCGTTTTGAAACTCACGCCCTAACAAATTATCTATCGCATGATGCGAATGCCAAAGTTGATGCTTTCTGCCTTATATTCGACGCTCTGTTGAGTCGCCACGCTGCCAGCGGTCGTGCAGTCGGCATCAACCTCGGTTGCGCCAAAGAATCGGTACTCGGTGAACAACGAAGCACGGTTTGAGATAGAACGATTTAGACCAGCAAATGCCTGGTAGGCGAATGCAGTTTCACCCAAACCGCAGTTGTTGCCAGTACCGTCCGTGATGTCGCCATCAAGATAAACGGCACCGATGCCACCACCGAGGTAGGGTGTGAATCCCAAGATGCATCGATTCGTATCGTAGATTTCGTTGACCATGAATGAGTAGGCTTCAACTCGACCGTCGATGTTTACTGCTGAGACCGTGTTACCAGCTTGGCGTAACATTTGCTCGTCAGCTGAGTTGTTGCGATAGGCGAATTCTAATTCACGACGTCGATTGGGAGCGACTTGGCGACCGAACGCGGTTCCTAAGACGTAGCCTTCTTTGAAGCTGGACCGCGTGTCATTTCCGTTGCCGTCGGGATTCACGAAATCCTGAAGCCCATTCCAGCCGCCGAACATGCTGATGTACTTTTGGGTTGGAGCACAGCCGCAATCGTCAACTGTCGCAGAATCAAAATAGTTTGCGCCAACCTCCCCACCGACCGCAGCAACCGATCCGGTACATCCGGCTGCGGAGCCGCATTGTGCATGGCTAGTACAAACACCTAATGCAGCGAAAGCTGCTGAGAGAATAATTTTTTTGAGCACGTTTACTGTCCTTTTTCGATATTGATGGGTCCTCATGCTGTGCTATTTGGCAGGAAGATTTCGCGTCGGAGTTTCAACGCGACAGCGATCTTCCGGCCGATACACAGCTCACTTTCAGATTTATCGAATTGTCGCGAGCAATTGATAACTCTGACACTGATCAATAAAAGCAGATCGTTCGGGCAGCGGCGAAAATTTGGAACAAGCGATACAACCGGACGTAAAAACCCTGAATTCGATAGCGTTTTCCCCGGTTTTGAGCGCTGCACCGCAATGATTCACTGGCATTTGCAACTGGAATTACGGTTCTCGACTGCCGAATTTTGCAACGGCATCAGGTTCAGGCAGCGTTCTTGAATCATGAATCAGCAGGCATCATCCCGTTTCAGCACTCGTCAGGAAATGCTTCAAGCTGGTAACACTTGGAAATATCCTTCGGTCTCGATAACTTTTAGCGACACGTCAAACAATTCGCTCATCGTTTCATCGTTCAGCAATTCGCTCTTGGGTCCAGCCTTCAGCAGGTCGCCATTTTTCATTAAAACCAGATGGCTAACTTCCGGCGGAATCTCATGCACATGATGCGTGACAACCACCAATGTCTTGCCGATTTGCATCAGTCGCCGAGCTGTCTCCAGATAGTGAAAGATGCCAGGAATATCCAAGCCTGACGTTGGCTCATCAAAGATCAATGTTTGCGGATCGTGAACTAGGGCTCTGGCCAAAAGGAAACGTCGTTGCTCGCCGGTCGACATCGCCGCATACTCTTTCGTACTAAGCGAAGCGATTTTCAGCTCGATGAGCAATTCATTGACGCGATCTCGCTGAGCGTCAGCGACTTCCAGATACTCAGGGATGCCAACGCTGCTAAAAAAACCTGAGGCGACGACGTCAAAGCCGTTCACGTCCGGGCGATAGGCATGCTGCATGTCTTGCGAAACGATGCCAAGTTGCTTTCTCAGTTCCCAAACGTTCCAGCGACTCTTGCCCAAAATTTCAACGACACAGTCCGGCGTTGGGTTGGGGTAAATCTTGCGAGTAATGATGCGCAGAAGTGTTGATTTGCCAGCACCGTTGGGCCCAAGCACAGCAGTACTTCGGTCGGCGGGAATGCTCAAGTTCAGGTCGTCAAAGACTTTGGTTGATCCGCGCCAAGCTGTCGCGTTTTCTATTTTGATAAGATCCATGCTGGCATTGTGCTTGGAAATCGCTTGCTGTGAAGTGGCCCATGTTTCAGCTTGCCACGGATTGATAGAATACAGCCTCAAACTTTCAATGTCTCTGTCCAGTTCAACAATGTCTACAACCACACCAACACAGTTTATCGCAATTCGAGTTGCCGATGCACATGCAAAGCTGATCGAAGTTCGCTCGCCAGCGGAATTCGAAGAAGTTCGCGCGGTTGGAGCTGTCAACATTCCGCTCGATTAGTTCAACGCAACCGAAGTGATGTCGCATCACGGTTTGAGCTCTGAAAGTCCCGTCTATCTGATCTGCAAAATGGGAGGCCATTCGCAGAAAGCATGTAACTTGCTGTCTAGCGCTGGACTCATCAATGCCGTCAATGTTACTGGCGGAACTGAAGCTTGGGTGTCGGCAAGGTTGCCCGTTGAACGCGGCCAAAAGCAGGCATTTTCGATTCAACGACAAGTTCAATTGGTTGCCGGTTCTCTCGGGTTAGGTGGAGCTCTTCTGAGTTTTCTGCATCCTTGGTGGGCATTTCTTGCGGCGTTTATTGGAGCTGGCCTTGTGTTCTCTGGTCTGACCAACACCTGCGGCATGCGGGCCGTGTTGGCGAAGATGCCTTGGAATCAAGCGCCGAAGCCAAATCCATCCACAGCGGCGCCAATTGCGGATTGCGATATTGGCGGCTGAGGCATCTAGTTTCGGCCGGTCGGCCGAATATGCCAAACGTAAAAAAGCGAAGCGAGAGTCGGTTGGATCTCTCACTTCGCTTGCGCATGATTCGCGTGATGTCGCACGTTGGGTTGGCCGCGGAAGGCTGCAGGCCTATTCGTCTTTGCCGCTTTTCATGCGTTGAACTTGTTTTCGAAGTTCGCGAATCTCACGACGCATTACGTCGATTTCTGATTCTTTGGACTTAAGGCTCTCCTTTTCGTCCTTCAGCTTCTTGTAGATCGCTTCGAGATTCTGCATCTCTGCTTTCATTGCATCGCGCTCAACCTTAGATTCGTTTGAAGCCTTCAGCGAACTCTTTTTCGCCTTTTTCTTCTCCTTCTCTAATCGAAGTGTGATGTCTTCTTTGAGTCGTCGGTTTCGGTTGCCCGCGGCACGATTCTTTTCCTTTTCAATAAGGTTCTTGGTTCCTTTGGCACGGTCGAGCATCATTGCACGCTTTTCCAATACAATTTGCTGCTTAATCAACTTCTGCTGAGCACGAGCCAGTTCTTTTTGGTTCGACAGAGCGATTTCAGCTTTGAGTTTCTCAACGATTTGTTCAATGTCATCCTTGTCGAGATCATCTTTTCGCTCAAGCAACTCCTTCATGCGTGCCAACTTCTTGTCACTATCCTGTGCAAGCTGGATCTGTTTTCGCCCAATGGAATCCTGAAGTTTGGCAACGGCCTCGTTGAGATTTTCAAACTCTTGAACACCCATGCTTTTGGCATTTTCGATTTGAAGATTTCCTTTGAATTCGCTTTCCAACGCTTCTAGGGAATGTTCTATGGCACCGCCAACGATATCGCCAAGTTCATCAAGGCTTTCGAAAGGTGCATCGCTAAGCTCACCGAGGCTATTTTTGAGTGCACCTTCGATAAGATCGTTTAGCGGCATGTCGCTCAACATTTTGAGATTATTCTCAAGAAGCTCGGCCAACTCCTCGCCTTTGATCTCGCCGGCTTCCAACTTTTCGGCCCATTTTTCCCAGCGCTCAGAGTACTGATCGGCCCAGTCATCCCACTGCTCTTCTGATTCAGCCGCCCAACGCTCCATCTTCGATTCGAACTTTTCCGCCCAGCTCTCCCATTCTTTTGCATGACGCTCAGCCCAAGCCTCGATTTCTTCACCGCTCTCTTCGAACAGATTCTCGATTTTCTCTTCGTCGATACGAAGCTCTTTACCATTGATTCGAATGGTCACGCCATCATGTTCGTTTTCATCGTCGTCATGATCTTCGTGTTCTTCTTCCTGTTCATCGTCGTCGGGTTGAATTTCAACTGCCTCTTCTTGAGCGACGGCGAAGGAAGAAAGATGAGTCGATGGGAACATCGCAACAAGAAACAGAATCATAAAGCGAAGGGAATATTTCATTTGAGTTCTCAACAGGAAAAAAGTGATCGATGATCGGTGGCGCTATCCTCTACCGCCGTTCTATGACTAGACGTCGTCTGATTCAAAATGTTGAACGCGTTTGAGCATCGCTTCAATTTGTTTCTCAAATCGATCGCGATCTTCGGAGCCTGTGTTGTCCAGTTGTTGCAGTTCCAACTTTAAGGTTCGCAAGTCCATTTCCAGCGTTCGCAGCATCATGTCCTGATCGCGTTGCTGTTGATGGTTGATTCGATTCAGATCCGCCAACGGTTTAACGAACTGCTCCAGCGAAGGCTGTTCCGCTGTTGCCTTCTGAGCCGGTTGAGCCGTCACTAGAAATAATCCAATCAAGAGAGCCGCGACACCAGCCAATGGAACCAGCCGCCAAACGGATAGCCAATTCTTAAGTGATTGTTTCTGACGAGTGACGACAAACGTTTCAGTGCGGGTTGTTCTTAGTTCAAAACAGCTTGCCGTCGAGAGCGAATCGACAGCGACATTGACGCCGTCGAAGACATGAACCAGTTGTTGACACGACTCGCAATCATCAAGGTGATCGCCAAGCAACGTTTGTTCTTCTGGCGAAAGTTCACCGTCGATCATCGCACTGACCATTGGTTCAAACTGTTCGCAATCGTCATTGTTCGGATGTTGGTTGTTCGGATTCAAGTTCATTCCTCCAGCAAACCTGCTTGTTTCAATTCTGTCTGCAACTGTTTACGGGCTCGATAAATCCACGTTCGAATCTGGCTGTGAGTTGCCGAAAGCACGTTCGCGATTTCGTCATATCTCAATCCGCCGTTGACCTTTAGCTGTAGAGCTTCTGCCCACTCTGAGGGTAAATCCCGCATCGCTTGGGCGATGCCGGCCTCGAGTTGTTCCAACCCAACTTCCAATTGTTTTGACTTATTTGTTGTAAGTGTGTGCGCATCAATCGGTTCGAATCGGCGCCTTCCCTGCTTTCGCAAGTGATCAATCGACAGGTTTCGAACCGTCGTAAACAGAATCGTTTTGGCCTCTGAATTCGATTCCACGTTTGCGACCGTCTTGTTCTGTAGTATCTTGCAAAACGCTTCCTGAGAAATCTCTTCCGCGTCTGCCCATCGCCGGACGATCGACATTGCATATCGTGTCACCGAAGGCGCATTTTGATCGAAGAATCGTGCATCTTCAGCACACGATTTTCCATGGTCCATTTCAGGATTTGGCTCGGCAGATTCGGACACGAATTCCTTTGCGTCACTCATCGCCGATTCAAACGGCATCGACATCAGCGTTCCAGTAAATTGGGCTCTATTGGTAGAACGACGTAATCAAAAATCGTCGCAGAGACATTTTGAAATACCCAAAGTTTTCACGGAAGTTGTCGCAAAACACTAGGAAATACCAGATTGTCGCTTTTACGCTTCGCCAGCGATTCGATCGGCGTGCGTCGCATCGGTTTTGGTGGATAACATTGGATCAGCACCAAGTGTCCCCATGATTTCCCGTGAAGCGCTGGCCACGTTCGAGACGGGAAGGAGTGCCCATTCTACAAACAAAAAAACCATTTTCATGCCTTACGAAGCGACACCTGTTGGCGGCTCAATGGAATCAATCCAACCCGAATCGATGAAGACCAGTTTCAAGATAAAGTAGAACACCATGCACAAGATCGCACCGGCGGGGATTGTGATCGCCCAGCCCGCGAGGATGTCTCGCATTGTTTTCAAGTTCAACGCGTTGATTCCGCGAGCAAGTCCAACGCCGAGAACGGCACCCACCAAGGTGTGCGTGGTGGAAATGGGAAGTCCGATCGGCAAAACAGAAGCACACAAAATCGTGATCGCGGCAGCGAACTCGGCACAGAAACCGCGGCTTGGTGTGAGTTCAGTGATTTTCTCGCCAACGGTTTTGATAACTTTCCAGCCCCAAGTCGCCAATCCGATCACGATGCCGAAACCACCGAGTAGCAAAGCCCAGCTAGGAGTGGTGGATGTTTTTGAGATTGCATGTTCGGTCACCGCTTGATAGGCCGCCGACAAGGGTCCGATTGCGTTCGCCACGTCATTTGAACCGTGCGCGAATGCGACCAGACATGCGGTGAAGATTTGAAGCACGGTAAATATCTTTTCGACCTGTCGTAGGTCGTCAGAATCTGTACTGGTCGTGATCTGCTCGAGCGTCGCATCCTGCATTGCCTTGGCTTCACCAAGCATCGCTTTGGCTTTCTCCTGCATTTCGCCGGTTGAGTTGATTTTCACACGTTGAAGATGCTTAATCGTTTTGGCAAGTGATCGAGAGACATCGGCATTCAGAAGCGGATTGTTTGAAGCTGAATCCGTGGATGGAGTTGCTGTTCTGTTTAAAGCAAACTTGGTGATAAAGAATCCAATCACGCCAAGCACAGCCGCAACGGCTGCGACGCTTAACATGAACGTTGGATCTTTCGGATCCATTTCCAGTCGCTTCCACATTGGTTTGAGACCCTTGTAGCACGTCATTCCGGTCATCACGAACATCAAGATGAACACCAATCGTGGCGCAACGAGACGCGCCGCCGCGACCGGATTTCGTTTGTAAAACACCGTCTTCAAGAGGATTCCAAACACGACGTAAGCCACCGTAGCTGAAATCAGTGGCGATATGATCCAACCAGCGCTGATCAGGCCAACCTGACCCCAGAGGACTCCGTTGTAACCGAGTGCCAGAACCCCAAATCCAACAACGGCACCAACGATCGAGTGAGTCGTCGATACGGGCCACGACATCCAAGTCGCGATTAACAGCCACGTACCTGCCGCCAGTAGCGCCGCGATCATTCCGCAGGCCAGGATATAAGGAGCGTGTTCGGGTGAGTATTGATTTGCGATTTCCATCGGGTCGAAGATTCCTTTTCGAACCGTTTTCGAAACGTTCGACCCAACGATGTAAGCCCCCAGGAATTCAAAGATCGCTGCAAGGATGACGGCCCACTTAAGCGTTAGTGCTCCGGAACCGACGGACGTGCCCATCGCATTGGCAACATCGTTGGCTCCGATATTCCATGCAACATAGAAACCGCAAACCAAAATCAAACCAATCAGTACGTATTCGACACCCATTTGGCGTGGTGACCTTTATGTAGAAAGTGTGGAGTCAAGCGTTGAAGAAAAGGAAGGACAACTACTTCAGACTGAGCGTTCTTAACACACGATCGGCAAGGTTCTCTGACGTGTTGCTCAAGCGGCCAAGTGTTCGAGTGAATCGCATCCAGAGATGAAATTCGCCAACCGAAAAATCGTCGTCGTGCGCGTAAAGCTTTTTCAGCAGGCTCATTTGAACGACATCGGCCTGGTGCTCTAGGAAGGCAGCGTCTTTGGCTAGGCTGCGAATTCGTTCCGCTTCAGTACCGCCAAAACCAGCTTCGATCAACTCGTCGAGCTGACTGATGATCGCTGCACAGATCGAGCAAGCGTTAATGTTCAATTCCACGAACTTTTCAAATTCGGCTCGAATGTCGTCGGGAAAAGGAAGTTTGCGAATCGTGAGAACTTTGCAAACGTCCTCTGCCGTGTCGGCCAACGAATCTTGCAGAGAAAGCATCTCCATAACTTCGCTGCGATCGATCGGCATGAAGAATCTTTTGAGCAACCGCTCGCGAATATCGTCTTTAATCTGATCCGCTTGATGCTCAAGCTTGGAAGCTTCGTAGGTCAGGCTTTCAATAAGCTCAAACTGCCCGCCCTTGACGGCTTCAATGACCTCGGACATCTTGTCAATGCACTTGTTCACTTGTTCCATGTGCTGCTGAATCTGGCCAAACGGCGACCTGCCAAACAACTTTCCGATCGTGCTCATATCTGCAATCACCAAAACTTCAATAGAGTGTGAGCCGTGATCATAATGTTAAGAATTATTAACATCCAGAGGCTATACGGAAATGAGTCAGTGAGCCCACGAAAAGCGAGAATCCGTACATGAAATTTCCCCGAGCTTTGCGTCGCCTGTTACTGGGCTATTTTATTTTGCATCTGATTGCGGCGGGAATTTTCGTGCTTGTTTTGACGCAACTGGTTCGAAACCAAATGGTGCGAGATACTCGATCGCAGATGGAAGCCATGACGACGATGCTGGTCGAGCACATCGGTGAACTTGATGACACGTTCGATTCCGAAAGTTTGCCCGCGCATGTGAAGCAAATTGGCGAAAAAACCCAAATGCGATTTACGGTGATCACCGCTGACGGAGTGGTCGTCGCTGATTCGATTACTGGAACTCAAGACATCGGTCCGCATGGGTCTCGCGAGGAAGTTATTGTCGCATCTCGCGAAGGCGTTGGATTCTCTCAGCGAAACAGTGACACGTTGAATCAGTCCATGATGTACCTCGCTCGGAAGTATGTTCCTGACGGCGACGAAGAAACTTCGCAGGGTGGTGGTTTTGTTCGCGTTGCTGTCTCGATGGCTTCGATCGACAAAGCTGTTGGTTCGGTGCAAAAATACGTTTGGGCCTTCGCCATCGGACTGGGGGCGGTGACTGCTTTAGTGATGGCGTTTCTGTCGTCCATCTTCCTTCGGCCGCTGTCCTTGTTTTCAGCGACAGCTCGAAAAATCGGAGACGGCGATTATGAAAGCGTGCCGGCAGTTCGCCATCGTGACGATGAATGGGGAGAGCTCGCCGAAGCTTTTGAGCAAATGCAATCTGAGCTGAAACGTCGCGAAAGTCGCTTGGCGGAAAACAGTCAGCGACTCGAAGCCGTTCTGTCCAGCATGATTGAGGGCGTCCTCGCGTTGAAACCGAATGGTGAAGTCATGCTTGCTAATGAAGCGGCCTGTCGAATGCTCTCTTTTCAAAGTGAAAAACTTGTTGGTCGAAAGTTGGCGGAAGTCATTCGCATTCCGGAGCTTACGCAGGCGATCGAAAAGTCAAAAAAAGAGCGTACGTTTTCGAAAACGGAATTTAAAACGATTGCTGAATCCAGTCGCACGTTGAAAGCTCGCGTTTCAATGCTGGCCGACGAAGGCAAGTCCGGTGTTGCCGTCGTTTTGCACGATGTAACGGAACTGCGGCATTTGGAAACGATGCGGCAGGATTTTGTCGCCAACGTTTCACACGAGCTCAAAACTCCGCTGGCCTCTATCAAAGCTTACGCGGAGACTTTGCGGATGGGTGCTCTTCGTGATGAGAGCAAGAACATGCAATTCCTCGAGCAAATTGAGTTCCAAGCGGACACGCTGAACCAGCAAATTCAGGATCTGCTGCAGTTGGCTCGTGTTGAATCAGGAGAGAAGACGTTCTCGGTTTCGGACGTGGACGTCAACCTAATTTGCGAATCGCTGCATCGCCAGTTTCTGGACTCGGCCGTTGGTCGGCGTCTTGAATTGCATCTGCAGCTTGACCAGCCCGCAGCGGTTGCTCGCTGCGACGCGGAGGCTGTCGAAACGGTGGTCAAGAATCTTGTCGTTAACGCGATTCACTACACGCCAGAAGGTGGCAGAGTTTCGATCTCGACTCGTGTCGATGGCGATTGGATTTTGATTAGCGTGATCGATACTGGCATCGGCATCGCGAAAGAGCAACAGGCTCGCGTGTTTGAGCGTTTCTATCGAGTCGACAAAGCCCGTTCGCGTGACATGGGCGGAACGGGACTTGGGTTGGCGATCGTGAAACACCTGACGCAGGCGTTCGGCGGATCAGTGACTTTGGAGAGTCAGCTGGGCAAAGGCTCGAAGTTTCATGTGCGATTACCGAATGCGAGGGGGTAGTCGCTATTGCCTGTCGCAAGTCCAAGACGAAGAACTTGGCGAGCATGGCGAATCGAGTAAAAGTAACGATTAGGAATTGAAAGCGATTCGCAACTGCGTCAAGTGAGGATGTCTGCACGGTCGCGATCGGTTTTTTGCACGAGCATCGGCTCTATTGATAGTCAAACATACACTCAGAAAACTAGTGGTTCATCCAAGCTGACTTGACCAGTTCTCTGGGTGCCGTGCCTTACGCTTGCGTAAGCCTGCTCACGCAATCGCAAAGCAGATCCCCTTCAATTCAGGACTGGCGGCCCACTTGGGCATCCAAAGATACATTAAACAATGGGCGGTCAGCTTTCCTTGTCTCTATTTTCTCGTCGTCCTTTTTTCTTGTCCTGATTATTGCGCTATTCAATCGTAAGGACATCCTGCAGGTAGGCGTCGAACTTGGGTTCTGCCTGTGACATGACGTGGCGAATCCAAGCGTCGCGTTCGTGGTTGGTTACCTGCAATTCCCAGACACATTCGCTGAAGCCGGGAAGTGGGCTGTTGGAGAACGCGGTTGGGTTGCTCAGCGGAGCGCAATAGATGAACTGACGAAGGATGTCGCCAACCCAAATCTTCGCTTGAAGCCACAGCAAATTTTCGCCCGTGTGCAGGACCACAAAACCAAACCGCTCCGCTACATTATCGGGCCAATCGGCGTTTTCGTGAATGTGCTCCATTGCGGACTCCACGATGGCACTGGGAATACGGCACGTCGGCAGCGTAATCTGATACACCTTGAACTTCCAGTTGTTGCAATCGCGCACGCTCAATAGTCGCGTTGCTCGAGGTTCATAAAGATTCGACATCGGAATGCCAGCCAGAGCAGTTGACGGCTCTGCCTGCGAGAGCAGAGCGGGCTCGGCGGCATTGTCGATATGCCAAGTGAAGCGAGTCATGTCCTTCGATGTCGCTCCCAGCCGATGGTAGAATCGAATGGCGTTGGAGTTGAAACTTGGCGTTTGCCATTGCACTCGGTCACAATTCAAACTCGTCGCTTCCCGGCGAACTGCATCCATCAGAGCTTGACCGATTCCTTCGCCCCGCACTTGATCGATAAGAAATAGGCAGTCCATGTAAAGGTACGGCCGCGCTCGCCACGTAGATTCCTGCAAAACGAAAGACGTGTATCCGACCAACTGGCCGTTCTGCTCGACGACAAGGCAACGCACGGCTGATGAATCGGCGAAAAGGTATTCGGCCAAAGCGTCTGACTGCGGCAACGCGTCCGGGCCGGATTTGGAAAACGTCACTTGTTCAAATTTCGCATGTTGCGAGCAGAGCCAGAGAATGGCGTCCACGTCGTCGCGATTGGCATCGCGAATGGTAGCTGAAGTCATAGTTTAGCACTCCCCTGATTAATTTAGCCAGATCGTAGTGCGAAACTGGATACTTCTGTATTGCCAATTCCGGCATTTTTAACCGGTCCACTGATGGCTTCTTCAAATGTGATCGAGGAACTGGGATTGGTGCGCCTTGAGGCCCGCCTTGGCATGCACCCAACTCGCTTCGGTGACCGAGACAGATGAGCTTGGCCAAAAGTACACCGGTCACTTCGCTTGCGCCAAGAAGCTTGGGAAAGGGGAATGAAATGTAATTTGCAAATCTGAAACCTTTCATCGGAACCATGAGGGTGGAAATCCCGTCCAGTAGAGCTTGACCAGCAACTGGAAGCGAGTCTTGCGTGGTGTTGGAGTAATCCGCCCTGCGAAGCGTAGACAGCGAGTCCGAAAGCCATGCTATTGAGCGTCGAAAGA
>CAYGUE010000037.1:0-27832 GCA_964352885.1 uncultured Pirellulaceae bacterium
GCATGAGGCGCCGACGTCGAAAATCTGTGCAGCCCGGCGTTTCGCTGTTCCCGTTTCTGGCAGTTTTGATCTGCACATTGGGTGTGCTGATTGTGCTGTTGGTGTTGGCGGTCAAGTCGGCAAGCATGGGACAAGCTCAGCAGGAAACGGCGCTTGCCAACGAAGCGGCGGAGGAAGCTTCGAAAAAACTTGCGATACAAACGCATCGGCAAGAAATTATCGCACAGCTTGAAGACGAAATTGATCGTCATATTATCGAGTCGGAAGGCTTTGAGTCGATTCGACCAGAAGCCCAGCGAAAGCTCGCCGCAGCACGCGAATATCGTGCTCATCTTGAACAAGAAATCTTCGGAATCGAAGAACAGGCGAGGCAGTTGGTCGCCGAAATGAAACTGCTCGACGCAGACCGCAAAACGTTGATGACCGAAATCGATGAATCGGAAGTGGCCGATCTTCGCCAGCAAATTGAAGCTGCGGAAAATCGGCTTAAGGCGAAACGTGACAGCGTTGTGACCGTCGAGCAAAAGAAATACGCGATCGTGCCCTATCACGGCAACGGAGGTACCGATCGGAGACCAATTTTCATCGAATGCAACCGTCGCGGATTGGTGCTTCAGCCGTGGAATATTCCTCTGACGACAGATGACTTCTTTCATCCTGTTGGTGCTGGCAATCCTGTCGACGCAGCCTTGATGGCCGTGCGGAACTATTATCAAAAGTATGATCTGACCGACAAAGGACAACGACCGTATCCGTTGTTGGTTGTCCGTCCCGAAGGCGCTCAATCCTATGGCCTTGCCCGCCGCGCGCTCGTGAGCTGGGACGACGAATTTGGATACGAGTTGGTTTCAGCTGAAAAAGACTTAGATTTCGGAATCGTCGATCCGCAGTTGGAAGGTGAGATCCGGGACGCGATCAACAAAGCGAAGTTATCTCAAGTGGCACTCAAACGCAGACAGTACGCATTGGCACAGGCTCGCCGTGGCCTTTCCGGTGGCGGCTCGGACGGAGAAGGTGGCGCCGCTCGCGGTGGTTATCGAGCTTCTTCGCAACATGGCGGATTCGTTCGTGAGGGCGGTGGCAACACAGAGCGAAACGCCCAAGTGTCGCGCGGCTCACAAAAAAATCAGCAAGTTGGTTTTCAGGGAAGCGGCTCGCAAAACGCGAACTCGAAAATTCAGTCAACTCTGGAATCTGGGTCAGCAGAGAACTCCAGTACCGTGGCGAATTCCGGTGGAAACGCAAACGCCAAAGGCAGTTCCGGGTCTTCAGGAAATCAAGCCGCTGGCTCATCCAGTCCATCGCAAGGCAGTATGGCAAATGCTCGTGGAGCCAATTGGGCATTGCCGACTCAAACCAGCGGAGCCACTGGGTATGTTCGCCCTGTCAGTCTGACTTGTTCGGCAAGCGCATTGATGGTGAAGAATGCCGCTGGTGATTCTGTCGTGATTCCAATTGGAACACAACCTGCGAAAGCAATCGATCAAATGGTCAACGTCATCTGGCAGCGCATCGATTCGTGGGGCATTGCCGGTGCGAATGCTTACTGGAAGCCAAACCTTGCGGTGACGATTCAACCAGGAGGCCGGCAACAGTTTGAAATGATCCAAGAGATGCTTGGTGAAAGTGGCTTGGGAGTCGAAGAGGTTAACCGATGAGTCTTCGTAATCTTGATGATGGGCAGGATTCCTTTCTGGACATCATTGCCAACCTTGTTGGTGTTCTGATCATTCTGGTCGTGATTGTGGGCGCTCAGGCAACGGCAAAGATCGTTTCGAAATCAGAATCAGCGTCGGAAGCAGCGGGGCAAACGCAAGCAGCAGAGGATGATTTGGCATTTGAGTCCCAGCAAGCCAAAATGAAATCAGAGCTGTCTTCGTTTGAGTTCACGGCCAATAGATTCAAACTTGATCGAGCCAAACTTGAGCAACAAACCAATCGAGAAAAACAGCTGGCCCAACAACTAGCGACACGGCGACATGCGATGTTGGTGCAGTTGGAAACGGTTCGTGCAAAACACGAACAGCAGAAGCTTGAAGCTCACGTGTCGCTGAACCAGCAACAGCAAAAACAATTGGAATTGCAGTCTGAGAAGATTCGGCTCGTTTCAAAGCTTGAGTTAATCGAGAAAGAAACCAATGCGGTTTCCGCGAGTCAAATTGAATCGACGGTTGAGACCATCGACCACTATCCGAATCCAATCGCAAAGACGGTCTTCTCCAACGAGATCCACTTCCGACTTGATGGTGGCAAGATCATTTACGTTCCGATGGACGAATTGGTCGAGCAAATGAAATCAGAGATTCGCCTCAAAGCTGAAAAGCTAAAACAATCTGACGTGACTCGGGAAACGATTGGGCCGATTGGCGGATTTCGACTGCAGTACGAACTGGGGATCGTCCCAGTGAATCAAACGGGACAGTCAAACTCTCGGGTTGTTCGCTTCAATCGCTTCGTGATTCAGCCCGTCAGTCCTGACGCTGGGGAATCGTTGCAGGCAGCACTCAGCGATGGTTCACAGTTTGCAAACATTTTGCAACGGCATGAGCCACGGCGGACGACGGTTTCCGTTTGGGTTTATCCGAACAGTTTTGCCGAGTACTCAAAACTAAAGGAATGGCTTCACGAACGTGGCTTCCAAATGGCCAGCTGGCCGCTCAGCGAAGGCCGCCCAATTTCCGGTGGCCCTGACGGACTTAGAACGTCGGCACAGTAACTGCGTCATCGGTGAGCACTGGCAACGCCTTCATGTCTCGCGTTGCATGCCATGCGATAAGCTTTCTCATCGCCGTGCGTGTGAATCGAAAACGATCGTGTCCGCCTTCGCCCGCGACCGTCGATCCATTGGGCGACCCAATACCAATATTGATATTCGTATTTGCCTCGAACATCTTTTTGACGATGCAGTCTCACGCCTACGACGCCGCTCTTGTTCCGTGTCGACGGAATCTCACTGCGGTCTTCGGTCGACAGTTTTTCGGCATCGCAATCCAGATCGTCGCGAAATTCTTTGGCGGCTTGAAGCGCGCCTCGATTGCCGCCGTACATCGAGTCAGAAAAGAAACGACTGATTTTTTGGTGTCTTCGCTGCATTCGAACCATCCAGCCGGTGGATTTTCCACCGCGGTCGGCGTGTTCGACACGAGAGATGTTTCGACGTGGATTTTTACGAGCCATTTATTCGTGAAGGAAACGAATTACTTTCGCACGACACCATACTGTTCAATCTTGCGATACAGAGTCGCCCGACTGATCCCCAGCAGTTCAGCTGCGTTGGGGACATTGTTGGAAGTTCGCTTCAACGCGTCAACAATCAGCTTGCGTTCCCAGTGATCGATGCGAAGCGTCTCGAAATCGCCGTCCGTTGCGTCGCGGATGCCAAGTTCGTCTGCGGCGATTTCATTCGTTTCCGCCATAACGATTGCACTGTCGATGACGTTGCGAAGTTGCCGAACGTTACCAGGCCATTGGTAGCCGATCAACCTAGATTTGGATTCCCGGGAAAATGTTAGATCGTGTTTTCCATGTTGAGTTTTGAAATGGTCCATGAAATGGTTCATCAACATTTCAATATCCGCTTCGCGATCGCGAAGTGGCGGAATGTAAAGTTCGTAAACGCTAAGGCGATAAAATAGATCCTCACGGAATCGTTTCTCTGCCACGAACTCTTTCAAGTCACGATTGGTAGCGCAGATAACGCGAACGTCTACCGAGATTTCTTCGGTTCCCCCGACGGGCAGGAAAGGATGTCCTTCGAGCGTCCTCAAAAGTTTGGCTTGGCCTTCGAGAGTCAGTTCACCGATCTCATCTAGAAACAGAGTGCCACGGTCTGCTTGCTCGAACCAACCACTATGGTCGCGGTCGGCACTGGTGAAAGAACCCTTCTTGTGTCCGAAAAGCTGGCTCTCCATCAAATCGCGAGGAATCGCAGCACAGTTGACGCTGAGCATCGGGCGATCCGCTCGAGGGCTGGCTTTATGCAACGCACGAGCGACCAATTCTTTGCCGGCACCGCTTTCGCCACGAACCAGCACGCATCCGGAAGCTTTTGCAACACGCGCGATCTTCGATTTTAGCTCGAGCATCTTGGGGCTCTCGCCCAATAGCTCATCGAAGTTCGCAGATTTCTGTTTTAGTCGCGAGTGATCTGCTGCCAAAACCGAGTGCCGATCTGCGCGATCCAGCGATCGGACCATAATGTTTGCGATTGCGCAGGCAAGATTGAAATGTGAATCGTGGAACCGAGTTCCCTTTCGGTAAAGGTGAATCGCTCCCTTGATCTTTCCGGCAGAATTTAATGGTACGCAAATACTGTCTGCAAAATCGCCTTTACCAGCTGTGTCGTATTCGACACGGATAGCGTGCCCTTGGGCAACAACGCGGCGAGTAAGTTCCGGATTCAGCGTCAGTTCGTTGGTTAGCTCTTTCGGGTAAACAACTTTTGGTTTCAGCCCGCCACCATCAGATGCCCAGAGGAAGCCTGCTGCCGACGCATCGGTTCTTTCGGTAAGCCGTTTCATGCACGTCTGAATCATTGCTTCCGGATCGTCCAGCCCCAGAAGTTTCACACTAAGTTGAAACAGAAAGAAAAAGTCTTGTCCCCAGTCATGACCTTTGAGAAAGTCCAGCGTGTACTGGCCGGTGTCCATCGGGTCGTGCGATTCGTCCAAGATGACGGTTTGGGCTGTCAGGCCACGCATCTCGCCAGTCTTACTTTCGTCGTCAGAAAGCTTTTGAATGATCGTTTCGGTAAACGTGAATGCACTTCCGCCGATGCGGATCATGTTGCCTTCATCCAGTCGAGCTTCGTGTATGGTTTGCCCGTTCACGTAAGTGCCATTGCTGCTGCCATTGTCCTCGATCCACCAACCATCTTCGTTGGCGTAAATACGAGCGTGCTTTCTCGAGCACTGAGGATCGTTCAGGACGACCCTGCATTCCCAATCGCGGCCCAGAAAATTGTCTTCTGTCGCTTTGAGTTCAAATCTGGCTCCCGAGTTGGAGCCTGAATTCATCATTAAAAACGCTGGCACGAGAGATACGACTTTCCTAAAGGATTATCGAACGAAACGGGGCTTCGGCAATCGAGATTTCGGGATCGCTATTGTCGCGAGAATGCCGAAACCGTACTATTGTTTGGATTATAGACAATAGTTTGCGGTTTCGATATCGGCCACAAAAATTGATTCGGGAACTTTCCGACCCCAAATGGGTTTAAAGTGAAAGCTCCGAACCTATCTACATTGAACAATTTATCGCAAGGTCCTTCATGAGTGTACAAACGAGACTCCGACCCAGTCATCGTATCGCAAAAATTTTGATGTTGGCCATGATGGCGTTGTTTGCTGTCCCGATCGTCCACGCTGACGATGCGATTAAGACACCCACGAGAAGCCAAAAACGTGTGGGCAAGATCGTCGCCGACCTGATGACAACTCGTCACCTGTCGCGTCGCGGACTCGATTCGGAGATCTCCAATCGCGCGTTCGATCTTTATCTGAAGATGCTCGATCCGACTAAGTCGTATTTTTTGCAGAGCGACGTCGATGAATTCATGGCAAGCAGAGACGAGATTGCCGCGAACGTTCAACAAGGAAATTTTGATTTCGGCATCAACGTCTATAGGAAATTCCTTCAGCGAGTTGACCAACGAACGGAACTTGCGATCGAGTTGGCGGGCGGAGTACACGACTTCACGCTCAAAGAAGAAATGGTCACCGATCCAGATATTGCAACTTACGCAAAGAACGACGAAGAAGCCAAAGACGTTTGGCGAAAGAGAATCAAATACAACCTGCTTATTTTCCGCGGCGACGAAGAGCTGGACAGGGAAGATGGAAAAGAGAAAAAGAAAAAGAAGAAGGAGATTTCTCCATCCGAGAAATTGCAAAATCGGTACGCATCTTTTGCTCGTCGCATGCATCAAACTGACACCGAGGACATTATTGAGATGTATGTGACTGCGGTGACAAACTCTTTCGATCCCCACACATCATATATGTCTCGGCGCTCGTTCGAGAACTTCGTGATCCAGCTCTCTTTGGAACTCGAAGGAATCGGAGCAACGCTTTCTGGAAACGATGAAGGCTACACAGTCATTCGAAGCGTCGTTCCCGGTGGTGCCTGTGATACTCAGGGCGGGATTTCTATCGACGATGTCATCATGGAAGTCGGTCAGGGCGGTGAGGATGGAGGTCGTGTCGACCCGCAACTCGCTGCGAAGAACGGAACGGACTTCATTGATATCAACTCGATGAAGTTAGACAAAGTCGTCGGCATGATCCGGGGTAAAGCAGGAACCGTTGTTCGTTTGAATGTCCAATCAGAAGAGGGCGGTGACATTCGCACCGTGGAGATCGTTCGCGAAAAGATCAAGCTTGAGGACAGTGCTGCACAAGGCAAAGTCTTCGACCAAGGTGTCAACGCTGATGGAAGCCCACGGAAAATCGGATTTATTGAGCTTCCAAGCTTCTACGCAGATATGTCTGGCCGCCCCGATGGTCGCAGCACCACAACGGACGTGAAGAAAATTCTTAAGCGATTCAACGAAGAAAACGTCGATGGCGTCGTACTGGACTTGAGAAAGAACGGCGGCGGCAGCCTTCAGGAAGCCATCGATTGCACTGGCCTGTTCATTGATGTCGGACCGGTTGTTCAAATCAAGGACGCCTCGAACCAGATCATCAAGCTTGACGATCGAACTCGTGGAGCGACGTGGAAGAAGCCGGTTGTTGTTTTGACCAGTAAGTTCAGTGCCAGCGCAAGCGAAATTTTGGCGGGTGCGTTGCAAGACTACGATCGCGGTATCATTGTTGGAGATACGACGACACACGGTAAAGGCACCGTACAAACTCTGATGGATTTGAATGAAGTCTTCTACCGAATGCAGAGTGCTCCAAACCAGTTCGGAGCTTTGAAGATTACACGTTCACAATTCTATCGCCCAAACGGCGACAGCACGCAAAAGCGTGGCGTCCTCTCAGATTTGGTTATTCCATCAGTTACCGACAAGATGCCTGTTGGCGAATCAGATCTTGAGTATCCGGTTGAGTTCGATCGAATCTCGGCTGCAGACTATCGCAGCTATGGTTTGGCTTCTGAGGAAGTTAAGAAGGCGTTGCAGATTCGTTCGGCTGAACGCGTCAAAGCGTCGGACAAGTTCACCAAGCAAATTCGTCGTATTGAAGAATACGTTCGACAGAAGAACCTGAAAACCGTTTCGCTGAACGAAGAAGAATTTCTCGCCCGCAGCCGTGAATTGCGTGCGGACAAAGAAGACGAAAAAGTGATCGAGGATCAGGTTGCCGGCAACAAGGAAATCAAGCGAGATTACTACCTCGATGAGGTTCTCGAGATTACCGCTGACTACATGACGATGCTGGAAAAGAACAGCTAGTACTTTCCCAAGTCAATCGAACCACCTAGCCTTGGTGTTGAGCAATGCTCGATCCCAAGGTTTTTTTGTGTTTTAAGAGCATCTGCTTGCTCCGAAAGTACTGACTAAGGAACCGTCTTGAAATGGAATCCGTATTTCGTCAGGGGCGCGCTATCAGCTTGGAAAGCCGAGCGACAATGTCACTCGGTTCTCCGCACCGAAAGCGTGCCTTGGGTCTTGCTTGCAAATCGGGAAGCTAATTCGGAATTGTTATTGAGCACGTCGTCGCCGAGTGAGTGCTTGCAGTCCGCAAACAAGAATCAGAGCGAAAGGTACTGCTTTGCCGGGCGGTCATGAATCCGACTCTAAAAAATCGCGACAGTCACCGAGCTATCAGGCTGTTCTTCAGTTTCAACCGTCACATCCAGAAACCTGCGGATGATGTCCGCCTGAGTTAGTGAATGCTGCGTCAATGGGCCCGCGCGAAACTTGCTCTTCACGCCAAAGAAGTTTGCGGCGATCGCCATCGGAAGCATCAGCTGATCCGCCAAATGAGGCTCGATCGGAGCGTCCGTTTTCAAGTATTTTTTGATGTCGCGAACAACACCATCTGCAACCCTTTCCGCGTTTATGCCAACGTGACCGAATCCGCAAAACATCGCAGTAGCGTTTTCATATTCCAATTCTGCAACAAGGATGTTGCCCGGACCTGTCGGGTTTTGAACTACGATATGTTCGATAGCCGCCCGATCCCAGTTCAGCTTTCGAATCACTCTTGAAGACTCTCGTTTCGCAATGTCGATCGGCAGTTTTGAAACGATTCCGCGAACTCGGCGTCGAACCAGTTTTCCCCGATCCATGATGTTGAGTCCTTTCATCGTTTTCACGGGAGTAATCGTCGCCTCGAATTCTCCTCCGCCGACCGGATTGAAGCCGTGTCGATTCAGCTTCAGTTCAACGATCGGCCCCATCCTATTCAGCAGCGGCACAAAGCTACGTTCCAAAAAATCAAAAGGAGGAGCCAGCATGTTGTGCGTGCCGCCAGAGAGTTTCAGTTGAGAAGCCGAGTCCGCCAGCATCAGCGCCGGCAGAACCGTCTGCAGCACCAGTGTGATGCTGCCGGCAGTCGAGATTTCAAAGTGGTAGTCGCCGGGCATTGTTTGACCGGGTTCAAAAATAATCTCTCTGGACCCAAGTTCCGCGCCCATCACGAAGGCATTGCCGACTTGCGTAGCCGCAGCGACCGCTGTCAGATGCTGTCGTTTCAGGCCCGGCTTTTTACGGCCGGCTCTCAAATTGAAGATCCGAAAACTACTCCCTGTCAGCAGCGATAATGTCAGCGAAGACCGGACGATCTGTCCGCCGCCTTCGCCCTGCGATCCGTCAATTTCAATCATTTCATTTTCCGTTGTCGAGAGCATTTGAACCGGGACTATTCATGACGACGAGCGGGAAGTAAATTTTGGGACATCTTTTCGTTGCGAAAGCGAACGAATTGATTGATGAAACTTTGCCCATCGAGTGAATCTCCAATTTTGACTGAGACGCTGAGTCGCTCCGTAGGCAAGTTCAATCGCGACTTCCCGCCCGGACCTTGTGAATAATCCAGGTTGACAGGCGGGACCCTAAAAGACGCCGATAGGTTCGCGAATTCAATCCGTCTGGCATGAAACCGGACGATTCTGTTATTCTCTGACCATGTTTCGACCTGCCGAATTTATAACTCAAAGTTACAAACAGAGAGACTGGTTCGCTCTTTCGTTGCTGGCGATCGCGCTGACGATTGTCGCCTGGGTGGTCTCAATTCTGTTTTCGTCCACGACACGAGAACTTGCAATGAGACGATTTCATCTCGCATCGCCTGACTTCGTGAGCTGGGCAGCGTTGGCGCCAGTGCCTTCGATGTACAACTTTGAAAACCGCGCGCAGTTTAGCAACGAATTGGCCGGCGAATTGCCTTTTGATGAAAGCCATGAGTCGTGGTTTTCGATGCCGTTGAATCATTTTCCCGCACGTGTCATCACGTTCGGCGAACTCTCTCCGAAATGTTTCACGGATCAGCGTCAGGGCACTTTTGAGATGTCGACACGCTTCCGAAAATCTGAACTGACAAGCCGTTGGGAGATCTTAGAACAGTCTGACGGGTCGTTGCATATTCACCGTAGCCTCGAGAACTGGGTGCAGCACCGTGCGAGGGAATGACCAGCGTGAGAGTCTTTCGCTGCTGAAACTGGTGCACGTTGGCATTCTGGTTTCGCTGCTGTGGAAAGTTCGGTATTTCCGATATTTCCTGGAGATCCACAACGAGTATCCGATTGTCGATCCTTTCTTTCCCGAGTTCTTTCGTTCGCCAACAGTTTTGTGCGTGGCGTATGTGTTGGCCGCTTTTGGTTCAATTCTAATCCTGTTTACAAGATCGAAGATTCCTCTGCTGATACTAGGCGCGGCCAGCTTTGCCGGGTTGTCAATTCTTTGTCTCCACCAGAGTGCGTACAACGATGTGACGTTTCTCTGTTGTGCCTGGACGTCAATCTGGTGCCTTTGGTTTACTTCGCGACTCGGTGAATCGTTTGAAACGCTCTACCCGCGAGCGGCGTGGTTGTCGCATCTGATTTTGAGTTTAATTTTCGTTGGTGCGGCGTTCGGCAAGCTGACACCGGGGTACTGGTCCGGAGAAGTTTTGTTCGAAATCTACTTCAAAGATCGGGACTTTTGGACGTACAACCTGCTGCGAAGCTCGGTGTCAGAAGATGGGTTAAGAAACGCGGCGATGTGGCATTCTCGGATGGTCGTGTGCAGCGAATTAGTTTGCTGTTTCCTTTGGCTGATGCCGCGGAAGATAGCTTCGGTTGTCGCGATCGTGGTGTTGTGCGGGATAGCATTAACCAACAACGTATTCCTTTTCTCGGTGGTTGCATGCTTGCTTGGTTTGGCGTTGGTTGGTCTGCACGAACCGAAGAAGCTTGCCCCCTGACTTGAGGGCTTGTTGATTGAATCACAACCCAGCGAGGTTGCGACTTAATCAATCATAACCCGCCGCTTGAGCAAGGGATGGTCCCCGCCGTACCGCGCAAGTGAATCATAATCAGCCCGTTACGCAACGGGTTATCATGCATTAATTTAACTAGCCTTTGGAGAGCGCAAGTTCGCTGACCGTAGAATCACTCTTTCGGTTCAACGACGAAGATGGCCTCGGGATTCAGTAACGATTGAAAGTAAGGAGAGATGCCTTGTTCGCTGTTAATTAGGATGCAGGGGCGCCTTTCGGTGAGCCGTTTTTTGATGGTCGCTTGATCCAGTTTAATCCCGTCGATGCCAAAGCACTTCACTTTCTCCATCGCATAAGTTTTCGAATTGATCGAAGGGGTTGTCTCAGTTTTGCCGCGATAGACAACGATCGTACGAGTTCGTTTTTCAGCTCGAGTCTTGGTCACCGCTTTGCCGTCTTCCTCAACGGAATACGGAACTTGAACCTCGTATTCCTGAGTCACGTTCGTCGCAACGGCTGCAGCGATCTTCGCTTCGTCAGAATTTGCCCCTTCCTTTTTCTTCTCAGCGACTTTTTTCTCAAACTCGGCCTGCTCTTCTGCGTTCCGTTTTCGAAAGCGAGACAAAGGTACGGTTCGTGTTCGTGTTTCCGCGACAGTTTTAAGGACTTCCTTGCCGTCTTTGTCCTTTTCTTTGACAACACGTTGAACAGTATAGTTTTGCGTGACGTTTTCCGTGTAATGAATTCCACGAGGGTCGAGTTCGGGATCGACTGGTTTAGCCATCGGAGCCACCAGTTTTTGCGTGGCCCGTTTCGTGGCAATTGTTATCTTCCCGTCGCCATCCAATTCGGCCGTCGCAAACTTGAACACCGGAATCGCATCCGGGTCTGGAGACATCGTGACCTCAACTGAATTCGTGCTCGCCTGGATTGGAGGCTCAAGGTCAAAATTCGATTGGGCCTGACACGATGACCAACTTGTAGCGGCAAAGATAAATGTCACGCAACTGATCGCACAAATCTGCATTGGGATTTTCGCCTGAGTTAAATTTGAAATTCTCTAAGCATCGATTTGCAATTTATATCCATGATGAATTGATGTCAAATTCGAGCGACTTGTTTGTATTTGCGAGACTTACGCCGCGGTTTTCAGTTAGACGTGCGATCATCGGGTGAAATTCCATTCAGTGATTGCCCGGATCGTGTCGGTGGAAAACTACCGATTTTGAAACTCGATAGATCCAGCACCATCTGGAATGTTCTGCCTGGTTATGATCGAATTAGGAGAGTAACCCAACCTGCTATCGATTGAAGGATCATGAGAACGCAAAAAAACATTCGACTCGTTGCCGTGATTTGCCTGTGCATATGTGCATTTTCAGTGAATGCCGCGGTTGCCTTTCAGAAAGCCGTCACGCAGCAAGCGGTGGCGGATCTCCCGCGGAACGTTGGCCAAAGCCACAAAAACATGGTGGCGACCGTTTCTCCCATCGCGACGCGGGCCGGTTTGGATGCGATTCGATCTGGAGGTAACGCCGTTGATGCGGCGGTTGCTGCTGCCCTGACGCTTGGCGTTGTCGATGGATACAACTCGGGCATCGGCGGAGGTTGCTTCATGCTAATTCACTCAGCCGAGGGGAAACTGTACGCGATTGATGGTCGCGAAACGGCTCCATCGCTTGCGTTCAGAGATTTCTATCGAGATCAGAACGGCGAATTACAGCCGGCTCAATCTCAAACCGGTGCCCGTGCCGTCGCTGTTCCTGGGGCATTGCTGGCTTATGAGAACGCGGTTGCCCGTCACGGTAGAAAGTCGTTTAGTGAACTTTTGGGGCCCGCCGCAAAGATCGCAGAGGAAGGTTTCGCGATCACGCCGCTCTACAGTAGCCGTATCGCGAGAACGGCTGAGAAGATCAAGGCCTTCCCGGCAACAGCTGCTTTGTTACTCAAGGAAGATGGTACTCCTTTGATGGCAGGTGATATTCTTGTTCAGCGAGACCTTGCCGAAACCTATCGCAGCGTCGCCGCAAATGGCACGGATTGGTTTTACCGTGGACCGTTCTCGAAAAAAGTTGCTGAGTGGATGCGGGAGAACGGTGGCGCAATCGCCGAGTCTGACTTTGCGAGTTACGAGACGATTGATCGAGCACCCGTTGCGACCCTGTACCGAGACTATTGCATTGTCGGTTTTCCGCCACCGAGTTCCGGCGGAATTCATGTCGCTCAGATTTTGAATATCGTCGAACATTTTGACTTGAAATCGATTTCCCAACGGAACCGCGCGGAGGCACTGCATTTGATTGTCGAGGCGATGAAACTTGCGTTTGCTGATCGTGCTCATTGGCCTGGCGATCCGGCCTACACGAACGTGCCCAAGGGCTTGGTTGCGAAACTGTACGCTTGCGAATTGGCACAGCAGATTGATCCCGGTTTTACGTCGAACGTTGAGTCTTACGGTTGTCCGCCGAATCCGATGGACGTTTTTGGCGATCGGCATACGACCCACATCGCGGCGGCGGACGAAGAGGGGAACTGGGTTGCGATCACATCCACGATCAACACAACGTTCGGCTCAAAAGTCATCGTGCCGGGTACGGGAGTCATTCTCAATAACGAGATGGATGATTTTTCGATCGCTCCTGGCGTGCCGAACGCATTCGAGTTAATCGGCGCCGACAGTAATTCAATCGCGCCCGGGAAAAGGCCGCTTTCGAGTATGAGCCCTACGATCGTGCTCAAAGATGGCAAGCCAATGATGTCGCTCGGTGCAGCTGGCGGGCCAAAAATTATCACGCAGGTCGCCACGGCCATCATCCGAGTCGTGGACTTTGGGATGCAACCTCACGAAGCGATCGGCGCTGCCCGCTTTCATCATCAATGGTCACCTGATCGGTTACGAATCGAAAGTTCAATGGACGAATCGCTCAAAGCTGAACTCAATTCATTTGGTCATGAGTTGTCCGTTGCCGAATCCGACAATGTTGGAGTCAGCCAGATGATCGTCCGTGATCCAGAGACGGGAATCTTCACGGGCGTTCACGATCCGCGAGTTCCCGGATCGGCGATGGGCACGGAGTAGTCGCTACGAAACCAGTCTTGAGTGATGGTAATTCTTGTTTCATTCTCGAAAAATTGCTTATTAGGCGACATGAACGGAATTGAAGAAGCCAAAGATGCTTTCTTTATTAGCGACTGCTGTGAGTACGTTTCTTTTCTCATTTGGTCTTGTTGCTAATTTCTGGTTTCGGTGGTCGTTATACGATGGAATCGTTATTGATCCCGACTATCCGATAACGCCGCGTTACGAAGCTTTCAAATCGACATTTTGGCACGTCTACTTTGGACCAATTTGCTTGTTGTCAGTCGCAAGGGCATTGGGCGTATTGGCTTTGCCAAAGACTGTGTTGTGGTCGCTTTTCGTAGGCGGTTCATGAGGTCTCTTTCCCGAGCGTCCCCGATCCACAATCGGTCTCGATCGGAATCGCAACCAGAGCACGTGCGGAGACAATTGGGTCCGAAAGGATTTGCGTAGTCAAGTCGGTTGAGAAATCCTGCATAAAGCAGCATAATCATCGCACATCAAAACTTGACACTTTGCTAGGTTTGATTTTCTCGACAACTTACAGGATTCACTTGCCGACATGGGGTACGACTTTAAAAACTTAAAGGGTGATTTAAGCGGCGGTCTTGTCGCGGGCATTATTGCACTGCCGCTGGCGCTTGCATTCGGTGTTCAGTCAGGGCTGGGGGCGGCAGCGGGACTCTACGGAGCGATCGCGGTTGGCATTTTTGCTGCGATGTTTGGGGGGACTGCAACGCAGGCTTCAGGGCCAACCGGACCCATGACGGTGGTGTCGGCTTCCATCGTCCTGTTTGCAATTGAAGCAACGGGAAGTATCGAAGATGGACTCGGTCTTGTTTTGATGTGCTTCCTCGCGGGTGGTCTTTTTCAAATTGGACTCGGACTGCTGGGGATCGGAAAGTACATACGTTACTTTCCCTACCCGGTTGTATCCGGATTCATGAGTGGTGTCGGGCTGATTATTGTCTTTCTTCAGCTTTGGCCATTGATGGGCAGCAAGTCCCCCAAGTCGACGATCGAAGTGTTCACGAAAATCAGCGAACCATTATCAGCGCTCAACTGGGCAGCCGTCGCTTTGGGTATTTTGACTTTGGTCGTGAACTACACATTTCCATGGATCACAAAGAAAGTACCTTCCGTGCTGGTGGCGCTATTGGTCGGCACCGGAGCCGCGCTTGCGCTTGGGTTGGATGTACCCGTGATTGGCGATATCCCGAAGGGTTTCCCGCCACTCAAGTTCGGCGCCCTACTAACGGTTTCCCCAGAGCACTATGTGTTTGTTATTCAGTCGGGCGTGACGTTGGCGCTGCTTGGCTCGATTGACTCCTTGTTGACTTCGGTTATCGCTGACAATATCACCAAGGATCGTCACAACAGCAAACGGGAGTTGGTTGGACAAGGCATCGGAAATGTTGTCTCTGCGTTGTTTGGAGGTATCCCGGGCGCAGGTGCCACCAAAGGAACCGTCGTCGCGATCAAGTCCGGAGCCAAGACTCGGCTCTCGGGGATCACCCACGGTGTTTTTCAATTGGTTGCACTATTGGGACTGGGCACCTTGGTCTCCTACATTCCACTTTGTGTATTGGCCGGCCTGCTAATCTCAGTGGGCATTGCGATCATTGATTACAAGGGGTTCAAGCACCTGTTTGATGTGCCCAAAGCCGATGCACTGGTGATGCTCGTCGTCCTGGTTTGGACAGTGTTTGGAAACCTGATTCACGCGGTTGCTGCGGGCGTGGTGCTGGCAAGCGTACTGTTCATGAAGCAGGCGAGCGACCTAGCTGAGACAGAAACGACGGTTGCGATGTTGGATCCCGAGCCTGTTTGGGATGATGAATCAGAAGTTGCGAAACAACCGCCGAAGAACGTTTACATCAAGCATCTCTACGGACCTCTCTTCTTTGGATTTAGTTCCGGGTTCCGTGCGATCGCGGATGCGTTGCCCAAGGAAGTGGAAACGCTCGTCGTCCGAATGGAACGCGTGCCATACATCGATCAATCGGGGCTCTACGCTTTGGAAGATACGATTCTGACACTCACGCAGGAAGAGAAAAAAGTTGTGCTCACTGGATTGCAAACCCAGCCAGCAGATATGCTCCGGCGAATCGGGCTGGTTCCGAATCTTGTCCCAGAAGACCAAGTATTCGAAACGTTCGATGAGTGCCGAATATGGATCAGCGAAGAAGATTAAAACTGAACTGAACCGCTGCGAGTCGAACAACTTGCAGGGCTACACCAGTTCGATCTGCAAGCCGTCGTAGCCGATCTCAATGCCATCAGGCATCAACGGGTTCACGGTTTCGTAGTTCAGTTTGCACGCGCAGTGAGTGAACCAAGTTTTCTTCGCGCCGATCCGTTGTGCTGCTTCAATGGCTTCATCGATACTAAAGTGCGTCGCATGCGGGTCGGCACGCAAAGCATCCAACACCAAAACCTCGACCCCTTCAAGCAACTCAAAGCTGCTCTCAGGAATGTGGCTGACATCGGTGCAGTAGGCGACATTGCCGACGCGAAAACCAAGGACGTCAAAATGGGGGCCGTGCTTCAACGGAATTGGAACGATCGTCGCGCCAAGAATCTCCAAGGGTTCGGTGTCAATTAGATGCATGTCGACGGCAGGAGCGGCTCCTCGATGTGTCGTCTCGCGATCCGAGAACGCATAGCTAAACGCCTCGCGAAGCCGCGTATCAACCGCTTCGTTGCAATAAACCGGAACCGGATGCCCAAGGTAAAATTGAAATAGACGCAGGTCGTCAAATCCCATGACGTGGTCGGAATGCTCGTGCGTGTAGATCACCGAGTGCACGATGCCGAGTTTTTCGCGAATCATCTGCTGGTGCAAATCGGGCGAAGTATCAACGAGCAGATTGCCCTCCGGCAAACCAAATATCGCGCTGCTGCGTGAACGTTTGTTGCGAGGATTGTCGCTCTGGCAGGTATCACAGCCGCACCCAATGGCCGGCACACCAACCGAAGTTCCAGTTCCAAGCAGGATCAGCCTGCCGCGAATATCAGTGGTGACTGGTTTCTTGCTCACAGAAAGTTTGAATGCCTTATAAAAATAGTGTTCCGGTGAAATAAAAGAATAGCCACATCAGACCAGCCGCGACAGCGTTGATTAGGCTTCCCGGCACGGATGTTGCGTTCTCGGAGCTCTTTCCCAAGTTCGTCTGACATTCGTTCAGCGAACTTACGGGTAAATATCGAGTTAAATCCGGGTTTTGTCGCGTTAATGGCGGTTCAGCTAACATTGACCCATTTTCGCAAGCACGATAACCTGTCAGGACTATAAAAACGCCCCAAAATAGGCCAACTGTCGCTCACTGAGGCTGACAGATCGGCATGATGAAGCTACGCGAATAAGACGTAACGTAAAACCTTAAAATTGGAGCCGAGTACCCACCCTGTTCTTATCTGACCAGGCAGCGTTCGGTTACCGGAAAAGAAAAATGGAAAAGCTGGAACTTCTTTGGGACAACACGACGCACTTCGTTTCTGGCGTCGTTCGAAATGTCGAGCGTACGATCACAAATCTGTTCGGGTCGTCCAATGCACGCCAAGTCAAAAGGCTTCAGAATCGCGTCGATGCGATTGGAGCACTTGAAGCGACTTACGAAAAGATGACGGACGAAGAGCTCGCCAATCAGACTCAGCTCTTCATGCAGCGATTGCGCAACGGTGAAACCACTGACGATATTCTGACCGAAGCTTTCGCAGTCTGTCGTGAAGGCGGCAAACGGTTCCTAAGTATGCGACACTACGATGTGCAGTTAGTCGGCGGCATGGTGCTGCACAGCGGAGCCGTCGCCGAGATGGTGACTGGTGAAGGTAAGACGCTGGTAGCGACGTTGCCTGCCTACTTGAATGCACTCGAAAACCGCGGCGTGCACGTTGTGACAGTGAACGATTACCTTGCCCGTCGTGACATGGAGTGGATGGCTCCTCTGTACATGGGGCTGGGGCTTACGGTTGGCACGATCCAATCGAACATGCCGGTGCTTGAACGTCAGAAGTCTTACAGCTGCAACATCACTTACGGAACCAACAACGAATTTGGTTTTGATTACCTGCGGGACAACATGCGTCCGGCGGCTCGTGGTGATTTGCGATTCAGTTCTCGCAATCAGCAGTCGCAGGGCAAACTTGCTTTCGCGATTATTGACGAAGTCGACAACATCCTGATCGATGAAGCGCGTACTCCGCTGATTATCTCGGGTCCTGCGCACACGAACCCCGGGCGATACGCCGAAGCCAACCGAATCGCGCTACAGCTGAAAAAAGACGTACACTATCAAGTCAACGAGAAAGACCACACCGCAACGCTGACCGACGAAGGCGTTCGCTACGCTGAAAAGTTGGCTGGCGTCGAAAGTTTCTACACGCCGGGCAACATGGAATGGCCGCACCTGATCGACAACGCACTCCGTGCCCATTCGCTTTATACAGTTGATGTTAACTACGTTGTCAAAGATGGCCAGGTTGTCATCGTCGACGAGTTCACCGGTCGTTTAATGGAAGGTCGTCAGTGGTCCGATGGCTTGCACCAAGCGGTTGAATCCAAAGAAGGCGTGAAGATCAAAGAAGAGACTCAAACGCTTGCGACGATCACGCTGCAGAACTATTTCAAACTCTACGACAAAATCTGCGGTATGACAGGTACTGCGATGACGGAGGCGGAAGAGTTCTACAAGATCTACAAACTTGATGTTGTCGCCATTCCAACGAATAAAACAATGCTGCGGATCGCGCATCCGGACATCATTTTCAGCGGCGAGAAATACAAATGGCGTGCGATTGCTGAAGAAATTGAAAACTATCACATGCACGACATGGTCGTGATGAACAATGGAGACATCTACGCTGGAAAACTCGTCAGCGAAGACGGCGAAGTGGTCGTCAAGGATAATGTCGACGGCAAGGAGTATCGGCTAGCGAAAAACAAGGTCAACAAGGTTCAGCGGGCCGGTCGTCCAATCCTTGTCGGCACAACGACGATTGAGAAAAGTGAACTCCTCTCGGATTTGCTAACCAAGCGAGGCATCAAGCACGAAGTTCTCAACGCGAAGAACCACAAACGCGAAGCAGAAATCGTTGCTCAGGCCGGTCGTTTTTCCGCCGTCACAATTGCCACGAACATGGCCGGTCGCGGTACCGACATTGTAATGGGCGGAAACCCGGAAACGATGGCATGGGCTCGTTTGCAGGACACGTATGCGACTCGATTGGATGTGCCACAGGATGTTTGGGAGACGCTGTCGGCGGAAATCAACGTAGAACACAGGATGGCCGAAATGGGCGTGGAAGTGAAAGCCATGGGCGGGCTGCACGTCATCGGTACCGAGCGTCATGATGCTCGTCGAATTGACCTCCAGCTTCGTGGTCGTTGTGGTCGCCAGGGTGATCCCGGAAGTAGCCGGTTTTTCCTCAGCCTTGACGATGACCTGATGCGAATTTTTGCGGGTCCGTTTGTGAAACGTGTTTTGGAGATGGGTGGTTTCAAGGACGATGTGCCGATCGAAAGCAAGATGGTCTCGCGGCGCATCGACAGTGCTCAAAAGAAACGCGAAGAGTTCAATTTCGAGATTCGAAAAAGTCTTCTCGAATACGACGAGGTAATGGACGAGCAGCGAAAGCGAATCTACAGCTTTCGCCAACGGATTCTCGACGGAGCCAGTTGTCGCGACATTGTGCAGGACATGATCCGCGATCAAATCGAATCGAATCTTGCAACCTGTTTGGATGATTCCTTTGGCTACGAGTCATTCGCTCGCTCTGCTGCGAATCAGCTTTCCGTTGACGCGTTAGAGCCAAAGTTGTTCCGCAAACTGACGCCAGGCGAAGCAGAAAAGACAGCCATCGATGAAGCCCAGCGGATGGCTGAGACACTGGTCGTCAGCCAAGTCGAAGATCACTTACCGATTTCAGAAGATGAATCGGAATGGAACTGGTCGGCGCTGGAACACCTCGGCAATAGTCGCTGGAACCTGAAAATCAACGAACACGAACTCAAGAAAATTGGCCGCGATCGGGTGGATGAGTTCCTGATCGACAAGGCACGCATTGCCCTCGGGAAAATCGAGGTCACGCACGCTGAGCAAATGCTGGATCATAAATACGGCGTTCGCACCGCAGCGGCATGGCTCAAAGCGAAATTTGGCATTGAGATTGATCCTGATTCATTGGACGAAACGTCTGCCGATGAAGTGACCGAAGTCGCGACCGACAAAGCGATCGAAGTTTACGATCGCAAGGAAGCCGAATACCCAGTGATGGCCGGATTCTATCAGTTCTCGACTGAAGGAACTGGCGGAGCCCAACCGCGTTTGGATCGTGAACAGTTGATGGACTGGGCGAGCGAACGATTCAAATCAGAGATCAATGTGGCTGATGTTCAAGACAAGCAACGCCAGGAAATCGCGGACCTCTTGATCGACAAAAGTCTTCGCCATCAACAGCAAGCCCAGACAACCATCGCGACGTTGCATGAGAAACTGACGGAGCTTTCCCGGAAAGGCGAATTGCCGTTGAAGGACGCTAACGGCGCAGCCGACTCGCTGGCCGGTTGGTTCAAAGACACCCTGGACTACGAACTTGATCTCGAAAATGTCGAGCGTCTCGAGAAAGAGCAACTCGAAGAGCGGCTCGAAGCGATCGTTGAAAATCACTACCATCCTGAGTTCCGTCGCATGGAGCGAATGGTTCTGCTGGAGGTCGTTGACTCAGCGTGGAAAGATCACTTGCTGGCGATGGACTACCTGCGAAGTGCCGTTCGAAACCGCGGTATGGCACAGCTAGACCCGAAGGTCGAGTACAAGCGTGAAGGTATGCGGATGTTCGAGGGTCTTTGGAGCACCATCGGGGAACGCGTGACTGATCTTGTATTCCGCATGGAGAGTATGAACGCTGATTTCGTTAGCCACACCCTTTCTGAGACTTCGGCGAAGGCGATGGAAACACGTACTATCGAAACGCATGAGACTTACGAGAACGACACAACGCGTGAGAATCAGGAAGCTGCGGATTCAGCCGGCAGTGCGAAAACTAAAGCGGAAACGATTCGAAACCGCGACGAAAAGGTCGGTCGAAATGATCCGTGTCCGTGTAGTAGCGGTAAGAAGTATAAGAACTGCTGTATGCGAAAAGCTGGCTAAGTGTAGGCCGGTCTGTCCTAGATCGGTTTTGGGCTAGTACGAGTCTGGGACAGACTTGACTACAACAAAGGATTGATTTGAGCCTGCGATCACACATCCGCACGTCTGTCTTCAACGGGATCTGGTTGTTGATCTTCGCTGTTAGCCTTCCTTGGCTTGTGTGGCGCTTTGTCTCCATGGGCAAGAATCGGCGAGGCTGGAAACAAAAGCTATTCGGCCTCTGTCCAATCGCAAAAAAGCCTTCAAGTTCAAAACGCATTTGGCTTCACGCAGTAAGCGTCGGCGAAGTCCACTTACTCAGCACGCTGATCAAGCACTTGCGGAAAAAGCACGGTGACGCAGAGCTGTTTATTTCCACGACGACCGAAACCGGATACGACCGAGCTACCGCTCTTTTCGGCCAACAGCACGAAGTGTTCTTTTTCCCCTTCGACTTCAGCTGGGCAATTCACAACGTCATCAAGCGAATCGATCCCAACTTGCTAGTTCTGGCAGAACTTGAACTTTGGCCGAACCTGATTCATCTGTCTGCGGAAATGGGGCTTCCGGTTGTGGTTGCCAACGGAAGACTAAGTAAAAGCAGTCACCGAAACTATCGTCGGTTTGGTTTTTTGACTCGTTCAATGTTTGCAAAACTGTATCGCGTTGGAGCTCAGGATCAGATCTATGCAGAGCGATTTATTCATCTGGGCTGCGACAAACAACGAGTCACAGTCACCGGCAACTTGAAATACGATTCAATTGAAACCGATCGGTACAATGCAAAGACAAACTACTGTCGTAGCATCGCTCAAGATTTTGGAATCGATTCAGCGGACCACGTTTTTGTCGCGGGCAGTACGCAAATCGAAGACGAAACAGCGGCGGTTGATGCTTGGGTGCAGATGCGTTCGTTGCTGCCGGACTTGAAACTGATCATCGTGCCGCGGCATCCGGATCGTGTCCGAGAGGTCGAATTGCTTTTGGTAGATCGCAGCTTGAAGTTCAACCGCCGTTCGACGCATGGTAATGCGGTCGTCGCCGCAAATGTTCTGATCATCGACGTTATTGGAGAGCTTTCAGGCTGGTGGGGCCTGGCCGACGTCGCTTTCGTCGGCGGCAGCATGGGTTCTCGCGGCGGTCAAAACATGATCGAACCAGCAGCTTACGGACTACCCGTTTGCTTTGGTCCAAACACCGCGAACTTTAAAACGACCGTCGACGGCCTGCTGAGCAAAAATGCTGCTGCGGTCGTAAAGGATTCAGAGGACTTGGCAGGTTTTCTGTCCTTGATGCTGTCCGATGGCGACGAACGAATCGCAATCGGAAAACGTGCTCAGGATTTTGTGCTGCAGCACAGCGGTGCCGCTGACCGAACGGTCGAGATTCTTATCGAAATTCTATCCGAAGAAAACGTGCAACGACTCGGACGTGCCGCCTGAGCCGGCGGTCTCGCAGATTTGCAATTGTGGTTACAATTGGAGTATCCTCGTTTCTTCCCGGACACAAGCAAACCATGCGAATCGGCTACCACAGCAACGGAATGACTCAACATGGGCTGTTCGATGGATTGAAGCTGCTTGCGGAATCCGGATACAAGAGCGTCGCTATCAATATTGATCACGGATGGCTTGCACCGAATGAACATGACGTCAAACCAAATATCCAGAACGTAAAATCGTTGCTCAAGAATCACGGTATGAACTGCGTCGTTGAGGCAACGGCCAGCTTTCTACTGGATGCAAGAAAACGATGCTTCCCGACCCTGATGGAACATGATCCGGGGCTGGTTGAAAGTCGTATGCGATACTTAAAGTTCTGCGTGGATGTCGCAGCAGAGCTCGGCGCTGATTGCATGTCGATGCGATCGGGAATCAAGCCAGAAAAGCTGACTTTTGAACAGGCGATGTCGCGATTGGTTCAGGGCGCTGAAGAGCTATTGCTTTATGCTGCCGAACGCGATGTCGTTGTTAGTATCGAGCCGGAGCCAGGCATGTTGGTCGACACGTTGGGGCGATTTGATCGGCTGTTGCACCTTTTCGATTCACCTAGGTTGATGCTAACCTTGGACATTGGCCACGCTTTTTGCAGTGACGAGCTTCCGTTGGCGGCACAGCTGGACCGATGGAAGAAGAAAATCGCGAACATGCATATCTCTGACATCCGAGTCGGACAGCATCGACATCTTCCGTTCGAAGAAGGTCAAATCGGATTTCCACTCGTGTTTGATGCGATCGCAGCGATCGAATACGAGGGTGGTATCCATGTCGATCTTCCAGATCACAGCCAGGACGCGGCTGCGATGATTCATTACAGTTTTAGTTTTCTTTATCCTCTGATTGAACAAGCAAAGGCAAAGCACCTTGAACAGTAAACGACTTGTATTTTTGACCGTTCCGGGGCTTCGCCGAGAGGATCTTCAACGCATGCCGAACTTGCAGAAGCTCTGCGGTAGCGTTAGCACAATCGAACATGCGTTCCCTTGTGTCACGTGGCCCAGTCAGGCGAACCTTCTGACCGGTAAGTCTCCGGCGGAGCATGGCGTGGTCGCGAACGGTTTCTACTGGCGGGAAGATCGCAAAGTCGAAATGTGGACTGCCTGGAACGAAGTGATCCAACAGCCACAGATTTGGGATTTGTTGAACGAGAAAGGTCTCAAGTCGGCGGCTTGGTTTCCGATGCTTAGCAAGGGTTGCGGTGCGGACTACGTTTGCATGCCAGCTCCAATTCACAAGCCGGACGGCAGTGAAGATCTTTGGTGTTATACAAAGCCGCAAGAGTTCTACGGTGAGTTACTGGAAACGCTTGGCCATTTTCCTCTGAAGCACTTTTGGGGACCGCTGGCGAATATTAAATCCAGTCGCTGGATTGCGGAAAGCGCCGCGGAATGTGCGAAGAAGTTTCAGCCGGATTTCTTCTACGTTTACTTGCCGCACCTCGACTACGCGGCACAGAAGTTTGGCCCGAACAGTGAGCAAGCCAATCAGGCGGTTGTCGATTTGGACATCTTGTTGGGTGAGTTCGTTGAGCAGATGAATGGTGCGTTGGATGAACCAGCGTGGATGGTCCACAGCGAGTACGTGATTACGGAAGTCGATCATGTGAGCTATCCAAATCGCGTTTTACGGGAAGCGGGTTTGTTGCAAGTTTGCGAATCGGAATCGGATGCTGGAAATGAGCAGTTAGATTTCGAAAGTAGTGCAGCCTGGGCGCTGGCCGATCATCAATTCTCGCATGTTTTCGTGAAAGATAATCATGCCGCGACGATCTCGAAGGTCGTTGAATTGTTCGCGGGCGTGGCAGGCATCGATCGGGTGCTTTCTGGATCGGATCGTGGATCGCTTGATCATGACCGGAGTGGTGATGTTGTCCTAGTTTCTACACCCAATAGTTGGCAGGCTTACTATTGGTGGCTGGACGACACGCTGGCTCCTGCATTCGCGCGAACCGTCGATATTCATCGCAAACCGGGATATGATCCGGTAGAGCTTTGCTTTGATATGGCAACAATGAGCGTGCCATTGGATGCAAGATTGATCAAGGGTTCCCATGGCGTCCCGCAGCCGGTCGGTGAAGCAGAGGGCGTACTGGCTTGTTCGCACGCGTCGCTGGTTGACGGTGCACGTTTGACAGAAGCTCACGTGTTTGAAGGCGTGATGCGATTCTTTGGGCAATAACATCACCGCCCCTTTGGGCGGGTCGGCGCAGCCGGGGAGGACGCGATTGCGAAAAGCTTTGCAACCACTTCGAGAGTACTCAGGAAGCTCACACTCCCCAGCCACTCGTTCCTCGCGACTGACCCTCCTAGAGGGAGGGTGTTGGTCTTCAGGAGGGTGTTGCCGTTAGGCTAAGTTCAACCAACCAGATCTACCAGATGACGGTGCCGCCCTTTGGCGAGATCATGTCATCGAGCTCGTAGAACATGTCTTCGGTGATGGCGTTCTGACTAATATTCAAATACTTTAAGTTCTTCAACTTCAAAAGCGATTCGGCACCATCGTCGGTCAAACGCTCCTTGTTCGAGCCGCAATGCAGCCATGTTAGCTGCGGCATGTCTTCCAGCATCTTCAAGCTCTTGTCTGTGACGGCAGTCTTGTCGATATTTAACGAGGTAACTGAATCGAGTTTGGAAACGCTTTCGACAACCTCGTCGCCAATCTTGGTGCTCCAGAAATTAACTTTTTGAAGCTTGTTCATTTTGGCGAAATGAGGTGCTGCTGCATTCGTGATTCCTGGCGAGTTCGTTTCGCTCAAATCAAGACTGCGTAGATTCGGCAAACCAGAAATCGCTTTGATGCCTGCGTCAGATACGTTGGTGTTGCGCAGAACCAAAACTTCGAGGCTGGGAACCTTTGCAAGAGCTTCCATTCCTTCGTCGCCAACCGCGGTGCCGAACAGGTAGATCTCCTTTAGATTTTTCAGGCTTTGAAGTTTCTTCATTCCTTCGTCGGTGACGGTCGTGTAGTTCAACCCCAACACTTTCAGATTTTTCATCTTTGCGACTGAGTCCAGCGTCCGGTCGCTGATCTGCCCACCCCAGATTTTCAAAAATGCGAGGTTGGGAAGCAGAGCAATATCTTCGACGGCAGTGTCAGCGATTTGATTGTCTGTAAGGTCGAGTGCACGCAACGTACTCAGGTTTTTGAGTTGACTAATGTCCGACGACTTGACTCGTGTTTGAGTGCAGCGAATCTGCTCAAGCGCAGGGTACTTTGCGAATAACTCGAATCCGTCAGCTGGAAAGCTCACACGTGCCATCTGCAAGAATTTGAGCTTCGGGAGTTTGCCCATCTCTGCAATCGATTCGGATGACAAGTTGGCTCCAGGAATGTCGAGCCGCTCAAGGCTTGGGATTCGAGAAAGGATCTCGAACGACTTGGAGTCTAGAGTCGATCCGTTGAACGAGAGCCGTATTAGACGTGTGCAGTCAACCAGCTTGGTTAGCAAATCGTTGTCGTTTTTGATGTCGGCAAGATCGATTTCTGCGATCGTCTCATCGGTTTTCGAGAGCACGACATAGCCGCCTTTATTCTCAACCGCATCTACGATTGTTTTTCGTGCGTCAACGGAAAGAACGGGCGCTGCGAGCGCTGGCGTTTCCTTAGGCGTTTGCTTAGGCGGTTCGGACTGAGCGACTGGCTCGGCCTGAACGATGTCAGCTTTAAGGTCACTGCGTCTGGCCTGTTCGCGTTCTTTCTTCTTTTGAATCAGGTCGTCGTAGTTGGTTTTTTCACAGCCAGCAAAAATACACACTAGCAGTGCCAGAACCGATAAAAATTCACGCGTAATCAATTTAGAAATCTCCAGAATGCCAATCCACAGCAACGTCAATTCAATACAGTAGCACGCGGACTGGCGAATTGAAGGCGCCCGACTGTATGACCCATGCAATAGGTACATTTTAACTCAGCGGAAATGTTTCGCTGACCCGAATATCTGGAATCGAGCGAGAGGATATGCGGCTTGTGACTGTTATGACCGAAAATTGGAATGTCCCCATTGTTTCGAATCTATTGGCCCCCTCATGCATCCGTTGATACTATCCAGCTGGCTTCCGGCAGTTGTCGGAATGATGTTTGGCGCGATGTCGCTGTTTGTGAATAACGAAGAGGACCTGCTGGATCAGCCGCTGCCACAATATCAGCGTACTGAAGAGGCCGGATTTTCGGAAACGCGACCCTCGTCGAACCCGCCATCGCGAAGTCTGGAAAAGAGCGGCACTCAAGTTCAAACGGAAACCGCTACTCCCAAATTTGGTAATGGCTCAGAACTCGCACCCAATCCGTTGGCCACTCTCTTAATTCAGGAAGAGCCGCAGAAGGACCGTCAACAATCGCCGTCTGATAATCTTCCGGTTGATACGACGCCTGGATCAATCAATCAAGAAGTAGATTTACCGCCACAAATCGAAACAACTCGGCCTGAATTTGTGCCGACAGAACTCAAATCTCAACGAATTGAAAGAGTTCCTGCCACGGAACTTCCACCGAATTCATTCGAGAAGTCGCCACTGCCGAAGCCTGATCGTCCCCTTGATACAAACGTGATTCCGCCGACTTCGCTTCCACAGTCGAAACCGTTCACGATCTTGCCGAGTAAGACTGCGACTTTGAATGCTCCGTCTGTTCGCCCGAAGCCAACAACGGAATCGATGAGGACAGCGATGCCCAAACTCTCGGAAGTGAAGAAGAAAGCAACGACTCGTCAGCCCGTCTTGAACTTCGAAGTCTATCGCGACGTTTCTCGGTATCCGATCGATCCTCGAAAGCCAAACAATCCTTGCACCAAAGGTCCCAACTGCGGATGCGGTTGCCGACACAGTGGCAAATACGGAATCAAAGGACGACCCTACCAACCTCGTGAGCTTGGCGGCGAGACGTGTGGTGATCGTTGTCCAAGCAAGCGTCCTCAGTTTTCGGTTTACTGGCCGCGGCCGTTATCGGCAAAGCTGGACGAGCGCGATCCGGACCGTGCGGCGGCACGCTACTCGGGCTGTCCGGAGAAGAGGTTGGTTGATGTCTTCGATCGCCTCGCGAACTTTCGGCTCATTGACTACCAGCGTACTGACAATGGCTACTGCGGGCCTGAAGCGGATCCCTACGGTTGCTTGGGCGAGAGCAAGTATTTCGACAGGGTTTACACCATTCCATCTTCGGTGGAATTGCAAGCCGTGGGTTACCCGCTGGATTAGACTCGCTAGGAGCTCAGCAGTTCCAGCAACCGATCGTGAAACGGGCCGTTGCTCGCAATCGCGTTTCCGGTATCAATTTTTGCTGCACCGTGGAAGTCTGTGAAGAGGCCACCTGCTTCTTGAACGATCGGCATGACAGCAGCGGCGTCCCAAATATTCAGTTCCGCATCGATCATTACATCGATCCGCCCCGTTGCCAGCAGGAGGTAGCCGTAAACGTCACCCCAAGTCCGGCAAAAGTAAACTTCGTTTGCCAATCGATCCCAGGTTTCTGACAAACCCATGTTGTCAAACGTCTCGATTTGCGAAGTCGCCAACACGGCATCGGAGATAATGGTATTTTTCGAAACGGATGCTCGCACTGGTTTTGCGTCACCTCGAAAATGCCAGGCCCCCTGCCCCTTCATTGCGTGCAGACCTTCATCAAGTCCCGGAACATAGACCGATCCAATCAGGCACTCACGATCATCCGAATCGGCAATGGCTCGATCCACGGCCACCATCGTGCCGTAAAGCGGAACACCAGAGATGAATGACTTGGTTCCATCGATCGGATCAAGAATCC
>CAYGUE010000037.1:27842-28534 GCA_964352885.1 uncultured Pirellulaceae bacterium
AAGAATCCATCGCCATCCCGAGTTGCCATCAGAGACGCCGAACTCTTCGCCCACGATTGCATCATCAGGAAAATGCTTGGCAATCTCCTCGCGAAGATGCGTTTCCGATTCTCGGTCAGCAACCGTCAAAGGCGAACGGTCGGCTTTCTTCTCGACTTCAAAACGATCGGTCTGAAACCAGTTTAGCGTAATCTTACCGGCGGACTTGGCGATTGTTTGCGATAGTTCGTAACGTGCGTTTTCTTCAGATTGACTCAAGGTTCTTTGTTGGGCAAAGACTCATCTGGTTGTTCATTCAGTTCCTGTTTGTATAGCACAACCGAATGAATGAAAAGCATCGCAGCACCAACAACCAAAACAGCATCGGCGATATTGAAGTTTGGCCATGGATCAAAAAACGGCACGCCCTCAAGGCGAAACAGAATCCAATCCCGCACATTGTCACGGATATGATCGGGGTATTCAGGCTTGGCACCGAGCCCAATGCGATCGTAGAGATTGCCAAGAATGCCACCGGACACCATGCCAAGTGCAAACGTAAGCCAGCGATCGTGAGCGGCGCGAAACACAAACAGCCAAATGGTGATTCCCGTCAACGCGACTAGGGAAAACATCGCAAAGTAGAAACTGAAGCCGGCCCCCAAACCGAAGAGTGCTCCCGGGTTGGTGGAAGGCTGCACGCCGAATACGCC
>CAYGUE010000037.1:28544-44342 GCA_964352885.1 uncultured Pirellulaceae bacterium
CGCCTTCAATCCAGCTGAACGCAACGTATTGCCCAGAACCTTTGTTCGCGAGCTCAATATCGAAATAGGAATTAAAAACCCATGCTTTGGTCACCAGATCTGCGACAACACCTGCGATCATCAAACCAAAAAAAAGAACGAATCGGCTTACAGGAAGCCGTTCGTCCGTTGGAGTGATTTGGATTTCAGATGTGCTCGAAGCGATGTTAGTAGTTGTCGTCTTCGAGTTCACTGGCACACTTCACGCAATGCGGTGTATAGGGAATCGCTTTGAGGCGAGTCTTTGGAATCTTTGATTGGCATTCCAGGCAGACACCATAAACACCCTCTTCAACCCGTTCAAGAGCACCTTCGACCGCCGTAAGTGTCTCGCCTTCGCTATTCATCAGCAGAATGGTGTTGTCTTGCTCGAAAGTGTCGCTACCCATGTCAGCCATGTGACTGGGCACCGAAGATGAGCCTGCGCTACCGGAACCGGACGCAGAAAGTGCTGAGCTAGCGAGTGTACTAACGTCGCCACGCAATCTGGCGCGAAGCGCCAACAACAATTCCTTGAACGGTTTAACCTCTGCCTTTTTCATCTTTGGCATATCTCTATTCCTTTCGTTCTCGCTTGGTTCAAACTCTCGCAAACCAAGTATCGACTGCATAAAACACAATTCGTCAGAACATGTTCCGTTCATTCGATTTGGTTATTGCTTAACAAGCACCAAAACAAGCGTTTTTTTCTAAGGGAAGAAACATGACCGGCATTCCTCAGAGCCTCTTTCTGCGGGAAAGATCCAGTCCGCTTCGTTCATCATCCTATCGTTGTCCTACGGATTGACACCAGTCTTGGTTTCGGAATTCCATCGAATTCACGGGTTTGATTCAGTTTGAGCCGATTAGGTTCACTTGAGTGAAGTGTTTGGCCAGTTCTCGAACTTTAGTGGGCGTTTTGGCTGCGTTTGAAACCGGTCTCATAGTCGGAGACGCATCCAAAGCACGATCTATTCGGTTTCCGAATCGGCTTCGAGGACCGTGAAAGCTCGTTTCTCAAGAATGGACAATCGGCCAGTAAATAAAGTTTCCGAGTAGCCAGCGATCTACGCCAGTTGGCCGATTTGGCCGCATCTTGCAGTTGGACCGGGCGGTACATGAAAAATTGGTCAGATTGGCTAACTTGTTCATTTCTTCTTTTGAACCGGACGCGTTTGGTAGCCATCACGAGCTAGGCAATGCCGACAAGGATTTCGGCAATCAGAAGCGGACAAAGCAAGCGCGGACAAGAAGTTTGACGGGTGACGATTGGCGAAGAATGAGTCATAGTAAATCGCAGCATAGGAACACTACTAATGAAAGAGCTGAAGCGATGAGTTTGAAGATTTCTATAAGCGGCGCCGCTGGTCGCATGGGCCAGCGACTGGTTGCTTGTTCGAGCACCGACGACGACCTAGTACTCGTCGACGCGATCGACCGAGCGGATCATCCAGACGTCGGCACCGATGCGGGATTGTTGGCAGGGGCCGGAGTCTCAGGGATCAGTATCGCTGCCGCGTATTGCGGTGAGTCCCAAGCAGTAATCGACTTTTCGACACCCGCTGGTGCGACGTTGGCGACCGAATATTGCGTCGCAAAAAAATGCCCGTTGGTAATGGCGACGACGGGGCTCGAGCAGGCAGAAATCGACGCGCTGACATTGGCCTCCGCATCGATTCCAGTTGTCTGGGCTCCGAGCATGAGCCTTGCGGTGAATTTGATGATGAAAGTCACTGAGTTCGTCGGGAAAACGCTGAAGGATCTCGATGGCGGTGTGGATGTAGAAGTCATCGAACGGCATCACCGTTTCAAAGTAGACTCGCCAAGTGGCACGGCACTCAAGTTCGGTCAGATCGTTGGTGATGCGATGGGGCTAACCCATCATCAGCATGGTCGTGAAGGCGTCATCGGCCAACGACCTCGCAACGAGATCGGCTATCACGCGATTCGCGCCGGCGACGATCCAGGACAGCACACGATTCTCTTCGGCATGCAGGGGGAGAAAATCGAACTTCATGTAGCTGCTTCGAATCGTGACTGCTACGCGTTAGGCGCTTTGGCCGCAGCCAAGTTTGTCGCGAAGCAGAAACCGGGGCTCTACAACATGTTCGACGTGTTGGGATTGTCCGATGGCCAAGTGTGATGAAGGCTATCTCTGCAGCGTTTGCGGTGAAGACGTCGCAGAGGTCACTGACAGCGATTTATATCTGCGATACGTAATTGGGTTGCTTGATCCTGAGTTGCTTCACGCGACGCCCGAACGACACATACGCTGCAATCCTTTGCTGGCTCAGTTCATCGTTGACGATGCGTTCGAACCTGTCTCAGTTGACGATGAATTCGCAAAAGCCAGTTTGGATTCGGAATACGTTTCGCAAAGAGAATCACTGGTTACACGCGGGTGGAAAAGGCTCGCAGAGATCAAATCACTCGGCGAAGTTTCCGTGCTGGAGATTCCCTTGCCGGAAGTCATCGAAAAGATGAAATAGGTGTCCCTGAAGGAATCTGAATCCTCTGGGATTGTCGATTGTATTTACGGCATATCCAACGACGATATCGACCAACCTGTAGCGTTTTGCTGCCGACGGCTATTGTGCCCTACCGAAAGGCCACAGTTCACGGACTCTTTTTCGCGTCCAAGCTTCTGCTGAAATGCCACCATCAATTGCGGAAGTTAAAGCGCTGGGCGTGGAGACTGCGGCTTGTTGCGCCGTTCTGAATCCACTCGCCAGAGTGTTGAATAGTGTTTTGAAATGTCCGTCGGGTGCAAATCGCTCCATCGTGCCCGCAACCATCGCCAACAATTGAAACGATGTGCCGACTGGACCAATCATTAACGCGACTGCTTCTGTGGTTGAAGCAGAAGCAAGTTGTCGGTTCAGCTGAAGATCAATCAAATCAAAGTCGTTCACGAGGTTCGTTCGAATCGAGTTCAAGGTCCTCGTTACTTCCTCTTTTTGTATTTTCGAATCGAGGAGATCGGTGCTCTTCTGCCACAGTTCAAGCAGCGTTTTGCGGATGGGTAGAGCGTGAATGCCGAGTGCGATTGCTGCGTGTGCAGCAACCGCAGCCGACCATCTTTCAGGGTGAGTGTGCGGTAGTCGTCAAACGACGTTGATTTGACTCAACTGGCGTGAGTGAGTGTTTCGCCGCGGCTGCACCGATATTGGAGAGAAAAGGAATTGATTGCTCGCTGCCCAATTATCTGGCAACTTTGCGTCAATACGCGTCAGTATTTTTTGCCTGCGTACCTTGCGAAATGGGAAAACATCAAGTGCAAACCAAGCTCGCGGTCTCGATCGCCAGCGATCCACTTTGCCTTGAGAATGGTGTATGCCTGCGCGAGCGTGGTCCCCCAGTCTTCACCGAGATTGCTATTTTCAAGGTCGAGGGCTTCCTGTGGTATCGGCATGAAACTCTAGACGATCTTCACGTCGTACATGTAGTATGGCATGCGTTTCATGCCAAGCTTCTCGTAAGTTCGCTGAGCAACTTCATTTTCGGTTTCGACATACAGCCGAACGTACATCGCATTTTCCTTTTTCGCCAACTCGATCACCCTGTGATACATTTGGCTGAATAGACCGTTGCCACGCTGTGGTGGCTTTACAAATACCGACTGGATGTACAACATATTGCAATTTCGCCAGTCCGACCACTCGTAGGTGACCATCAAGCTACCAACGACTTCGCCTTCTACTTCCGCAACCAGGTAGAAGCCTTTCTGCGGGTCTTCAAACACTGACTCAACGGCCGTCAGAACTTTGCCCGGTTCAAGCGTTTTGTTTTCCGTTTCCGCAGCCATCGCAACCTGGAAATCGGCAATCGATTGAGCGTCGTCGACGGTTGCGAAGCGAATTGGATCGTACATTGATTGGTTACTCAGGGTTCATTCAGGAAATTGATGGACGCCGTCGTCACCAACCGGTAGTTCTTTCACCCAGTCAACGTTTTTGGGATCCAACGCTGCATAGAGATGCGGAAAAAGTGCTCCACCACGAGACGGTTCCCACTTTAAGGATTCGCCAAGTGTCTCCGGGTTCACGGCGACTAGCAATAAGTCTGTCTGGCCAGCAAAGTGTTTTGCGGCTGTTTCGGCTGCTTGTTCTGCGGTCGAGAAATGGATGTAACCATCCTGTAGATCGATTGCGGCGCCAGCGAATGTTCCCGCAGACTCTGCGGCAGTCCATTGTTCGCGGTGGATTATTTTGAAGATGTGCATGATCAAATCGTAGCGATGACTTCCAGTCGTCGCAAACTGGAAATGAAACGATAGCAGCCAACCGCTGGTATTAAACTTAGAACCGGTTGCAAAACCGCACTGCAATGTGCCTAGGGCGTCTCGCCCCAGTATTTGTTGGATTGAATTGGGGCGAGACGCCCCCGTCACAAGACCTGAAACCGGCTCTAGGGAAATGATGATAACGATTTTCAAAACAATTGGCTAACGAAAAGCCATGTCGAATTGTCTCTATCTCAAATGAATCCTTGACCAAAAACAAACCATCACGATACTGATGACAGCGCAGGGGTGTCCAAATTGGACTGAGAGTTCTGGCTGCTGAGCCAGAATAACCCTTTGAACCTGATACGGATAATTCCGACGAAGGGAGCGAGAGGCTGATTCTTCTCTGTGGAACGAGCCACTCTTTCTTTCTGCGTCCGGTATTCGCCGTTGCTGTGCCGTAGTTATCCCGTTGTTGCCTTAAAGGAAAATGATGAACGCACCCAAACAACCAGCTCCAGAAATTAGCGAACTGGAAAAAGTCAAACTACAGGCCGGCAAACAACGTGGCGACTACACTGGTCAATTCACCGAAGAGATCGACAATGCGGATGAGATTCGAGCGATCGAAAACGATCCGACTCAATTCCCGAACTCGTCACGTATCTATGTTCAAGGCGAAATTCATCCGGATGTGAAAGTTCCGTTGCGAGAGATTCGCCTCGCCGACACTCAGCATTCCAATGGAGCGGTTGAGAAGAATGATCCCGTGAGAGTCTATGACTGCTCAGGTCCATGGGGCGATCCTGACTTTGCAGGCGATGTAACCAAAGGGTTGCCAGCGATGCGGCTTCAATGGATTTTGGATCGTGTCGACGTGGAAGAGTACTCAGGCCGCGACGTGAAGCCTGAGGACAACGGCTACCTCTCCGAAGCGCACTCTGAAAAGTACAACTCGCTTAAAGATGGCAAAAACAGGCTGAAGGAATATCCGGGCTTGAAGCGAAATCCACTGCGTGCCAAGGGTCATCCAGTCACGCAAAAATGGTATGCCGATCAGGGAATCATCACGCCTGAAATGGAATACATTGCGATCCGAGAGAACCTTGGGCGTACGGAAGCGTTTGAGGCCATCGCCGACAAATATCCAAGTCTTAAATACCCCCAACTCAGCGACCTGCCACCTGAGGCTTCTGAGCGAATCAGACAGCTATGCACCACGCCCGAAGGCTATGAAATGCCTCGCCCGTCGGAGATCGATCCTGACAAGCAGGTGCCTCGAAATCGCATGGAGCACCAGCATCCTGGTCAGACTTGGGGAGCGATGACTCCTGCGTTTATCACGGCGGAGTACGTGCGGTCCGAGGTTGCCAGAGGGCGCGCGATTATTCCGCTAAACATCAATCATCCAGAATGCGAACCGATGATCATTGGGCGGAACTTCCTAGTGAAGATCAATGCCAACATCGGAAACTCTGCGGTCACTTCTACCATCGATGAAGAAGTGGAGAAGATGCGTTGGGCAACCAAGTGGGGCGCCGACACCGTAATGGATCTTTCCACTGGAAAGAACATTCACGCCACTAGGGAATGGATCGTTCGCAACAGCCCTGTCCCAATCGGAACGGTTCCGATTTACCAGGCTCTGGAGAAGACCGGAGGGAGCATCGAAGCACTGACGTGGGAACTGTTCCGAGATACCTTGATTGAACAGGCTGAACAGGGCGTGGATTATTTCACGATTCACGCAGCTGTTCTGCGAGCATTCGTTCCCCACACAGCAAATCGGATGACGGGCATCGTTTCGCGGGGTGGTTCGATCCTAGCCAAATGGTGTATCCACCACGAGAAGGAAAACTTTCTCTATGAGCATTGGGATGAGATCTGCGATATCTGCGCGGCCTACGATGTAAGCTTTTCAATCGGAGATGGACTTCGCCCCGGTTCGATTGCGGATGCGAATGACTACGCTCAATTGGCCGAATTGGAGGTGCAAGGAGAACTTACCAAACGCGCTTGGGCCAAAGGCTGCCAAGTGATGAATGAGGGGCCCGGACACGTTCCGATGCACCTGATTCAGGAAAACATGCAAAAGCAAATCGAATGGTGTCATGAAGCGCCCTTCTACACCCTTGGACCGCTAACGACCGACATTGCTCCTGGTTACGACCATTTCACTTCGGGAATCGGTGCCGCGCAAATCGGATGGTACGGCTGTGCAATGCTCTGCTATGTGACCCCCAAGGAACACTTGGGACTTCCCAATCGGGACGATGTGCGAGAAGGCGTGATCACCTACAAGATTGCTGCTCACGCTGCTGATCTTGCGAAAGGACATCCCGCTGCCCAGATTCGCGATAATGCAATTTCCAAAGCCCGTTTCGAATTTCGTTGGCGTGATCAGTTCGCTCTGGGGCTCGATCCAGCGCGGGCGATTGAATACCACGATGAAACGTTGCCGGCAGAAGGTGCCAAGACGGCACACTTTTGCTCCATGTGTGGGCCGACGTTTTGCAGTATGAAAATCTCCGAGGACATTCGTAAGTTGGCCACCGAAGGAGACGGCCTTGTTAAGCTCGAGGCATCGAACGCCGAATGATGTCGTGGCCCTGAATCTAGCACTCGTTGATTCAATCATAACCCGTTCAGCGAGGTACTGAATCTGTTGTTTTAACCACAGATGACACGAGTAAACAAGGGTTCCATGGAGGTTGACAAGGTTGAAAGCATCAACATGCTTCTACACGGCATGCCTCTCAAATTGTGGGGAAAATAGTGGCTTGGCAGATCCCCCTATCGGAACTTTTTCCTGCTAACATGGTTTGATCGAAACGGACATCTGATCGAGTCAAAATGTGCAACTTGCCGCTGTCCTTCGAACTTCTGAAACACAGTCAATATTTATAGGGAGTAATCCATGAGTTTTGTTCAACAAACTTCCGGCAAGTTGAGCCGATTGGGTCTGTTAGTTGTCTTTACTTTTTGCGTCTTTTCTGGTCTCGCATCAGAGAAAGCATCGGCCGACGACACACTAACGATCGGTTCGGCAGCTCCGAAGCTTGATATTGAGCACTGGCTCAGCGATCGTGACGGTGAGTTTTCTGGCTTCACCGGTTTTGAAAAAGACAAGGTTTACATTGTCGAATTCTGGGCGACGTGGTGTGGTCCTTGCATTTCATCAATGCCGCACATCGTCGAAACGCAAGACAAATATTTTGACAAAGGTGTTCAAATCATCAGCGTTAGCCGTGAAAAACTTGAAACGGTTGAAAAGTTTCTGGAGAGAAAAGTACGTGGCGAAAAGGAGACGACCTACGCCGAATTAACGAGTGCCTATTGTCTGACAACAGACCCTGACGGCTCTGTCTCCAAAGACTACATGAAAGCGGCCGGTCAGGGCGGCATTCCAACTGCATTCATTGTTGGCAAAACTGGCGAAGTCGAGTGGATCGGGCACCCAATGAAAATGGATAAGCCGCTTGAAGAGATTGTTGAAGACAAATGGGATCGAGATGCTTTTGCGAAGGAATTCTTGATCAAACAAAAGGCTGACTTAATGATGGCCTCAATCGGAGCGCTTATCGGTAGCGGCAAACCTGATGAAGCCTTGAAAAAGATCGACGCATATTTAGAAGAAAATTCCGAAACAGCCGACGCTCGCACACTCAGTCGCTTAAAGGGGATGCGGATCTCTGCTGCAATGGAGATGGGTGGTGACGAAGCCATCGCTGCGTTTACAGAAATGATCGAATCAGCTGGCGAAAATCCTAGAGCCATCAACAGGCTCACTTCGCGAATCGTCAGCCAGCACAAGTCCGGTAAGAAGTTCGAAGAAGAGATTCTTAAGGCAGCATGCGAAGCGGCCGGACGAAGCGTTGAACTGACTGAAAAGGACGGCAAAGACAAAGCCACTGCCATGGCAATGAACACTCATGCGAACCTGCTATATATTTGCAACAAACTTGAAGACGCAATCGCGGTTCAGAAAAAAGCTGTCGCGTTGGCAGACAACGATTCTTTCAAAGAGTTCCTTGAAGAACTTGAAAACGAATCGGCCGCCGGTGCAGATGATCTTACGATCGGTTCGGAAGCTCCGGCGCTGGACGTGGAGCACTGGGTCAGCGATCGTGACGGAAATTTCTCTCAAGTAACTAAGTTCGAAAAAGGCAAAGTTTACATTGTCGAGTTCTGGGCAACTTGGTGTGGTCCATGCATTGCTTCCATGCCGCACTTGGCTGAGTTGCAAGGCGAGTACGCCGATCAGGGAGTTCAGATCATCAGCATCAGCGACGAGAAGTTGAGCAAGGTTGAGAAGTTCCTCGAGGGAAAAGTTCGCGGCAGCAAAGATGAAGAGCAGACTTACGCAGATCTTACGAGTGCCTACTGCCTGACAACTGATCCGGATAAGTCCGTCTATGAAGACTACATGCGAGCTGCCAGTCAAAACGGTATCCCGACTGCGTTCATCGTTGGGAAATCGGGTCTTGTAGAGTGGATTGGCCACCCGATGAGCATGGACAAGCCGCTTGCAAGGATTGTCGATAACAAATGGGACCGCGAAAAATTCGCTGTGTCATTCAAGAAGGGCCAAGAGTTCAGCAAGCTTTCCAAGGATCTCTGGGACATGAAGGAAGACGGCGACGCCAAAGGAGCATTGGCGGAACTCGACATTTTCATGAAGGATCTTGATAAGGACAGCCAAACATACGCAAGCTGCGGCATGATTCGTATGACATTGGTCATGGAAGTCGGCGGCCCGGAAGCGATCGCAGCATTCCAAGAAATGGCTAACGAAACAGACAATCCACAGGCAATCAATCAGCTGGCTTGGGGAATTGTCGAGAAGGTTCAAGCTGGCGACGAAGTTGAAGAGGGAATGTTGAAAGTCGCCTGTGAGGCTGCCAAGCGTGCTGTTGAGCTTTCCAAGAAAGGAAAAGACAAAGAAGGCACAGCAATGGTTATGGATACCCACGCTAACTTGCTTTTCCTGTGCGACAAGTTGGACGAAGCGATCGAAGTTCAAAAGGCAGCGATTGAGCTTTCGGATGACGAACAGCTTGCTGACTTCCTCGAAAAACTGATGAAGGCCAAAAAGAAAAAAGACGTCTAGTCTTTCAATGAATTCAAAGCCGGTTGATTTTTGTCAGCCGGCTTTTTTCGTGCCGTGAGAAAACGGCTACAATGCAGGCATCGCTACTTGAAAACTTCTCCGGATTTTCCGATGACTTCTTGGCATCTCGCATTTCAAAGCTTCAAGCACTATCTTTCCGTCAACCTTGCGATTGCTCTGGGGGTAGCCGCCGCAACGGCCGTCCTGACCGGTGCACTGCTCGTTGGCGACAGTATGCGAACAAGCTTGCGAAATCTGTCGATGGAACGACTTGGTAAAGTTGACGATCTGGTCATCTCGCGAGGTTTCTTCGGTCAGAATTCGATGGGGTCCGGTAAAGCAACATCCGATTTATGGGACAAGTCCATTCCGGCGATCTTGTTCAACAATGGCACCGTCGAGATTGAGACTTCGGCGGATCAAACGCAACGAGCCTCCAACGTCAATGTTTTCGGTATCCCCAATGACTTCTGGGAACTCGATTCAAGCGGACTTGATGTCAAAGATCTCGACGGTGACACTGCGATCATCAATCAGGCTCTGGCCGATCAACTGGGAATCAAACCGGATCAATCCGATGCCTCGGTTACGCTTCGCATTCCGAAACCGACTCAGCTGCCTGCCGAAAGTGCTCTCGGTGCGACACGCGACCTGATCGAAAGCCTCGTTGGATTGAAAGTGATTCAAGTTCTGCCCAACCAAGGCATCGCAAGGTTCAGTCTGCATCCGAGCCAGCTCGACAGTCCAAATGTTTTCGTTCCACTGGAGCTGTTGCAAGAGTCGCTTGCGCGCAAGGCCCTCAAGCACAAGGCGAACTCTGAACAGGTCAACGTTACGTTTCTGAGTCGCCGAGATATCCAGGCGAATGCGGATATCGATATTCTGCCAAATTCTGGTCACAATCTCTCCGACCAAGGCCTTTCGCTTAAACGTGTAATGCAATCGTTCGGCGAAGGGGATTCGGAAAAAATCGTTTTTGACTATTTGAGCCTGTCCTCTGAGCAACTGATCCTGCAGCCGCCGGTCGTTGACGCGATCAAAAAATCTTGCCCTGGCGGCAAGTGTATTTTCACTTACTTGGCCAACGACATTCGAAAAGCCGACGCTGAATCCGGCATTCCATTTTCAATGGTTGCCGCAATCGATATCAATGACGATTTTTCGCTGATCGACGTCGAAGGGAATCCGATCTCTCAGCCTAGCGAAAACGAAATCGTGTTGAACCAGTGGTCTGCAAAAAATCTTGATGTAGCTGTCGGCGATCAACTGACCGTCGCATGGTTCGATCCGGAAACGACCCATGGAAAACAGACTGAACATGAAGCAACCTTCGTCGTCTCCGCCATCGCAGCCTTGACCGAACCCTACGAAGCTTTCGATGTTCGCGGCCGCGGCGAAGTCATTCCTGCCAAATTTGATATTGCTCCGACACTCGCCAACGATCCAGATTTGACTCCCGAGGTTCCAGGTGTCACCGACGCAGAATCCATCGACAATTGGGACCTGCCATTTGAAACCGCAGGAAAACTTCGACCTGCCGACGACACCTATTGGGAAAACTATCGCACGACGCCCAAGGCGTTTGTTTCCCTCAAGACCGGGCAGAAACTATGGAGTAGCCGATTTGGCAATGTGACGTCGTTCAGGATTCCGTTTGATCCGTCGGACAAGGGACTTGAAGATCGCCTGCTACATTCGATTACCGATACGAAAGGCGCCTCCAGCTTCGAATTGGTTCAGCTGAAAAAGAACGCTTTGGCCGCCTCATCCGGTTCAACGCCCTTTGATATTCTGTTCCTAGCACTCAGCATGTTTGTTATCGGTTCAGGCTTGATCCTTGTTTCATTGCTGTTTCGCCTAGCACTGCAGTCACGCGCGCCGGAAGTCGGTCTGCTCAATGCCGTTGGGCTGACGAACAAACAGGTTTCGGGCATCTGGATTCGAGAGATGTTTCTTGTTTGCATTCTGGGTGCGGTTCTGGGAGTGCTGATCGGAATCGGTTACGCGGCGATCATGATTTGGGGCTTGAAGACATGGTGGCTTGGCGCGATCTCCAAACCGATCATCAATCTACACATCGGACCGCTGAGCATCATCATCGGGATCGTTAGCGGAATTTTAATCTGTGTTGGCACCATCATTTGGTCGTTGCGTTCGCTGCGCAAGCAGAGTGTTCGAGGTATGTTGGCCGGGCAGATTCAAGAATCATACGAATCGGCAACCGACAAGCCAAAGAAATGGCTCGGCATCGCGATGGTCGCGTCGCCTATCATGGCGGTTATCCTTTCCGTGCTGGCGATCGGGCTGAGTGGGGACGCCCAAGCAGGCTCCTTTATGGGGTCAGGATTTTGCGTTCTGGCTGGACTCTTGATGTTCGTGTACTCGCGACTCAAAAGCGATACGGATGGGGTTAGCGGCACTGCCGACCTGCAACAGCTTGCCGTGATGAGCCTGCGACGCAATCCGCTGCGAAGCACGTTAACGATTGGACTCGTTGCGGTCGCGAGTTTCCTGATCGCCGCCGTCAGTTCCTTTCGTTTGACACCGACCGAACAAGGTACCGCTGGCTACGACTACGTCGCTCAGTCGAGCCAACCAATCTTCGCCGATTTGAACACCGAAGAAGGTCAAGCGGAACTGTTGGGTGACGATCGGCTTCCTGATTCAACACGCGTCATCGGATTTCGTTTCAAGCCGGGCGAAGACGCGAGCTGCAACAACCTGTATCAGTCATCGCAACCGCGAGTGCTAGGCGTGCCGGAACTGTTTATCGCCAGCTTTGACGCCGACGCATCCAAGTTCGCCTGGGGCGGCTCGATCGCTGAATCGAGAACCGAATCTGCCAACCCTTGGACGTTGTTGAATCGGACTTACGACGACGGAGCGATCCCGGTCATCATCGACAAGAACACGGCGAATTACAGTTTGAAGATTTTTGCGCCCGGCGGAGACTATGTCGTTGATTTCGACAGCGGCGAACGAGTCACGTTTCGCGTTGTCGGTTTTTTGAGCAACACGATTCTGCAGGGAAGTCTGTTGGTTGCGGAAAAGGACTTCGTGCGAGCATTCCCTTATCTTGGCGGATCGCGTTACTTTCTGATCGACAACGGAGAAGCATCTGAGGCCGAAGCTGCGAAAACGGTTTCGATGTTGGAGCGACAATTCAGCGACGAAGGCTTTGATGCTCAATCAGCACCGCGCCTGTTGGCAAACTTCATGTCGGTGCAGAACACTTACTTGAGCACGTTTCAGTCGTTGGGAGCTTTGGGCTTATTGTTGGGCACATTTGGGCTGGCGGCCGTTCAGATTCGTAACGTCTTGGAGCGGAAACGCGAGCTCGGATTGATGCGAGCCGTTGGATTCGGTAAGGGGCGACTGTCGAATATGATCTTGATCGAAAACGGTTGGCTGTTGGGCGCTGGATTGGCGGTCGGTATGACCTCGGCGTTGTGCAGCACCCTGCCCCACTATTTGTTCGGTGACGCATCGGTGCCGTGGTTGGCGTTGAGCGGGATCTTCATTGCGATATTTGCGATCGGAATCCTTGTCAGCATTTTGGCGACGCGAATCCTGTCGAGAATGAACTTGCTGGAGTCCTTGCGAGCGTAGCGTTAAGTAGTCAAGTCTGTCCCAGACTTGTGCATCCGGTTCTTCTTGGCCTAAGACAGAATGCGTCACTTTTGTTTGACAGTCGACGAAGTAATCGTCACATCACAAAGGCCTCCTCTTTCAAGCTGGATAGAATTTTTGAGTTCCGTTCTCTACCGACGGAGCGTGGCCCATCTGGCTGCGCCGTTGACGACGGATTCAACCAGTAAGCGAGTGCTGAGTATTGAACATCCGGAAGTCATGCCGTTCCCCAACTCATGATCGGGTGTCTATTCCTGCGGCAGTTGCCGCAGGGAGCACCGTCTTCGCCAGCCGTCGCGAATCTTTGTGCTTATGGATTGGACGTTCGCCTTTCCGGATTGGCTCGATTGCGATTGAAGGGGGCTATGAGCCCAACTTTCATGAATGGCGATTGATGCGCTCAAGCCAGCGGTGAGTTGGTGCCGCTGGTCAAATGCAGATTGCGATTGACGTGTTTTTGAACGACGGGAGAAATCTTGATCGCATCGCGTTTGATCGGTTGAAAGCAACGCTTTTCAATTGTGCGAATTTATGGCCAGCCACTCAGAATCGTTTGTCTCACCCGAATTCCCACCAGCATCTGGATGGTCGAGTTCATTGGGGGTTGAGCATTGAATGAGGCTTGCGGTACTAAAATTACGAGGGATTTTCGGGCGGATCAGTTGGTAAGCTTCCAATCGGGATTGTGAGATTTGTTTTCATAGGCAATCTGAACGGGCAAAGCGAACTAATTCGAAAACGGCTTGTCCAACTGGTGGCTCATTGATTAGAATCCATCTATAAGAATGCCGGCTTGGCGGAATTGGCAGACGCGCTTGATTCAAAATCAAGTTCCCTATGGGAGTGGAGGTTCAAGTCCTCTAGCCGGTACTAAATCGAGTTTGACTCGATAAAACACGGATGATTCAGCTTTCTGATGACCTGCCCAAGTGTGGCAGAGCAGCCCGTTTCCAAACCAGCAAAAACGGTAGTCTACCGGATTTGCTCTAAACGGGAGCAGAATCACTATGCGTGGAGCATCAAAAACGCCGCCGAAGTATCGGAAGCACAAGAAGACAGGACAGGCTGTCGTCACTCTTTCAGGCAAAGACCACTATCTCGGTCTCTTCGGATCCGAAGCCAGCAGACAACAGTACGACGTTCTCGTTGCCCAGTGGCTTGCCAATGACAGGCTTTTACCAGAGCAGCAATCGAAGCGAAAAATTGCTGTCGCTGAATTGTTGGTGTCGTACTGGAAATTCGCCCGAGGTTTCTACGTAAAGAATGGAAAGCCGACGGGTGAAATCCCCAGTTTGAAGTCGGCACTTCGCACGTTCAAGGAATCTTACGGTAGCGTTCTGGTTGAAGACGTTGGACCGCTGATGTTGATCGCATACCAAAACGAGCTGGTCGCATCGGGGCTATCTCGAAAGTACGTCAACCAGCAGACAGGACGTATCAAGCGAATCTTTCGTTGGGGCGTATCTCGTGAACTGGTACCGGTTAGCGTTCATCAGACCCTTGCGACGGTCGCGTGGCTACGCAAGGGAAAGACAGCAGCGAAAGAGTACGCACCTGTTGTGGCTGTCCCTGATGACGTTGTCGTAGCGACTTTGAAACATGTGGTCTATGAACCCGTGAAAGCAATGATTCGCTTCCAGCGTCTTGTTGGTTGTCGTCCTGGGGAGCTGTTCATTCTGCGTCCGATGGACATCGACAGGACAGGTGGTGGACACAAAGGTGTCTGGTTGTATCGTCCAGAGTCTCACAAGACTGAGCATCACGGACAGTCTCGTGTTGTCGTAATCGGTCCAGAGGCTCAAAGGATCCTTTGCCCGTATCTACTTCGCGAAGAATCAGAGCTTTGCTTCCAACGCCGGAAGGGGCAACCGTTCAAGCGATTGCATTACAGTCAGGCAATCCATCGAGCATGTCGCAAGACGTTTCCACCACCGGAAGGAACGGAAGGCGAAGCACTGAAGGAATGGGAAAAACAGCATCATTGGACTCCGAATCAGCTGCGTCATGCGACTGCAACCGTTGTACGACGGGACCACGTGTTAGAAGCGGCTCAAGTTGTCGCCGGACACGCCAACGCTAGGACGACGGAGATTTACGCCGAACGCGACATAGCAAAGGCTGCCAAAGTAATGGCAAAAATAGGCTGAACGACATATAGCAAACAGATCGAACGCCGGTGGCGACCAAACCAACTGCGCCATTCGCTGGCAACAGAAGTCAGGAAGTCGCACGGACTTGAGGCGGTGCAAGCAACGCTGGGACATGCCGACATGAAGACCAGCCAAATCTATGCCGATCGACAACGCTGCGATTGCCTTCCATCGCTGGCTTCGGCTTGTGCATCAGAAATGCCATCACCGACGAAGGCACCAGGATGATGATCAGAAGTTGAAGGAACCGTTTCATGGTGAGCTTCTGTCACTGGACAAGATCGGCGTTCACGGCAACTTCTCGAACAACAACCTACCGCTGATCAAAGCAAACGTCCTTGATCCTTTTTGTGAACCATTCCGCTCCAATTTGGTCAGAGATTCTTGATGAATCAGTCTCTCGTAGGAAATTTGCCCCATCGTTTTAATCCACACGTCGTTAAATGGCAGCGACTTGGAGATAAAACGGCAAGGAGTTGCAGATAAAACGTCATTTCGTGTTTTATCTGTAAGTCGTTTCGAGTCGCGAGTTGCAGATAAAACTTGCTTGAGTTGGAGATAACGCTAGGATTCATGTTTTATCTCCAGCTGAGCTGGGGTTATCCTAAAAGTTATCCCGCCTACCACATATCTATGAAGAATCCATACGGAATCCTTGGTGGCGA
>CAYGUE010000038.1:0-19147 GCA_964352885.1 uncultured Pirellulaceae bacterium
ACACCAGACCGCCGCTCAGCGGAGCGTTATCGCTATCAAACTCCAATGACCCGAGCTCCAACTTCCGAGAATGGGGCAATTGATTCATCAAGGAATCAACATACTGGAACTGCGGCTCTTGGAGTTGATGAGCCAACCAGCATCCGGCCGGAACAATCACAGGCTTCCCACAAGCCAACAACTCGCCCAACACTCCAGCCCTTCGACTGTAGTACGCTCGACTGTCATACAACAGCAATCCAAAATCGGACCCACGAACGAAATCGCAATATTCGTTCTCCGTAAGAGGATGCTGCAAATAGTCCACGACTGGATCCGAAGAACAGCCCAGTTCACCGCCCGGCAAATCCAGTTTCAGTTTTTCTTTTCGAAACAGTTTCCGTTTCGGACGCTGTACAGCAACTTGTAGCCGCCCACATGAAAGATACTCATTCCAAAGCGAATCGATGACGCGTTGCAAATGCGCAGAACTCCCCTTTTCACGTCGAAGTTCACCCGGGCAAACCATTCGAATCGGTGAGGTCGGAGGCGCAAGTTTCGGCAACAGCAATTCAGGCGCTGCCGATTGCGTCACCAAATCATCGGCCTGCGATTGCACATCATACGAATCTTCACCTGGCTGCAACGATATTTTTACAGCTGCGTCCTGATGCCGCAAAGGACTGCGCATTTCAACGGGTGCAAATCTCTGATTGACTGGATAGGGAAGCCGAAAAAAGTCAGCGACCTTCAATCGTGCGTACTGCTCGACCAATTCGTTTGACGTGCAGTAAAAATTCAATTTGTGGTCTGGCACTCGCGAAAGCGCTGCCAGAAAACACCCGCGAACCTTTCGCTGCACTTCCGTCTGAGTTTCAAACTCGGGCGTCCTACCGTCAAAAAGGTTGTAGTGAAACTGCAGATGCCAAGTGGCGAGCCGAGAGGATGGCATAGTTGTGAGATAAATGGCCAGCCCCATCAACTCCAGCTCTGAAACGGTTGTCAAGAAGATATGATCGTCGGGCATGAACTCTTTTCTGTCCAACGATCCGAAGAAACGTTGGCAATCATGCGCGAATTGTGCGATCAACTTGCGACGTCGACCGCGAAAGTAATTTTCGCGACGCCCACTCACGAAACGTTTGATCAACGATGCTTTAGGCGTCGCCGTTCCGATTCGGTCAGCGACCACCCCTGCTCGTTTAAGATGACGCAGCCCGGCCAACCAACTCTCACGCTGGTAAGTCGTGTTTCGAAAGCTCGGGACAATAGTCGCAATTGAATTCAACGATTCGCCCTGAGCCTCAAGACTTTCGGTGCGCGGCTTAAACCGGCGGTTGGTTGCAACGAAAGTTTCGAATCGTTCTCTGTTTGCCGCACGCGCGATGCAATTCACATAGTCAAAGTGGTGACCACCATGACTGCAAAGCGATTGATCGATAATATGAAGCCGTGCCACAGCATACCCTTGTAGCGAGTTTGTCATCCTGACGGTTCACATGGTATCCCGCGGTGGCGATTGAAAGCAACCTCAACCAACCCCCGCACTGCCACTTTATTACAAGTCAAGTTGAGATCAAACCTTCGAATCTGCCAGCAGTCTTCGATCGACAAATTGCGATTGACGACCGAATGAGCATTTTCATAAATTGCTGCCGCAGGCTGGCTGAGGGGATCAAGGATGATCCTGTGGTCGTAAACGGAATTCTCGCCTGCTTTTTTTATTACATCGGTGCCATGACAATGACTCGCAAACACGTCGTCATCTTGCCTCACTTTTGCGATGAGGAAGTCGACCGCTACCTGCGGATCGCAGAACATCTCAAATCGTGGCCAAAGCCCCAAGTCCAAACTGACTTCCTGCTCGCGGCCAGCCCCAAACGTGAGCCATCCCAACGATTGGTTGATGCTTACAGTTCGCTTGGGAAGACGATTCCATTCAAGTGTCCAACGCAAATTTTTGGATATCCTGAAGGTCCCGGTGCAATGTTCTGGGACTGCATGGAATTCATCGAAAAGAACTACAGCATTAACGACGGCTTCAGCTTGTGGCTCGAGTCTGACATGTGCCCGACCCAGTCTGACTGGATCGATCGACTGTCTGACATGTGGTACGCCCGCGAGCAACGTCCTCTGATGATGGGCTGCTACGTTCCAGAAGTTTACAAGTACCGGATTCTCAAGCGTCCAAAACGAATCCTCGAACCGCATATCAACGGTGGCGCCTGCTATGCAATGAACTTTGCGTCTCAAATGCCAGCCGATGCTCGTGAGGGCGTTTTTGACATGGCCGTTTACCAGTTCGCCAAAAAACGTGGACTGGCTCGCGAATGCCGTTCGATTTCATTTTCGACGACCGATCGTGTACGACGGGATTTGATGGATGAATCCAAAGTCTTGCTGCATGGCTTCATGCAAGAAAAAGATCCATTCGTCGAGGAATGCATTCGTCCTCTGACAGAAACAGAACGGCAAAAGGCGAAATGGAACGCTCTCCAAGAACAAATCGAAACCACTCGCCGCAAGCTGCGTGTTTGGTTTGTTCGAAAAGGCCGACAGGCAATGCTGGAAAACATGTTTTTGGCAAAGCAGCGCTATGAGAATGCGAACCCAATCGTCGATTCGACAGAATTGACCACTCGAAAAGCGGCGTGATACGGCAGATTGCACCGGCACACTAGGAGCGAAGACATGAAGGTCAGTCACTTCAACACGTTTCCATATGGGGGCGCGGCAACAGCCGCACGACGACTTAGCCGACGCCTTCAAAAGTCAGGCGTGAAGAGCACATTCTTCTACAGCCGTTCGGATCGCGACGATCTTTTTCAACTCGCTGGTAGCGGCAGTAAAAACGAATCCATCAAACAGGCGCAAATTCTCCCGAAGGCTGAATTCAGAGGCGTGTCGCTATTTCCGAAGCGACGCGAGAAAAAACGGCTGCGAGAAATCTGGCAACTTCACAACGACCACATCGCCACACGACCACCCGGAGAAGAAACTTTCTCCATGGCAAGGTTGCCTGACGAGTCCCGTTTGAACTGGTTTCAGATCAACGCAGACATCGTTCATTTGCACTGGATCTCTTTCTTCGCCGACTATCCCACTTTCTTTCAATCGATCCCAGATCATGTACCGCTAATCTGGACGCTGCACGACCAAAACGCATTCACCGGCGGCTGCCACTACTCAGGAGGCTGCACACGCTACGAATCTGGTTGCGGAACATGCCCTCAAGTGACCGACTCGCATCACCGCGACGTTTCCGTTGATTCATTCTTGGCAAAACGACGTGCGCTTGCTGGCCGAAACGTCCACGTTGTCGCCCCGAGCCAATGGATGCTCAATCTTGCAAAGCAGAGTCCCATCTGGCCCAAAACGGCGTCGTACCATCACATCCGGTTGGGATTCAACCTGAAGAAGTTTTACCCCGTCGACAAACAACACGCTCGCAAACAGCTTGGCATTCGCTCCGATGCTTTTTTGGTCTGTTTCGGAGCCGAAGACGTGCAGAACAAGCGCAAGGGAGTCGGATCACTGATGGAAGCGCTAACTCACCTGTCAACGAATGAAGATGTTGAAGGCCTAGTGTTCGGCGCCGGAGAAGTTCAGTCGACGGGTCCCGTCAAAAAGATCCATCAACTTGGCTACGTTGATTCCATCGATCGACAAAGACTGATCTATTCAGCCGCTGACGTCGTCGTCGTGCCATCGTCCGAGGATAACCAGCCGCAAGTCGGACTTGAGGCCATGGCATGCGGTACGCCGGTCGTTGGATTCGATACGTGTGGCATCCCCGAAATGGTACAGCACGGAAAAACTGGCCTGCTCGCAGAGACCGGCAATCCAGAAAATCTCGCCAAGCAAATTTCGTGGATCATCACGAATCCTCAGCAGCGGCAACAGATGGGAATCGAAGCTCGTAAGATGATGGAGCTGAATCACGATTCTGACTTGCAGGCAGCTCGGTACATCCAGCTCTATGAAAACGCTTCCCAATTCGGCAGAAGCTTGAAGGCCGCGTAAAAGACGCGGGTATTCTTCTGAGACTTGCGGCCAAAAACATCTGATCATTTTTAGTTGACCGCCAATATCGTCTCGCTGGCAGCGAAGACGAACTATCGGCAATTTTTTCGCTCAACGAATACATGGATCAACATGAAGACTCTTTTAATGTGCTTTGCTTTGCTGCCCATCGTTTTCCTGACCAGCCAGCAATCAGCGTTGCCCCAAGAGACAGCGTTGGCTCAAGAGACCGTTGAAAAACCGCAGACACAGCATACAGAAACCATTGATAAACTGCTCAATCAGTACCAAGATTACGGCCAGCTAAATGGTGCGGTTCTCGTGGCGGAACATGGCAAAGTCATCCTGCGAAAAGGGTTCGGGATGGCAAACATGGAATGGGATATTCCAATTGAACCAAACACGAAGTTTCGTATCGGCTCGGTCACCAAACAGTTCACGGCAACGCTGATTTTGCTTTTGGCGGAGGAAGGAAAAATTGACCTCCAATCACCGATGACCAAATATTTGAAAGATTACCGCAAAGATACTGGCGACCAAGTTACGGTCCATCATCTGCTCAGACACACTTCGGGAATTCCGAGCTACACGACACCCAGCTTTTTTGAAAACGAAAGCCGTGAAGCTTTCGAGGTCGAAGAGTTCATTAATAAGTTTGCTAGTGGGGAGCTTGAATTCGAACCCGGATCGGAGTTCCGCTACAACAACTCGGGCTATTACCTTTTGGGGGCGATCATCGAAAGTGTGACGGGCGATAGTTACGCATCCGTGTTACAGGAACGAATTTTCGATCCACTCGGAATGACAGACACTGGCTACGACATGCATGCTGCAATCATTAAGAATCGAGCACAAGGCTACCAAAAGACGCCCGATGGATATATCAATGCGGCCTATCTCGATATGGGTTCGCCTTTCGCCGCAGGTTCGATCTACTCAACGGTTGACGATCTTTTCAAATGGGACCAGGCACTTCATGGCGACAAACTCCTTTCTACCAAGAGCAAGGAGCTGATGGTCGAACCAGGTCACGGCCAATACGGATACGGCGTCGTCATCTCAGAGCCAACCATCGGGACGAAAAAACTCAATTTGATTCAGCATGGCGGCGGAATCAATGGATTCAACTGCGACTTGGCCCGATTCGTTGATCAAAAGCACGTGATTGTGATCTTGGATAATGTTGCCCAAGGACAGTATCACCGAAACATGACCATGGGAATCGCTGCGATTCTGGAAGATCAGCCGTTTGAGTCGCCGAAAAAATCCATCGACGAGCTGATCGCGAAAATCACCCTCGAAGGCGGCGTGGATGCAGCCATTGAAAAATATCGCGAGCTCAAGGAATCGTCGTCGAATGAATACAATTTCTCCGACCAAGAATCACTCAACGGACTTGGCTATCGACTGATGGCTGAGGACAAATTGCCCGCAGCCCTGAAAGTATTCAAGCTCAACGTCGAAATGTTCCCGGAGGCATTCAACCCCTACGACAGCCTAGGAGAAGTCTATCTGATGTTGGGAGATGAAAAGCTTGGCTTGGAAAACTACAAGAAATCAGTTGAGCTGAATCCAGAGAACCTTGGGGCCGTCCAAGCGATTCGAAAGCTCGAAGGCAAAGAACTTGTCGTCGGTCCTGAAATTCTGGAATCCTACGTCGGAACTTACAAAGCCGGAGCCGGATTCACTTTGACGATGACCATTGAAGGAGGAAAACTGATCGGAGAACCGGATGGCCAAGAGCCTGAAACGCTTGTGCCAGTTAGTGAAACAGAGTTCCTCGTTGCTAAAATTAACGCGAGTGTTGAATTCAAGAAAGATGAAAGCGGGAAAGTCACTCAAATATTGATCAAGCAAGGCGAAAACTCCCTAACGGCTACGAAAATCGAATAAGCTTGTGAGGTTATTCTCTCGAAGCACATTAATCAGAACGGGCGTTCCTTTCGCTGGTTGCTTCACGACTCAACGTAAGTGCATCATGATGACGTTTGACCGTCGCTCGATTTTTCGCCTGATCGTATGCTTTGCTGCGACATCAATTCTGACATCCAAAGTAGATGTCGCTTACGCGTTGCAAAAACCAATCAAGGTTTACGTCCTTGCCGGGCAATCCAACATGCAAGGACATGCTCACGTGAGGACATTGCCGCACGTTGGCATGGATCCAACATCGGCACCCATGTTGGCAAAGATTCAAAACGAAGACTCAACGCCCAAGTCCCTAGACAACGTTTGGATTTCTTACCATTCCGCCAACGGCACGAAGCAAGGCAATCTTTCCACTGGATTCGGAGCCGACAACAACAAGATTGGTCCTGAGTTAATGTTCGGGGTCACGATGAGTGAAGCACTCGGCGAACCAATTCTCATCATCAAAGTTGCCTGGGGTGGCAAGAGCATCCATACCGATTTTCGACCTCCGAGTGCAGGTCCCTACGAGTTTTCGGATGCCCAATTGGAGCAATTTCAAAAGCAAGGAAAAGATGTCGAAGAAATCAAAGCTCAGAGCGCAGCAGCAACGGGTCGTTTTTATCGACAGATGGTCGCCAATGTAAAATCCTGCCTCTCTGAAATAGATCAAATCGTGCCAGATCAAGCCAATGGCGACTATCAGATCGCCGGATTTGTTTGGTTTCAAGGCTGGAACGACATGGTCGACGGTGGCGTTTATCCGAATCGTGGCCAACCCGGCGGATACGACGACTACACGAAGGTTCTTGCTCATTTCGTACGCGACGTTCGCAAAGATCTTGATACTCCAGACCTTCCATTTGTCGTTGGTGTGATGGGAGTTGGCGGCTCCACTGAGAAGTACGGACCAGACCAAATGCGTTACAAAGCCACGCACCAGATCTTTCGCGATGCGATGGCTGCAGTAGCACTGCAACCTGAATTCAAAGGGAATGTCATCAACGTGCTAACAGAGAATTGTTGGGACCTTGAATTGTCAGCGTTAAGCCAACGAAAATCCAAAATCGATAGTCAGGTTCGAGCGCTTCGACGAAAAGGTGAGCAGGACCAACAAGCAATCGAAGCTTTGCGATCGAAACGAATGAACGACGAATTCTCAGATGATGAACGAGAAATTCTGGCAACAGGAAAATCAAATGCCGAATTCCATTATCTTGGCTCAAGTAAAATCATGCTTCGAATTGGTGAGGCGTTTGCGAAGGCACTCATCAAGTGAGCGGCGTCTCCGTTTTGTTTTCTTCCTAGAGATGTTGCCACACAACCAAATTGAATTAACGGAAAGCGCCCCGAGTGGAAACAACGCCAACCGCGATGGCATCCAATGTCATTTTGACTTCTGAGAATGACTTCAGTTCCAGCATCCTGATTACGATGCATGGCATTTGCGATGCACGGCATTCTCGATAGCCGTTGCATAACCTCAGATGCATTGGATCTTCGAACTGTCATTTGTGCACATCCGTGAAACTCAGTGGAGAAAGTATTCCTCACACATTGTTTCCGGTTAGCCGTTTTGGCTCTAGTCAGCTAACGTTAAAACGACTCAGAACCCAAAACCCCAATTCTACGTTTCAGCTTTGACAGACCATTAGTCGGCGTTAGATGCCATGAAAAATGGCCCGCCAGAAAAACTTCCGACTGGCCATAAGAGTAAATGCAAATGGTGCGGAGAGCACGTGAGCCACAAGTGACAACACGTACTCTCCAACCACCATTGACCACTTTGTACAGTTGGTAATCAACCAACCGTGTGTCGTTCCGAAGAGTCCGTGGACAAACTCTTCTTCCTTTTGCTTCGTTACAGGCTGTAGGCATGAATTCCATGCTCGCCAAGGTCGAGGCCTCCTTGTTCTTCTTCGAGACTGACTCGCAGTCCCAACGTCACCTTCAGAATCAACCCAACAATTAGGCAGAACAAGATCGTGAATGCTCCAACTGCGACGATGCCAATGGCTTGATTCATCAGTTGTTCGGCTCCTTTCATCGCTCCAAAGACCCCTACTGCAAGCGTACCCCAGATGCCACAAACAAGGTGGACGCTGATTGCTCCGACCGGATCATCAATCTTCAAAACTCCGTCAATAAAGATGACAGCAAAATAAACAAGTACACCGGCAATAAGCCCGATCATAATCGCGTCGAGCAGGCTCATTTGATCAGCACCTGCGGTAATACCAACAAGGCCTGCAAGTATCCCGTTTAGTGTCATTGAAAGGTCTGGCTTTTTGCCGTGAATGGTAGAAACCAGAGCCGCAGCTAGGCCGCCAGCCGCTGCAGCCATGGAAGTCGTGCAGAGCGTCAGAGAAACGAGCCCAGGATCGGCTGACAGAACTGAGCCGCCGTTGAATCCGAACCAGCCAAACCAAAGGAGAAATACGCCGATCGTGGCCAACGGCATGTTGCTCGGCTGAATAGCCATCGCTTTGCCGTTCACATATTTGCCTGTGCGAGGCCCCAGCAGACAAGCCATGACGAGCGCCCCCCATCCACCAACTGAGTGTACTAGCGTCGAGCCAGCAAAGTCATAGAAACCAAGTCGGTCAAGCCATCCGTAACCCCATTTCCACGACCCAGTGATTGGATAACTGACGGAAACGAAAAACAAACAGAAAATTAGAAACGTCGAAAGTTGAATTCGTCCGGCGACCGCTCCCGAAACGATCGTGCAGCAGGTTGCAGCGAACATCGCCTGGAAGAAGAAGTCAGTGAAGAGTGTGAAGTCGTTGTAATCGGGCGTGCTCGCCGCGTTAAATTTGGCAATATCTTCAGCCGTCGCATCATCAGCGACAGTGGCCTGAGTTGGACCATTTGAAACAAAGCCGAAACCGTCAAACGACAGATAGCCCAGCTTTTTCATTGCACCATCTTCAGTTGTTTCCAAATAGCTTGTCTGTTCCTCTTCCGACAATTCTGAGTAGTCAGCGAAAGCAGTTGGATACATTAGGGAAAATCCACAAACAGCATACGTGATAAGGCCAAGGCAAACGATCGCAGTGTTCTTAAACAGAATGTTGACGGTGTTCTTGGAGCGAGTCAGTCCGCTCTCAAGGGTTGCAAATCCAAGATGCATGATGAACACGAGCATGCCCGCAATCATGATCCAAAGGTTGCTGGCAACGAAAGCAGTCGTGATCTCTGTTGGCACTACAGCAGCAGCTGTCCCCGAACGATCCCCGTCGCTCGCAGCAGTTTCCGAAGCCTCTGAATCAGCTTGCTTGGCAACCGTCGGTGCAGCTGCGAATAGTGAAGCAGGAGAAATAAAAGTTGTGGAGGTCGCCAAGACGCATAACGCAAAGACGAAAAAGCGCAACGTACCCTCCTTTGAAAACGTGGTCATATGTAAAGTCTCCGGTAGTAAAATGGTGGTTGAAATCTCAACAGAGCATGCCCCGTACCAATCGCTGTTTGTGACAGCACTTTTTGAATCACGGGCACAAAAATCCAATTTTCCCCGAGTCCTCACGTTCAAAAATAAATATCTCGTAGCATCCGAATAGATTTGGGCGGAGGAAAGTTGCTAATTCGTTAGGCAATCGAAAACGCCGATAAAAAGGCATTCCCTAAGGTTTTAGCGAACCTAAGGGAATCCATCTTCCTTTGAGGATTCACGACGGGACGGAAATCAGCAGAGAGGGTAGCCCGAAAAACAGGCACTCGAGATAAACACCGCGGCCATTGAAACGTCGTTTGTTACCTGCAGCAACGATCCGCAATCTTGCGACCCGTCGCGCTCATTGGCAGCGCATTTAACTCTTCGATCGTCGCCCAACGAAGCGTCTCATCGTTCCTACGACTCAGACGCCCATTGACTTGTGAGCATTGGAATACGTCCAGCGTTATGCGGAACCGTGTCACGGCGTGCTTCAGCCGAACATCGGTTGAATCGATTGATACACCAAGCCCACTCAGCGATTCGATCCGCTGCTCTAGCCGTCGTTCACGATCGTCACTCGCGATTTCAAATCGAGGAAAATCCCACAATCCCGTCCAGCGTTCGTCGGCACCGCACTTGCGAACCAGATACTGCTGTGGGCAACCACTGGTTGATGGTTTCCGAACAAGCACAACTGCCTCGTGAATGCTCTCGTATTTCATTTTCTTCGAGCGTGCTGGGATCTGATGCTGCAGTCCTCCCACAAACGTGGGGCAAAATTGGATGACCGGACACTCCGAACATTTGGGCGACGTTGGTGTGCAAATCTCGCTGCCAAGCTCCATCAGCGCCTGATTGAAATCGCCTGCTCGCTTCTTCGGCAGCAGCGTTTTCGAAAACTGCCAGAGCAATTTCTGGCTGGATGTTGTCTTCGGATCTTCCGGCATTTGCATCAGTCTCGCAAACAGTCGAACGGTGTTGCCTTCCAAAATAGGATGTTGCTGATCGAGTGAAATCGAAAGAATGGCACCCGCGGTATAACGACCAATCCCGGGAAGCGCAAGCACCTCATCAAACGTTTTAGGAAATTCTCCGCCGTGATTCTCCACAATCATCTGAGCCGCAGCATGCAGTTGCCGGGCCCTTCGATAGTAGCCCAACCCTTCCCAGAGCTTCAAGACATCGCTTTGATCTGCCGAGGCGAGCTTCTTGACCGTTGGAAATTGCTTCATAAAACGTTGGTAGTAGCGGATGACCGTCGCGACCTGTGTCTGTTGCAGCATGATCTCGCTGATCCAAATTCGATATGGCGTCCGATTCTTTCGCCACGGCAAGTCACGTTGGTGTGCATCAAACCATCTAAGCAACGCACGACGAAATTTGGTTTTCTCGGAAAAGGCGGCATCAGTAAGAAAAACAGGCGTGTTACGATTCATGCGGAAAAATGTAGCAGGCAATGACCGAAACGCCATGGCCGATTCGCAGCGATGGCCGACCAGAACGTGTTGCGTGATGTTTGCAATCAAGGCTGGCAGACGGGTTCGAGCCTAAGCGGCAAACCTTCTCGCTCAGGCCGCCTTTGTCTCCAGCGGCTGCAACGTTGCCGGATGAACACCCGCCAACTTGGCCAGTTCTTGTCGAATTGCCGTGTTCATCATTCGGTGAACTTTGAAAACAACGCCCGTTGCGGGAGCACCATCAACGATGCGATGGTCAAACGTAAGTAGTACGCGACCGACACCTTTTCGCGGCATCGGATCGACACCGATCGTCGTTGTGTTCGGGCCAAGGTGCATGCTGCCGTACATTCCATGATGGCCGGAGAGGCTCATCCCAAACGTGCCCATGTGAAAGGCGCGTTTGATTGGCCAAGCATTGAAGAGCGTCCACCAAGCAAATCGTCGCAGCAATGAGGGACATTTCGCAAACGTGATCTGATGTTTGAATTGTTTAATGTCTTCAACAGGAGTCTTACGAAAATAATCGTATTGTTCCTGCAGGTCGACCAGCCTGTGATTGTTCGGTTCGTTGAATCGGGCGAACAGCAATCGCTCCTCGCCTTGATACTGTCGCGACATCGTCATCATGGCGACGCTTTGATGGTGCTCGTAGAGATGTCCCCATGGAAATGAAACATATCCCTGACGCAGCATCGGCTCTTTCTCAGCGACCGCCGCATACGCTTTCATCACGAGGACGTTCCAACTGATCTTTGGTTTGGCCAACCGCCGCAGTTTGGCGACATCCTTTAGTTCCCAGTCTCCAGAAACTGAGGCTAAAGGAATTTTGCTGGCCATCCGAATTACATCGTCAACCAATCGTCGCCCGTTTGTCAGTGCAATGCGCTTTCCCATGCAGGAATTGTTGCAATTTCTACCAAAAGCAACAACATTGATTTCGGTCGTGACGTAAACGGAGGATCGCAAAATTTACGTACGCATACTAAATCTGTTTAACTTTCTTGCTTGTCGGAACGGGCAAAAGATCGTGGCGTTTCCAAAGAAAACAGATCCGCTAACAAATAATGCAGTAGCCAGCATCATTTCCGAATGTGCAGGACTTCGTTTTGGGCTTGGGAGCAAAAAACAAAATATCGAATAAACGATGCGGGTTTTATACAGCGACACCACCCATTTTTCCGGCGAAGGATCGACGTTGCAAAAAACGCGGTACTCCGGCAGCGGAAACGACACAACGTCTTATTCTAAGGACTTACGCTCCAGCGCCGAATGGTTTGGCATCGCCAAATTGCTTATTAAGCCAATTTTTTGCAAACCAGCCAATGTCATGTATGTCACGTCGACTTCCCACCAGCGGTGTCCATGACGAGCACTCCTCGGGTCGGCGTGATGGTTATTGTGCCAGCCTTCTCCGTTGGTCAAAATCGCGAATAGCCAGTTATTGCGACTGTCCTCTCGAGTTTCGTAGTTGCGATAGCCCCACATGTGGGCCGCGCTGTTGATCGCCCAAGTTACATGCCAAGTGTAAATCGTTCGCATGATGACGCCCCAGAAAAAGAACTGAGCTGTCATCTGCAGAACATTGCCAGTGAACAGGCCAACGAGCGCACCGGCCGCCGCAAACAGCAAAGAATGAGCCGCGTAAACTCCGATCCACTTCTGACCACGCTGCAACCACATGTAATATTTGTCTCGCATCAAATCCTTGACGTATCGGTCGTAAGCAGACGCTTTCGACAAATCCGTGTTATCGACAAACAACCAACCCATGTGCGACCAAAAACCGCTAACGTGCGGTGTGTGTGGATCGGGCTGGTGATCGCTGTGTTGATGATGGACGCGGTGAACCAACACCCATCGAGCCGGCGAATCTTGAAAGCTGCAAACACCCAGCGTCGCCAACGTGTACTCAAACCATTTCGGACAATCGAAGCCCTTGTGCGTTAACAAGCGGTGATATCCTGCTCCGATTCCCATCGAAGTAAAGATGTAGTTTCCAATTGGTAAAAACAGAACGCCCCACCAACTGAACAGGTATGAGTAATAGATGAACGCCAGCGGAATCATCAAATGAAATGCAATCACCGGAATCACATATTCCCAAAGAATCCGACCTGACTTCACGCCTTCCGGTTTTGGAATTCGTTCGCGCTTCCCAAGCTGTTCAGATTCGACAAGAATATCCTTGGCGACCTGATCGACTGCAGGCGTCTGTTTGGCCGCATCATTTGGATGGTTCTTGTCGTGGGAAGGTTGAATCTCGGTGGCCATGTTGTTTCCGGTCAGTGCAAAAAATGCGTTCGCCTGTATTAAGACGCAGTTTAGCTTGTCCAACCGTCTTAAAAAACTGCAATTCACGACCTGAAAGGCCCAGCGCTAAATTTCGCTTTTTCGAGGGATTGCAGCTGCCCTTAGATGCCATTACCGTTCCGCAGCTCCGCAATCTGCGATTTTCGGCCCAAATTCTCCGTCAAGGCTTCCCAGTCTTCGGCAATCTTCTCCAGAACTTCCTTCGCCTCAGCACCGTCCGTTTTCAGGAACTCCACAATTGCCGCATCGAGCAGCTTTAAATACTGGCGTTTCCCCGGCAGTTGGGGAAACATCAAAAAGATCGGTGAGTCGTGAGTTTCCTGCGCGGAATCGGCAAACTGATCCCAGAAATGCCGGTCAATCTGCTCCATCGAATACCATTGCCCAACCCTAGCGAGATGAGTTGCCCGAAAGGGAGCCGAAATGCCCTGAAGTAGTTTCTGGCTGTTGCGTTTCTCCGTGAGCCAAGTCACGAAGTCGGCTGCGTCTCGCGCATTGGCTGTCCGGGACGCAATCGAAACATTGGTTGCTTTAACGCCCAGCAGATCAACTCTGGACTCGTCGCCCTTGCCTCGCTTCCGCCAAAGCGATTCTTTCAAATCAAAAAACTGGACGGATCCGGGAAGCCGCGACACGCCCCATTTTGCTGATTCTGCTTCCAACGTTTCAAGGTCGACCCCGTCGGAAAGAACCGGCCATCCGATTGCAAATACAGACTCACCGGAAGCAAACTTGGCAAACACTTCTGCCAGGGTGAATTCGCCACCCGTCATACTTGAGAATTTCTTGATGTCGCCCAAAGCATCAACGAACGGGGCCGACACAATGGTTGGCTTCATCGTTCTGCGATCAAAGAACGAACTAAGCTTGCCTTGGTCACGAATCGAACTGGCGACACGTGCCATAAACAATTGGCTGGCCATTGAGTCGCGCAACGGCACGAGGATCGGCTTCAGGTCTTTGGCTGCTTCGACCTTGCTCAGTTTTTCAACCGCACGAGCCAAGTCTTCCCATGTAGCAGGAATTTCAATTTCGAAATCTTCGAGAATGTCTTTTCGATACATCAGCCGAAATTGCTGCCCGCCAAGTGACACCGACCAAGTTTTATCGTCGTGCCGTACAAGCGACTTGCGAAAGTGTTGCAAAACCCCAGATCGCTTCACCCCATCCGAGTCATTAACTTCCCTAGGAAAAACTCGAATCAACTTTCGCGATATCAGATCGACATTGATTGAAGATGGATGAACAACAAGATCAACATCATCCGGCAACGCATCAGAGCCCTCAAATTCATCGAGGCTGACGTGTTCAATCTGTAAGTCCCCTTCTCGTTGAGCCGACCATTGACGAGGAATCTCGTCTCCGAACTCAGGGACTCCGATGGCCAGCAGCTTCAAAGGGTTTGGTTTTAAGACGAACGTGCTCTCTGATTCCTCATTAGTCGCAAATCCGCTTTTCGTTTCAGAACCGCAGCCAGAGAGCGCGAGGCAAACAGCGCCGAAGGCAAACAGCAGCCAGATTGCCGTGCGAGGATTTATTCCAGAAATCGTTTTCATTCCGCCCAATCGTTCGATGTTTTTACTTATGTTAAACTTCTATCCGATAATTTCTACGGACCACTTTCAGGAATGTTTGGCAAAAACCTATGAGCTACTACCTTGGCGTCGACATCGGGACATCTAGCACCAAAACGATTTTGATCACGCCGAATGGTCGTATTCTAGCAGAGGACTCGCAAACCTATCCGCTTTATCACCCCAAGCCGCTCTGGAGCGAGCAGGACCCTGAAGACTGGTGGACAGCTGTTTGCAAAACCGTCAAAGCCGTTGTTCGAAAAGCCAAAGTCAAACCTGACGCAGTCAAAGCCATTGGACTCTCCGGTCAAATGCACGGAAGCGTCTTCCTGGACAAAAATGACAAAGTTATCCGAAAGGCGTTGCTTTGGAATGATCAGCGAACCGCTGCCGAGTGCGACGAGATTGAGTCACTTGCTGGTGGCAGGAAAAAACTGATCAAAATGGTGGCCAATCCGGCACTGACGGGCTTCACTGCACCAAAGATTTTATGGCTGCGAAATAACGAACCAAAAAAGTTCGATCGCGTGCGAAAGATACTTCTGCCAAAAGACGACGTACGTCGACGCATGACCGGGACTTACGCGACCGATGTCAGTGACGCGAGCGGCATGTTGTTGCTGGACGTTGCCAAACGAAAATGGTCGACGGATCTGTTGAGCAAACTCGGACTCGACCAGAATCTATTCGGCGAAGTTTTCGAATCCGAAGACGTTACTGGCAACCTGACAACGGACGCCGCGAAAGCACTTGGACTAACCACAGCCTGTGTCGTTGTCGGAGGTGCTGGTGATTGCGCCGCGAATGCACTCGGCACAGGCGTCGTCAACTGTGGCACACTTTCGATGTCGCTCGGCACCAGCGGCGTCATGTTTGTACACAGTGACAAAATGAAAGTTGATCCAACTGGACGACTGCATACGTTCTGCCACGCCGTTCGTGACAAGTGGCACATGATGGGGGTGACACTAACTGCCGCTGGAGCACTTAACTGGTTCGTCGAGACGATGGCAAAAGAGTTGGCCGCAGGGAAAAAGGATCCGTTCGAGACATTGATCGGAGAAGCAAACAAGATTCCTGTTGGCAGCGAAGGACTGTTCTTCTTGCCATACCTTTCTGGCGAGAGAACACCGCATGCCGATCCAAATGCACGTGGAAGTTTCGTTGGTTTGACTCTGACACACGAGCGTGGCCATTTGACGCGTTCCATACTCGAAGGCGTGGCATACGCACTTCGTGACAGCCTTGCCATTATCAAGGAGATGGGCGTCCCAGTACAACAAATCATTGCTTCCGGTGGCGGTGCAAAAAGCGACGTTTGGCGTGAGATTCAGGCGGGTGTGATGGGCCAACCTGTTGTCCGCATCAACGCAGAACAGGGCCCTGCGTTTGGGGTTGCCCTGTTGGCTGCCGTTGGCGGCGGAGAATACAAAAATATTTCCACCGCTTGCAAAGCGACAATCAAGGTCGTGGAGAAGACTGCTTCGACAGCCAAGTCACGCAAGCAATACGATCGGGCGTTTCCGGTCTTTCAGGATCTGTACCAATCGCTCAAAGGTGATTTCCAAAAAATTGCGGAACTCTAGCACATTGCCTAACAGGCCTAACAGGAATTGAGGGGTGCCATGCCTTACGCTTGCGTAAGCATGCTCATGCAAGCGTGAGGCATGGCACCCGTATATCGATCAAATCAGCTCCGACCGGAAAAACTTATTCGGTCATTTCAATCGTTCAAATCCCTCGGTCACCAGCGTTTCAAAGCCCTCTGACAGAGGACGAATATCGAAGCCAAGATCCTTCAACTCTTCGGCAACCATGGCCGCGCGGCCACCGCGTTTACTATCGGTGTAGACGATTTTTCCGAGCGGGAAGTTCTCGGAGACCTTTGCTTGGTCTGTCGCGACCTTGCGCAGTTCGCTCAGTGGAACCAGCGTCGCATCGACAAGGTGGCCTTGATCCCATTCCTGTTGCTCGCGAACGTCGATCAAAATCGCGGAACCATCCTGCAAACCGGCCCTGACATCATCCAACGTGTCCGTCGTGTGCCCCTTCTCCGTTGTGCGCTCCGACTTTTTGTATCGTTTAAGGTCGGACATTTTAAAAATGTCGTCGATCAATTCAACTTCCTCAAATCCAGCCAACTCAATTTCACGTGAGAACATCGTGCGGTCAGCTCGAACATGTTTCATGATCCAATCTGAGCTCTTGCCCTCGTCACGATCGAACTCGACCAGCACAACGATTCCACCTGGCTTGAGTGCGTTGCGAATCGAACGCATCGTTTTGTAAGGAAATTCGAAATGGTGGTACGTGTCACAGATCAGCACGACATCAACTGAGTCATCTTCCAATCCGCACGAAGTTTGATCACAGAGAACCGTTTTCACATTATTCAATCCGTCCTCTTTGCATTTTTCGCCAACGTGATCCAAAAACTTTTGGCTAATATCAACGGCATAAAGTTCTGCAACGCTCGGCGCCATGAGACGAGTAAACAGACCCATCCCTGCTCCGATGTAGGCAACCACCATTGCCGGACGCAGTTGGCAAGCGTTGACGATATCCTGACGTTGATCAAAAACTTCGCGTCCCTCCTTTTCGAACCGCTCAACAAAAGAAGACAGTACTTCATCGGTCGCATTATGAAATGAATCATTGATGCCAGGACGAACACTGTTTTCTTGCGCGAACATGTTTGCAGGCAGCAAACTCGCACAGCAAAGGACAGCGAAGAGCAAAGGTGTTTTCATTGTTTTTCCAACGGTAGCTGTATTTGATACTTCCGAGTCTCGTGTTGCCGATGCCAAACCGTAAACCACTGAAAATCAGTCCTCTACTCCTGTTCAACAATCAGCTCGTTGTTCCGCGCCCAGCGGCGAATGAGGGCAATCGAATGAGCTGTTGGCACGGCATTTCGCTTCGCTTTCATTTGAGCAATCCGGCGGCTTTCGGGCCACACCTCAACCGTAACGACACGTCGCTCTTTTGAATCGACACATTTCCGCAGCGACCAAATGGAGGACCGACCGGATCGACACGCTGATTCGTAGACCGCGACGCAATGTTTCATCAAACCGCCCTCGCAACGAAGCTGAACCGATTCCAAAATCTCGACCATCTTCCACGTGACGTTTCCTTGATCCAGTACAAATGGCTCGATTCCAGAAGGCGACCAAACGCGATTTTTCTTTGCAATCTCGATTGGTGTGCTCATCGGAATGTCGACTTCGTTCTGCCAATTCTGCATGTGATGTCGCAGGGCTCTAAGCGTGCGACCACGAAACGTGAAGTCCGGCTGCAGCGGCAAATCGTCATGCACACGATAACCCAGCACTCTTGACGCACGAAGATACTTCTGACGCCATACAAAATTTACAATCTCCCGCAATTCCTGATCGTCGGGAATGACAATGCTGCGCTCACGTCCTTCTGGCCGAACGTCACTGGCATAGATCAAGAACCTAAGCAACTCTTGCCAAAACGATTCGTCAAACTGAAAACCATCACAGGCTTTTACGATTCGTTTGGCCGTTGATTCAGGGGCCTCAGAGGCAACCGCTTGAGCCCAACGAATCGTGTTGGCGACGCCAAACCGATCCGGCGCATTAGCAAAACAATGTGCTGCCTTCCTCGTGAGTCGCGAATCCAAACCGCTATTTGCCACTGCCTTTCGAGGACTGACACCTCGTGCGATATCCAACAGAATTCGCACCTCTTCCATTTCACCGAACCATGCTCGATGAGCGAACTCAGGAACGTCGAATTTTACAAACAGATGTTTCGAAAGCGAATGAACTGGGTCGCCATCTGGCATCCACGAATAGGGCGAACGAACCATACGTTCTGAAAACAGAGACATTCGCGAGATAGCGCGAACATACCGTTCGGTATTGCGGCAATGTTGATCTTTGGATCGTGGTCGAAACGAACGCGGGCTAAGCATGCTCGAATTGGCGCGGACACATTCAATCATGTGATTGTAGTGAAGCGAGGCAATCAGCGACGCAGGACGATGTGCACGTATCAAACGATCCAACAGGTCACGACGACCTGCGGATTTCGTAGTCATGAAACTTCTCCAAACGAATTGACGGAATCACGCTGCAGTTGCAGCGAAACGGAGCGTCATCGTTTGGTCATGAATTGCGTGTAAGTTTCATCGGTCAGCCAAAAAGAAAGAGCGGCCAGTCAGGATTTGACGTGCCGCCCTTTGAGACTGTATACAAACAGAAAGGTTCGCTCAGTTTACATTGATTGGATGGTGCTTGTGAGCCAGTTGATCTTCGGAAGCAAACTGCTGGTGTAGGCTCCGGACATCAGGCCACTCCAAACGCCAACAAAATCGTCGTTAGGATTCTCTTTTGCCGCAAATGTGCTGAAGCTTGCCGTCCGCAGGTGCCACCATTGACCGTCGCCTGACAGCTGATAATCAGAATTCTGTGGGTCGGTTTGAGTCC
>CAYGUE010000038.1:19157-44089 GCA_964352885.1 uncultured Pirellulaceae bacterium
TGCTCAGATCAAGGAAAGTTTGCCACTCAGCTGCAAGATTTGGATCTGCAGTCGCAAGTTCTGCAGCACTGTCCCAGTTGTAGCCAAGCTGACGAATGATTTCAGACAGAAAGAAAGTTTGGCCGATGTTGGTCGTCGCATCAAAGTCAACAATGTGAATCTCTCGCTTGCCCGTTGTTGTATTGATGATGTTCCGTGAAGTAAGCGTGCCTGGAAGATCAGCGTATTTATAAATCGTCACAACGTCGCTGGTATCGTGTGTTTCACGTAGCAAAATGTTTGAACCGGCCTGATCATACATCAGTTGAAATCCGCGATCCAGCACTTCGATTTGCAGGTCGTTCCAGGAAACGGAAGTTGTTTCGTATTTGATCGTAACGTCTTCAGCCACGCGATCGACAATGTTGTCATTGTCATCTTCGTGGAATCGATCAGAGCCAGCGTTTCCTTCGATAAGATCAACATCGGTTCCTGCACCGCCGTGAAGCGAGTCATCTCCATCACCACCGTACAGCCGATCGTAAAGTTCCCCGCCATAGAGCGTGTCGTTGCCGCCCTCTCCCATCAGAATGTCGCCACCACCGCCGCCTTTGAGAATGTCGTTACCTGCTCCAGCTCGGAGTAAATCCCAACCGTTTCCGCCATTGAGCTGATCATCGCCATCGGCATCATAAAGCTTGTCATCACCATTGTCGCCGTTGAGAATATCGTTACCGATCCAACCGAAGATGATGTCATTACCATCGCCACCGTGGAAGACATCGTCTCCAACATCGCCAATCAGGACATCGTTTCCAAGGTTACCGTAGATCAAGTCGTTATCGTTATTCCCGCGAAGGCGATCGTTTCCGTCGTCTCCATAGATGGTGTCGTCACCAGCTTGGCCATAGACAAGGTCGTCGCCATCGTCGCCATTGATCGTATCGTTGCCGCTGTAACCTCTGAGGAAGTCATCGCCTGAGCCACCGAAAAGCACATCGTGGCCTGCCTCAGCTGAGATAAAATCATCACCATCGCCACCGTGAACTCGATCGTCGCCATTTCCGGCGTAAATAGTGTCGGCGCCTTCGTCACCGTAAATCTCATCATCTCCATCGCTTCCATATAGGAAGTCGTCTCCGAGGCCGCCACGAAGCTCGTCGTTGTCGCCGCCGCCATAGGCATAGTCCACGCCAACACCACCGAAGAACACGTCGTCTCCTCCGTGACCGTAAAACAGACTCGGCTCGAAGGTGTTGTTGATGAATTCGTCGTTTCCATTGCGTCCGCGGAAAACAATGTTGTCAACGTCGCTGTTGTTGTAAACTGTAATCGCACCTTCATCATCAAGCTCAAAGGTGCCATCTCCGTTCTGCGTCAAGACAACGATGTCGGGACCGCTCGTTCCTTCGATCGTCAGGACACCTGCATCCAAGGTTAGTGTCGCGAGCAGATTGCGAGCCTCAAGGCTGGTGAATGTTAGCGAGGATTGCGTGCGAGATCGGGATACAGAAGTTCGTATTGGCGAGAACGTTGGCAATGTCAAAGAGAAGGCCTTGGCGCAGTTCTGGATCAGATTTTTAAGCATGAGAGGGCCAATGGAGTGGGTCTTGAGTCAAAACATGCACGGAATTTGGTCGTTGGGTAATCCCTAAACTGTAGGTCTTGCTCCGATGTCGTGTCTCGATTAATGGTTGACTTCTGCCTGGACCCCGGTTTTTTGAAACGGTTGTGAAGCTCAAAGACAGATGATGCCTCGCGACAACATTGGGCGCTGAGGAATTGAAACGGCGATTATTTTCGATGTGGCTGACCGTTAAGGACCATTAAAGGCAAATCAGCAACCGTAGCCCCGCCGTTCGTTTGCGTGCAGTTTCGTTTTGGGTAATAAATATGCGAGTCAAAACGCTACGGCGAATTTTTGCGGGGTTCGATTTGGGTAAAATCTCAAACATCAGAGCCTGACCATTGACCTCAATCAGGACCGGACGCTTGAGCATCGACTACGTAGAGTATGCGCGTGACAACACGCTTTACGCACCAGAATACGAGCACGACAGCTGTGGGGTTGGCTTCGTTGCAAACGTCAAGGGCGCTCCATCGAGGGCAATCGTCGTTGACGCGTGCGAACTTTTGTCGCGAATGGAGCATCGCGGTGCCTGCGGTTGCGAAGCCGAAACGGGCGATGGAGCTGGAATTCTGATCGGCATGCCAACTGCGTTCATACGGGACATCGCGGAGATCAATTACTTTGAGCTCGATTGCGATTTCTTTGGTATCGGAAACGTCTTCCTTCCTACAAGTGAGCGATCACGCGAACGTGCCAAACGAATGTTCCAGGAGATGACTGCCACATGCGGACAACGGTTTGTTGGTTGGCGAGAACTCCCAGTTGATCCCTCTGGAGCAAATATCGGAGCAACTGCGATTCGCGAACAGCCAAAAATTTTGCAAGCGTTTATTGCACCAGCCGACGGAATCGATCAGGACGAATTCGAACGAAAGCTGTACCTGATCCGAAAACGAGTCTCCCACGACATCCGCGAAGCTGGTTTTGACGAAAAGCAATTCTTCTACGTTTGCTCGCTATCGTCCCGGATTTTGGTGTATAAGGGGATGCTGTCTACGGCACAATTGCCGTTGTACTATCTGGACCTTCAGGATGAGTCGTTCACCAGCCACCTCGCAATGGTGCACTCACGTTTCTCCACCAACACCCTGCCGGCTTGGTCGCGAGCCCAGCCTTTGCGATGGATGGCACACAATGGAGAGATCAACACGCTTCGCGGAAATCGGAACTGGATCACCGCTCGACAGGGTTTGATGAAAAGCGAGCTCTTTGGTGAATGTCTGGAAGAACTGAAACCGATCATCGAAAAAAACGGCAGCGACTCGGCAGAATTCGATAATGCAATGGAGCTTCTGCTGATGTCTGGTCGCGAGCTTCCCGAGGTCGTCATGATGATGATCCCTGAGGCTTGGCGAAACCACCAAACCATGCCGGAGAACAAGCGAGCTTTCTACGAGTATCACGCTTGCGTTCAAGAGCCTTGGGATGGACCAGCTTCGATTTCCTTTACCGATGGACGCGTAATCGGAGCCGTCCTTGACCGAAACGGCCTGCGACCGAGCCGCTATTATGTAACTGACGACGATCGCGTGCTGATGGCTAGCGAAGTCGGCGTCCTCGACATCGATCCCGCAACCGTCATCCAGAAGGGACGTCTGGAACCGGGGAAAATGTTTCTTGTTGACTTCGAAAACGGCCGTATCGTTGCCGATGGAGAACTCAAAAATCGCGTTTCAAGCCGCCTTCCCTATGGGGATTGGCTCAAGAATCAGCGAATGACGTTCGACGATCTACCTGCAGCCGAAGCGGCTCCCATGCTCAACGACAAAGAGCGACTGGCTCAAATGCGAGCCTTTGGTTACTCGAACGAGACGATGGATTTCATGCTGCTGCCACTGATCAAGGTCAAGAAAGACCCGATCAGTTCGATGGGCAACGACATGGCGTTGGCCTGTCTAAGCGACAAACCGCGATTACTTTACGACTACTTTACACAATTGTTTGCTCAAGTCACAAACCCACCGATCGATTCGATTCGCGAAGAGATCGTGATGTCAGTCGAGTGCTTCATCGGCCCCGAAGGTAACTTGCTCGACACGACGGAGGAGCAGTGCAATCGACTCGTCTTGCACAGTCCAATTCTCGATTTCGAGCAGATAGCAAAGTTGAAAACATTGGACCATCGCAATTGGTCGTCGCGTCTGATCGACATCACGTTCGATGTCAACGGTGGCGAAGCCGGATTCATGGTGGCTCTCGATCGAATTCGCACCGAATCGGAAAAAGCGATCGAAGACGGCTGCGCGATTGTCATCCTCAGCGATCGATCCGTTAGTGCCGACCGTGTTCCGTTAAGTGCATTGCTTGCCACGAGTGCCGTTCATCATCACTTGATCGAAAAACACCTGCGCACTCGAATCGGAATTGTTGTCGAAACGGGTGAAGCTCGCGAAGTCCACCATCATTGCCTGTTGACTGGTTTCGGTGCCGATGCGATTCATCCCTACCTTGGCCTCGAAGCGATCATTCAGCATCATGCGAAGAACGAAGATTCCGATCTTACTGCAGACCAATGTATTGCTGCGTATCGCAAAGGCGTGATGAAAGGCATGTTGAAGGTTCTCGCCAAAATGGGAATCTCGACACTTGCCAGTTACAAAGGTGCTCGCATCTTTGAAGCCATCGGACTCAACAGCGATGTGATCAGCTCGGCGTTTCCGGGAACGGCCAGTCGCATCGAAGGTGTTGGCTTTGACGTGCTCTTTGGGGAGGCTATCCGTCGTCACAAGTTGGGCTATCGCAAAGACGGTCAGCTTCCAATTGTCGACTTGGAGACGGCCGGCACAATGCACTGGCGACAAAATGGCGAAAAACATGCCTGGACTCCGCTAAACATCGCCGACATCCAAACAGCGGCGCGAAACGGTGACGTTACCGCTTACAAACGATTCGCAGAAAGCGTCAACGAGCAGACGGCTCGTGAATGTCACTTACGGGGACTGTTGACGTTCCAAGAAGATCTTCAATCGATTCCAATCGAAGAAGTCGAGCCAGCAAAAGACATCGTGAAGCGATTCTGCACTGGCGCCATGAGCTTCGGTTCCATCTCGGCTGAGTCACATGAGACGCTGGCTATTGCGATGAATCGCCTTGGCGGCAAGAGCAACACAGGCGAGGGCGGCGAAGATTACAAACGATTCGAAGTCCAGCCAAACGGTGACTCGCGCCGTTCCGCGATCAAGCAGGTTGCGTCAGGTCGCTTTGGAGTGACCGCTTATTACCTTGCCAACGCCGATGAGATCCAGATCAAGATGGCTCAAGGTGCAAAGCCTGGCGAAGGCGGAGAACTCCCAGGTCACAAAGTTGACGATACGATTGCAGCAACGCGACGATCGACGCCTGGCGTAACGCTTATCAGCCCCCCTCCGCACCACGACATCTATTCGATCGAAGATTTGGCTCAGCTGATCTACGATCTGAAGAACAGCAACCCATCGGCCAGGATCAGCGTGAAGCTGGTCAGTGAAGTCGGCGTTGGGACGATCGCGGCGGGTGTTGCAAAGGCCCACGCGGATAACATTCTGATTTCAGGTTGCGGCGGCGGAACAGGAGCATCTCCGATCACCAGCATCAAACACGCTGGAATGCCATGGGAGTTGGGCATTGCGGAAACGCATCAGACTTTGGTCATGAACGACTTGCGATCTCGCGTGCGACTTCAAACCGATGGCCAGCTGAAGACGGGACGCGATATCGTCATCGCGACACTTCTAGGAGCCGAAGAATACGGATTCGCAACCGCACCGCTGATCACGCTGGGATGCATCATGATGCGGAAGTGCCATCTGAACACCTGCCCCGTCGGTATCGCGACGCAGGATCCAGAACTCCGAAAGAAATTCAAAGGTAAGCCAGAGCATGTCGTCAACTACCTATTCATGGTTGCTCAAGAAGCTCGTGAAATCATGGCAAGTCTCGGCTTCCGCAGCATCAACGAAATGGTCGGGCGTGTCGATGTGCTGAATGTTCGCCAAGCAGTAGATCACTGGAAAGCTCAAGGCATCGACCTTTCAAAAGTTTTGGCGCCCGCGATGGGTCCGTATCCGGACGTCGATGTTTACTGCACGATTGATCAGGATCATGCTCTCGACGAAGTACTGGACTGGCAATTCGTGGCGGAAGCAGCGCCAGCATTGGAGAAGAAACAGAAAGTCACGATCGATTCGCCCGTCAGAAACATCGACCGGGCGACAGGAACGATCCTCAGTCACCATGTCGTGAAGGCTCATGGGCCGGAGGGTCTGCCTGACGATACGATCGAAATTAACCTGACGGGTTCAGCCGGCCAGAGCCTCGGTGCTTTTCTTGCTCGAGGAATTTCGATTTCGGTTGAGGGTGACGCCAACGATTACGTCGGTAAGGGGCTCTCTGGCGGACGAGTTGTCGTTCGTCCCCCGAAATCGGCAAAGTTTGTTGCCGAAGACAACATCATTATCGGCAACGTGGCCTTGTACGGAGCCACCGAAGGAGAAGCATTCTTTCGCGGAATCGCGGCGGAACGCTTTGCCGTTCGAAACTCAGGCGCCTCTGCGGTCGTCGAAGGCATCGGCGATCACGGCCTTGAATATATGACCGGCGGACGGGCAGTTATTCTCGGTCCAACCGGCCGCAACTTTGCGGCGGGCATGTCCGGTGGATTCGCATTCGTTCACGATCCGGATGATGAGCTTTTACAAAACATCAACCTAGAAATGGTCGATCTTGAAAAGATGGAGAAGCCGGAAGATGTCGCTGAGCTCAAGGCTCTCATCGAGAAGCATTATCACTACACGGAATCTCCGGTCGCAAAACGGTTGCTTGACGATTGGATAAAAACACTTTTACAGTTCCGCAAAGTCATCCCGATTCGATATCGTGAAATCCTGCAAGAACGAGCGTCAGCGGCAAACGCTCGTCGACGCGTCTAAACGTAACGATCACTCGCTGACACAATCTGCAGCGCGCCGGAAACAGCATGTGGAATCGGCGTGCTGTTCTAACACCTTCAAAGCTAACGGACATTCACATGGGTAAGCCAACCGGATTTATGGAATTCGATCGACAGGACGTCGTGTATCGCGACCCGGTTGAAAGAGTCGGCGACTGGAACGAGTTTCTAGTTCAGATCAATGACGAAACACTCGAGACACAAGGTTCTCGATGCATGGACTGCGGTATTCCGTTTTGCCATACCGGCCAAATTGTAGAACGCATGGCAACCGGCTGCCCAGTCAACAACTTGATTCCTGAATGGAACCATTTAATCTATCAAGGCAAATGGAAAGATGCACTCGACCGACTTCACTTGACCAACAACTTTCCAGAGTTCACCGGCCGCGTGTGCCCTGCCCCATGCGAAGGTTCCTGCGTCCTCGGAATTAATGAGCCTCCTGTCACAATCAAAAACATTGAACGAACGATCATCGATCGCGGCTTCGATGAAGGCTGGGTGACACCACGAGTTCCTCAAACGCGTTCGGGTAAAACCGTCGCGGTCGTCGGTTCTGGACCGGCTGGCCTCGCATGTGCTGATCAGCTCAATCAGGCCGGCCACAAAGTAACCGTTTACGAGCGAGCCGATCGCATCGGGGGATTGCTGATGTACGGCATCCCCAACATGAAATTGGGCAAGGACGTCGTAGATCGCCGCGTTCAATTACTTGCCGAAGAAGGTGTCGATTTCAAAACCGGCGTCGAGATCGGCACACACGTTTCAGCAGATGAGCTCAAAAGCACTTTCGATTCCGTCGTACTGTGCGTTGGAGCGACTCAACCCCGGGACTTGAAAATTCCAGGCCGAACGGCGACAGGAATTCACTTCGCAATGGATTATTTGCAGGGTTCCACTTCCAGTCTGCTGGGGAAGGTATCAGCACCAATCGATGCAAAAGGCAAAAACGTCGTCGTGATTGGTGGTGGTGATACCGGAACCGATTGCATCGGCACAGCGATTCGTCAAGGCTGCAGAAGCATCGTCAACCTGGAGATTGTTCCTCGCCCACCCAAAGAGCGAGCCGACAACAACCCATGGCCGCAATGGCCTGTCGTGTTCCGAACTGACTATGGACATGCCGAAGCAACAGCAAAATTCGGTGAAGACCCGAGGATGTTCGCCGTCGAAACCGTCGAGTTCGTCGCAGACAAGGATTTCAACGTCTCCGGACTGCGAACCTGCATGGTCGATTGGACTTGCGAGCGACCGGGCATTGCACCATTCAGTCGCATTGAAGGTACGGAACAGGACATCCAAACCGACCTCGTATTCCTTGCACTTGGATTCCTTGGCCCAGAAACTTTCGTTACCGAATCGTTTGGTCTAGAGTGCGATAGTCGCTCAAACATCATCGCCAAGGAGTCCGACTATTGCACCAGTGTTCCAGGGGTTTTTGCAGCTGGGGATTGTCGTCGCGGCCAAAGTCTTGTCGTATGGGCGATTCGCGAAGGACGCGAAGCTGCGGCAGCATGCGATTCATTCCTGCAAGTGATCTCGGTGACATAGCGCCAACTCAATTCGGGAGCTTCACTCATGCCATTTCACGAAGTCATTGGCATCGTTGGCGTGCTGCAGATCCTGCTCGCATATGCACTTCTGCAGCTGGATCGAATCACGACACGTCAGCTTGTATATCAACTGCTTAATGCATTTGGCGCCGCGCTAATTCTCTATTCCCTGTTTCACGAATTCAATCGCTCTGCCTTCATCATCGAATCGTGCTGGTTGCTAATAAGTCTCTACGGAATCTTCCGAAACCTGATGGCATGCAATGCTGGCGACTCAAAATCGACCAGTTGAGAACAGAATCATCTAGTAGTGGCTTTGGCGGTGAGAAAGAAATCTCAGAAAAAGAGTTGGGGGCAGAACGACCAGAGTCGTCCCTGAAGTACCCCACCTCTTAACCGGAATTATTCACGACGACAGGCAGGCAACGAAAGTCTCATGCATATTTTCGGTGCGAAAACGCACGAATTGATTTGATGAAACTTCACGCAACCGGTGAATTTTCGGCGTCGACCAAAATAGTTAACAGCTCGAGAAAACAGGTCCAGTCGCAACTCCCAACCACGCCTCGCGAATAAGCCGGGCGTAAACAAACTTCTGTCGCGAAGTTTGCAACCAGTTTCAACTTGCGATTGAATCGAGCTTCTCAAGGGCACGGATGACTTCGAGAGCCTGTTGCGTCGATCCGGCTTTCGCTACGAATCGCTTCGCTTCGATCAGAGTCTCGAGAGCAATCTTGCCAGTCTGCTTTGCTGGACGTCCAACTTTTCGCACGGTGCCGGTGACACCAGCAACTTTGCGAGGGCGTCCGCGTTTGCCACGTGTCAAACCCGCTTTTGATTTTACGTTAGCAACCATTGCAGTCGTAACCTTGATTCCCTTTGATTTCATTGCGTCAACCACATCCTTTGCAGATGCTGTGCGGTTAGCGCTGACGTAGTCTCGAATCTCTTGAGACTTGTTAACTTTTCTTTTTGCCATAACCCCAATCCCGGTGTGAATGATAAAACGTCCGGTCAGCATAACCAAAAACGGACATTTGAGAAGCATCCAACAGCGGAATATCACTATCAGTTTAATCTACATCAGCATCTTTTTGCAGAAAAACGCATGGTGAGAATTTCCGGGAAAAAGTGTCACAGTGCATTAATTGTATTAAAACTCTGTGTATTCATGTCACCTTTTCTAGCAACACGATTGGACTCACTGAAAATTGATTGGGATCGGCCAGACCAAACCCTATGCATCCACAAGCTTAGCGAACGCGACTGCGTAAAGGCCGCGGTCGCCAACGACTTGAAGCGGTTGAGTCTCCGTCACCGGTTGAATCTTCGCTGGGGCTTTCGATCGAATCGCCGTTCTTGAGAGGCTCGATGCCTTCAAGTTCTCTCAACTTTGATTCGTTCTCAAGATCAATCGTATCGTCATCTTCGAGGTTTACTGAATCGGGTTCCGCAGGCGACGTTAGATTCGAGTCTGCAGAAGGTCCAGTCAAAGTTCTCATTGGGTCCGACAGCACAGAACCAACTCGGCCGTAAGATCGATCTGCACGGACCTGTTTACCACCGAAAGTGGGGTAGTCATAGTCGAAGGGACCACAGCACATACTGCAGCCAGTTGTGAAAACCAACAAACAAGCGAGCATACAAACTAAAGTTTTCATGTTATTTATCTCCATCGTTTTTTGTGACGATGCGCCCGATCGTGGCAGTCGTTGCAGTCGTTTTAGAATTTCCAGAGAGCTTTTCATTCGCCCCAATCTTGGACCAATTCATGATGCGAACTGGATTGGCCGGAATCGATTTTAGCCTACTTGCTGAACCATCTCGTAGACCTGCCGGTTGGGACGTGGGCACTCGCATCGCTGTAAGATCTCCCTGGTCTTGTTCAGGTAGCGCGGACAGCCTTCGATTTGAGCCACTGGTTTTCGATCGGTTGGTCCGAGCCTGCAACCTATTTCGAATCGGATTCGGTTGAGTTGCTGGTACGACGTCTTCATAGGAAACCGTACGAACGTTGGCATCTGTTTCATTCATTGAAGTCGGCGCCAATGAGGGAGCAGGGTTACCTTCGAGGATTGGCTTAATCGTTTGATTGTTAGAAGGAATCATCCCGTCGCCAGGCATCAAACCAGGGTTCGCATAGACGGGTTCGTTAAACGGCACCGTTTGCACACCGCCAAGACTTTCGCCAAAGTCTGGTTGGATGGAGCCATCGGGTGATGTTTGCACACCTGTTTTTTGCCCGATGTTCGCATTACTTGGATAGTCTTCCCCGCGACTGATGACTTCCGGTCTCGACCAACCGTAGTTCAACTCACGACTCGCACCGCGGCGTCGCGAATACTCTGAAGCGTCCATGTAGGCTTTGCCTGCCCATGGTCCTTCTTCAAAGTGAATACCACAATAGGCGAGCGTTGTTCCTTTTCGTCGGTGAAGCAAAGCCAACATTTTGTTGTATTCAGTTACCGATTGGATGAATGCAACTTCGGCTTGGGACAGACGTCGCTGTGCCTCGAGAGCAATATCGAGCGTTTCGACTCCCTCTTTCTCCAGTGCATCAAAGACATCCTTCTCGATTTTTGAAGCTCGCCATCGGTTAAAGTGAGATGTCGCTGTTCTCAGCGTCGCATCCATTGACTGCATCGTCTCATGAATCTCTTTGTTAACATCCAGCTCAGAATCTTCCAGCTTTGCAATCTCACGAGCCAGTTTCAATTGTGCATTTCTAACGTTCGCCAACTCCGCCCGGAATCCAACCGGCATTCGGAAATCGACGCCGAACTGCAGCTCTTGATAGTTGCCGTCATAAAGTTCATTTAACGCTCCGCTGCCCGCATCAGGAAAGAACGTTCCAGGATCTGAAGTTCCATACTTATTTCCAAGACCGAGGAATCGGTAGAGAGCCGTAACGTTCATCTCGGGTAACAAACCATTCTTTGAATAGGCGACCGCGAGTTCACGCTTGCGGATCTCCCAACGGATGGAACGCAATTCCGGACGATAGGTCAACGCTTCGCAGATCGTTGCACAGTAATCAAACTCAACAGGAGCAAAAACTGGATCATCGATTGGTCGAATCATGTTGCCATCGTTGGCCGACCAGCCGAGCAGGAACCTGAGCTGCCCTTCTGCTTTAAGCATCGTGTCGAAGGCTTCAATGACCTGAGCATCGAAAAACCAATACTGCTCACTGGACTGAGCAACCTGCTGTCGGTTGACATTCGATCTCGCGTCGAACTGGTCCTTGATAATCCGATACGTCTGCAACGCAGCGTCACGTCCGTTCTTGGCCGATTCGAGCGCTCGGTAGGCGGCATACAGTTCCCAGTAGCGAATCTCAACATTGGTGACGAAGTTCTGAAGCTGTGCTTCAAGATTCGCAATTTCCTGATCGGTACCGATTCTTGAGATAACGATCGGCATTCGATTGATGAACGCTCCCCGACCACGAAGCAGAGGTTGTCGGACCTCAGCTTCAAACGATGCGCGGTAAAAACTGTCAAGAACTTGAAATCCCTCTGTTACTGGTGTTGTCGGATCGTCGACAGGATTTGAGTTGGCCGTGTAGGCGTTGACGTTACGGAAGAACATTTGTGTTCCGTTGGCAGATTCCTTTGCTATCTCAGTTTGCCATTGAACCTGATCCTGTTGAAATACCAACGGCTGGTTTGGGTTCGTCGCGACAGTGTTTCGTGGCTCATCTGATTTCGTGTAATTCAGACTGCTTGTCAGCTGAGCGTCGAATTGTGAAAGTGCTGCTTCGACCCCCTGATTGGCATCTAGCTGTGTGTTGGTCAGAATCGAACCCGGCAGTCTGAGTTGCCCCGGCGTTCCAAGAGCACCGGGCTCTGTTTCACGGATGGCGACGTTGTAGACCGAGCCAACCGCATTCGCGGCGTTGATCACCGAATCCTGTCCGGGAAGAACTCGGAGCCCCTGTAAGGCAGGCGTGCCGTATCCACGGAATAGCTTTCCGTTTTGCAGAGCACAGCTTACGCAGTCCTCCAACGACATGTCGAAAAAGGCGTCAAAATCCGGGTCGGCAACGGTCATCGGCGGACGTGAGAGATTCACCTCGTCCAAGGATGGCACATTCACATCGGGATACTCGATACTGGTCGCTTTATCAACGTAGTGATTGAGCGCACCGGTGTCATTGACATAAATAGGCTTTGAAGGAGTACATCCGACCATCAAAAAAGCGATGGTAGCGATCCAAGCCAAACTGTTTTTTGGGGTAGGTCTCATAGGATTCCGTATCCTGTGAAAACGTTGTAAAAACGCTTTCGCGACTCGCAGTAGTCGCGAAAACGCCAAGCAATCTACATGCTTGGAACCCCCCAGTTCCGGGAATCGCTTTGCCCGACGCCGAAGCACAAGCATAGAAATTCCGTTACAGCCTGTATCGTCCCCAGAATCAGCAAACTTTCGTTAATCCGCAAAGTTTGACATATAGCTGAAAGTGCCAGCACTTTGAGCGCCGAAACACCGGAATTTACTACCGCCTCCCCCCTCTTTCAGGCAGTTTTCTCAAAGGCCGGTTTTCCCTTAGCCCCCCAAGTAGTGCGACCTAAGTTTGTAGGTGCCATTGCGTAACCAACTCTCTATTTCAGCCGCAGACGAGCTCATTTCTTAAAATGAATCAACCGTTCGCCAACTTGATTAACGCACTCTGCGGTTCTGATGCCGAATTGAGCCCCAAGTATCTCTACCTTGCTCTTGTTTCCATTCTGTGCGTGGTCACGTTCGCCTTTTATCTAAGCAAAGTGCTCAAGCAACTCGATCCTTCGAAAGCCGTCCCGCGCCACGTTGAGGACGCATTGAACACGCTGACAGAAGGACTCATTCTTACCGATACCATGGGAAAAGTGCGCCTCGCTAATGACGCCTTCTCATATTGGATGGGTTGTGAATCGCGAAAGCTTATTGGCAGGGATCCGACTGAACTACCGTGGGGACAAGGGGACGCAAACGGAGACACAGCGTGGGAATCCGTTGCAGGCAATACTCGCCTGATCATGATGCCATGGGAAAAAGCTCTACAAAGCTGCGGTCCGGTTGCCGGTTCGCTATTGAAGCTGCCCGACCAAAGCGGCAGGATGATGACGCTGATCGCGAACTCATCACCGATTATTGGAGCCAAGGGCGACTACGTTGGAGTTCTGACTTCTTTTGAGGATGTCACTGATCTCGAAAATCACAAGGTTGAACTCTCAAAAGCCAAAGAACAGGCTGACGACGCCAATCGCGCCATAAGCGACTTCCTTGCGAGGATGAGCCACGAAATCCGTACACCAATGAATGCGATCCTCGGCTACGCGGAAGTTCTCCGCGAAAATCTGGAGGAAGACCCAGCGCTGCGACAACAGCACTTGTCCACGATTCACAATAGCGGCGAACACTTGCTGGCTTTGATCAACGACATTCTCGACCTGTCCAAGATCGAATCGGGGCAACTAAAACTCGAACAGTTTCCAATTTCAATTTTTGACATACTCAACGATGTCGAATCGGTGCTGAAAATCAAGGCTCAAGAAAAAGGCATCTATTTACGTTGTGAATATGACAGTGCCATGCCAGAGTCCATCACGACCGACAGCGTCAGGCTCCGACAATCGATTCTTACCTGGTCGGAAACGCAATCAAGTTCACCGAAAAAGGGGGAGTCACCATCCGAGCCGAACTGGTTCGCGGGCCGCAGACGATGCAGCTTTCGATTCGCGTTATCGACACCGGAATCGGCATGACTAATCTAGCCAAAGACTCAATCTTCCAACCCTTTGCTCAAGCCGACACTTCGATCACTCGACGATTCGGAGGCACAGGTTTGGGCTTGGCGATTTGTAAAGAGCTTGCCGATAAAATGGGCGGCCGCATCAGTGTTGAAAGTGAACCTGGCAGAGGAAGCACATTCAATTTGATGATCGACATCGGCGACATCTCCGAAGTCGAATTGATAAGCGAACAAGACGCTCAACAGAAACGACTCAAGAAAGCAGACACTGGCAAAGTAATTGAACTGCCATCAATGAGAGTGCTAATTGTTGATGACGGTAAAACGAATCGCCAGCTGGTTTCCGTCGATCTTCGCAAAGCCAACGTTTCCTACGATACCGCTGAAAACGGAAAAGAAGCGGTCGACAAAGTGAACTCTGGCAATTTCGATGTTGTATTGATGGACATGCACATGCCGGTCATGGACGGTTTTGAGGCAACCCGCCTATTGCGAAAACAGGGCCACCAACTTCCGGTCATTGCGCTGACGGCAAATGCCATGGCGGAGGACGAGAAACAATGTCGTGAAGCGGGCTGCAGTGGATTCCTCGCAAAACCAATCAATCGCAACCGCCTTTTCAAGGAACTATCACTTGCCGTATACGGAAAAGCGGTCACAGAAACAACATCTCAACCAGTGGCGATTTCTACGACTAAAACGATACTGTTGTCCCCTCCGATTGAGTCTGATCCCGCAATTCGAATCTCGAACGACACAATCTCAACAAATCGCGTTCCAACCGAATTAGTGCCAAGAGCTGCAGTCCCGTCAGATTCAGTTCCAAAGGATACGAGTCCAGCAATATCAGTTGAAGAAGATGCCGTTCCGACTGAGATAGATTTTGGAAACGCAGCCCTAAGATATCCCGTTCCAACAGAAGTAATTCCGTCGAACTCAGCTCCAATAAGGAAGGCCGTTTCAACAGATCTGGCATCAATGGAGGTAGCGCAAACGGAATTGAGCGTCGAAATGATTGGATCGTCACTGCCTATGGACGACGAGGACTTCATTTATGTTGCTCAACTTTTCGTTGGTAGACTGAATTCGAAAGTCGCATCCATGGTTGAGGCCCTCGTTTCCAAGGACTTCGAAGAACTCCATAACCTTGGACACTGGCTCAAAGGCGCCGGAGGTTCCGCGGGCTACGAGCAACTCGGTGCACCCGGAATAGCACTCGAGGATGCGGCATTGGAAAAGGACATCGCCTCCTGCCTCAAATCAATTCGAGAAATCTGCGATTTAGTCGGTCGAGTCTACGTCGATTCCAAGCTCGAATCCATGGAAGCTGTCGGTCAGTGAGTTTGTCGTCGGGAAAACCCTTAACAACCAGATTGACCCTCGCAACCCAAACCAATCAGAAACTTTCACCCCCCAAACACGCCTCGAAATTGCGGCTCTCTTTACCGAGAGCTAGGTTTTTTAATCGAATCGATCTTTTAACACCGAGCTCCCAAAACCGACTACAAATCTTGATTTACAATGTCAGCTTCGAACGAGACAACTCATCTGCACCCGATCGCTCAGCCAATCATCATTGACTCCGAGCACTCGTCTCCGTTTTCTTACCCTCGTCCGACGGATGAACTGGTAAAGCAAGCAAAAATCATGGTGATCGATGACGATGAGTCAACGACAGAAGTCATTCGAAAGTATCTTTCGTCTTGTGAATTCACGAACATCGAAACAGTCAATAACTCCAGTTCCGCAATTGATCGAATCTCAAAATTCTATCCAGATCTCGTTATTCTTGATTTGATGATGCCGGTCAACGGAGCAGTGATTTTGAGTCAGATTCGTAGCGACCGATCCCTGTGCAACATTCCCGTTTTGGCCCTGACCGCTGAAAGAAACGAAGAAAATCGCAGCAAACTACTCAACCTTGGCGCCAACGATTTCCTCAACAAGCCGATTATCGCCAACGAACTGCTTGCACGCGTTCGCAATACGCTTTCATCAAAAGTCGCCTTCGATGAGTTGAAGGCCCAGTCTGAGCAACTCAAGCAGGATGTCCTACTAGACACGCTTACCGGCTGCGCAAACCGTCGCGCATTTGACTTCGAGTTGAATAGAAAGATGCTCGAATGGACTCGTCAGCGTACCCATTTTGCGCTGCTGATGATTGACATTGACCTTTTCAAGAAAGTCAATGATACGTTCGGGCATCAACCGGGCGACCTGGCTCTACAGATGATCGCTGACACGATCAGCAAGACGACGCGTGAGATCGATCTGGTTTGTCGCGTCGGCGGTGAAGAGTTTGCCGTGATCATGCCAGTCAGCAACAAGGCTGAGTCCGCCCGAGCTGCAGAACGAATTCGGCTCGCTGTGGAAGCCTCCCCCATCGTGCTGAAAGGACAAAAAGTACACTTGACGGTCAGCATCGGCATCGCAAACACTCTCAAAGGTGATGACACATCACTCATCTTCCGTCGCTGTGATGCCGCTCTTTATGGCAGCAAGCAACGCGGCAGAAACTGTACGACTTTCCATGATGGTTCCAGTTGCGTTGCCGTTGAAAACGTGAACAACCAGAACATGATGCGACCGCTTCTGGATGACCACGTGCCTGAGCAACTGAAGGTTACATCGTCAAAAGTAATGATTATTGACGATGAGCCGTCCACAGCGTTCGTGGTAAAAAAATACCTGAAAACAGCTGGCTTCGAGAGACTGCTGGTTGAGACCGACTCGAGAAATGTCGTCGCCAGCATCATCACAGAAAAGCCAGACCTACTGTTGCTCGATGTTCACATGCCGCATGTTACAGGCATGGAAGTACTCGAGAGAATTCGGCAGATCGAATCGGTCGCGTCAACTCCCGTCATCTTCCTGACTTCATCCAATGATGCAGACCTTCGAGTGCAGGCTCTCAACCTTGGTGCCAACGATTTCCTCAACAAGCCCGTCGTCGTGAGTGAATTGATTGCACGTGTTAGAAATACACTGCTCGCCAAAGCACACGTCGATCTGCTGGCGAGTTACTCGGCGAAACTAGAACAACAGGTTGAAACTCGAACGGCGGAATTGATCTCATCTCGACGAGAGGCGATTCAATGCCTCGCCCGCGCTGCTGAACTTCGTGATGATATCACAGGACGCCACGTTATTCGCGTTGGTCGATATGCAGCTATCATCGCACGTGAGTTTGAATATACGCCGCAACAAATCATTGATTTGGAGCATGCAGCCCAGCTTCATGACGTCGGAAAAATTGGAATTCCGGACGCGATTCTAAACAAGCCAGAAAACCTGACTGAAAACGAATTTGAAACGATGAAAAATCACTGCCGATCAGGCAGCAGAATCATCAGTGGAGAAAAACTGGACGCGAACAAATCGCTCAGTCAAGTTAGAAGTATCGTGGACGAGTGCAGTTCACCTGTGATGCGACTTGCCGCGCTGGTCGCGGAAACGCATCACGAGAAATGGGATGGCACCGGCTACCCACATGCGTTGTCCGGTCAAGACATCCCACTAGAAGGCCGAATCACGGCGATTTGCGACGTGTTCGACGCCATCAGTACCAAACGCCCATATAAGGACGCCTATCCGATTGAAAAATGCTTCGAAATCATCAAGGACGGCAGCGGTCGGCACTTCGATCCGGCAGTCGTCAACGCCTTTTTTCGAAGACGTTTTGAAATCCTCGAAGCATACAACGAACTCTCCGACTAGCCCGGGATACCAATCCCCCCTGCCCTTAACAGTCGGGCCAAATCCTTGGCAGATTGAAAAACTTCGGACTGCATGCCAAGCTCTCTGGCCGCCGCAACATTCTCTGGTTTGTCGTCGGTAAAAAAGATCTCTTCCGGTTCGCAACCCACCTTCTCCTTGGCCATTCGAATGGCAGATTCATAAATCTTTCCATCTGGCTTCATGCTCTTCTCTTCATAGCTGAGCACGCGGTTGTGAAAGAGCTTGCCAATTACAGCAAAGTTCTGCACGGCGAAATCCCAGTGTGCGACGCAAGTATTCGACAGAATTGCCATCGGGAAATTAATCACTCGCAACTGCGTTAGAACGTGCACGATCGGCGTATTGAGCCAGAAGATATCGGCGACAGCCGACATCAATTCGTCGCGGCCTACATTGCAATCAGCCAAATCACAAAAAGCCTGATGGAATTCGGCACTGTTAAGCTCTCCACGTTCAAAGCGGTTCTCGAGATCGTGCGGCCGCTCGAACAGTAGCGTCTTGACATCGCCGGGCGAGGTTCCGGAAAGCGTCGCAACTTGATCAATCAGCAACTGATGATCAAAGTGCAACAAGACTTTTCCCATGTCAAAAAAGACAAATTTGATCTGCGAAACCATTGTTTTCAAGTGTCCATAAGGGATTCAAACGCAGTAACCCGTCTTAAGATCTACTACGGACGACAAATTGTATAATGATCGCTGCATATTTCTTGCAGCACCAAATTAACAGGAACAACACGAAGATGGCAAACGCCAACGATCGACCCAACACCTTACAATCGCTAATTGATAGCGGTTGGAATTCTAAATCCGTCAAACAGGAAATCCAAGACAACTTCGTGCGGATATTGGCGTCCGGTGAAGAACTCTACCCAGGAATCATCGGTTATGAAAACACCGTGATTCCCGAGATCAACATCGCTCTGCTCTCAAATCATGACATGCTCTACCTTGGCGAGAAAGGCCAAGCAAAAAGTCGATTGATGCGGGGAATGATTCGGTTTCTGGATGAGTACATTCCCTACTTGGATATCAATTCTCCTTTCCATGAAGATCCGCTGGATCCAATTTCTACCGCGGGTAAGGCGGTTGTCGCGTCAGAATTCGCGGCCGATACGCCAATCAAATGGTGGCACCGTGACGATCGCTATGCAGAACGCTTGGCACCGGGAACCAAGTTCGCCGACATCATTGGTGAGATCGATCCCGCAAAACTAGCCGGCGGCGTAAGTATGTCTTCCGAAGACGCGCTCCATTTCGGATTAATCCCGCGGATGCACCGAGGCATCTTTGCGATCAACGAACTTCCCGAACTCGATGAATTGGTTCAAGTTGGCCTTTTCAACATTCTAGAAGAACGCGATGTGCAGATCCGCGGTTTCCCGATTCAATTCGACATCGATGTGTTGATTCTTTTCTCGGCGAATCCGTCGACCTACAATCGAAGTGGCAAAGTCATCCCGCAATTGAAGGATCGCATCGGAAGCCTAATCCAGACTCACTATCCCGATGATCGCGCAAACGGAATCGAGATCATGGAGCAGGAATCTGACATCGAACTCGAGGGCGAATTTCCAGTTGCCGTTCCCTATTTCATGAAAGAGATATGCGAACAGGTTACGGTGCAAGCCAGAAAGTCAAAGTACATCGATCAACAATCCGGCGTCAGCGCTCGTTTCAGCCTCGCCAACTACCGCACGATGATTGCCAGTGCTCGACAGAGAGCGATCGTCCTCGGCGAAAAACCCGCCGTTCCTCGGATCAGCGATCTCGGGCATCTTTACACGTCTTCGCTTGGCAAACTGGAACTTGATTTGATGGGCAGTCATCAAATGTCCGAACGTCAAGTTTTGGACAACATCATCGCAGAAGCCATCAACGTCGTGTTCACTGAATATGTCACGGAAAACGGTCTCGACGACATCGCCGAGATCTTTGGCAAAGGCGTACGAATCGAAGTCGGCGACATGATTCCGTCATCACAATACGCCGAGCGCCTCAAGCAAGTCCCTCCCGCTTGGGAAAAAGCCTTTGAAGTCAATGGCTCCTCTAACGAAGCGGTTCGCGCTTCATGCGTGGAGTTTGTGCTGGCCGGCCTCTATTCGGTCGACAAGATCTCGCGAATGCAGGACTACGGTCAGTCAACTTACGAGATCTAGAGTGCGATAAATACAAGCCCGAAGCACAAGAGCGCAAGCGAGTGAATGAATGTTTCCAGGCGCGGGGGTTCTCATTTGCGCAAGTTTTGAAGTTGCACAATACAAGCCCGAAGCGCAAGCAAGTGAATGTTTCCCGGCGGATGGGGATTCACTCGCTGGCGCTTCGGGCTTGTATTGAAACGCTTCGCGTTTTGGGTTTTCAATGGTTATATCCAGATAGAATCCGAATTTTCAGGCACTGTGTGCAACTTCAAAAAGCGCCAGCGAGTGAACCTAAACCTTTTTGCCAAACCCACTTGCCTACGTTTCGGGCTGCTAGCAACAACGGACTCAACTTACGGTGAAAACACTGGAACGTAATTCAGCGGCATCTGCAGAATAATGCAAGCCATCGCCGCACCAAACTGCGGTCCTGCTTCGCTCGAACGCCAAGAACCATCATCGGCTTGGTCGGCCAACAGCACATCGCGAATCGCGGGGTACCAGTTGTTCCAGTAATCACCGCCCGCGTGCCACATCGCTTGGACAGCATAGTAATGGGTGTAAAAGAAATGTCCGCCGCGAGAAGACCGTGGCGTGGAAGTCAATAGCCGCTTGAGCGCCTTCTCTACTTGGTCGCCTTCATAGATCCCTGCGCTATAAAGTGAGGTCACTCCTGCGGCAGTCATCGCCATCGTTGAATGGCCGCCCCGCAGCGTGTACCGAAAACTGCCATTGTCGTTTTGGCTTCGTTTTACATAGTCGATGCACTTTTTCCGAACTTCGTCCGAGACATCAATGCCTGCGTCACGGGCACCACGTAAGCCCATGATTTGGCAAACAGTGATCGAAAGGTCTGCGTCGCTCTTGACTGGCTCGTAACGCCAACCTCCGTCGTCGTTTTGCGTCTTTCCAGTCAACTCAACCGCCTTACGAAGCTTGTCACCGATCGCGGCCTTCTTCGTCATGCCATAGACCTGCGACAGGAATAACATGCTAAATCCGTGACCATACATTCGCTCGCTAGGGAGATCCCGGCGAGAAATATAACCGGAGTCCTGCACGTTGTTCATTACAAACTGGCCCGCATTGTCGATCGCCTTACCGAACTTTCCATATCCAGGGGCGTATCCACCACACATCATGGCTAGGCCGCCCAACGAAGAGGTCGCAACGCCGGACTGAAGTCCACTGGCCGCAAAAGCACCTCGATTACGCCCGGTCGTGATTTGCGAACGAAGCAGATAGTTCAACCCGCGATCAATCGCCGCGTTCGTTTCCGGAGTCATCAACTCGGCAGGAGACTTCTCGTTATTCGAAGCCTTACGATCCGGAACAGCAAGCGCAGCAGAAGCAATCGAAGCGCCGCCAACAGCACCCAAAGCCCCGCCAAAAACCAACTTGTTAAAATTTCTTCGATGGTTCATTGCATTCCACTCGCAAGAATAAGATGACTTAAACAGGGTAAACCAGCCATCAAAACCTGAGGCTATTTTTTCGTCGCCTCTTCCCTCAATGGTCAACGATATCTTAGCCACAGCACGGATTCGAGACAGCATCACTATTTGAAAGCTGCTTCCACCATTCACCTAATTATTGCAGACCGAATTGACCACAACCGATTTAACCCCATAATCAGGGTCAAAATTCGATCACAACAAAATAATTCCAGAAATATCCGCTGCAAAGCAGGAGAGCTCATGACGAACTCGACTTTAGAAATCGATCAATTGGCCATCAACACCATTCGAACCCTGTCGATGGACGCTGTTCAGCAAGCAAATAGCGGCCATCCCGGAACACCGATGGCACTGGCTCCGCTGACCTATTCATTGTGGACAAGCTTTCTCAACTACGACCCGGCGAATCCGAACTGGATGGGACGCGATCGATTTGTGCTCTCTTGCGGGCACGCTTCGATGCTTCTTTACTCAGTTCTTCACTTGGCGGAAGTATCCAAGGTCGATGACGCTGGAAATCCTGTGGATGGACCATCGATTTCACTGGAAGACATTCGCAATTTCCGGCAGCTAATTAGTCCTTGTGCCGGGCATCCGGAATACGGATATGCGGCGGGAATCGAGACGACGACAGGTCCTCTTGGTCAGGGACTTGGAAACAGTGTGGGTATGGCGATCGCGGGCAAATGGCTTGCGGCAACATATGACAAACCGGGATTCGAGCTTTTCGGATTCGACACATACGCCGTATGCAGCGACGGCGACATCATGGAAGGCATCGGCTGCGAAGCTGCTTCTTTGGCGGGTCACCTCAAGCTTTCGAATCTTTGCTGGGTCTATGACGACAACGAAATCACCATCGAAGGACGCACTGAACTAGCATTCAGTGAAGATGTCGCTGGTCGTTTCGAGAGTGTCGGTTGGAATGTTGTGACGGTTGAAGACGCAAACGATCTCGGCGCGATGGAAGCCGCTTACTCGAACTTCAAATCTTGTAACGACAAACCGACTTTGATCGTCGTCAAAAGCATCATCGGATACGGTGCTCCTAACAAGCAGGATACATCCGGCGCTCACGGTTCCCCGCTTGGCGAAGACGAAATCAAACTCGCGAAAGAACACTACGGCTGGCCAGTGGATGAAAAATTCACCGTCCCTGACGAAGTTCTCAAGCGGTTCCGCAGCACCATCGGAAAACGCGGAGCAGATTCTTACGCAGCGTGGAGCGAAAAGTTCTCTGCTTACCAGTCTGAGTTTCCTGAGTTCGCGACGCAACTTCAAATGATGCAGGCCGGTGAATTGCCGGAGGGCTGGGAAGCTTCGCTTCCTGAGTTTCCAGCGGACGCCAAAGGCATGGCTTCGCGAGCTTCGAGCGGAAAAGTTCTCAACTCACTCTGCGGAAGCATTCCTTGGTTGATCGGCGGATCGGCAGACCTTGCCGGCTCAAACAAATCAAACAACGATGATCCAACCGCGGGTCACTTCAGTGCACAGGAGTATTCCGGAAAGAACTTTCACTTCGGAATTCGTGAGCATGCCATGGCGGCAGCCAGCAACGGAATGTCGCTTTGCGGAATCCGGGCCTACTGTGCAACCTTCTTTGTCTTCACGGACTACTTGCGTCCATCGCTTCGCCTCAGCAGCATCATGCACCAGCCCGTCCTGTACATCATGACGCACGATTCGATCGGTCTTGGTGAAGACGGCCCGACTCACCAACCCGTCGAGCACTTGGCTGCCTGTCGCTCAATTCCAGGTGTTCTGGTCATGCGACCGGGTGACGCCAACGAAGTTTCAGCCTGCTACAAAGCAGCGTTGTCGGACAAGAAACGTCCAGCGGTTATGGTTCTTTCGCGACAGGACCTGCCAACGGTTGAGCGAGCCGACGGCAAGGCTGACGCTGCGACCAAGGGAGCATACGTTTTGCAGGATTGCGACGGAACGCCGGACGCGATTCTGATGGGCACCGGCAGCGAAGTTCAAATCTGCATCGACGCCGCAGAAAAACTGACAGCCGCAGGAAAGAAAGTCCGCGTTGTCAGCGTTCCATGTTGGGAATTGTTCGACGATCAATCTGCAGAGTATCGTGAGTCTGTGCTCCCAGCTGCGGTCACCAATCGCGTTGCTTGCGAAGCCGGAATCAAGATGGGCTGGGAGAAGTACATCGGTGCAGAAGGAACGTTTATCGGCATGGAGTCATTCGGAGCTTCTGGGCCGTTTGAAGAGCTGTATGAGAAGTTCGGCATTACGCCTGAAGCAGTCGCAAAAGCTGCCGGCGCCTGAAACCTACGCCGCATTTCCCACGGGAATTGTCAACGTAGCACCGTGGTCCCCACGGGGACCTATCAACAAACGGGGGAGACCACCGTTCCACTTTATTTTTCGATCGGTGGATTGTCGATTTCAAACGAATAGCTCTCTACAAACTGGTCCAACTCGGACATGGTTTTGTCGAGAGCCTTTTTCGTTGCCACTCCGGATCGCATCGCCTTCTCAAGCATTCCCTGATTGTTCACTCCGAACTGCTTTGCCATTTCGATGACGCGAGCAACTTGGGGGTCCTGCATGACCTGCTCAACATCTTCGGTGTTTTGATCGCGAAGCCGTTCGCTGGCAGCAAACTCTTTCAGCGGATACCACTCGTCGTCGAACGCCTTGAAGTAAAGCGTGGTGGTGACAGACACCGTGTCTCCCTGTTCGAGTTTTGAGACGGAAAAACTACGATGCCCTTCTTTTTCTGCCGTTCGAATCATTCGCTCGAGCCAAGCATTCTTTTCAGAATCCGATCGGCGGTCCTTGAATTCAGGCAAACCCAATTCCTTGCCCAGCTGCTCGATCTGAGAAAACCCTCCTCCGCCCTGTAACATCCCCTGCAAAGCTTGCATAGGATTCGCGTCTGCTCCACGACGAATGAACATTTCACCAACACCTTGATATTCAAGACGCGGAAGCATCGCAAACTCAATCAGTGCCTTTCTGGCGGCCCACTTTTCGTCTGATTCAAGCAACGGCGGCATCTGATTGCCAAGCTTGATCTGGTAGGTGTCGATATCGATTTTTTGATTCTGAATTTCCCGCTTCAGCACGGTGGCTGTCATGCTTTCTAGCCCATCAACTTTCTCCGACCAACCGATGCCAACCAATTGATGACGCCCTTTTGACTGGACGTAGACGTTTCGTTTCGCATCGTTGTCAACAAAAACGATCGTGAACTCAAACTGCGACGCGTCCAGCGGTTTGTCGAGGCCCAGCATTTTTTCATTGTCGTTGAGGAAGTCGGCAATTACCTTGCCATCTTGGCCGGCGCGTTCGGTTCGCCATTGAGCGATCCTCTGCTTCAGTTTTTCACGCCCTTCTGTGAAAGCCTTCCTTTCTGTCTCAAGGTGCTCCTTAAAAAAATCTGGATGTTTATCCTCGAGCCACTTGCGCCGCACAACGATTGAGAGCGTTTCCGGATCTTGCTCCAACACGATTCCGTGTAGGCGACCAACGCCGCGAACCGAAACAACATCCACGGCAAGCCGCTTCGGGTCCAACGAATTGGAATTCTGCTGAGCCACTGACGGCCAAGCGCAGGACGCCAACAAAACGGCGGCCAAACACACCATCGCCGGCGGTAATAGAAACGACCGCGAAAACGCAATGCCCATGTCTGCTCCAAAGAAACGATGCCACATTTAGTTTAACACGTTGAAATGCTCGATAAGGAACGGCAATTGCAAATCGAGTAGGGTGAATCACGGTAGCGAACCGTGATTCATCCCTCTCACAGCA
>CAYGUE010000039.1:0-42320 GCA_964352885.1 uncultured Pirellulaceae bacterium
AGTTTTCAGTTTTCAGTTTTCAGTTTTCAGTTTTCAGTTTTCAGTTTTCAGTTTTCCGCCGCAAACGTGCGGAGCCGAAATCATAACCCGCCGCGTTGCGCAACGGGTTACGGTGCATTCTGTAAAGAGTCACAGCCTCGAAGTGTAAGAGTGTCAGCGAAGTGCCGGCTGGTCCCGCGCTCACACGCGTCGGGTTATGATTGCATGCTCATCGCCCTGCACTGAACACTGAACACTTCCTCCTCTCCAACTCCTCCAGCATGCTGACCCTCATTTTTGGCGCACTCCTGGTCGGCATCACCATGGGGCTACTCGGTTCGGGAGGTTCCGCGATAAGCGTGCCGCTGTTGGTCTATCTCGTGGGACACAGCGCCAAAGTATCGATTGCTGAATCGATGGCGATCGTGGGGCTGATCGAATTCTTCGCCGCGATTCCTTATTCCAAAGCGAGGCAAGTCGATTGGCCCAGTGTCGTATTCTTCGGCATTCCCGGAATGGTCGGAACTTTGATCGGTGCGATTCTTGGCGGACTGTCCACCGATTCATTGCAATTGATCGTCTTCGGAGTCGTCATCTTGCTGGCTGCTGTATTTATGATTCGCAAAGCCTTCTTTCTAAAAGCAGAATCTGGCTGTCCGATGGAAGCCATGAAAGCGAAGGCTGAATCGTTGGGGATTCTCTCGAGAATGAAGATGATCACCGAGGGACTACTTGTTGGAGTCTTGACTGGCTTTGTTGGCGTCGGCGGAGGATTTTTGATCGTGCCCGCGTTGATGCTGCTGGCCAAGCTTCCAATCCGGATCGCGATTGGAACCAGCCTGGTCATCATTGCTGCCAAGTCGTTAGTCGGATTTTTGAAATACCAACGCGTTCTTTGGGAGCACGGCCTATCGGTCGACTGGACGACGATCGTGATTTTCTCGACCGTCGGGATTCTGGCCAGTCACCTCGGAAGTCGAATGAATTCGAAGCTTGAACAACGTAAGCTCAGTCAGGTTTTTGCCGTTTTTCTTGTTGTGATCGGCTTGTTTATGATCATCAAAGAGTGCTCTGGTGTTTAGTTTGGACGTGAAGACGCCAGCTGAATAGTGGCTGGGGCGTATGGCCACAGTTAGCGTCGTTGTGCTGCGGCGGGACGCCACAGCCACAGATTACTCACCTTCGAGCTCTATCGTTGCCATCGAAGCATAATGTGGTCGCCCACCTTCGAACGTGCTAGAGCAGATTTTTACTCGATCGATGAGGCAAGAACCTGCATCGTGATTGCGGAATCGATGTAACAGCGCCGCCAATTCGTTCGGGCACTGGGAGCCTTTTTTGATTCGCCCGATCGTCATGTTCGCTGCGAAATCGAATCGAGATTTCCCCAAACTCCAGTCACGAAGAAACTTGGTAATCTCTCTTGAGATCAAAGCCATTTCATCGCCACCTTCTTGAGCGTTGATCCAAACGGAATTCGGTTCCTCCAAGCTAGGGTATCCCCCCAGTCCACTGAGCACCAAATCGAACGGCTCGAATTTTGAAATGAATTCAGTCGCGTCGTTGCAAAACTCAGGGATCTCGCGGTCATCGATGTCGCCGACGAAGTTTAACGCCAAGTGCAGGTTATCTTCATACACCCAGTGGACCTCTCTTGAGAATGCACCAAACCGTTCGATCAGGCGAGCGACGTTACTGTTGATTTTCTGTGAAGCGTAGACGCCAATGAATGTCCGGATTTTTGCCATGGTTCTGAGTCAGGTTTGGCGAAGTTGAAAACGCACTATCGTAGCAGAGGTTTTGGGGTTCCGTTCGGGAATTTTCTCAATGGTTAGGAGACTACTACTGTGAGTTGCCGTTAGACGACCAGCTCGACCGTGAAGAACTGGTGCGGCATCGATTCCAGAGTGTTCGCCATATGCAGCAGCGTGTTCCACCGCGTCTTGTGGTTCTTGCTTTCCAGCTCTGGCATCTCTTCAGGTAAATTTAGCAGATCGACTTTGCGGATCAGCATTGCCCGGATCTTGCGAGTTCGAATCGCTCCGTCACATTCGTTCGTCAGGCACAGAAGATAGAGGGTCGTCTCGAGATTTTTTCCCGCATCCCGACGAATGAAACCATCGGCGAACTTCTCAGAAACCTCGTTCAATGCGGAGTTGAGATAAAACCAATAATCTTTCTCAGGGAGCGGAATGATCGGATCTTTTTCGGTCGTCTTCAAGGCTGCATCAAGAATGGTGCTGACGGCGACCTGATTCAGAAAGACCTCGTCACAGCCTTTCTCCATTAATGTTCGAATTTTCAGCTTGCCGTCGTGGATGCTGTTGAGTGAAAAGTTGATGCGGCCAAAGAACTCTTTCTTCTTCCAGCTCTGACGGGCACGCCACCAACCAACCACCCAGCCAATCAGCATGAATGTCGCACCCACGGCGACTTTGCCCCAGTGATTGAAGAAAGCCTCAGAGATGATCTTAGAAAATTCGTCCATTTTTTGCTCCTGTTGCCATCTATTCGGACTGGCCAGATGCTCATTTGAAGAAAAGCAAAACGATTGGATCTTTTTCCTTGCCGCTATGCAATCGTTATCGGAATAATCGGCTTTCGGGCGGTCAGGCCATAATTTAAACCATTGCCAGAAATCACAGGCAGGCTACGCGACGTTAAGAGTGTGGCACTTTCCAATTTCCGAAGGCAGGCTTAAACTTTTTGATCAAATTGGACGATCGAAGCGAGCTTCTGTGTCGCTTCGCCTGTCGTGATATATGCATTTTGGCGACCAGCCATTCAAAATCAAACCATTGAGCACTCGATGACCACCACCGTTTCGCGAGTCTACAATTTTTCGGCTGGGCCAGCCGTTTTGCCCGTGTCGGTCCTTGAGCAAATTCGGGATGAGATGCTGTCGTTGCCCGGAGTGGGTAGCAGCGTACTCGAGATCAGCCATCGCAGTAGAGAGTTCGATGTCATTCTGGAGGATGCCGACACGCGATTGCGTCGCGTCATGTCGATTCCTGATGACTATGAAGTTTTGTTCCTGCAAGGCGGCGGCGCTTTTCAGAACATGATGATTCCCGCAAATTTGATCACGGATCCAAGCCAGACCGCTGACTATATTTTGACCGGTGCATGGGGTAAGAAAAGTGCTGGCGAAGTACGGCACTATGGAAATTTGAACGTGGCGTTTGATGCTTCCGACTCAAACTTCAATCGCGTGCCAAAGCAATCCGATCTGTCACTGACACCAAATGCTGCTTATGTTCACCTAACGTCGAACGAGACGATCCAGGGAGTTCAGTTTTCTGAATTGCCAGATTGTGGTGATGTACCAATTGTCGTGGATCAATCTTCGGACATCATGTGTCGCCCCATCGACGTTTCAAGGTACGGTCTGTTCTATGCTTGTGCTCAAAAGAATGCAGGCATCGCTGGACTGACGGTCGTCGTCATGCGAAAGGATCTCATTGAACGAAGCGGTGACTTGCCGAGCTATCTGAGCTACGCCAAACATTCTACCGGTGGTTCACGTTTCAACACGCCTCCATCATTTGGCGTTTACGTCACAGGCCTGCTTTGCAAGTGGCTCGAAGAAGCTGGCGGGCTTGAAGAGATGGAGAAACTGAACATTGTCAAATCGAAAATGATCTACGATGTCGTCGATAGCAGCGAAGGTTTCTATACGCCTCACGCGGCCAGCGAAAGTGATCGTTCAATCATGAACGTTGTGTTCAAACTCCCAACAACTGAACAGGACGCGGACTTTGTCACCAGGGCTGCTGATGCAGGAATGACAACATTGAAAGGCCACCGAAGTGTCGGAGGCATTCGTGCTTCGTTGTACAACGCGATGCCTATTGAGGGCGTCGAAGCATTGGCCAGCTTCATGAAAGACTATGCCGCAAAGGCATAGTTTCGGCACAAAACTCAACCCCCACTCAAAACCACGGACGTTCCGATGTCGACTGCAACTAAAAAAACGCCTGCCGCAACTCAGGATGGAACCTATCGCGTTATTGTTCTGGACGATCTCGCGGCAGAGGGACTCGCGCTGCTCGATGCGGCTCCTGATATTCAGTACGACATTCGCACGAAGCTGAAAGGCGAAGAACTTCGCGAAGCGCTGGCTGAGTACGATGGTGCCGTTTGCCGCAGCGGCGTAAAGATCACGGCTGAATCGCTCAAAGGCAACACGAAGCTCAAAGCCATCGTTCGTGCTGGAGTCGGTACGGACAATATCGACAAAGTAGCTTCTGCTCGGCTTGGCATTGTCGTAATGAACACGCCAGCGGGAAACACGGTCAGCACCGCGGAGCACACAATGGCGTTGCTGCTGGGGCTCTCGCGAAATGTTGCTCCAGCCCACGCGAGCTTAAAAGCAGGTGCTTGGGATCGGAAGAAATTCCAAGGTTCTCAGGTTTACGGCAAGAAGCTTGGTGTCGTTGGCCTTGGCCGAATCGGTCAGGAAGTTTCCGCTCGTGCCGCGGCGTTCGGAATGGAAGTCGTTGGCTTCGATCCGTTTCTGTCTCGTGAGCGAGCAGAAGAGCTGGGCATCAATAAGGTTGAAACCGTCGAGGAAATGTTGCCAGAGATCGACTACCTGACTGTGCATACTCCTCTGACGCCAGAAACGACCAACTTGATCAGCACCGAGCAGGTCTCGTTGCTTAAAAAGGGAGCCCGTTTGATCAACTGTGCTCGCGGTGGAATCTATGACGAAGTCGCTTTAGCTGCGGGGCTTGAGTCCGGTCACCTCGGCGGCGTCGCTCTCGATGTCTATCCGAATGAGCCTTGCACCGATAGTCCGCTGTTCGCGATGGATAACGTGCTGTGCACGCCACACCTCGGAGCCAGCACTGATGAGGCGCAGATTGGCGTTGCCGTTGAGGCCGTCGAATTGTTGGTGAACTATCTGCTTACTGGCGAAATTCAATCGGCAGTTAACACGACGCTCGATCCGAATGCTCTCAAATCAGTCAAACCATACGCCGATGTGGCGTATCGATTGGGCATTTTGCTGGGCCAATGGCACGGCGGCGGCTTGAAGAACTGCGAATTGGAATTCCAGGGCGAGATCGCGGAAAAGGACACTCGAATTCTTGTGTCGGCATTTTGCGCGGGACTGGTCAAAAACTACACCGACGAAGCGAACATCATTAACGCAGAGCTTTTGTGTCGCGAACGCGGCATCGAAATCACCCGCAAGGAGAATCCTTCTCATGGCACGTTCAGCAGCCAGATCACGGCAACGGTCAGCGGCGACGGAAAAACCTGCTCAGCCAGCGGAACCGTTTTTGGCAAAGTGATGCCACGGCTGATTCGATTGGGCGAGTATCGCACGGAAGCATTCATGGATGGGAATCTGTTGGTGTTTCAACATCAGGACGTTCCGGGAATCATTGGCTACGTCGGCAGCGTTTTGGCTGAGGAGAACGTCAATATCGCTCAAATGGCAGTGGGCCGCCAGGGGCATGAAGCCGGCGGTAGTGCGATAGGTGTGTTGAATATCGATTCAGATGTATCGGAGAAAGCACTATCTCGCGTTACGGAAAACGATGCGATTGAATCAGCCCGTTTGTTGAAGTTGCCCAAAGCCGGCGACCTCCCAGACTGGTTGGCGTAGCGTCCGTGGTTGTGGCTTCCAGCCGCAATCGTTTGTCTTAATCATTAGCCCAACTGAAACCCCACCATGTCCAAGGGCCACCTGACCCATTCCGTTTTCTTCACGCTCAAAGATTCCAGCAACGAGAAGATCCAGCAACTGATCGATGATAGCTACAAATACCTCACGACAGCCGACGGTTTGGTCAGTGTTCACGCGGGTGCTCGGATCCCGAACCTTGATCGCGAAGTCAACGACGATCAATTCCACGTCGCTTTGATCGTCATCTTCGAGAGTCGCGAAGCCCACGACGTCTATCAGGATTTGCCTGATCACTCGACGTTCATCGGACGCAATAAAGACAATTGGGCTGTCGTTCGTGTCTTCGACGCCATGTCGTAGCTAAAAATCAAAGGAGCTAGACATGAATGTTGAAGTCGCCGTGGGAGACGTTCTCGACTTCCCGGCTGATCTACTCGTTTCAACCGCGAACCCGTGGCTGAATATGTCTGGTGGAGTCAACAGTGCGATATGTGAGCGATGTCCTGAAGTTCAGGAAGAACTTCATGCTCACCTCGAATCGATCTACAAAACGTCAGTGCCCGCTGGTTCGGCTGTTCGGAGTTCGGCGGGTTCATTGCCGTTTTTAAACATTGTTCATGCCGTTGCGATCGACCCGTTTTACGACTCGTCTCTTGAGTTACTCGGTAAGACGCTCGCGGCAACGTTTGTGCTCACCGTGGAGTTGAACGCAGGACTGTCTCCATGCCAACGTTAGCAACGGGCTATGGTCCGATGAGCGTGGATGATTTTGCGGTTGCCTTTCGGAAAATGGTTCTTGGGAAATACGAGATTGAAAAGGTGACGATTGTTGTCCGAACAGAGGAACAGGCAGGATTAGTTCGTTCGAGTTTGCTTCCGTAGCGACTTCTCTCTAGCATTAGGCTTCGTCGCTAAGCCGTTTTGGACAGAATGAATGACCGACTCCAACAAATCGAATCGAAGCACGATTCGCAAGACCACTCTTCAGGATCATGACGACGGTTACATTCATCATGCTTCGCCCGCGGAACGTATGGGGATGGTGTGGCAGATACGCTAGACGCTTGGTCATTTATGGATCCAGAGAGTGCTCAATCAGAATTTCAAAGACATGTTATCCGCCTTGAACGACGCGAAAGTTGAGTATCTGGTTGTCGGAGCGTAAGCGATGGCTGTTCACGGATGTCCGCGTTCCACGGGTGATATCGATTTTTGGGTTCGGCCAACGGTCGAAAACGCTGAACGTGTTTGGCGGGCTCTGAGTGAATTCGGTGCTCCGATGCATGAGATCGATGTGGAAGATTTTTCTTCATCGGACGTGGTGTTTTAGATTGGAGTGGCGCCGCAAAGAGTCGATCTGTTGACTTCGATCTCAGGAGTCGAGTTCGATGACGCTTGGGATGCAAAGAAAAAACTCGAGATCGATGGGCTCTTGGCGCAAGTGATTGGACTTCGCCAACTGATCGAGAACAAGTTGGCTTCAGGCCGCCCCAAAGACCTGCTGGACGTTGAAGTCTTGCGGAAAAATCAGAAGAACGATTAGCCCGTCACCCGCATGATTACGGGTGACTGAAAGTTCCCGCTGGCGTTGTCTGCGATATGCAGAATCTCGAGATGCTTGCCCCACTCGCGGCGGATGTAGTCGTCGCTATGCCAGACGTTGTAGCTGTAGACTTTTTTGTGGTCCTTTCGAAAAACGATCCGCTCCCCCGGCATCGGCTTGGCGAGCATCTCGGGGGTGACTTGAAGGTTGTCTTCGAATGTGTTTTGATGTTCGATCTGTTTGACCGTTGCCGGTCGATTGGCAATTTTTCTCCAGGTAGCACCATTGTGAATCGTTAGATAGAGGATGCCGTTTGGGCGAGTGACTCGTTTTAGTTCTAGTAACCAATCGATTTCGTGCTGATCGATGTGAGTGAAAACCGAGTACGCCGTAATTACATCAAAGAAGTTGTCTTCGAAAGGAAGGCTTGGCTCCGCTGAATTGACTACGCAGTTGATCTCGCTCGGCAGATGACGCTTGATCCAAGCAATGTTCGCCGGGGCCAAATCGCATCCCCAAACGTCAGTTGTCGATCCGGAATGAATCAGGGCATGACGTAAAACTCGACCTGAAGCACAACCGAAGTCCAAATAGCGAACTCGATCAGCGTCTGACAAATACCGCTCGATTGCAGTGCTGACATTCAGCCAATCCGCCAATCCAGTAACCCAATAGCGATCTGAATTCTCTTCCGTTGCGTAGCCTTCACGGTCGATCGGTTTGGGCATTGGATATTGGTCCAAATGGGCAAACTCTGACGGCTCGATCGTCGCCCGAGAACTGTCCAAATTGGTGTAGCGAAATCGCCGCAGTTCCTCCTTCGGCCACGTAGAAATCGGAGCGACAACGTTTTCGATGTCCGTCGCTTTGGCTCTGTATTGTGGTGCGTCGTCCATTTCGTATTGGGGATCTGGTCGCGTGGGATAAAATCGTGAAACGAAAGCCTAGCACACATCTTTTCAACAGTTGCCAAGTGCGAGATGTGAGCATAAACTTGTGGGCAGTTCTTTCACATTTCCAGTCAACCTTGGCCCATAAATCGATGTGGGCTCTGGATCACCAACGGACGTCGTTCGAAAAATCGGGACGATGTAGCTGGCGGTTATCCGTACACATTCGAGGAAAATCGCCGTGAGTTCAGTACAGAATTTGCTCTCCACGCCGCTCACTTCGTGGCATGCTGCCAACGGTGGTCGAATGGTTGACTTTGCAGGCTGGTCGATGCCTGTGCAATACGGCAGCATAATCGACGAGCACCATCAAACGCGAAAAGCTTTCGGGTTGTTTGATGTTTCTCACATGGGTCGGCTTTACTTTTCTGGCACCGACGTGGGAAGCTTCCTTGATAGCCTTACGACTCGGCGTGTCAACGGAATCGATGCGGGCAAAATCCGCTATTCGTTGTTGACGAACGAAGCAGGTTGCATTCTCGACGACGTCCTCGTCTATCGTCTTGCGGGATCCGATGGCGAGCCGTTCTACATGATGGTCGTCAACGCGAGCAATCGAGAGAAAATCGTTGCTTGGTTGAATGCGAAATTGCCCGAGTCCAGCGATATCAAGATCGATGATCGGACGGAAGCCACAGCGATGATCGCGGTGCAAGGTCCCAAGGCTAACGAGGCCGTCAGTAAGATCGCTAGTCTGAATCCCGATTCGCTTTCGTACTACACGGGAGCCGTTGCGACGATTGGCGACGCCGAAGTGATCGTTTCTCGAACTGGATACACGGGCGAAGACGGTTGCGAGCTGATCGTGCCGGGCGAGCATGCCGTTTCGGTTTGGAGTCAGCTAATGGAGATCGGAGCCTGTGTCGGTGGCGGCGCTTCCGGTTTGGCGGCTCGCGATACCTTGCGGCTCGAAGCAGCGATGCCACTGTACGGCCATGAACTTTCTGAAGATGTTAACGCAGCCCAAGCTGACTTGACATTTGCGATCAACGTAAAAGATCGCGAATTCATCGGACGCAGCTCCATTCTTGTCGCTCGAAAAGACGACAGTTTGCGGAAGCGAGTTGGCTTTGTCCTCGAAGGTAAGCGTGCCGCTCGAGAACATTGCACGGTCGTCGTTGATGGTAACACCATCGGCGAAGTCACCAGCGGCGCGTTTGCTCCGACGGTTCAGAAATCTATCTCAATGGGCTACATCGATCCTGCGTTTGCTGAACCGGGTACGAAAGTACAATTCGATATTCGCGGTAAGATTCACGACGGCGAAGTTGTGGAACTTCCGTTTTACAAACGCGACGCGTAGGTTGCATAGGCTTCCAGCCTGCGAACTACTTGCTAAACCAATGAAATAAATCAATCTACTAACTTCAACGGAGACAAACCTGTGAACCCGGAAAAATTCCTTTTTGCTGAATCTCACGAATGGGCCAACGTCATGGATGAAGGCGGTGACAAAGTCGCAACCGTCGGAATTTCGTCCCACGCCGTTGAAGCCCTTACGGATCTGGTTTACATGGACCTTCCGGATGTTGGCGACACGGTAACTGCGGGTGAATCGTTCGGGGAAGTCGAATCTGTCAAAGCGACTAGTGACATGTTCAGTCCTGTAGACGGTGAGATCATTGCGGTCAACACCGGCCTGCCCGACAGCCTTGAGATCCTCAATGACGATCCGTATGCGGCGGGTTGGATTATTAAAGTCAAACTTTCCAGTGAAGATTCGCTGGCCAATTTGTTGGACTTCACGACCTATGAAAAGCAGTGTAGCGAGTAGGTGAAACGTGGTTGTGGCTTCCAGCCGCAATCATTTGCATGAACGTAGCAACGGTTAATACCCGTTGCTACGAAAACAACGCAACATGCGTCCCAGAAAACGATTCCGGAATTGAAACTATGTCGATCGCAGATCAACCTGAAGCCCATAGCCACGAACACGAAATTTCGTTGGAAGATCTCATGCAGCAGCGTGACTTCATCCGCCGACACATTGGACCTCGTGATTCAGATTTGCCAGCGATGCTGGAAGCCATCGGGGCGACTTCGCTCGATGATCTAATCGCATCGACCATTCCCGCGGACCTGCTGTTGGACAACGATCCAACATTCGATGCGTCGGAAACGTCGCTGCCAAACCCGACAACCGAGCACGAGGCACTCGAAGATTTGCATACGGCTGCTTCGATGAACTTGCCTTCGCGTTCGTTCATCGGTCAAGGCTATTACGGCACGATCGTTCCCAATGTGATTTTGCGAAACGTGCTTGAGAATCCCGGTTGGTACACGGCCTACACGCCTTACCAACCGGAGATTGCCCAGGGGCGACTGGAATCGCTGCTTGCCTTTCAGCAGATGACGATTGACTTGACCGGCATGGAGTTCGCGAATGCGTCGTTGCTCGATGAAGCAACCGCTGCCGCGGAAGCGATGGCGCTGTGCAAACGGGCCAACAAGAAGAACAAGTCCAACAAGTTCTTTGTGTCGAACGATGTGTTTGCTCAAACAGTCGATGTTTTGAAAACACGAGCCCAGTTTATGGGAATCGAGTTGATCTTCGGTGAAGCCGAATCCGTTGGCGATCACGAGATCTTCGGAGCGTTGCTTCAGTATCCCGGTGCATCAGGAAACATCATCGATCTCCAACCGCTGATCGAAGCCGCTCACAAGAACAATTCATTGGTTACCGTTGCGACTGATTTAATGGCGCTCGTCGTTCTCAAGCCACCGGGTGAGATGGGCGCCGACGTTGTCGTTGGAAGTTCTCAGCGCTTTGGCGTGCCAATGGGATTCGGCGGCCCGCATGCGGCTTTCTTTGCGACTCGTGACGAGTTTAAGCGGTCCGTCCCCGGACGTGTCATCGGCGTTTCGAAAGATTCTCGTGGCAAGATGGCATTGCGAATGGCGCTGCAGACTCGTGAACAGCACATTCGCCGCGATAAGGCGACATCCAACATTTGCACGGCTCAGGCGTTGCTCGCCAATATGGCTGCCTTCTATGCGATTTGGCACGGCCCGGAAGGTCTGATGACGATCGCCAGCCGAATTCACTTTCTGGCTCAGTTATTGGCCAGTGGTGTTGAGGCTTCTGAAGGATTCTCGATCGTGCATGATCATTTCTTCGACACCGTTGTGATCAACGTCGGCGATCAGCAGAACGCAGTCCATGAACGAATGGAGCAAACGGGCGTCAATCTGTTTTATCCGACGCCTGACACAATCTCGATCAGCATCGATGAATCGACCACGATCGACGATGTGTTTCTGTTGATGGACCTTCTTGAAGGCGTGGCGGTTGATGACGACCGCGAACTGGAAGTCAGTACGCGTTTCGAAGATGCGATTCCGGAATCGTTGGCTCGTGAGAGTGATTTTCTGACTCACGAAATCTTCAATCGTTTCGATAGCGAAACGGAGATGCTGCGTTATCTCAAGCGTTTGGAAAACCGCGACTTCTCTTTGACGCATGGCATGATCCCGCTCGGTTCCTGCACGATGAAGCTCAACGCAACTGCAGAGATGATACCGGTCAGTTGGGCAGAGTTTTCGAACATGCATCCTTTTGTTCCGCTGCAAGACAACGAAGGCTATCGCCACATGATCGGCCAGCTTGAAGAGTGGCTAATCGAGATCACGGGCTACGATGCGATGTCGATGCAGCCAAACTCGGGTGCCCAAGGAGAATATGCCGGTCTGCTTGCAATTCGGCGATATCACGAGTCGCTTGGCGAAAGCCATCGCAACGTATGTCTGATTCCAAGTTCGGCTCACGGGACGAACCCCGCCAGTGCGACGATGATGGGCCTAAATGTCGTCGTCATCAAGACTGACAGTAACGGCAACATTGATCTCGATGACCTCAAAGAGAAAGCGGAATTGCACAGCGAGAACCTCTCATGCCTGATGATCACGTATCCAAGCACGCACGGCGTATTCGAGGAAACTGTGCGTGATGCATGCGAGTTGGTCCACGATCATGGCGGCCAAGTCTACATGGATGGAGCCAATATGAACGCGATGGTTGGTTTGGTTGCACCTGGGAAGATTGGCTCCGACGTTTCGCATCTCAACTTGCACAAAACATTCTGCATTCCGCATGGCGGCGGTGGTCCTGGTATGGGTCCAATCGGCGTTAAGTCGCATCTGGCTCCTTTCCTTTCAGGTCATGTGGTCGTCGACGGAGCCGTTCAAGACGATGAACCGAAGTACGCTGTTTCGGCTACTGAGTTTGGATCCGCTTCGATCCTGCCGATTTCATGGATGTTCATTCGCATGATGGGCGGCGAGGGACTACGCAAGTCGACTCAAGTTGCGATTCTGAGCGCGAACTACATCGCGAAGCGGCTTGAAGGTCATTACGAAGTTCTTTATCGCGGGCAGAACGGACGTGTTGCTCACGAGTGCATCGTCGATATTCGACCGATCAGCGAATCAACAGGAGTCACGGAAGTCGACATCGCCAAACGATTGATGGACTACGGTTTCCATGCGCCAACGATGAGCTGGCCGGTTTCGGGCACAATCATGATCGAGCCAACGGAAAGCGAATCGCTGGAAGAACTCGATCGATTTTGCGATGCGTTGATTGCAATCCGCGACGAGATTCGTGAAATCGAAAGCGGCAAAGTTTCGATGGAAGACAGCGTTCTGCATCGTGCTCCTCACACGGTTGACGATTTGACGGATGAGAATTGGGACCGAGCTTATTCGAAAGCCCAAGCTGTGCATCCGACCGCGTTCACGCGTTCGTCGAAGTTTTGGCCAGCCGTGAATCGCGTTGATAACGTCTATGGCGACCGCAACCTCGTGTGTAGCTGCCCCCCGATGGAAGACTACGAGTGAGTCGCTAGCAGAGATTCATCTTCGTTTCTTTGTGATTGACCGATAGTTTGGTGACTGCGCGAACCAGATTCGATTGCGTTCGTAGACTTGACAAAGTTCACTTTCATTGTTTTCCAAACGGAGTTGGAGATGCACAGGTTCATATTGATTGCGTCCTTGGTTGGCGTTCTTACTTCCTTTGGACAGGGAGCAATTGCTCAAGTAGATAGCGAGACGGATGCGGCTGACGATTTTCAGATTTCGAAATCGGTTGGAATCGGGCTGGCGGGATTTACGACGCAAACCAATTTTTCAATGACGGATTCTCACGGTGTCTCTTACAACGCCATGTCGCTTCTTGGAAGCAAACAAACTCGCGAGACGATCGAGCTCTCCGAGGACGATTACGCCGACATGCAGGCGACACAGGCTGAAATGGTTGAAGAGTTGGAGTCAATGACGCTCTCAGCGATTTATAGTGACGAGCATCGCGACAGGCTCAAGTCCCGATTTATGAAGGTCGAGCGTGAGTTTCGGGAGAAGCTCGATGATCACCAACTTACGCAGCTGGGTTTCGCTCGCGCACGAATCGGAATTGATCAAGTTGGCCTCAGTTATCTTGCCGAACCGGACGTTGCAAAGGAAATTGGACTCTCAGAAAAAGTTGCCGATGCGATTCGCGAACAGAGCAAGGATTTCATCAACGAAATGAATTCGCAAAATTTGGAACTGCTGAAAAAAGCTAACCATAAACTGATCGAATCTTTGACTCAATCGCAGCAATCCGAAATGAAGTCTTTATTGAGCGAACAATCCAGATCAAGATTTTTGATGACCGGTCTGTTTTTAGAAGGCAGAGTAGATCGGCGCAAGTCCGTGCAACTTGGATTCAAGCTGAACTCAATGCTACGAAGGAGTTCAATTCAAAGAGAGCTGAAACTATCTGTTGAGCAGACGGAACAATTTAAGAAGATTGACAAACGTGATCCTGAGCTTGAGAGCTTGATAGCGGCGAACCTCACCGAATCACAGTTGGCTGATCTCTTCCAATTCGCTTTCGCGGAAAGACTGGATAATTGTGGCACCGTCAATCTGATGTCCACGGGAATACTCGGGCAGAAACTGGGACTGTCGGATGAAGAAGTTGACGAAATGTTTGCTGTCGGGAAAGAACTTCAGGACAGATTGGTTCAACAGCAGGAAGAATTGTCCAAAGGATTGGTTGTTGCGAAATTTGGTGTTTCCAAGGACCAAGCAGTCAAGATTGCGAAGCTTTTCGTGAGAAATTACTAGTCCAATAACTCTATGGAAACGTCAATTGACGTTTCTGGATCAACATTTAGGGCGATGAAAAAGCCTTTCTGCAATCGGGGTCATCGCCCTTGGAACCACAGCCAAGCGAAAAATCGTATTTGCAATTTTGATCCCGTCCACCGTTAGTGTTCCGCAACTTTAAGCCGAGATCGTCCCGCTCCAAAATGACCGACTTGGTTTTGAATAGCGAGCTGATGATGCGGCCGATTCCGGAAATGGAAATCTGAGGTTTTCCTATTGCGGTAATGATTTTGGCGGCAGCGCAGCCTGGTTTCATTCGACTGGTAGATCAACAGCTGAAATGACTGAATGACTGAATGACTGAATGACTGAATGACTGAATGACTGACTGACTGACTGAAGCGTCGTCGATGGATCTCTGGCGGTCGGCGATGAAACGTGTGGGTGGTTGACCAGAGAGATTTACGTTTCGGATTCGATTTTTTGCAAATGATAATTTCAATCTAGTCCGTCCAAGGCGTTTTAATCGCGATGAAAGTTGGGTTGTTTAACAATCGCTCCACGACATCAGCTACTGGCTCATTGTCCAAATACAGTCACATGATCGTTCCCGGAACCGAAACCCAGCTCGGTCATGACGATCTGTTGGTTTGGTTTGATGACAATTCGCCGTTTTCGCCATGAATATCTTACTACTCGATGTGGCAATATGTTTTACAATCAAAGGCAGTGATTTTCGATTTGATTGAAACGAGACGACGTATGAGTAAATATCGGTGCTCGCCGCTCGCAGTCGCATTGTTTGTCGGCTGCCTTGCATTTTGTGCCTTAGATTCAGCAGCCGCTCAAGAGTATCGAACGTGGACCAGCGCTAACGGTAAGCACACGTTCGAAGCTGAATTCATCTCGAATGACGATGGATTGCTGAAGCTAAAAGGTAAAGATGGGCGAATCAAGATGCTCGAGATCAAACAGCTTTCTGAAGACGACAGAAAGTTTCTTGAAGATCTTTCTGACGCCAGCGGAGACGCTGATGAAAAAATTACGAAAGAGCAAAAGGAACGCCTGAAGAAATTGGGGCTAAGGCTTTCCCGCGACGAATTTTCGTTTCTGGACGAGAGGAAGCTGAAGGCAGAAATATCAGATTCGCTCAAGCAGAAAAAAGAGCTTATCGGGATGTCGGTCAAGCTTCAGCAGCTTCGAATTACCCAGTTGAACGCTGAGAGCCGCATCATCGTACTCAAGCAGAACAATGTTCAACTCAATGCCGGGTTAGCCAACGCTTCTTCGGCTCGCGAGAACAATCGGCTGGTGGGACTCATCAATGCGAATGTTACCAAGATGGAGTTGTTGCAGAAAGACATTAATGCTCTCGAGGTTCAGATCAAGGACGGACAGTCCTTCGTCAATAAAGCGACACAAGAGTTCGTAGAATTTGTCCTTGAAGTTAGGAAGCTGTCGGATGCTCTTGACGCGAAAGGTAAGGAACTGACGGGTGCTGACGAATTCTTAGCTGCCTTGGCGGAGATCGAAGAAACGCTTGGCCGAGAAATGAAACCAATAGGCGAATCACGATCCCTTGCGAGGCTGAGGGCCAACCTAGTCAAGTTGGAAAGCCTTGTTCTTACCGATACGATCAAATTGCAAAACGATGGTTCGGGGACATTTAAAGCAACCGTTTCGCTAAACGGGCAAGATCCGATCGAGCTGGTTGTTGATTCCGGAGCCAGCCTTGTCACTGTGCCCGCGCGACTCGCCGCCCAGCTTAAAATCGATGTCGGTGCCAACGCCCGATCCATTCGAATGACGATCGCAGACGGCAGTACCATCTCTGGCAAATTAGTGATTTTGGACAGTGTCCGCATGGGAAAATTCACAGCGAACAATGTAGAATGCGCGGTGCTTGGTCCCGAAGCCGTCAATGCTCCGAACCTTCTCGGAATGTCCTTTCTTGGGAATTTCAAGTTTGAACTCGATGCCGCTCAAAGCGAACTGAAAATGATGACAGTCGAAACGCAAGAATAAATCTGCAGTGTGCCAAGGTTCACGTTTGCCACCTGACTCATTGAATCTGAACATGAGACCGGGTTTAATGGGCCCATGAAGAAACGACTGCTGATTCAAATTGTTAGCATTTCGGCTTGGTATGCATTGATGAAGGGCTGTCTTGCGATTCGCAACATTCCCATGGGTGCGTTTCAAATGTGCCGTGATGGCTGCTGAGGCCCGCCTCTAAATGCATTGGTTTCAATGCACGGAGTTTGGTTGCTTGTTTTTGTGCCGATTGCAGCGATTGTTGCATGGCGTTGTTCGGGGCCGCGGGTACAAAGGCTAGCCGGATACTTGTTCTTGTTTGCCGCAGTTTCACTTGTCGGATGGTTTAGCTATTTAACGTTCAACGGAACGGAGCTAACGGCGTCAATTTACGATCGAGTATTGCATTCGTTGGGCGCAATCATTTCTTCCATCAACCTGCCGATTCTGCAGTTCATGGGCGCAATGGGTTTGATCGTCGAGTGGCCGAAGAAATGGGAGTTTACAAGAGATCATCAAGCGAACGATGAATTGGGTACTGAAAACTTCGGCGAGAAGCTTGGCTCATAGGCGATGCTAAAGCGGCAGTGCAATATGCAGCAGTTATTTTGTTGTGTTCGTTCCACTTAGGGAGTAGGATTTCTCCAATCCTTGTTCTGGAATTGTTAATCTTCATTTTTGATTGGACTCCTATGAAAACGATTTTTTCGATGTTGGCTCTCTTGGCCATGAGTTTTTCTTCTGCGCACTGTAACGCCGAAATATTCACTCTCTCGGGCGTCATGGACGTTTTTCAGGCAACGACCAACGCTGCGAATACTGGAAATGGATTCGGCGAAATCTTTGGAACTTACGATGACGTATCTAAAGAAATCGAATACACAGCGACTTGGCAAGATCTAACCAGCGACGTTACCAATATGCACTTTCATGTTGGCGCGATTGGTGTAGCAGGCGGAGTTGACTTGGCCGTTTTGGGCCCGTGGTCGAGTCCACAGGTTGGCAGCGCGACGCTTGATGCAGGGCAAGAAGCGAACTTGCTCGGCGGTCTTTGGTACTTGAATGTTCACACGACCGATTTCGGCGGTGGTGAAATTCGAGGCCAAGTTTCAGTCACAGCAGTTCCAGAGCCCGGTTCAGCTGCGATTTGTGCTTTGGCGATGTTTGGAATGTGTGTGCGTCGCCGAAGGTCGACAACATAAAGAATCAGCCTATGCGATATTCAAAAGCACAGCATCACTCGTTTGGTGCTGTGCTTTTTCGTGCGCAATTCTTTCTTTTTATCTTTCCTTACTCATGTATCGTGATGAGCTTCCAGGTTCATTATTAGCTTTCCGCGACTGGCGTTGAATCTATCTCGTATTGGACATGGGCTCATATGTTTGGAGAACTTTGTTACCATTGAGATTCCTGTTTTGCAGAAAAACTGTTCGAGAAATTTTCGATGCAACTTGAAATCATTGACTGGCTAATTATCGTTGCCTTTTTTGTCGTTTCCATCGGAATCGGACTTTGGGCCAGTCGCTCTGCGGGGAAGAGCTTCAAGGAATATTTTCTGGCCGGCGGCAAAATGAGCTGGTGGATGCTGGGTGTGTCGATGGTGGCAACAACGTTCGCTGCCGATACGCCGGGGCTTGTCACGCAACTGGTGCGTCAAGGAGGAGTCAGCGGCAACTGGGCTTGGTGGGCATTTTTGTTGACCGGTCTGCTCACTGTCTTTGTCTATGCCAAGCTTTGGAAGCGCAGTGGAGTAATGACCGACCTTGAGTTCTACGAGCTTCGTTACGGAGGAAAGGCTGGCCAGTTTCTGCGAGGGTTTCGGGCCATTTATCTTGGCGTCGTGTTCAACTGCATGGTCATGGCTGTCGTGATCCTCGCCGCGATTAAGCTCAGCGGAGTGCTGCTTGGGGCATCGCCGATGACGACCGTGCTCGTCGCAGGAACGGTAACCGTCATCTACACATTGCTAGGTGGCTTGAAGGGTGTCATTCTCACAGACTTTTTCCAGTTCGCGGTGGCGATGATCGGAGCGATCGCGGCCGCCGTCGTGCTCTGTGGCCAACCCGAAATTGGTGGATTCGAACATTTGCTTATGCATGAGAACGTATCGGGCAAACTGAATCTGCTTCCAGACTTTTCCAAAACCAGTGTGATTCCGCTGTTGATTATTCCGTTGGCGGTTCAATGGTGGAGTTCTTGGTATCCCGGTGCGGAACCAGGTGGTGGCGGCTATGTCGCACAACGTATGTTGAGCGCGAAAAGTGAAAGTGATGCGACGAAGGCGACGCTTTTCTTTCAGGTGGCCCATTACGCATTGCGGCCTTGGCCATGGATCATCGTGGCTCTCGCGTCGATTGTTGTTTTCCCCGACATCAAAAGCATCGCGACGGCCTTTCCTGATATCGACGCGGGTCTACTGAGTGACGACATTGCTTATCCGGCCATGCTTTCCCGGTTGCCTGCAGGACTTTTGGGGCTGGTGATCGCCAGTTTGATCGCCGCATTCATGTCGACGATTTCGACGCATCTCAATTGGGGCGGATCCTACGTTGCCCACGATTTTTATGGCCGGTTCATCAAGCCGGGCGCATCGGATGCCGACCTCGTGTTGGTCGGACGTATTTCGACCGTATTGTTGATGGTGATCGCAAGCGTTATGGCGTTGTTCATCAAAAGCGCGGGAGACGGGTTCAACATGATCGTGCAGTTTGGTGCGGGAACTGGATTGATCTATATCCTTCGATGGTTTTGGTGGCGAGTGAACGCATGGTCAGAAATCGTGGGGATGGTCGTTTCAACGATCGTGGCACTTTGTTTTATCTACTCGGCACTTCCGGCAACAGCTTCTGAAGCAGAGCTTGCGGCGGCGATGAAGCCATGGCACAAGATTCTCATCGGCGTCATCATCACCAACGCAGCTTGGATCGCGGCGACTTATTTGACGCGTCCTTCAGCTCGCGAGACGCTCGAGTCTTTCTATCAAAAAGTTCGCCCCGATGGAGGTGGTTGGGTGCCAGTTAGAGAGTCGCTTGCGGCGAAAGGCATTGTTGTGCCCTTGGATGGATCACTCACCAGTGGAATCGTCGCGATGGTTGCGGCGACGTTTCTAGTCTACGCGCTTCTGTTTGGCGTAGGGTATTTTCTGTATGGTCAGATGGTGAACGCTGGTGTCAGCGCAGTGGTTGCCTTGTTGGCGACCGTCGCGATCGTTTGGATTTGGCCCAAACTGAAGATGGATAAAGAGATTACTTAGTACGGCTGGCGGGACTTGAACCCGCACGTCCTAGGACACAGGATTTTAAATCCTGAGCGTCTGCCAATTCCGCCACAGCCGCAGCGTTTGATTTGTACTTGATTTGCGAGATGATTCGGAAAAAAGCGTGGTTTTCGAGGAGTCGCAACGCAGATGCAACATTGTATGAATTCAAAGCAAATTGGCAACTCCAACCCCAAATGAACGTCACGCACTCTGTTAAATAGTACGACGATTCAAGCATCTGTTTCCGCACAAACGCCTCGGCGTAGGTGCGACTTGGACGCAGGGTCTAATTTATCTCGGCTGGCTTCGCCTCAAGTCGTTTCCCGTACCAACTATCGTTGACACTGAAAACAGTGTTAGTTTGAGAGTTTGTCCAATAGTGCGGCATAGTGAGCGGTCTATGCTGAAAACTTGATGGTCGTCGCAAACATCAAGCAACTGATCGAGCAGCCATTCGATGGCAGCAACCTCCTTGTTGTTCGTTTTGATAACTCGGAAACGATTGGCTCTCGTAAGGCAAATTCGTGCGGACAACGCCGAGACGGAGTACGGTATCTCGGTGTAGTCCGCCAAGACTTACGGAGGCATTGATTTGCTGAAATCAGCATTGGAGATATCAACCTTGGCAACATCTTCCATGAAAAGAGCGGACTTCTGGCAAGGAGGTTCGCACCGTTTATCGGAGCGTCTCGTCCATATTTCCCAGCTTGACTTTTAGTTCGATCGTTCTGTCGCCTCGACGGACTTCCAATTCCATCGTTTCGCCCGGTCGTTTTTGCGAGATCAGCAATCGAAGATCCTCAAATCGCGAAATTTTGGTGCCGTCCATCGCCGTGACGATATCCAGTGGCTGCATGCCAGCTTTGGCAGCGGATGTATCGGGAACGACTTGTGAAATCTGGCAGCCAGTCAACTCGCGACCGCTGATTTCGATTGGTCCTTGCACGCCAAGGAACGCTTTAGGAGACGCGGAAATCAAATTCGGATTTTTTTCCCTGATGTCCTCGAGCCATTCCAGCTCAAAGTTGCACAATGACATGGTAACTCGAAACAGGCCGCGAACACTTACCAGGCGACGGACGCTCTCGCGTGAAAATTCGACTTCTTCAAGTTCGAGTACCTGAATTTTGCATCTGGAAATCGCGGTCGCCAATTCTGGGTCCAGCTTGATCTTGCTGAGACTAAGCGTCGCGATCTGAGCCAGTGAGGAAAAAGACTCAGGCGGTGGTAGAGTTCCTTGAAATCGAAGGCTGGAAATCGACGGCGGCAGCTGAAGATTCTCGGAGTCTTCGTCAAATTCGCAATCGATAAGCTCAAGCCCTTCAAGCACGGATTGCTTTGAAATGAACTCTTGCAAAGCAGCATCAATTTTTTGGCGACGAAATTTTAAATTGGAAAGCGTGCTGAGATTGTCGATCAATTCCAGCGATTCCTCATCGGCGTTCCAGCTCTCGGGAACTTCCAAGTTTCCCGGTGGCAGATTCACTTGAAACTCGGGAGGTAAAAGGCCTTCGACGACTTTTCGATTGGCGTTGGCATCGCCAGCAATAATTTTTTCAATCTGCTGAATCGACTGTTGTCGATTTTTTCGTGGGTCCTCCCATCGAATGACCTGTGGAGCTTTCACTTGCTCTAACGGATCAGGAGCGGTTGCGATTCTTATGCCGCCAAGATCACGAACTTCGGCAGCTCGTACCATCATTGCGATTCGAGCTTCCTCCATGGCCAGTTCTCGAGTTGATACTTGTCCCATTGTTTCAAACTTGAAGCCGTTACGCGTAAGTTTCTGGGCAGCATCTTGCCGACGGGTGATTTTCCATTGGTATTGGAGTTCTGCCAGACGCCGCTGGCTTTGTTCCTCTTGTGCTCCGTAAAGAAGTTGAATGATGGCGATCGATCTGAGGAAGTCTTCCTCTTCTCCGTTCTGGCCGATGCCTTCAAGGACTTCGTGGATTCGCCAACCGGCTTCGGATGATGAATTGAAGAAGTGGACTGTAATGGGCTTGATGATCTCAGGTCCGAGATCGATCAAATCTTTCGTGGCGGCCTCACGGGTTTTGAATGCCGGCGAATCGAGCTGAGCGAGGAGCCTTTCAAGAACGGTATTCGCTGTGCTGAGATCCGATGAGGTGCTGATTTCCTCCGATTCCTGAGCAGGCAGGTTGGAAGCGGAAAGTGTCAGCAAAAGTGACAGCATTGCCGCCCCGATGACCCCATAGGTCCGGAATTTGAGTGACAATTTAAGTATGAGTTTTTGGGTCAAAATGATTGCGTGCATGCGGCCAATGACGCGTGACAGCGTGCGGCTAAGTCAGGGAACCACGTACTTTCCATAGTATATGTGTTTTAACACCGAATGCGTTATGGCAGTCCGCAGCCAGCATGATTAATCGAAAAAAGCCCCCGGACCGTCATTTTTGTTGAACTTGGTGCCTCACTGGCGTCGATACGACCGACAGCCAGTTATCCCAAAAAGTTGTATGTACTAAAATCCAGCCGCCCTATCAGGTGTCCGAACTTGGCACAGAGGCAGATCGCATGAAGATCCACACAACCCGGTTTTCAACCATCGAAATCGAACCGGATGACATTTTGTTCTTTCGCAATGGCCTGATTGGCTTTGAAGATTGCCGCCACTGGGTTTTGCTAGCCGACGCGGGCAATTCCGCTGTCGCATGGCTCCAGAGCATGCAGCACGCGGATATTGCTCTGCCAGTCGTTTCGCCAAGACGCTTCGTTAGCGAGTACCAGGTGCGTCTTGAGCCCACCGATGTTGAGGCTCTGCAGTTGAATTCAGTTGAGCAAGCCTATGTGCTTGGTGTCGTTAGCCGCGATGAGCAAACGCTGACTCTGAATTTACGAGCCCCACTGGTTATTAACCTTGATCGCCGGATTGGGTGTCAGGTGGTAACAGTGGATCCTCAGCCAATGCAGTACGAATTGGCGAATTTGCCCTCTGAGCTCCGCAAATCGGCGTAGCCGCTGCATTTTGAACTCTTTGTTGAGGCATCCGTAGATACGTTTGCCTTTTCCTTCCTTGTCATCCGCAAAAGCCTCACTCTTGCTACAAGAGGTTGTTGGATGATTTTTCTCGTTGAGTGGCTGGCCACTGGTCGATGCTCACATACAGCCCTTGCTAGCGTTTTCAGACGTGTGTTGCGTTGACGTGTTGGGGCACAAGCGGCAAAGGATTGTTCCGCGTTGAATTAGGGACAGACAGAGTTTTTTTAAAAGGAGCCAGCCATGCTGGTTTTGTCGCGACATAGAGATGAAAGCATCATGATCGGTGATGACGTGCGCATCACGATTGTGGATATCCGCGGAGACAAAGTCCGCTTAGGCATCGATGCCCCTCAGGAGATTCCTGTGCACCGGCAAGAGGTTTACGACGCGATCAAGCGCGAGAACCAAAAAGCTAGCCGTTTGGGTCCAACTGAGACTCGTGACGTTGGTAAGTAGTTTGGCGTGGATTTTCGCGTTCCCAACTGGGTGCGCGGTGTCGCTTTCTTCGATCTCGAAGTCTTCTTGAAATTTTTCCTTCTTGGAACGCATTTTTGAAAATGTGTTCTCTGGCATGTGCCTCGCGCTATTTCTTTGCGCCCTCTTTGTTGTTTCTCAACAGTTTTTCCACGCAGTTTTTTTGCGGTTTCTCGTATGCAAGCCCGTTTGGTTGCCTAGGTGTAAATTTGTATACAATTGAGGCGGTGCCCCGTTTGGTGGTCGATGATCGAAAGGATTCCACTTTTTTGAACATTCTTTCTAGGTGTGACCAGCCGTGTCCCAGTCCCGTTTTCCAATGCAAGCCTCGAAAGCACAACGTGACTCAATGGGCAGGGACGGCACCATGGCAACACAAGCACTCGTTCAGCAACTTCAGCATCGCATCGAACGAATCGAAACGTCAGCTCGGGTAGACGATGGGCAGACGATCTCTTCAGGCTGTGCTGCGGTTGATCAGCTCTTGCCGGAAGCAGGCTACCGTCGTGGGACACTGGTCGAGTGGGTGACTGTTCAGTGTTCTCGCCAAGATAGCCCACTCCCTCTGGGAGGGGGTTGTTCGTCATCAACAAAAATCTCTCGACTCTACGGGAGTGGTGGATCCGGATCCGACTTTCTCTCGTTGCTAACAGCCGCCAATGCCTGTACTGATGGTGGCGCGCTGGTCATTGCTGATCGAAACCGTCGGTTCTACCCTCCCGCTGCCGCAGCGATGGGAATTGATTTGGGAAACGTTGTCGTCATTCGGCCGCCAGAAGAAAAATCGCCTCACGACCGTCGCTACGATGAAGAGTTCTTTTGGGCGATCGATCAGGCGCTCGGCTGTTCGGCCGTTGCAGCTGTCTGGGGAGCGGTCGATCAAATTAGCGAGCGGTGGTTTCGACGTTTTCAGCTTTCCGCAGAAGCCAGCGGCACGATGGGCCTGTTCGTGCGTCCGCCGTCCGCGATTGGTCAGCCTGGTTGGTCGGAAGTCCAGTGGCATGTTGCAGCAAAGCGTTCGCATGCAGCAGCGGCTGCGACACAACACGTCGAGCTCAAGTTGGCTCGTTGTCGTGGTGGTCGATCCGGGAAAAGTATTGGCTTGCAAATTGATACCGTCACAGGTGACGTTTCACAAACAGATTCGTCTCATGGATCCATGAAGTCGGTCGCCTCATGAAACGAATTTTATGTTTGTGGTTTCCAAATTGGCCGATCCAGCGGTTGGTCGTCGCCGAGCCCGCTTTGCGAAAGACGCATCTGGTGCTGTTCCGTCGCGATTCGCGAAAGGGGCAGCTCGTTGCCGCAGCGTCGCCGTTGGCAATGCTCAGTGGTGTGCAGATAGACATGCCGATCACCGAAGTGAAGCAGTTGCTGCGTCATTCCGGATTGTCGCGCCAAACCTGGCATCCCAGCCACCGCATGCACCCGCGGACTCAGCATCGTCAATTGGCAAAGCAAGCGGTCGGAATGGTGAGCGCCGAGCAACATCCCCTTCCCTCTGGGAGGGGCGACGCAGCCGGGGAAGGAGCCGATGGAAACGCTGTCCAATCGAAAACCACAAACCGAAAACCGCACACCGAAAACCACTTTTACATTCTCGAGCATGATCCCATTGCCGATCGCGAAGCATTGGAAAAGCTCGTCGATTCGCTACATTGCTTCAGTCCAATCGTTGGCATCGAGCAAACCGATTCTCCCGAGTCCTGTTTTTTGGACGTGACGGGTTTGGATGCACTCTTTGGCGATGAGGCAACTTTGCGAGCCAAAGCGATTCGTTTTTTGAGCGACACGGGCTACATCGCCTTCTCCGCGATTTCCAATACGCTGGGTATGGCGTGGGGGATGGCTCACTACCATTGCGGTGCGGCTCCTTCAGTTCGCAAAAATCAATCGAACGAGACGTTGATCGGCGAATTTCGTAAACTGCCGGTCCCCGCATTACGCTTGGCCGCTGAAACACGAAACACGTTTGCCCGTTTGGGCATCGAACGCGTCGAGCAACTTTTGGCGATTCCGCGATCGCATTTGGCGTCGCGGTTTGGTGACGAAGTTAGCCGCCGAATCGATCAGGCGTTCGGGAAGGCCGAAGAGCCAATCACAGCCAGGCATCTTCCGGCCGAGTTCGAAGCGTTCCAGTTCATCGAGTTTCCGACTCGGGATCGCGAAACGATCGGTGTGATTCTGTCTCGATTGTTGACACAAATTTGCGAACAGTTGTCGTCGAGTCAAAAAGGAGCCCTGCAGTGGCGTGTGCAACTGGATTGCGTGGATGCCCCGTCGATCGAATTCGAAGTGAATCTCTTTCAGCCAACCGCAACGGTTTCACATGTGCTGCAGTTGATGGAGTTGCAACTCGAATCGGTGTTGCAGCCGCATCTGCGCCGCAAGCGATTTGCCGGAAAGAAACCGTCAGACAAAAAGCCCGTTCGAACGCGCACTGTAACCAATATTTTGATTCATGAGATCGCCGTTCGTGTGACTTCGTGCGTGTTGCTGGTCCATCGGCAACGTGAGCTCTTTGACGAAAGCCCGCGGCTGGATAAGCAAGAGCTGGCTCATCTGATCAACCATCTGACCAGTCGACTCGGCCAAGAGAGCATCGTCTATCCGTCGCTCCAGGCAGGTGCTCAGCCTGAGTTTTCATTTGGCTACAAGCCACTGGTCAATCCAAAGCGGATGCGTTCTCGCAAACGGGTAAATGTTAAAACGCGTTCGCACCGTTTGGCGCGGCCTTTGAGGTTGCTCGATCCGCCGGTTTTGATCGCCGATGGGCAGGTTGCCCTACCCTTTCGTTTCCGTCATCAGAAAGTCCAGCACAACGTTGCGGCGCAGTGGGGACCAGAACGCATTGAAACGGCTTGGTGGAACGGCCCAACCGTTCGTCGCGATTACTGGCGAATCGAAACGGAATCGGGGCGGCACTTTTGGGTGTACTTTGATCTGCGAACCCGGCGATGGTTTTTGCAGGGGGAGTTTTAGGTCGGTGTGAGGTTTTCGGTGTGTGATTACTTCACCGCCGTAGACCACAGACCGAAAACTGAAAACCGGAAACCAAAATGCACGAACTTCATTGCAAAACCAATTTCTCATTCCTCACCGGTGCATCGCACGCGGACGAACTGGTCCGTCGCGCGATTGAGCTTGGCTATTCGGCGCTCGCAGTCACCGATCAGAATACGCTCGCCGGGGTCGTCCGAGCCTATGCTGCGATCCGCGACGTTTCGAAAACGCTCGAACCGGCCGTGCCGGTGAGCAGTAATCCAAAAAATCGCAATGCAAAGAAACTCAAGCTAATCATCGGCTCGGAAATCGTGTTTAACGATGCCTTGCCAGTTGTGTTGTGGGCGACGGACCGTGCGTCGTATGCCAACCTTTCGCGATTGATCACGGTTGGTCGACGACGTGCTCCCAAAGGCGAATGTTGGTTGTCGTTTGAAGATTTGGTAGATCATCACGAAGGCTTACTGGCGGGCGTGATTCCTTTTCTCAAAGGCGACACACCAAAGATGGCTCACGTCGATGCAACTCACGCAAGCTATCCGTGGTTTGGTTGCGTGGCGAAAAGTCAGCCCCTCGATGCGATTGAATCCTTCGTGGAAAAGGATCTTAAATCGCCTCGCTTTCAATACATTGCCTTTCGCGAACTCTTTGGTGATCGCGCCAGTTTGCTGGCGAGCCTCTATAAAGGCGTTGATGATGGCTGGCGAATTCATCAACTGAAATGCCTTTCAGAGAAACACGATTTGCCGCTGACCGCTGCTGGTGATGTGCTCTATCACGTTCCGGGGCGGTTGCCGCTGCACGATTGTTTAACGGCGATTCGGCATCGAACGACGATTGAAATGGCGGGCGATTTGCGAATCGTGAATGCGCATCGTCATTTACATTCAATCGAAGCCCGACAGCAACAGTACGCGGCGATTCCGGAAGCTCTGGAGAACGCTGCACGAATTGCGGACCAATGTTCGTTTTGTATGAGTCAACTGCGATACGAGTACCCGGAAGAGCTTGCTCCGGACGGGCAGAAGCCGATCGAATTTCTTCGCGAGCTGGTACGAAAAGGCGCCGCGTGGCGATATCCCGACGGCGTTCCCGACAAGGTGCACCATGCGATACAGCATGAGCTGAAACTGATCGATGAACTCAACTATGAAGCTTACTTTCTGACCGTCTGGGACTTGGTGCGATACGCTCGCAGTCGTGACATTCTCTGCCAGGGACGCGGATCTGCAGCCAACTCGGCGGTTTGTTATTGTCTTGGCGTGACTTCTGTCGATCCATCGATCACGGATCTTTTGTTCGAGCGATTCATTAGCAAGGAGCGCGACGAGGCTCCTGACATCGATGTCGATTTCGAACATGAACGTCGCGAAGAAGTCCTACAGTACCTTTACAAAAAATACGGTCGCGATCGTGCCGGTCTCGCCGCGACGGTGATCAGGTACCGCAGTCGAAGCGCGATTCGCGACGTTGGCAAAGCGCTTGGACTTTCGCTGGATCGTGTTGATGCGCTTGCGAAGCAAGTCGATGGATACCAGAACGTTGAATTGGCTGATCGATGCGAGGCAGCTGGCATCGACCCCGAGTCGCCTTCGGGTTCGCGGCTGTGTTACTTGGTAGACGAGATTTTGGGCTTTCCACGTCACCTTTCGCAGCATGTTGGCGGCATGGTGATTACGCAGGGCAAGCTTCACGATCTGGTGCCGATCGAAAATGCGGCGATGGATGATCGCACCGTGATTCAATGGGACAAGAATGATCTCGAAGAATTGGGTTTGTTGAAAGTCGACTGTTTGTGCCTTGGGATGCTGACGGCGATTCGGAAGTGTTTCGAGATGGTGCGTCAGCATTGGGGCTGTGAGTATTCGCTTGCCACAATTCCACAGGAAGATCCAGTCGTCTACGACATGATTTGCGAAGCCGATACGGTCGGCGTTTTTCAAATTGAAAGCCGCGGACAGATGAGCATGCTGCCGAGGCTCAAGCCGCGCTGTTTTTATGATCTTGTTATCGAAGTCGCCATCGTCCGGCCCGGTCCAATTCAGGGCAACATGGTGCATCCGTATTTGCGGCGTCGTAACGGCGAAGAAAAAGCTGTTTATCCAAATGAAGAAATAGAGGCTGTGCTTAAACGGACGTTGGGCGTGCCGATTTTTCAGGAACAGGCGATGAAGCTGGCCGTCGTTGCGGCTGGTTTCACTCCGGGCGAAGCCGACCAGTTGCGACGAGCGATGGGAGCCTGGCGGAAAACGGGCGTGATCGAAAAGTTTCAAACGAAGCTGATGAACGGTATGCGAGAGAAAGGCCTTTCGGATGAATTCGCAAGTCAGGTCTTTCGCCAGATCCGTGGCTTTGGTGAATATGGTTTTCCGGAATCACACGCGGCGAGTTTTGCGCTGCTGGTTTACGTGAGTTGTTGGCTGAAGTGGTACTATCCGGCTGCGTTCTGTGCTTCGCTGATCAACAGTCAGCCGATGGGTTTCTATCCGCCGGCTCAGCTGGTGGCCGATGCCCAGCGACACGACGTCGAAGTCCTTCCTGTCGATGTGAATCTGAGCGAATGGGACTGTACGCTTGAGCGTGGCTCCAACAGAGTCGATTGGGCGTTGCGATTGGGTTTGCGGATGGTTTCAGGCGTTCGGAGCGATGTGATTGATGTTATTTTGGCGGCTCGTGAAAAAGGAGACTTCACCAGCGTCGTTGACTTCACCCGTCGGACTCAGCTTGGTCGAGCCACGATTGCGACACTAACGCAGGCAGACGCATTTGGGTCGATGAAGCAGGATCGGCGCGAAGCACTCTGGCAAGCGTTGGGTCAGGAAAAGCAGCCTGTCAGCCAGCCGCTGTTCGCCGGAGTCGACGATGAGGATGATGACACGTTCTATTTGCCGTCATTAACGCCGCAACAGCAAGTCACCGAAGATTATCGTTCGATTGGACTTTCGTTGCGAGCACATCCGATTTCGTTTCACCGCGATCATCTGTCCGCGTTCGGCGTACGGACTCATGAGTCGCTTGGAGATGGCAGCAACGATGAAAGCGTGATCATCGGCGGTTTGGTGATTCTTCGGCAACGTCCTGCGACGGCGAAAGGTATCACGTTTGTGACGCTGGAGGACGAAACGGGTTCCGCGAACGTCGTCGTGATGCCACACATCTGGCAACGATACTTTCAAGTGGCGCGTCGCAGTGCCGCTTGGGTTGTGCATGGACGACTTGAAAAGAAGAACAACGTTATTCACGTTGTGGCGACTCGCATGGAAGATATGGCCGGTCGTTTGGGAGGACTGAAATTGAAGTCGAGAAACTTCCGATAGGTCGCGGATTCAAACTTCGCTGCTGTCGGACAAGGCTGCTTTTTGGTTGTCGTCGACCACAGTGTTATCACTCTGGTTAGCAACCGATTCGGTTTCTTCTGCCAGCGATTCTTCAATTTTGCGAGTAATGTTGAGCATGTCGGCAATGATCTTGTGATGGGATTCAGAGTCCTTGGAGCAGCTAAAGTCAACTTTCCCAAAAATTCGATCCTGAAAAACGAGCGGAATCGACGAAGTCCAAATGTAGTTCGATTCGCGAACGGTTTCGGTGCCTTTCATCTTGGCGTGGAATGCTTCGTGAATCCATGGAGCATTCAGATCCATCGTCATATCGATGAAATTGTGTTGCTTCGCATAGTCACGAAGGATGCTCCAACCGGCCTCCCAGTCTCGATTGCCCTGAACGTGATACGTTGATTCCTTGATTTCCCTAGGCGCGTTCCTGTCTTTCCCCGAAGGGATCAGAGAACGTCCCATGCCATAAACTTTTCGGCCGACAAGCTTTATTTCTGCAAAGCCGAACAGTCTTGCCCCAGCCATCATGATGACGACCAGAGCAATGGCAGCGAGTGCGATCTCGGAATCGCGTTGGATCAACGCCATCACTCCACCGACAGCGGTGATCAAACAGAACAAAGCAACCCAAATTAGGCTAGCAATTGGACTGTAGCCTTTCTCAAGCAAGGCGTGGTGCAGGTGGCCGCGATCAACAGAGAAAACGCTGCGGCCGGTAAGTCGCCGCCGAATGATGGCAGCACCCGTATCGATGAACGGAATCGCGAGCAAAGTCACCGGTGCCATAAATGCAAAAAGTGAACTCTGTTTGAACGTCGATCGAATCGCCATCGCCGCCAAGAGGAAGCCGATTAACATGCTGCCCGCATCGCCAAGGTAGACCTTCGCTGGCGGGAAGTTGAATGTCAGGAATGCGATCAATGCACCAGTGATCGAAAACATGATGACGGAATCAATTCCTTTGCCTTGGAGCATCATCATGACGCCCATGGAGCCACTCATGATGATGCCAATGGTCGTTGCAATTCCGTCAGCTCCGTCAAGAAGGTTGACCGAATTGATCGCGGCTAGGACCCATAGATAAATCAGGATTCCTGCAAACACGCCGAATTTGATGTTCATGCCACCAAACTGGACCGACTCGAACTGATATCCGAAGAGCATCAAGATGGTAGCGGCAATGATTTGGCCGATCAGCTTGTGTCTTCCGCGGATACCTTTCCAGTCGTCGAGGATTCCGACACCTAACAGAAAAACGCCTGCCAAAACCAGTCCCCAAAGTTCCAACAAGTCGAATTGGCGGATATGACCAATTGATAGCGCTGGCATCTCCCAAGGGACGAGACCATTAATCAGTTGATCAGATTTGACAAAGAATTCAGCACACGACTGCCCCAGGAAAATCACCAAGGGAATCGAAATGAGGATCGCGGTGCAGAAGCTGATTCCGCCAATCAGCGGAACGGCGGTGTCATGAAGTTTGCGAGTCTTGTCGGGGTTGTCGACGAGGCCAATCTTGTCAGCTATTGGGCAGTAAATCTTCACCATGATCCATGTCAGGATTGCGGAGAGGATCAGACTAACCAGGATCAGTGTCATGCGTAGCTTTGAGGGCGATAAGGTCAGGTAGGCAGGCGTTCAATTCACCCGCTAGGATGGGGCAACGTTTTAATTGGTCGGCGGGGTCGTTTTCTCGAGCTCTTTGATTTTCTCGAGCTCCTTGATTTTTTCCATTAGTTTGCGGCATTTTTGCTTCAGAGGTTCGCTATCACCCATTAACAGGATGTAGTCTAGTTTGGATTTGGCAGTTTCCAAGTCACCCAATTTTTCCGCAATAACGGCGATTCTGAAATGAGTGGCATAATCTTGGGGGTTTGAATCCAGGCAGAACTGGAACTGCTGGATCGCGTCGTCATATTCCTGCTTTTCGTATTTGACTTCCGCCTTCATTAACAACATCTTGCGATCCGAAGCTGATAAATCGACTAAAAGCTCATCCGCTCGGTTCAATGCTTCAAGACGGGCCGGCGAACTCTTCGGAAGCCATCTCTTGGCAACTTGATAAAGCAGCTCTGGATTGTCAGGCATGAGTTCGCGAACAACGGTCATTTCGTCGATCGCAGGGACGTTTCGATTCGACTGACCAAAAATCACCTTCATCACGTTCTTGAATTGCCTCGCGTCAATTTCTAACAAGTCGTGAAAGTGCTTGATAGCAGCCTTGATAACTTCAGGCGTGTTTCCCGATTGCAGATAGTAAAACCCGGCAAGGAATTTCAGGTCCGTTTTGTTGGGAGCGAGCATGATGGCGCGTTCTATGTCTTCCGATGCCAGCCTTTTTGTGCCAACGAGGGCGTCAACTTGTCCCAGTAGGAGATGCGTTTGCGACTCCATCGGGTCAATTTTGCGGCTCTCAAGTAAGAACTGCCTTGCCACCGGAAGGTTGTCGACGATGAAGGGGCTGTTCAAAAAATCTCTTGCAACAAAACGACGATTGTCTTGTTGCAAAGCCCAGGCATTCTCCTGAACCATATCCAAAAGCGTTTGTTGCCACACTTGAGCCGGTTCCGAAGTTTGACCTTCATTCGAAAGTGCATCAAAAAGTTGAACCCGTGAGCGGTGTATTAGTAGCCGCGCCATGTAGTCAACTCCCTCTGCGTGGCGAGTCTTTTGTACAAGCGGATGGATATTGTCGATCAGCCGATCGACTTCCGGAAGCGTCGGATAGTTAACGCTGAAACTACGAATAGGATATTCCCGGACGGCGTCCTGAATCTGCCACTTGCGGTAAAAATCCAAAGCAAAAGTCGAAAGCGCCGCGAAAGTAACCAGCAACAAAAGTTGTGCGAAACTGTTTGGCGTTTCGATATGCAGCCAGTTTCTCTTCTTCATTCGAGTCGACAGCGATTGTGCATGATATGCGAGAAAACCACAGAAGAGACTCATTAGCAACATGTTGGCCGGCATATACAACCCATAGTCGAAGACGGATGCAACCGAGACGCTCACCGTTGTGAAAAGACCCGCTACGCCAATGCCGATCGTCGAAGGCGAGACACCTTTAAACAACATGAAGAGGCTGTAATAAAGCGTCAAAAACCAAGCCGTCAGTAGCAGAATCAAACCTGGCCAACCAAGCTCCACGAGTGCTTGGTAAAACTGATTCTCAGCGAATCGAAAAACGAGTTGCGTGTTCCCGCTGTTGTAGAGCCGATGGACTTCGTCGTAAGCGCCGATTCCAGATCCAAACATGCCGAACTCACTTGTCGCAGGCCATGTGTCGATCCAATGTTGAATCCGCATGTCGCCTTGGGATGCGAACTCGACAGTGTCGATGTCTTCCATGCGATCGATCAGCTGATCGCCCATACCCAACCAAAACGCGAGGAGAATGGCGAGACCGAACGACGGAAGAAAGATGAAAGCGGAAAAACTTGGACGCCGAGCCATCCCGTATAGCAATAGAGTGGCAGCCGCGCCAACGAGCATCGCGAGGACGCCGCCGCGAGAAAGTGAACTTATGATGCCGGCAGTGATAATGACAGGAGCCATCATAGTCGCGACTTTTGGAGCATCGAGGTCAGCGATGAACCGCAGCACGTGATTGTTGAACTGCGTCCAAAAAGGAAGGTCCTTTGTTCCAAGTGGCTTTGGGCCGCGTTGCGGACGGGCAAGGTTTATCGCGGCGAGGCCAATTCCGGCGCCGAGACAAATAAGTAAATATCCCGCGGCATTGTTGCGGTTCACATAAGGACCAAACGGAATTCCACCTCCAAGCAGGGGAATCGTCCAAAAGATACTGTCGTTCCCTTTGGTCGTGAGTGCCTGAACCATTCCGAATAGGGAAATCGCCACGCCGTTGGCGGTGACCGTCGCCAGCAATAGTTTAATATGACTTGTAGTTCGGAAGTAGCGGCAGCCAAGGCAAAGTGCGGCAAACGCGATGGTCAACAAGCCAATCTGATCCCACGTATCCGATCGACTCATCGAGATCGAAAGAGCGACGGTTGGGTCGCCCGTCAGCAATGGATAAAGTTCTTTTTGTCTTCCGACCAACCATTCCGCCCACTCTGGAAGCGGAATGATTTGGAGTAGGGCCAACAAGATGCCAAGCATTAGCGGCACCAAGAGGTAAGGCATGATCAAAGATTTGCGTTCGCTAACGCCGGACTCAAACCACAAGAACGCGATCCCGACCAAACAACAAATAACGATAAAAAACTGCGCAGAAAAATAGACAGATCCAAAGAGCCACGGAGAGACAACCACGGCCAACAGGATAAACACGCGGCCCGGCCATTCATACTTTTCTCGTACGTCCGCGGATGGGGTTACGCTACGGTTCTCCAGGGTTGCCTGAAGAGTCATGTTATCGGGAAGGTTCATGCTGTCCTGAGGACAAATTCGGAATGATCAAACGTCCTATCCTAAATTTGTGGGGAAAAAGTGTAAACACGAACATTTCCCCGCAGGAGATTAGTCCGGAATTTTACGACGATGATGTGTATGTGTGTAAAGGAAAATGATGGCGCCAGAAGCCAAAAGACTCCAAGGCATCCATTCTCGGATTTGGAGTTTCTGCAATTGAGAGGGCTTTTTCGTCGCGACGGCATTCGATCCGGCCGTTTGATAACCTGCAAGCTGAGCATTATTCCCTTGAGGCTGATAGCCGCTAGAAGCTGCCGGTCGGTCCTGTGGGGAGGTTTTCTGTCCGCCATATCCAGTGCCAAAAGCGGAACCAGAGTACTGGGATGGTCCGAATCGTGATGCTCCGAAACGGGAACCAAAGTTGTTGTATGCTTGATTGGAAGCAGCTGCAACTGCCTGTGGATTCGCCATGTTTCCACCATTGGCAGGCTTGTCATCGGCAAGAATCTTTCGGATCAGATTTTGAACTTTCGTGTTCTTTGGTACGACGACATGGTCAATGACCAAAGCTTGCAGGCCAAGCACGAACAAACCGATTCCGGCTGAGTAAAAGAAAGATCGCCACATACTGGAAGCTCCAAGGGTTCAGCGAGCAATCCTTTGCGTGCTGGAAGAAAACGACAGTTTTATATCTTTTCAGAAATCGTCGGATGGGAAGACGCCACTTTAGCCCTCTGGCCGTCACACGCTTTGATGTTCCAATCCGGAATTCAATTTGTCGATTGTGCCGTTTCTAAGGGGTCAAAATTACGCGGTCCCTTGCCATCAGAACTGAAAAGCACGAAACTCCAGAAGTCGAAAATCAGTTATCGAAAGCGAACTCATGGCCAACAAAACTGCCGCAGATCTTGGACTCACAACCGAGCAGCTTACGCCGGAAGGTGGCTGGCATTGCGGCCACTACTTCTATCGCTTCGATCGCGCCAAACTTTACGAAATGGACGTCCTCGACCCCGAAGGATTCGAAAATGTCCTCGCTCCCAACGTTGATTCAGCCCCGGAAAGAATGCAACTTGGCGTCGTATCCGGGCACAAAGCAGATTTCTCTGTCATGGTGATGGATCCGGATCCCATCAAGGTTGAGTCGATCAACCAACAACTCTTGGCTTCGACGCTGGGACAAGCGATCGTGCCGGCATGGTCCTATGTTTCGATCAGTGAAATTTCTGAATACGTTCAATCCGTTGGTCAATATCGCCAGCGACTGGTCCGCTCCGGGGAAGATCCGGAAGGCACGGCAATTGAGACCAAAGTTGAAGCCTATGCAAAGCGGCTGGTGAAGATGAATTATCAGCGATTGACCCCAGAATTCCCTGGTGCCGAATATCCGGCGAGCTGTTTCTACCCGATGAACAAGTGGCGTTACCCTGGAGCTAACTGGTTCACACTTTCTTCTTCGGAACGCAACAAGCTAATGTCCGAGCATGCTCGCAGCGGGATGAAGTTCGCCGGAAAGGTGAAGCAGCTGATCACTGTTGCCATCGGCCTCGATGATTGGGAATGGGGAGTGACGCTTTGGGCAACCAATCCACTTCATTTGAAACAGATCGTCTACGACATGCGTTTCGATGAAGCAAGTGCCAAGTACGCCGAGTTCGGTCCGTTCTACACAAGCTATCTGGCAACTCCGAGGCAGATTCTGGAAACTTGTCAGATTGTTTAAGGCGGCGGTGCTTCGTTCTAATTCTGAACACCGCTTTCTGATTTTTGGCAATAATTCCTCTTGGCCGCCGCCTGTCTCATCCTCTAGATTGAACGGATGGAGGAAGCCATGAATCATCTGTTCGTTACATGCCGTTGCCATCAATGCAATCGTCCGGGCCAGTTTCCCATCGAACTGTTGGGAAAAGTATCGACCTGTCGGCACTGTGGGAGCCGAGTTTCGGTTTGCGATGCCGATCGGCTTCAGGCCGCTGAGTCGGATTCGATGGTTTGGTGGCTTCGCTTCACCGAATCGGGGGCACGAATGGATCCCAAGGTCGAGTTGCCTAGTAAAACCCTTCCTAGATGAAGGCGAAACGAAATAAGGCAATATTTTTCAAAGTATGCCATCAGAATTGCCGATCTTTTGTTGGGCACCGATTGAATTTTGCCAGCAAGGCAGTATTCTGGTGCCAAATCAGACGGGCGTTTAGCTCAGTTGGCTAGAGCACTTCGTTTACACCGAAGGGGTCGGGGGTTCGAGTCCCTCAACGCCCACTGCTGCCGCACAGTAATCCCTTAGTATGATTGCTGGTGCGGCTTTTTTTGTGGGACTTTCCGTTCTCCCTTAGTCGCGTCAGTGCAGCGTTGGATCTGGCGTCAACTTGTGCCCCCTGATTCTGGCTCTGATTGCCAGCGCGACCGGTGTCATCGAAGTCTGATTTCCGCACCTGCGATAGTTGTTGCCCGCCCACCGACAAGCCAAGCGAAAACCGTGGGAATCCATCAGATCCGTTTCAGCGGACGCTCGCAGCGAATTGAAGAAGTTGGACCAACATTCAATTTGGCCTTCGCGACGTACTTCTTGGCGGTCGTCGCCGGGTTGGGGTTGTCTCGCAGTTTGTTGAAATCCCACAAGTAGATTTTTCGAGGTTCGAACCTTATCACGGAAACTATTTGAATCCTGAGCACCAGTAATTACGGGGAGGGAAAAACACATAGTCAAAATGAACAGCCATGGATGTTGATTTCGTAGCATTGCGAAGGGTCTCGTTGAGAGGGTTATGAAGAACAGCCCAATAGTAAACTTACAAGCAAGAGTTTGTATTGGACTTTTCGGACATCGAAAATGAGGGGCCAAATTTCGTGTTGCTGTCAACCAAAGAAACACCATGACTCACAATAAGCAGTTACCGAACCACGTTTTGGTGTTTGATTGAATGAAAGTGGGCTTCGAATTCGCTTGGCGTCATTCCAAGAACATTGCGAAATTCGCGAATGAGATGAGCTTGGTCCGCGTAACCATGGTTCGCTGCCAATTCAACCCAAGAGCTTTGCTTTTTGAAAACCGATTCTTTCATACAACGACGAAGCCGTTGAATTCTCAATAACTTTTTGGGCGACAGTCCAACTTGATTGATGAATCGTCGCCTAAACTGGCGGGGCGACATTGGCAAACCTTCCATCAGCTCTTGAACAGAAGCTTTGCCGTGACTGTGGGTTATTTGAAACACCGCCTTCATAACGACTTCGTCGAGGGGAGAGGCGGCGGAAGCGAGGCTTGAAAACAAATCATCGAATGATTCAGTCAAGTTCCCTTCGAAGGCCCCCTGCTCAATCAACTTTGAAAGCTTCAAATTCGAATCAGCTGGCAGAATGTTTTCTGCCGGGGTATGTGGTGGCTTCAACTTATTCATGTCGACATTGAAAAATGCAGACGCAGCGCCGGGCCAAAATATGGCTCCATAAACAGACATGCCACCGCGAATGGTTACCGACTGAGCAGTCGTGCAGGGCCCACTAAACTTGGAAAGTGAGTCTGGAAGTAACGACAAGACCGAACCACCGTTGGGAGGAATCGTATGTTCGATTTCTCCAACGTCGTCGTCCACTTTAAAATACCAATAAGCCGCCAGCCATTGTTGGAGCTTTGGCGAAGGACTGAATTCGCCATACAGTATAGGTGGGGTCATATACTGATCCCTTGATCTGCCATATTGTTGCAGAATTGCCACGTGGACAAAAATTGTGTCTTCCAATTGAGCTCTCTATTAGAGCCAGATGGCCAGTACGAAGCAATCTACCCAACCTCGAACGAAACAATTGAGATCGACTTTTTAGAATCCCGTCGGTTGGCACGCCGAGGTCAGCAAGTAGCGAGCTTCGGCGTGAAACGCGAATGAAACGCCGACGTCACGATCGGCAATGTGCGAACCTGCTTCGATGAATTACAGCCTGTTCGGCTTCCTCCCCGTCGCCACAATAGTTTCGACGATCAGCGGCAGGAAACTCAAGAGGCACGCGAACTTGATTGGGTCGTGCTTGACGGCAAATAACAGGCCGACGAAGATGCGAACGACAACGGTTGTGGTGGGGGCCGATCATTAGACGAACTCCCGTCCCTGCTTGGGCGATTCAACATCATCGCCAAAAGCCGTTGTTTGACCGTGCCTATCGATAGCCACGAATTGCGTCGGCCAGGTCGTGAACTTCAATATTCGCGGCTCCCATTACAACCGCCCAAAAAAAATATATTACAAAAGCTAATCCCGCCGAGATCGCAAGGAAACCAACAAGCCCGAATAATCCTCTTTCAGCTGCCAATCGAAGCTCAGATTTAGGATTCAGATTTGGTCCTATACTCTCCCTTGAAACAAGTTCAGAACTAGGAACTCCAATGACCGGCCGCGTCAATTCAGGACAGTTGTTTTCCGTGAATGCCTGCTTTTGCCAGTCGTCAATGGTCGAGACGAATCGATACTTCGCGGCGTTACCAGATAAGCCTTTGAATGTGATCACATTTTGCGTTGTTTGTTGGACCATGGATCAACCTTTTCGTACGAGATTGTGGTTTACGATGTCAGTCGGCTTCGTAACAACAATCCGATTTTTATATCCAAAGCGCCTCAAAATTCTAGAATTTACTTCGCTTCGGGAAACGATTTGAACGGTGACGTAGGGTCGGCTAAGCTGAAAACAGCTTGTCGAGCGCCACATAGCCGAATAAAAAGAAACGGCGTCCATTTCTCCCAATCGCGAACTGAATTCGTATGAATTTTGACAATAACGAAGTGACTCGAATCATTCGCGCGATAACGGACGGCGATCCGCAGGCAAGCGAAGAGCTCTTGCCATTGGTGTACAGCGAGCTTCGCCGACTTGCACAGCATCGTCTGGGCGCGAATTCGCCTGGTCAGACGTTGCAAGCCACTGATTTAGTGCATGAGGCTTACGTTCGGCTGGTGGACAAAGATGGAAAAGACTGGGATTCTCGTGGCCATTTTTTTTCTGCCGCTGCCGAAGCAATGCGCCGAATTCTGGTTGAACGTGCTCGCCGTAGATCTCGGAAAAAACATGGAGGGGATTACAATCGTGTCGAGCTGCATGAATCACAAATCGCTTGCGGCGCGCCTTCCGACGACCTGTTGGCTCTTGACGAAGCGCTTGATCGATTGCAAACGGAACATCCTTCAAAAGCCGAGCTTATTAAGCTTCGGTACTTCGCTGGCCTGACAGAAGAACAAGCGGTAGATGTGATGGGGATTTCCAGGGCAACGGCATCCCGGCATTGGACGTTCGGGCGAACATGGTTGTACAACGAAATGCGCAAATCCAAAAATGACGATCCGAGTCAATAAAACCGTCGCGATGGATGTGCATGATTCAAATAAATGGCTCGAGCCCCTTAATGTGTTTAAACTGTGTTGCGAGAGCGTCTTGCTCCAAGATACAGTGTGCCGACAGGCACATGATTGCAATGCAAAACAACCCCTGTACCGCCATCGTCACGGTTGAATTCTTCGTTTCATTTTTCATCTCCACCATTCAAAAGTTTTTCAGTGTTTTCGCATTGATCAGGCTTGCCTCGTATATTGTTGGTGAATCAAGGTTGTCAGTCATCCAATTTGTCGCACGGAATCGCCTCACATTGGTAAAAAATAAGTTTTCCTGAATTGGGTGAGGCGCTCCGACCAAAAAGATCGGATTAACTGATGGTGCTCTGTTCTTGGATCCACAATGTCAGAAATGAAACGTAATCTCGAAACGATCTTTCATAATGCGAGCAATTTAGCCTCGCCTGAAGAACGCCGCGATTATCTGGACCAGCAATGTGGTGGTGACGTGAAATTGCGAAAGCAGGTCGAGGACCTTCTGGCCGCCAATTCTGACATGGGACAGTTTCTTGACGAGACTCGCGAAGGCGAAATGGATTCACTCGTTCCTGAAGCCGTTGGAACGACCATCGGACGGTATAAACTGCTTCAGGTCATCGGCGAAGGCGGCATGGGCGTTGTTTACATGGCCCAGCAGGATAAGCCCGTGCAGCGGAAGGTTGCACTGAAGATCATCAAACTGGGGATGGATACCAAGGAATTCGTGGCGAGGTTTGAGGCCGAGCGTCAGGCGCTGGCCATGATGGATCATCCAAATATTGCGCGTGCGCTGGACGCGGGCGCTACCGAAACGGGCAGACCGTACTTCGTGATGGAACTCGTTCAAGGCATTTCGATCACTGATTTTTGCGACCAAAGCAAATTGCCAATAGAACAGCGGTTGAAGCTGTTTATTGATGTTTGCCGCGCGGTTCAGAGTGCCCACCAAAAGGGCATTATTCATCGTGATATTAAACCGTCCAACGTGTTGGTGACCCTTCATCATGGCGAACCGATGCCCAAGGTAATTGATTTTGGTGTTGCCAAGGCAGTGAATCTACGTCTAACGGAAAAGACCTATTTCACCCGCTTTGCAACCATGATCGGCACACCGGCATATATGAGTCCGGAACAGGCCAAGATGTCCAGCATGGATGTGGATACACGAACGGACGTCTATTCTCTGGGCGTTCTGTTGTACCGGTTGCTAACTGGCTCAACTCCGTTCTCAGATGAGCGCCTGCGCAGCGCAGCTTTTGGCGAAATGCAACGCATCATTGTCGAAGAAGAACCTGATCGTCCGTCGACGCGGCTGACGACTTCCAGTGGCAACTCTCAAAGCGAAGGCAAAACGCCCAAATTCGATTCATCGCTTGCACGTGACATGAAGGGTGAACTGGATTGGATCACTCTCAAGTGCCTGGAAAAAGATCGCGGGCGGCGATACGAAACTCCCAACGAGCTGGCTGCCGACGTCCGCCGATTCCTGGATGAAGAACCTGTGTTGGCAGTTGCTCCAACGTTTTCCTATCAACTCAAGAAACTGTATCAGCGAAACAAAACGGTTGCCCGCCTTTCTGGATTATTATTAACGGCATTGGTGGTCGGTCTCGGTGTGTCTATCTGGCAATGGCTCGAGGCAGACCGCGCACGAGTTGTAGCGGACACGAAGACCAAAGAAGCCATCGTGTCTCTAGAAACCGCCAACACAGAAAAAGAAAATGCCAGGCTGGCGGAACGGGATATGGAAACTGCGTTGTATCAGAACAGCATTATTCGCGCTCGACTTGAGACTGAAAGCGGAAACGCCAACCGATCCATTGCCGCTCTCGACCAATGCCCGAAAGAACGACGTGGTTGGGAATGGGAACTTCTCAAACAAAGGGCAGACTCCAGCATGGCGACTCTAAGAGGGCATACTTCCGAAGTACGGGATGTGGCATGTAGCCCTGATGGCAAGTGGATCGCCTCATCGGGCGGTGGTCCCGCCCGTGGCGCACCTGATCTAAAATACCCACGCGGCGTGGTAATCATTTGGAATGCCAGGACAGGTCAGCGAACGCATACTCTGGATGGCCACTCGAAAGTGATTTGGGAAGTCGCATTTAGCCCGGACAGTCAAGTCGTTGCGAGCGCAAGTCATGACGGTTGGCTTCGGCTTTGGGACGTCAACTCAGGAAAACGACTCAAAGAATTCTATCTTGATCAAGCCGTTTCACATGTCGCTTTCAGTCCCGATGGAAAATACCTCGCGGCTGGCACTCCCCTAGGTGATAGCTGGGTATGGAATCGTCGTAACGGCGATCGGCACGATGTTCCCAGGTCAAAAAATGTCGGAAGTTTTTGGGATCGTGAAGCTGTAGTCAGCTTTAGCCCGGACAGCAAAACACTCTACTCAAGCAACGGCGATATATTCCTGGCATGGGACCTTGAAGGGCGCAAGTTGCGTGTATTTGACCAGGAGGCTGAAGATGGAACACTGCTTACCACTCCTGTAAAAAGTGGAGCCCGCTTTTGGAATACTGCGACCGGGAAGAGTAATCGCTGGCAGAATCTTCATCCCAGAAATGTTACGGATGTTGTGCTCAATCCAGTAACCGGTCCTGAAAAATTTGGAGACATAGTCCGAAAACACTTTGGCCAATTTGCGACTTGTGCCATCGACGGAACAATCCGTGTCTGGGCGAATTTCCCCGGCGGAAGCCCCGATCATACAATCGGCGAATATCCGCGAAACACCCTCTTGGGGCACATTGGCCCGGTAATGACACTGGACTACACACCGGACGGCAATCGTCTGGTCTCGGGGGGGGCTGACGGAACGGTTCGTATCTGGGATTTGTCGAGAAACTTATGGCATGCCGACGTACCGCTCGTGACCCGCGTGTATTATGGTCGCCGGGTGTATGCATTGGCTTTCAACGAGGACAGCAACAAACTTTCGCTCGCTTTGGATTACAACGAAGTATTGACCATCAACCCCACAACGCACACCTCGCTTGTCATGACCAAAGTGGCCACCGACGGCGGACCACATTTCTGTCTCGATTCGATGGGCACCGTGGCTGTCGGCAGAGACAAGGGGGCAACGACCAAAGTTATCTGCTGGGACATAGTTTCTGGCCGAGAGCGTCTGACGTTGAATGGCCACATGGCTCCGATCCACCACGTCGTCTGTACCACAAACGCGAAACGAGTTGCCACAAGTTCCGGCCCACTGCTCCAACCAGACGAGGCCACGAATCTGGAATCATGGGATGGCAAGACTGGTGAAGTTAAAGTTTGGGACGGTG
>CAYGUE010000040.1:0-42248 GCA_964352885.1 uncultured Pirellulaceae bacterium
ACGGCCCGACGGGCATTCTTCCGATCGACGATACGTTCAAGAGAGTTCTGGAAACGGGCTATTGCCATCATATTGATCCACTGATGGTACTCGGTGGGTTCATGTTCCTTTGCGAGTTCGATCCGAAACAAATTTATCGCTGGTTCATGGAGATGTTCGTCGACAGCTACGATTGGGTCATGGTTCCAAACGTTTACGCGATGAGCCAGCATGCTGACGGAGGCTTGATCACGACCAAACCCTACTTTTCAGGCTCCTCATACGTCAGAAAAATGAGCCATCACAAAAAGGCTCCATGGTGCAATGTTTGGGACGGGTTGTATTGGCGATGGGTTTGGAATCACACAGACGAGCTTTCGAAGAATCCGCGTTGGGCGATGATGTGCAGCATGGCGAAAAAGATGGACCCCCAAAAGCGCGGCACCCATTTGGAAAATGCCGAAAACTGGCTGGCGTCGCTGCCATAAAAACGAATTGACGTCGAACCTGTAACCAATTCGTATCGCAGGGCGCCCATTGAACAAATGTCGCAGCGCGGATCGACATGCATGCCGGTTAGCTCAACCTGCTCCGGGCTCATGTACAGAGGAGTCCCCACCATGGCTGCGTATCGAGTAAATAAAGTTTTGTCCGTAAAACGTTGTTGTCCAATCGCCCTTGCGATTCCAAAGTCAATGACATTTGGAACTGGTTTTCCATCAAACAGCGTTACCAGAACAGTGGATGGCTTAAGGTCGCGATAAAATCGCCTGACGAGTGATCATCTTCGGCGCAACACGTCGACGAACGCCAACGGTTTGTTCAGCCATGTAGACGATACCCATACCACCCTCGCCAATACACTCGAACAGTCGGTATCGTCCGATTGGGTCACCGGCCCGCTCGCCAAGCTCAACCAGCGAAGAGTTCGATTTGGAGATTGAAAGGGCTTCAGGAAGGTCTGTCGAGCATGAATTCGCTGTCAGAATTCGCTGTCAGAAATCCGCTCATGGCTCAACAACAGCGATGCGACTCGTTGTTTTCAGTTAGTGACTTCGGCACAAACGGCTTACCCTCTGATTGAAGTTTGCGTTTCGCTTTCTGAGTCTTCGATTCCGTCGGTTTTACCGAATCCTTCCAAAGCGATCGAATGGCTGAAAGTGGAACGGCGTGCTTTACCAACAGCATGGCTTTACCTGCTTGCATGTTTTGGTCATCCTCGTTGCCGTCTTGACCAAACCAGCTTTCGTCGTCCGACTCCATATCAAGGCTCTCAGCCAGCGTCGGCCCATCACCATACTGAATGATCGAAACCAGACCCACGAGTTCACGTTTATCATTGTAGATACCACAGCCGCTTCCGCCTGGCGCATAATCCGCGGAAATCTCCATCCAAGGATATTCTCCGAGTACAGGATGCCGCATGACGTATCCGCGATCGTAAGTAAAAAATCGGTTCTCAGAGTGATGAATCATTTCAAGATTGTCGCCAACCTTGGGGCTATTCGCCGCGACCTTGACGAAGGAAAAACCGTTGCCTTTCAGGCGAATGAGCGCAACATCGCGATCCTGATTACCGGCGAGAAACTCAACAACTGGATGACATTTGCCATCCGCCGTCATTCCGGCCATCTTTCCTTCTTCGAGAAACTCCGCCACGTGATAGTTCGTTAGCGCAAGTCCATCTTCGCTGATTAAAACGGCACCGGCAGTGAAAAATCCCATTTCATTACCACCACTAACGATGACCGTCGCGTCGATCAAGTTTCGAACGGATGGCTCTTCAAAATTACCCTGCTGAACCAGATTCACGTCAAGCGACTCTGGAACTCTTGAGAGCTTGGTTCTTGGAGGCCATTTGATCGAAGCGTCTTCAACTAGGCCGATAAATCGGTGAAACACCGCGCCCATAATTTTCCCGTCGTGGGTTGGTTGATCAAGACCAAGACAGGGAACAAAATCCTTCCCCGGGTCGTCTGGATGATCGAACGCGTCACCGCCGAGGTAACCAGCCCCCATTGCGTTTTCGATCGCTTCGTGGCGGTTCTCAAATTCAGCCTTCGAAATCGATCCGTTTTTATCTGCGTCGATGTTCGCGAAGATCTCTCCGTGCCTCAAATCTTCATCATGAAGCCGGTCGGAAAGATAGATTTCCATTTCAAGCGGCGAGACACCTCCCGATCGGTCAGTATCCGCAGGCTCAAAACCAACCTTTGGCTCCTGCCAGGCGCGGCAGTTGTCCATGCCAATGTTCAGCATCCCGAAGGTTGCAAATACCACTATGACGCATAGACGGTCTTTCATAATTCTCGTTCCGCTCTCTCAAAGGGGCTCTGATCTCGGATTATTCACGATGCGTGGGCGGGAGTTTTAGTTGCCTGTCGTCGTGCATAGTCGTTCCGGCTTATTGACTATCCGTCAAAAGGGGAGCATGTCCGTCAACGTAAATCAGTCATGTTGAAAATCTACGGAATTTCTAAAAGAAGAGCATGTTTTGCCTCCTGTTATTCAGGAAGGCGATTGTAAGCGACATTCCTGACTATCGAAATGCTAGTAGTTCGCGACATTTGTTTTTGGGAGATCGAGGCTCCCGCCGAGACATGTATTGCAATGGAATTTGTTTCGGCATGAGCCTCAACCTCTCGGTTCAAGGCACAAATTCAATCGTCATAAACGACTAGGGTTGATCGGGACTCGAACGTCGAGAATCTTATCGACACTTCCGCAGCGATTGATCGGATTTGGGAACTAAAAGACAGGGGCTCCCTGGAATGGTCGTCACGAACAGAATCCGTTGTCGTCGCTAGAATTCAAACCGAAAAATTCTTCTGCTTTTGCACGGACATGCCGCCTAGCCGCATTCACGTTGGAAGCCAACGCCTCTCCGCTGAACTCATTTAACAGGAACGCCAATCGCTCAAGCTGCAGCGGTTCGACTGGAAGATCATGCCGGGCTGTTGTGTTCATCAGCCTCAAACCCGATTCGATGCTGCGCAAGAACTGATATTTTTCACGCAGGAATTCGGCATCTCCCTGAGAGATCAAACCGTCACAATGAAGCCTCTCAATTGCTTGCAACGTTCCAGGCTGAAGGACTCCCGGATTGTTTCGGCAGTGTTTCAGCTGCAGCATCTGCACGACAAACTCGATATCCACGGTGCCGCCAGGGCCACGCTTCAGATTTCCCGCCTTGCAGCCGTGCTGTATCGCCAAACGCATTTCCCAAATGTCTTCTCGCAAAGAATCAGGGCAGGGCAGGTTCACAATCTTTCGAACCTCTTCCATGACTTTTTGGCCAAACAACTCGCTTCCGGCAACTGCTCTCGCTTTGCAAAGTGCTTGTCGTTCCCAGAGCTGTCCCGACCCCGTCGCAAAGTACTTCGCGAATTCGTCAACATGAACAGCCAACGGACCGCTGATTCCCGATGGCCGAAGACGACAATCAATTTCGTACATTCGTGAATGATTGTCTTGGCGTCCAATCGCTTTCATGATCGCAGCCGCCAATTCACTAAAGAAAAATTGAGCGGTTACTCCCTGTACCAAACTCTCCTCGAAACCCTCAATGGTGTCATAGAGAAAAATCACATCGATATCGCTGTGGTAGTTTGGCTCGCGTCCACCAAGTTTTCCCATTCCTAGAACGGTGAATGGAATATCGCCCGATTCTTCAAGCGGCCAACCCGGGCTGAGCTTTTCCAGCATCAAGGCCAACTGTCGATCCGTCACCTTCTGGAGACAGACTTCCGCCACGTCAGCGAGAGCACGATGAGTTTCTGCAATTTCGTCATGTCCAAGAATGTCACGAATACCAATCCGAATATGTTGAGCACTTTTGAAGCTCGAGAGGATCAGATCGAGATTCACCGCTCCGTGGGAAAGCTCATCAATATTCTGCTGTAGCCATTCTCGCGACGGCAACGAATCCATCTGCAACGCATCCATCAACTCATCCACCATCCCGGGATTCGTTTTTAGAATCGTCGCCAGGTAATCGCTGGACGCGCAAAGTCGGACGTACAAACTGAGCGTCGCACGACTTTCGCTAAACAGTTCCCACAAGACTCCGCGTGCCCCCAGCGAATCGCTCACCGACGAAAGCGAAACCAACGTTCGATCGGCCTCGGGCGTTTTCGAAATTTCCTCCAGAAGATCATCGGCAATCGATGCAAAGAAATGCTTGCAGCGTCGCGAAGAAATGAACCGAGTCTTCTCCTCCGCCAACTCCATTAAAATCCGAAACGCAGCGTGGGTGTCAGCGAACTTGTACCGCGCCAACACCTGTTCGATAGATGTTTCTGAAGGATCGGGGTCTAGGATCAAATCCACCTCAGCCGACACTGATGGTTCCGCTTCTTTGAATACTTTCTTTGTACCGAAGGCTCCATGCACAAGATGATCGAGAACCATTCGATTCAATCGCGTCACTTCATCCAGCTTCTTCCGAAAAGCAGACAATGTCTTCGAGCCGGAATTCTTTTGAATCCCCATCCGTTTCGCGAATGCTAGTAATGCCAAATCGTGCTCTGGCAGACGGTGCGTTTGCTGATTGTGCAAGATCTGCAATCGATGTTCGAGCTTCCTGAGCCACTGATAGTTACTCGCCAACAATTCCGCCTCATCATCCATCAGGCATCGACTACGTTCGAGTCTTCCGATCGCCCGCAGCGTATTGGCAGTCCGCAAGCCGGAAAGGTTCCAGCCGTTAAGTAGTTGCATAAACTGAATCGCAAACTCAACATCACGAATACCGCCATAGCCCGTCTTGATGTCCGCTCGATCGTTGCCTTCGTCCAGGGTCCGACGTTCGATCTGGCGTTTGAGCGACTTGATTCCCGTAATGTCAGCCCGACCCAAACTCGGCCTGAAAATCCATGACTGCAATTGCTCGAGTAACTCCGAACCGAGCGAAAGGTCTCCCGCTAACGGTCGTGCTTTGATCATCGCTTGGCGTTCCCATGTTCGACCCTGCAGATCATAGTATTGAAGCGTGGAAAGCCTGCTTTGACAGATAGGACCGCGAGCGCCCGACGGACGAAGTCGCATGTCGACACGGTAGGCGCTTCCAAGCTCGGTCGGCTCACCAATGACGCGAATAAAATCACGCGACAGTTGGCCGAAATATTCCTGATTCGATGAGACCGCTTTGTCTTTTAATTTCCCATCGAATTCATAAACCATGATCAAATCAATGTCGCTTGAATAGTTCAGCTCGTTCCCGCCGAGCTTTCCCAACGCGAGAATCACGAAACGGCAATCGGAATCACTGCGCGAGAATGGCTCGCCGAACTTTTCCAGCAGTCGGCGGCGACACCAAAAAAGTCCGGCTTCACAAACTGCCGCTGCAACCGCTGAAATCTGTCCAGTGACTTGATCGATTCGGCGACCTAAAACCAAATCGCCCCAAGCGATGCGAATCGTTTCCTTCTGTTTGAACTTTCGCAAACACCGCATTGCTTCGGCGAAGTCCTTGGCGTCGCTAACCGTCGCGATCGCGCTGCGGACCACCAATTGCCTCGCCTGAGGCTTGAATCTGCCGGCAAGCACAACTTCGAAATTGGTCTCATCGCGCAGCAGTTCCGCAAGGTACTGGCTGTCGGAAAGGATCGTCAACAACCCACGAAACGGAGTCAACAACGATGAGAGCATTCGAACCTTTTGCGAAACGGATTTCGATTCCGCAACCAGTCGCTCCAAGTTGTTTAACGCCTGATCCGGGTCAGGGAGCTCCGGGAGGATTATGGCGATCGTGTTCGTAAACCGAGCGATTTCCGGATCTGACCAATCAAGCGACGCAAACGTCTCGAGATTCGCCAGCCCCCGATCCACGTTTCGAATTCCGCAACCCCTCAGCCACCGCCGAAGCGTTTCGGTCGAATTCGATTGGCGAATGTCAGGGAGCAATGGATCAGAAGGTGTTGAAATCTTCTACAGTCCGCGACGGTACTTGGACTTGGCTTTCTTCTTCTCAGCTGCAACTTGATGCGGAAACAAGATCGCACGACGCTCGTCGACCTGTTCCTGCATGGGATCCTTTTCCAACTGTTTGTTGATCGTCCGCTCGATCGCACTGAGCTCACTTCCCTGATCAGGTCGCACGAACGAGAATGCCACGCCCGACTTTCCCATTCGGCCAGTTCGTCCGACCCGGTGGACGTAATCCTCACTGAGCGTTGGAATGTCGAAGTTAACAATGTGCGAGATGTTTGAAATGTCGATGCCACGTCCAACGACATCCGTCGCAACGAGGAACCGGACTTCGCCAGCGCGGAAACCTTTCATCATTCGATTACGACCTGATTGATTCATGTCGCCGTGAATGGTTCCGACTGCTTGGAAATCTGTTTCTTTGAGTAGCTTGCGATAAAGTCGCTCGGTTCCCAGTTTCGTACGGCAGAAAATGATCGCCTGTTCCGGATCTTCGCGATCGAGCAGATCGACCAGAACTTCGAATTTCATCTCGCCAGGTACGGTCAGGAAATACTGGTCAATCGTGTCGGCTGAAACGCTTTCCGCGGAAAAGTTAATCACTTTGGGACGATACATATAACGCCGCGCGAGTTCAAGAATCGACGGCGGCAGAGTTGCACTCAATAGCAGCGACTGCCGCTCTTTCGGGCAACGGCGCAGTATGCGTTCGATATCAGGACGAAATCCAATGTCCAACATTCGGTCGGCTTCATCAAGAACGATGAACCACAGCTGATCGATATTGAGCGTTCCGCGATTCAGGTGATCGATTACCCGGCCAGGCGTTCCGACGACCACGTGGCAGCCTTCATTCAATCGAGTGATTTGTCCTCGAATCGGTTGGCCGCCGTAGAGACAAACAGACTTCACCTCATCCGGCGCCAGTCTGCGGAATTCGTTTTCGACCTGAACCGCCAACTCGCGAGTCGGAGCAAGAATCAAGGCTTGAGGTTTTGGTTTGCGAACTTCCATGTCCAACTGCTCAAGGATCGGAATCGCAAACGCGGCGGTCTTGCCTGTTCCGGTTCTTGCTTGACCGATAACGTCGAACTCTTCCATCACCAACGGGATGACACCCGCTTGGACAGGCGATGGCTTTTCGTAGCCGATCTTTTCGAGCGTCTTCAGCATCTTCTTCGAAAGGCCGAGATGTTCAAAGGAGAGTCGTTGTTTTCGTTTTTGAACGGGATTGGTCACTGAGGTCTAATTTCTGGAAAGATGTTGCAGGCCGGCTCAAGGCGCCGGGGACGGCGTTTCAGTCGTTATTTTCGTGGTTTATAATGCAATAGGCTATCTCTGCGACATCCTTCGGTCAACGCGAGTTTGAGTTTGACCCCCAAATACCATGGATTTGCTCTTTAACGCTCACCGGCGATAGAATGCGATACCGCCTCTGACCATACTGGCTGTTAGATATTAGAAAGACGGAATATATAGTGAATCAGACAACGAAGATTGCGAAATCGAATGGCACAGCGCTCACGGTGCGATACGGCCCCATTTTGTCAACGATCTGTTTCAAGTCCAACGCGATTGCTCTGTTCCTTTTGATCGGCTTTGCGGGCATGCTGAACGGTCAGATAACTGATGGCGTAAAGTTTTTTGACTCACAAGTTAAACCGTTGCTGGAGGAGCATTGCTGGGAGTGCCATCGCAGCGATCCCGATGACCTTGGGGGCGAGCTTTCTTTGGCGTCCCGCGAGAGCATGATCACGGGAGGTGATTCCGGTTCATTGCTCGACGATATTTCGCCTCAGAAAAGCCTTCTGCTTAGAGTACTTTCCTACGATGACGACGCCTATCAAATGCCTCCCGAAGGCAAGCTCAGTGATAAAGAAATTGCCGTGTTCGAAAAGTGGGTCGACCTTGGGCTTCCCTGGAATCCTGACGACGAGTTACAACTCGAATTAGACGACGGTGATGGGCCGCCGCAAGTTAACGCTGAAACCAAAAACTGGTGGTCGTTTCAAAAAGTGAAACGTCCTGACATCCCGGCAACAACAGATTCGAATTGGGCGTCAAACGAAATCGACTCGTTCATCCTTGCTCGCATGGAGAAAGCAAATCTCAAACCCGCAATCGATGCCACCAAAACTGAACTCGTCCGCCGGGCGAGCTATGACCTGCTTGGGCTGCCGCCAACCGCTCAGCAAGTCGAAGCCTTCGTCAGCAACGATTCACCTTCCGCTTGGGAAGAACTGATCGACGAGCTTTTGGCTTCACCGCACTATGGAGAGAAATGGGGACGGCACTGGCTGGATCTGGTTGGCTATGCAGAGAGCAATAGCTTTGAACGCGACAATACAAAACCGTTTGTGTGGGGCTATCGTGACTACGTCATTCGCTCTTTCAATGAAGACAAACCCTACGATCAATTTCTAACCGAGCAACTTGCCGGCGACGAGCTTGATGATGTCACGATCGACTCGATGACAGCAACCGGTTTCTATCGCCTCGGTGCATGGGATGACGAACCGGCCGACCGAAAACTGGCAAAGTACGACGAGCTCAGCCAAATCGTCACCGTCGTTGGACAATCCATGATGGGACTGACGGTCGACTGTGCTCGCTGCCACGATCACAAGTTCGATCCGATTCCACAGTCCGACTACTACCAGATGGTTTCGTTTTTCGAAAATATTCGGAGCTACGGAGTCAGAGATCGCAACTCGGTTTTGGCCGCCTCCGTGACACGGATGGACGAACGTGAAATCGACGAATCGACTCGGATTGCACACAGAGAAAAAGTCGATTCCGTCGCCGAAGAACTGAGTTCAATAGAAGAGCCCGTCAAAAAAGACTTCGAACCTGTCGACCACGAAGAGTTCAAGCACATCAACAATCGCAAGCGTGTTCTGAAGAAGTATATCGGCAAGTCGATCTCACAAGAGGACTTCGACAAGTATGCCGAACTGCGGAATCAGTGGCGAAAGCTGACAGAAAATCCTCCGCAGGGCATTCGAGAAATCCTCTGCATCAAGGAAGACGGAACTGAGCCACCGGACTCTTTCATTCAAATCCGCGGCAACCCACATGCTCAAGGCAAAGTTGTAACGCCAGGTTTCCTCAGCGTCCTTTCGCCTCCCGAACCAGAGATCAGAGTTCCTGTCAGCGGCAAATCGACAGGACGAAGACGAGCTTTTGCAAAATGGTTAACTGGCAAGCAGCACCCGCTAACCGCTCGCGTCATGGCGAACCGACTCTGGCAGTACCATTTTGGCCGCGGCATTGTTCGCAGCACCAGCGACTTCGGCTTTCAAGGGTCCGCGCCAACACACCCTGAATTACTGGACTGGCTGGCGTCTGAATTGACCGCCAGTGATTGGCTACTGAAACCGATTCACAAGAAGATCATGCTCAGTCGGGCATATCGAATGAGCACCAGCGTCAATGAAAATGCGTACGCGGCCGATCCAGAGAATGATCATTTCTGGCGATTCAATCCACGACGTCTGACCGCCGAAGAGATTCGAGATTCGATTCTGTTTGTCAGTGGCCAACTGAATCTGGAAAAGATCTATGGCCCCAGTGTTTACCCTCCAATGCCGCAGGAAGTTCTGGATGGCCAATCGATGCCTGGAAACAACTGGCATCAATCCAACGAACAAGATTCGCGACGACGCAGCCTGTACATCCACATCAAACGTTCGATGGGCGTTCCAATTCTGGAAACGAATGATGCGGCCACGAACGACAGCCCCTGTCCGGTTCGATTCGTGACAACGCAGCCAACGCAAGCGATTGGCTTGCTCAACAGCGAGTTCACGAACAATCAGGCGGAGCTGTTTGCGAATTTGATTCGCGAGGAGAACGCCCAGCCTGAAACTCAAGTCGCCGCAGTTTTGCGACGCGTGTTCCAGCGTGAGCCGACGAAGGCCGAGATCGATCGCGGCGTTGCTTTGATGAAAGACTCCGCGTTGCAGGAAAAGTCGGCAGAAGCGCTCAAGATTTTTTGCCTACTGGCATTGAACCTGAATGAGTTCGTTTACTTGCATTAGAACGTGGCACGGTGGTCCCCATCGCAACTCTTGATTCCGGATGGGTCGACGCAGCCAAGTAGAGTGAAGTATGATCCGCCCTTCAATATCGCGAAAACCAAGTTCCAAGCCACGAAATGTAAACAAGTGAATTTGCGGCTGATTCACTCGCTTGCGCTTCGGGCTTGTATTCTCGCGGCGTTTTCCATGCACATTCTTCGGTTCCCATTGGGCCAGCTTTGTATCTCACCGAATTCAAAAAACTGATCTGGTTGGCCGCGCCGCTAGTGCTTGCGCAGCTGGCTCAGAATACGATGTCACTGGTCGACAACCTGATGGTCGGGAAACTCGGCGGCGACTCATTGGAAGGCATGGCCATCGGAAGCACGACCTTCTTCTTCACGCTGCTGCTTTGTTCCGGAGTTCTCTACGCGGTGAATCCGCTGGTCTCCAACGCCGTTGGAGCTGGCCAACAGGATCGAATTCCAAGAATCGTCCGACAAGGATTCTGGATAGCAATCATCTCTTTCGTACCGGCGTTCCTGCTTTTCTGGAGCTCGGAACCGTTGCTGCGGTTTCTGGGACAGAAAGAGAATGTCGTCCAACTCAGCAGCCAATATCTAAAAGCAATCTCCTTTGGCATGCTGCCGGCGCTGCTCACCGTTTCACTCCGTGGCTTTCTTGAGGGCACTTCGCACACGCGTCCTATCTTGCTGATCAGCCTAACCGGTGTGGGCATGAATGTATTCGCCAACGATACGCTGATGTACGGCCGGTACGGCTTGCCTGCGCTCGGGCTGGTCGGAACAGGCATCGCAAGCTCAATTGTATTTACATTGATCTTCCTGATCACTGCGACCTACGTCTGGCGTTGTCGTCGCGAGTACGCCATTTTCAGCGAACTGCATCGGCCCGATCGGTCCGTCATTTCAGAACTGTTGAAAGTCGGATTGCCAATCTGTATGACGGTAGCGTTTGAGTGCTGCATGTTCACACTTGCGACGTTCGCGATGGGACTTTTCAACGACGATGGCGATCAGCTCGCAGCCCACCAAATCGCACTTCAGTCAGCATCCTTCACGTTCATGATACCGCTAGGCATTGCTTTGGCGACCTGTATCCGAGTTGGGAACTTTGCCGGAGCAGGAGACCGGGACGGTGCTCGCAGAGCAGGGCGGGTTGGCATGTTCACGTCGGTGATTGCAATGATTCCGGGCGTCCTGGTGTTTACACTGTGTGGTAAATGGATCATTGGTGCCTACATCGATCTAACGTTGCCGGAACACGAAAACATCATCCAAATCGCGATTAACTTCCTGCAGATTGCAGCCCTGTTCCAGATCGTCGACGGCCTTCAAGTCGCAGCTTCCAATGCGCTTCGTGGGCTCAAGCGAACCCGAGCCGCAATGAACTTGACGTTGATCGCCTATTGGCTGATCGGAATTCCTGCCTGCCTCGGACTGGCATTCTGGTTCGGACTCGAAGGCCGCGGACTTTGGTACGGATTGACTATTGGCTTGGCGGCATCAGCCGTTATGTTAACGATTCGATTCGAAAAGGATTTCTAACCATCAGAAAGCAGTGTTCAGAAAGACCGACATGGCCTATCAATCGTTCGAAGATTTAAATCTTTGGCAACGCGACAAGACACTGCCAGTTTTGATTTTCAAGAGCCTGCGTGAAAGTCGAGAATGTGCTTTGGGCGATCAAATGCAACGAGCTTCATCTACCTAAGTCTTTTTAAACTATTCCTGAACACTGCTTTCTTAACACTTATGTCTCTCTATCCCTTAAGCATTGCGCCGATGATGGACTGCACGGACCGGCACTACCGGTTCATGATGCGGTTCCTGACGCGCGAAACGTTGCTCTATACGGAAATGGTGACGACAGGAGCTATCATCTTCGGTGACAAACCACGGCACCTGGATTTCTCCAAAGAAGAACTGCCACTGGCACTTCAGCTCGGCGGCGATGATCCTCAGGCACTATCGCAATGTGCGGAACTGGCGCAGCAATGGGGCTACACCGAAGTCAACATCAACGTTGGCTGTCCGAGCGATCGAGTCAAGAACGGGCAGTTCGGTGCAAGTCTTATGGCGCGACCGGAACGGGTTGCCGAATGCGTCGCAGCAATGAAAAAAGTCGTTGACATTCCGGTCACCGTCAAGCATCGCATTGGCATCGATGATCTTGACCGATACGAAGACATGAAAAATTTCGTGACCGTTGTTTCGCAAGCTGACGCAGATCGGTTTTCAGTGCACGCCCGCAAAGCTTGGCTGCAAGGACTCAGCCCGAAACAGAATCGAAACGTTCCGCCGCTGCGATACGAAGACGTGTATCGTTTGAAGGTGGAGTTGCCTGACCTCGAAATTGAAATCAACGGTGGGATCAAAACGTTCGAAGCTACCGAAGAACAACTAAAACACGTCGATGCGGTGATGATTGGCCGAGCTGCTTACGAGAATCCCTTCCTGTTCGTCGACGCCGACGAGCGATTCTTTGGCAAACAGCACGACACGCTTAAAACGCGACGCGAACTAATCGAAGCCATGTTTCCGTACATCGACAACATGCTGTCCACGACAGATCTGTGGCTTTCGCGAGCATCGCGACACATGCACGGGCTCTTCAATGGCATGAAAGGCACAAAAGCTTGGAAACGGTACCTTGCCGAAAACTCATTCGGACCAGAAGCTAACGTGGATACACTTAGACGGGCACTGGACGTGGTGCCGGATGAATCCTTGGATGCAATCTGCGGAGAACCGAACCTTGGCTGATCTCGTTGAAATCGTACTTAATTCTCAAAGTCCCGAGCAGACGCAGTGGCAACTTAAGAACCAATCCGCGCTGCTGGCAGGACTTCAGCCTAACGACGTGGATCAGCTATTGGTTCAAATCAACGAGTCGCTGGGCGAAGACGAAGAAGCTTGCGGAAATCAGGCTGGCTCTGTCCAGATTCTGATTCACCAGTTGGCCGCCAAGCACCCGAATCAGGCTTGGTCCAATGTTCGACTCAACGCGATCGAGGCACTTTACCGGAGTGCACCATCGGAATCAGATTTGCGAAACACGCTGCTGCACTGGATGGCAGCCAGTGGCGACGCAGATGCGTTGAAATTGTGGGCAAACTTGATCACCTCACAACCGCCAGAACATCGGCTCGGTTTAGTACTCGCTTTCGCACCGTTGATGCAAAAAGACTTTGATCCTCCACCTTGGCTGCAAGAGAAAATGTTGACCGAAGGCACTGGCCACATGCAGATCGCGCCATTGATTTTCGACGTGTGCAATTTTTGGTATCGAACTGAAAAAGTTTCCAAGCACCCTGCGGAAACACGGCTTGAACAACTTCTGACGCTCTTCAGTCAGCTAATCGGACAACTGGGAAAGATCGAAGAAGGCAACATCCGCAAGGACGTCGATTTACTGACATTGAATTTGCAAATCTCGGACAGTGTGTCCTTGGTCGTGAGCCTGTGTGATTTCTTTGCGTTGTTGGAGTCCGAATCAGCCAAACCAAAACTACACCAAGCGATGGCGTTGAAACATCGTCGCGTTCAAACGGAGGCTTCTGCGGCACTAGCCAAGCAGGGCGATGAGGATGGCAAAAAGATATTGATCGGGCTGGCCGCAGAACCCGTCGCGCGATTGCGCGTCCTCAAATACGCCGAAGAGCTTGGGTTTTTGAAGGACATTTCGCTCGAATGGCAGGGAGAGATTGCGACCGCCGAAAGTCACTTGGCGATTTGGCTCTCCGATCCTCGACAAGTCGGCTTTGCTCCTGCGGAAATTCGCTTGATCGACAATCAAGAAATGTATTGGCCTAGCTACGAACATCCGGTCCAATGCTACTTGTTCGACTACCGATATGGACTTGAGGAAGATGCCCCCGGTAACGTTGGCATTTGCGGCCCAATGACGCACGCGTTTCCAGCTGACCTGCGAGGTCTGGAAAAGGACGACATGTATGCTGCCTTCGCGGGCTGGCAGACGATTCATGAGGAGATTTTCATCACGACGATGGATCGAGCGAGAGCAGCGGATCCTGATGCCGTTTTGGATCTGGAAAGTCGCTTGGGCGGAGTTGAAGATGGCGTGGTCGAGAAAATTGAATTCGTCGGCAACTTCTTTGGACAATGGTTGCTTTTCGCATCCGGCGAGACAGAAGGCAGCCAAGCAACCCTCGTCGTTGACGACGGTGAGGAGTATTGGATCAGTTGCGGCAATCCAAACGCACCCGTCGATGCCGAAACGGTCTGGTCAATCGTTCAAGGACGGAAGCTGTTGTCGCACTTCAACTGAATGATTCGCTGGAGTTGCGTTGAACAGTTCCGAAGGCGCCAAGCTTCACGCATGCATGAAGCATGCTCAAGCAGACTTTAGGCATGACACCCAAGATGTTTCTCTTAGGTTTTGGCAGCGCATCAAGGGAACGCGATTCAGTCGACTGAGCTTGCGACACCCAACTCAACGAATGCCAGATTCGCGACCAGCATGATCATGCCAAACTCGAACATCCCCATGCACAATCCAATACCGAGGTGAAGTGGAATCGCCAACAGCAACATCATCGGACGCGTGATTCTGTTCCAGATCAAAGCGACGTAGCCTACTTCGAAAACCAGTGTCACCAAAGTGACCAGACTAACGAGCCACATATGGTCAGCCATCCAAGTCATGTCAATCGTTTGATATTCATAGCTTGCGATCGCACCCCAGATCGCCTCTCCGTTCCACCAAGTCTCGCCTTGGCATTTGCCCAGCCCAGCGAACAGGTAGACGATGCACAGATGAATTTGCATCAACCGAATCGCAATGTTGTTGCGAATTGAAGCTGCTGTTGTCGAGCTACCAAGCCCAATCCGTTTTGCCAATGAAAACGAATCGCCGCAGTGACTGATTGCCAAGTAAAGGATCAGAAATCCTGCGATCTGATCAAGTCCAAAAAGGGCCCCTGTCGCACGGTTGGCATAGGAAATCAAAAATAGTGCCGTGACGATTCCAGTCAGGCGGGTCCAAAACCCCAAGGCAAACAACAGCATCACGATCAGTGCAATGATGTGCACGACCCAAATTGAGCCCGGCGTCGAGACGAAGTCGAAATGACTCCACGCAAATCCCGAATCGAAAAACTGGCGGCGATACGATTGCGGCAGCATTCCTTCTGGTCCAAGGAATCGAATCAATAATGGCGTCCAAACCAGGTGCGTGTAAAACACGATCAGTCCCGTCAGCAGCCGAATCAGCCCAAGCATTTTCCCATTGCGAGGCGTGAACCAGAATCTGTCCCAAGCATCGGAAAGGGCAGCATACCATGCGGAGATTGTGCTCATTGCTGGTCTCCTTCACGAGACGGCAGTTCCTGTGTCTCAATAGATACGACGCTGGCAGCGTCGTTCCCGTTCAGCTCTTCCGCCGTAAACTCCCCGATCAAAGGAGGTTGTTCGGGCTTTAAGAATGTCTCGTCACTCAGTTTGGCGCCTTCCTGCACTTCATACGGATATGGGATTATTCGTTCGCGGACGAAGAGCTTAACCCGAGTCCCTCCATGCATCTCCAGCAGGTTGCTGGCGACAGCCTTCACAAGGTCGTCGATTCGCTGCCGAGCGTTCTCATAGGATTTCTTTTGCTGTTCGATGTCAGTACGAATTCGTGACGCGATCTTGTGATGGCCTGCAATCTGTTTCTCAGTTGCAAGTTGCTCAAGCCGGTTTTGCTGTTCACGAAATTCAGATTCAATCGGCGTCATCGAATGCTCAGACCAAAGCGTTTCACTTAACATGAACCAGCGGTGATACTGCAACCGCGGAAACGAGTTTGCCGGATCATCACGATCAGGGAACCGACCCCTCAACGTCGTCCCGTCGTCTTGAGTGATCTCGAACTCAACTAGATGCGAAGGACCCGGATCAGGGGCGAAAAACCGATAGCCGTGACCAAGAAACAAGACCCGATGAATGGGGCTGATGGTTTTCGCCAATGGACGAGTCAAATGTTCGGAGCCAACCGGATTCGAGAGCGGCCCAAGAATCAGCACGGACAGATAAATCAACAACGCGGAAGAGATAACGCGATTGAATAGCGGGGAAATAACGTTCTCAGGTGGCAATGGGTCCATCTCTCCAGTGTAACTGGAGGGAAGTCGTAACGACGGCTTCCAGCCGTCAGTTCAGAGGCAGACGGCTGGAAGTCGTCGCCATCAGTTGGCTATGCCGATTCTGACGGTTGGGCCTGCCCTTGGTCGGCTCGCGGCGGATGGAAATTGTGATGGCGACGGGAACAGCGATCCTTGAACTCAGCCAATGCTGACTCCCGATCATCGACGGACCGGAACGCTCGAGCCAAAGTTTGATCAAGGAATTGATGCGAACGGGCAAAAACAACTTCGTCTTCTTTCAAATATCGATGAGCAAATTGGCGTTCGGTTTCCGAAACCGTGGAATCCCTTTTAGATACGTTGGCACGCACGTAGCTCATATCAGAGAACACGGTTGGATATAGACGCTCGAGGCAAATGCAGGACTCATCGAAGCGTTCGATTGGAAACAGGAACCCTCGACCAGTGGCAAGTGCATTTTCGATGACCGACATGTCTTCGTTACCGCGGCCGCCATTGAGAAAGTAAATCTGGCTGTTGGTCTGCGGATGCACGTATTGGTCAACCAGTTCCGCGTTGGCAAACTCCCGGAAGCTCATCCGCTGCGCGATGCAGTTTACTTCTTCGAAATGGCGATGGAAGAAGTAACGCGAAATGAATCGATCGACGGGTTCACGAACAAAGGCAACGCCGTAGATGCTGGCTTCTTCGTGATCCCAAGGCAAGTCAAGCGAAAGCTTGTGGTCGCTCATGCAGCGAACCCACGGGTGGCAACGCACAATTTCGCTGACATCTTCGCGAGTGTACTGTTTTGTTTCTAGGAGTGAATTCGAATTGTAGTAGCTGTCGCCAAAGTTCCGGTTCATCAGCTGACGCAGCGTCGAGCCGCCCGCCTTGGGAACATGAACATGCAACCAAGCTTGGCGCAACGGAGTCGAATTGGTTTGGTTTTCGGTCATGCCAACAGTTTACGGAAGTTGAGGAGCCTAGCCAATATCAACCGTTGGGGGATTCAACCCGGATTATTCACGAAGCGTGGGCGTCAAACGAAATACCGTTCAATGAAGCTTGGGATCATGGATTGCGGCCATCGTAGCACGGTATTGGCGTCAAACGGGAGGCACCTGCTTCATTGCGGAGGAAGTGTTCAAAGGTTGCTGTTTTGACAGTTCACCTGCTAGATGAATTTATTGACTCGCAATTTTGTCATCTCTGTCGTTGAATCGTTCAATATCGCCTACTGAACGCCCGTCGTCGTGAATAATTCCGGCTAAAGCACAGAACAGCGACGCTGAGAGCGCCACGTGCGGAAAATCCAATTCACTTAGTCCTCAAAAGCATCACTGACCAAGTGAACCTCAGCTGATTGGGATTCAGATAATGACAGCTGGTATTTCACCACGGCCAGCATGACTTCCGATCGCTTAACGGCTTTGAATTTCAGCAGCTGATTCGACAGTTTGATCGCTTCCTCAAACCGCTCGGCGCGACGCAAAACATCGATCAACATGGTGGCGGTCGTGGCTTGTTCTTCGCTGTCTTCGAATGGCTGCAGCTTTTTCAACGTGTCAGCGGATTGGCTCCGGAACGACTTCGCCAGCTGAGGATTCTGTTCGTCGTCACACACCCATGCCGCTCGCAGAAGTGCCGTTCCTGAGATCTCGCGATCCTGTGAATTGAGCAACGAACAAAGCGCAAAACGACGAGCAATCTTCGGCAACGAATCGTTTGCGAGCAACGATTGATATTCTTCCGAATCAACAATCGACTTCGCGTTTTCACTTTCGCCGGCCAGATCGACACTGACGTAGTGACAGGAACTGCACTCGTGGAACCAAAATTCCATCGTTCCCCGTTCCATGGGTGCCGGTCGAAGATCAAGATCCGGGCTGCCCATCGAATTGGTGCTGCCCAAAACGTTGCAATCGTTTTCGGTTCCGCACAGACAGCAAACTTGAGTTTGCTCAATATAAGTGGTCATTCTTCATCCGAGAGATCAGGACGCTTGAGGATTTCTGCGACAAGAATCGATTGACGAACCGTTTGGGGACTCCGCAGCAGCTCAAACAGACCAGAGGCCAACGAATTCTCGTTCGTCCGGCGATTCAGTTCGTTTGTGGCGCTTTTCCCGGAGCCAAGTTTGCCGACATCGTGATCGAACACCTGGTCAAGATGGGCCACCATTCGTTCATCGGACTGCTCGATACGTTCCGCGAGTTGGTCAACATGTTCGACCATATCCGAGACGTTAATGTGTCGACTTACGTGTTCACCAATCGACTCATTGCCGATCGAGTGCGCCTGTTGCTCGGGGAAAACCGTTCGAGCGGGAACGACATCACGCTCGGAAATCGTTTGTCGCGGCGGAGGTGCAGGCGCTCGCTGTTGCGCGGGTGGACGCTGTTGCGCGGGTGGACGCTGCTGCTTTCCGCCACCACCTTGCTGGGCTTGCTTCCGTCGCTCGGCGGCTCGCCGCAAAAATTCTTCGATGTCTCTGGCCATAACTACTTTCGATGGGCAATGCGATGCGAGAAAAATCAGGATGATGGCGGAGGCGTTCTGGTTTCACCCGCAGTCGATATCGACTTACGCATGTCAGTGTCGGCTTGAATGTTTCGCAATTTGTAGTAGTCAAGAATCGCCAACTTACCCGAGCGGAAACTGTCCGCCATCGCCGTGGGAACGTCTGCTTCGGCCTCAACCAACTTGGCTCGCATCTCTTCGATACTGGCAATGTTTTCCTGCTCTTGAGCCACCGCCATCGAACGTCGACCTTCCGCACGTGCACGTGCGACTCGCGTATCGGCTTCTGCCTGATCGGCTTCGAGTCTCGCACCAATGTTGTCACCAACGTCGATGTCAGCGATGTCGATCGATACGATCTCGAACGCCGTTTGCGAATCAAGCCGACGCGCGAGCACGGTTTTGGAAATCACATCCGGATTTTCCAGAACCGAAGTATGCTTTTCGGAGCCGATTGCACTTACAATTCCTTCACCGACTCGGGCAATAATTGTCTCTTCTTTGGCACCACCGATCAATTGCTGGAGGTTAGAACGAACCGTCACGCGAGCACGAACTTTCAACTGAATTCCGTCCTTGGCCACGGCATCGAGCGTTTTCTTTGCTGAACCACGAGCAGGACAATCGATCACCATTGGGTATACGCTGGTCTGGACCGCTTCGAGAACGTTACGTCCGGCAAGGTCAATCGCGGAAGCCTCTCGATAACTGAGTTGAATCGTCTTTGCTTTGTGAGCTGCAATCAGTGAACGAATGACTAACGGAACATTGCCACCGGCCATATAGTGTGCTTCTAGACTCTTCGTGGTAATCTCAGGATCAGTTAAACCCGCTTGGACGGCCATGATCTTGCTGGGCACGATCACACTGGCTTTAACCTTCCGGAAGTACATTCCGATCAGGTCACTAATCGAAACTCCCGCTCCAGTGAACACCGACTGGATCCACCAGCGAAGCATGTTCAGCAGAAAAAATCCAATGATCATGAGAACGAAAACAACGATCAGCGTCACGACAAAAATCGCGATCTGAACCGGCTTACTGAGCGCTAGGAGTGCAGGCAAAGCGAGTGCGATTGGCATCAGCGTTTCCATATCAAATTCCGAAATCAATTGGGGCGTAGTTAAGCAGCGACATGCGGCGACATGCGGCGACATGCAGACACGGGCTGGAAGTTATGCTTCTTAGCGGCGAGCAAGATCATGCTTCATTGGCAACCACTCGCCTCCAGCGTTACTGCTGGCGACCGACTGTTGAATGAAGTACATCCCCTCGACACCGTCAAACACGTTCGGGTAGACCGTGTCTTTTGTCTCAAAGTCCTTACCCGAGATTCGCAAGCACATGTTATCAAATGCAGTCCCATAAATGTTGGCAAACGCCTCGAAAAAGGCTTCTGGGTGCCCCGCAGGCAAGCGACAGGACTCCGCGGCGATCGGTTTGGTGAACGGGGCCTTGGGATCGCGAGTGTAAAGCTGGTGCGGCGACCCATTTTTGCGAATCCAAAGTTCGTTCGGATTTTCTTGCCGCCACGACAATGAACCCTTCGTTCCATCGACTTCCAGCGTCACATCGTTTTCGCGGCCGTGTGTAATTTGCGACGCAGTGACCGTTCCAAAGGCACCATTTTCGTACGTCACTATCGCGTGACCGTAGTCATCCAGCGCGCGGCCTTCGACGAAAGTTTTCAAATGGCAGCTGATTTTTTCCGGCAACAACCCCGTCACATACCGGCCAAGATTGTAGGCGTGCGTCGCAATGTCGCCGAAGCAACCAGCCTCTCCTGACTTCTTGGGATCCGTCCGCCAGGCAGCCTGCTTTGAATCAGCGTCTTCCAATTTGTCGACCAGCCAACCTTGGATGTAGGTGGACCGTATCGCCATGATTTCACCGAGCTCTCCTTCGGCGATCATCTGCCGTGCCTGGCGAATGAGCGGATACCCGGTGTAGTTATGCGTGACGGCAAACACGACGCCGGAATTCTGGACGATTTCGGCGAGCTCTTCGGCTTGCGCAAAATCAAACGTGAGTGGCTTGTCACAGATCACGTTGAAGCCAGCTTCGACAGCGGCTTTTGCGATTTCGAAGTGCGTATGATTCGGCGTCGCGATGGAAACGAAATCGATTCGCTGATCTTCCGGAAGCGCAAGCTCTTTTTCGATTAGCTCCGAGTACGAAGTGTAGGCTCGATCGAGTGGGATATCGTAGTCCTCAGCTGAATCTTTGGCTCGTTGAGGATCCGAAGACAGAGCACCCGCAACAAGTGCACAGCGATTATCCAGTACAGCAGCCGTTGCATGAACACGCCCAATAAAAGAACCGCGGCCTCCGCCGATCAGCGCCATGCGCAGTTTGCGGTTGAGTGGTTCGTTGGTTGGCATCGAGACTCCAGAAGCAAAAAACAGTATTTCGGTATTTATGTTTTAGCAAATGTGACCGTGGTCACCAGACCGAGGATGGCTTTCTGGTCTGCAATCGGGGACCTGCAACGGCAACCTGCCGAGAAAGGCAATCCCAATCGCGCACAAAAAATGCCTCTCGACGTTCGAGAGGCATTGGCGGATTCAGGACTGAAGAATCGAAGGGCTACTTCTTGTCCGTTTCAGTTTCTTTCTTTTCAGTGGTTTCTTTTTTCACTTCTTCTTTGGCTTCTTCTTTAAGTTCGCCACTGTCTGAGATCGTGATTACTGCCGAAGTCTTACCAGAGCGGCTACCGAGAGCTTCAACGCCTTTGACAATCTCCATTCCCTCAAGGATTCGGCCGAAAACTACATGCTTGCCATTGAGCCAAGCCGTGGGAACGGTCGTGATGAAGAACTGTGAACCGTTTGTGTTCGGTCCTGAATTGGCCATGCTCAAGATGCCTGGCACATCGTGGGTAATGCCGAAGGCTTCATCGTCGAACTTCTCGCCATAGATGCTCTCGCCGCCAGTACCATTGCTTCTCGTGAAATCACCACCCTGCAACATGAATTGTGGGATGACTCGGTGAAAGATCGAATCTTTGTAGTGCAACGGCTTTCCCGACTGGCCTTTGCCTTTTTCACCCGTGCACAGTGCCCGAAAGTTCTCGACCGTATTTGGGGCATCGTCACCGAAGAGCCCCATCACGACGCGACCCGCCTCTTTATCGTTGATTTTGATATCGAAGTAAACCTTGTGCGTAACCACTGCGTCCATGGCACCCTTCTTCTCTTGAGCATCTGTCGACCGCGCGGGAGCAGTGTAAGTTGCCGGTGACGACGAGGAAGAGGCTGGCGAAGGATTGATAAACATCAAGGCCATTGCCAATGAAGCGATCACGCCGACGATGAGTAGCTGAATACGAAGGGACATTTGGCATTTCTCCAGTTCGATGCATGGCAAACATTCAGCATACGCTGGCAGCGCCATTTGGTTTGATATCAAGTCGGTATTTTTTCTGATTCACTATTAAAGTCAAGCTGATTCGTCGCGGCAAGGCCGCTGCAGCCAACAATCGGTGATTCTAGCATACGATTGGAAGGTTTCTACGTAAGAATCATCGATACATCAGCCCACGAACCGGCAGACTTTGAAGCTTATTCGACGAAAACAACCGACTTTACGTAGTCGACACATTGTGCTTTTGAACGGCTCGCCAGATTGCATGCACGGGATGAAGTGCCGCTGTAACGAGCAACCGCAGTCGCCGGCGAAATCCTTCTTTGATTGCCGATAGTCGATTTGCGTGGCAGGCTGGCCGAGCGTTTTATTCGTGATCAAACCGCCGGCGTTTGTATCGAATCGGCGATGGAAGGTTTGGCCAACGACAGTTTGGATGCTAAAGCAACGAGCCTCATGCCGCGACGTCGGGCGAATCCGCGGCGTCCATTGAGCCAACGCAAACGCGTTGGGAGTCTGCGGGAAATGAAAGCAGAGAAGTCAAACTGAGAACCAGCATCCTCCCCATGGAAGGGTGTTTTCCATTGGCTCCAAATAATTCAGAGCATCGTCGTGCTTGTACTATCTATCCGCAGCTCAAATATTCTCTTTGGGAAACGGCCTTAGCCCCAAAAGCATCTCGGCTCGCTCCGTAAGCGGCCGCAGCGCAGCCTCCTCATCGGTGAACTCCGAAAGGTTTTCACTGACGACAGAGTAAACCGCTTGGCGATCCTGACTGGTGTCGATCTCGATGACTTTGTCCCTGCTCTTGAAGAATTCGACCGTCGGCAAAGTCTCTGATTTAAACGTATCGAATCGCAATTTCACGCTTTCAACGTTATCGTCGTGACGACCCGTGTACTTTGCCCGGCCAAGGATCCGTTTCTCGAGGACATCGTAAGGACACTCAAAGTACAACATCTTCGGAAGCTCAGCGTCGCGGCCGAAGACTTCGAACCAACCTTCCATGTTGTCGAGCGATCGAGGGTAACCATCAAGCAGGAAGTTTCTCTTTCCGGTCGTTCTGGTAATGAACTCGATCCGACTGCGAACCAATTCGACAACAATCTTCGTGGGAGCTAATTTTCCGACCGCCAGCAGATCCGTAATCAGCTTTGCATTCGGACCGCCTGACTCCATCTCGGCGCGGCAAAGTTCACCCGTCGACAAATGACTCCAGCCAAGTTGCGATTCAGCAAGCTCGCACATTGTTCCTTTGCCACTGCCTGGACCACCGATCACAAAGATGACGTTTGGTTCGGGGCAGGGCAGTCGTGGATCAAAATGATGGACCACCACCTTGGGAGCAGGTTCAACTCCTTTTTTATAAACATGCCATTCGTCTTCGGTCGGAGGCATGTCGGCATCGCAAGTGAAGTCGTATGCAAGATGCCCATCAAGCCGGGCGATTCGCCAGGATTTATATGTATTGGAATACGAAAGCGAAGGGCTCCGTTCGCATTTGCCATCGGCACGATCCCAAGCCATCTTGCCATTCCAATAACCAACACTCGAAACGGTTCCCGATTCCGACGTCTGTGGTTGAGCCGTTGAAGGAACGAAAAGTCCATCGACTTCCGGAAGACCCGCCCCAGAAACTTCGACGAAAAACGTGTTCGGGAGCAGTTCGTTGTTTTCGGGCATAAGTTCTCTTGCTGGTCCTGGACGCGTGAAGTTTGACGAGCCAAACATCATATCCAAAGCCAGGGCTCTTACCAAGATTCGTTGCGGCTTTCTTAGTTCGCAACGACCGATGCCAAACGTCTCGCCGCGTCAGTAGTTTCCGTCTTTGACAATGACGATGGCTACGTCCAAAGTGCCAACAGTAAAAATCATCCTGTTAACCGCTGTCTTCAACAATCCGACCATCCTCAAGACGCAGGATACGGTCTGCCAAATCAAGAATGCGATTGTCATGGGTGACCATCACCGTGGTCGTGCCCCGAACCTCTCCGAGTCGCTTTAAAAGTTGTACCGTCTTCGAACCTGATTCCTTGTCCAACGCTGCCGTCGGCTCGTCCGCGAAGATGACCGATGGATTGCCGACCAAGGCACGGGCAACTGCGACTCGTTGCTTTTGTCCTCCAGACAACTTCGCGGGCATGTAGTCTAGCCGATCACCGAGTCCCAATTGCGTCAGCACATGGGCTGCAGCCTGATCGTACTGCTGCTGCTCCTTGGCACCGTGGACCTCCAGTCCCATCCGAACATTTTGCAATGCCGTCAAACTTTCATGCAAATTGTGCGCTTGAAAGATGAATCCAAGCCGACGCCGCAAAGCATTCAGGTTTTTATCAACCGCACCGCGAAGTTCCTGTCCCAACAATTGAACACTTCCATCCTGGACTTCTCGGAGGCATCCAATAAGAGTCAACAGAGTCGTCTTCCCTGAACCGGAAGGGCCCATCAGAATCGTCAGCTTGCCTGGCTGGATTTTCAAATTGATGTCAAACAAGGCTTGAATCCGTGCCTCCCCCGAACCGAACCAATGGTTCAACTCGATGACGGTAATCGGATCAGGCGAAATATCATTCATTTCAAAATTGTCTGGTTTTAGAATAGATCGGCCGGATCCGCATTTGCCAGTTTTCGCATCGAGATAATTCCTGACAGGGCACAGCTTGCGATCGTGCCTATCAATACGAATACGGCACGCTGAACGCTCATGGCGATTGGAAGACCTGTGGCATCGGCCATCACGGTGTAGATTCCCAGTGAGACCAACAGTGCCGGAAAGAATCCTGCCACGGCGAGGATAACCGCTTCTTCCAAAACAATGCTGCGGAAGTAAGCCTGCCGATAACCCATTGCTTTGAACGTAGCGTATTCTCGCAAGTGATCGGCGACGTCAGTGGAAAGGATCTGGTACACGATCACAATGCCGACGATGATTCCAATCGCGACTCCGAACCCAAAAATCAGGCCGGTGGGCCGACGGGTTGTTTGATAGTCAATATCCGCTTCAATGGCATCGACATAGGAACGAACTTTGAGTGAATCAACCGCCAAAGATTTGCGTACCCGTTTAGCCACGACGTCGGGATCTTCTCCGGGAGCGACTTTGAGAAGAATGTGGTTGGGCGCTCCCGAAGACCGCTGCGGAAAGAGTCGCATAAACGTCTGGTCCGAAACGATCATGGATCCATCTTCAGCGAATCCGCCTCCGAATGAAACCGTTCCAACGACTGAAAGCTGCTGACTTCGGGCCTCGAAAACAAGCGGGGCTTTAGCCGTGACCGATGCAAGAACATCTGGATCCAAGCCACGTGCATTTCGATCAAGCAGTACGTTGTTGGCGAGCTTGAGAGGATCAACATCGCCAACTGATGGGCCTATGAACGCCCGCAGCGCAGGATCAATTCCAATTGTCTTGAACTCAACTTTGCTTTCATCCTCCAATTGCCACTCTGTCATGCCGACGAACAACGGGCATGCACTGCTAACACCGGGCACCGCCAACGCCTGAAACATTCGGCGGCGTGTAACGTTGGAACCATCGGTGAGCGTGTTGGCATCCGAAGCGGAGATCATGATGTCTGCGTCAAAGACGCGATAGGAAACGCGAGTCGCTTCGCTGAATGCGCCCATCATTCCCAGCTGAACGAAAACCAAAATACAAGCGAAACCAACACCAGCCGCCGCAGCCGCAAATCGCCACTTGTTAGAAATCAGTTGCAGCCAACCGAGTGGCAATCGACCGAGAAACTTTGAGAGGAATTGGGTCACTGCGAATCCTCAACCGCGATTCGGCCTGTGACTTCCAGATGCGTTAATCGTGAGGCACGTTTTGAGGAGTTCGCGTCAAGACTGACGATTACTTTAATCACTCTGGCATCGGAATTCGCTGCCGGATCATCTTCCATCGTCGTTTGCCGTTCGACTGAAAATCCGATTTCGCTGACCAATCCGGACAGTGAACTCCTCAACGCATCTGCCGATAGTTCAACGTGTTGCCCGACAGCCACGGAACTGATTTCAGACTGGTAGACTTCCAGCTCCGCCGTCATGCGTTGCACGTTTCCGATATCCAGAATCCCTTCCGTTCCGGGCTTCTCACCGGGTCGCACATGAATCTCAAGAATCGTTCCCGAAACAGGAGCGGTCACGGTGCCTCGCGCCAAATCTCGCTTGGCACGATTCAAATCTGCGATCGCCGAATCCACTTTGCGAGCAGCAACGGCGACATCGGGCTGGGTTTCGATTTCTTGCGAATCAAAACGTGACAACGTCGCGGCTGCTTTCGCAACATCTTTCCTAGCTTGCGAATGCGCTGCCACAGCCTGATCCAATTCAGCCTGGGAAACAGCACCTTTGTCTCGCAGAGATCGAATTCGTTGAAAATCCTTCAAAGCAAGTTTCTCACCTGCGTTCGCGCGAGCGAGCGTTGCCTTGCCCTCGCCAACGCTCGCGCCAATCGTCATCCGCGTCTGTTCGAGTGAAGTTTTTTGCAACGCGACGTTTGCCTCGGCAGATGCGAGCGCGGACTCAAGACTGGCGAGGTTGTCGAGCAGAGCAATTGTCTCTCCTCGTTCTACTTGACTGCCAACTTTGACTTTGATTTCGTCGATACGTGCGTCGCCAGCGCCAAACGGTGGCGAGATGGTGATCACTTTTCCCTCTGGAGCAAGTCGCCCAAGAGCAACGACGCTGCGAATGGTCGCCTGCTTGGGTGCATCGCTGACGACCTCTTCCACAGGCACGGCAATCGGAGAACTCGTGCCGCCGCCGGGCTTCAAGCCGGTCATCTTCAGAAAAGCACGGAGCGCCGGTGGCTGGACGTAAATTCCGATCACAGCTCCCGTGAAGAGCAGCAACGGGATAAACAGCAGCAGAAAATATCGCGGGAATTTCCTACGGCGCATGATCTGCGGACCTTTCGTATTCTGAATGACGTCGAGAGGCAATTCGCTGTCGTCAATCTTACGGTCGGAAACTGGATCTTCGCGGCTTCCCAAACCCAACTCCAATATATTGCACATTCGGAACAAAAGCGGATCTACTGAGCCATCCATTGTATCGGAAGCAGAGGCTGACAAGAACAACAAGTAAGTGTGCACTGTGCCATGCCGCAAGATCAGCAGCGGGCGAACGCCAAGCAAGGACTTAAAACTTCTTACGAATTTCCATGCGGGCGCCGTTGATGTCCTCGTCGTGACGAAGGAACCCGGCCATTGCGTCAGCGCGGAAAATCACCGAATTCGTCAGCGGCAACTGATAGCGCACGCCAACGCCGTACTGATCGCCACGAGCGTTTCGATTTGCGTCATCGCCCATCACGCCAAGCGCGGCTGCTTCGACGATTAACTGCTGCGCAAACTCGTCGGCCAGCAGGTTCAATCCCAACGCCATGCCAAACGTATCGTTGGCGGTGTCATCGAGCGTCGGATAGCCTGTCAGATTGTCGGACTCAAACAGAATCCCCGTATTCCTGAGGATGCCGCCAGCGACAACGTTGCGGCCAACCGACTGCGGACGATCGAAGCCAGCAAACATATTAAAGTAGGGTACAACCGTTGAAGGAAACCCAGTGATCAGGCTGTTCTCTGAAAGCAACAAGACACCGTCGGCTGTGCCTGGAACGTTTGATTGCTGTCCTGCGTTGACGATGACTCGTGTTGAATTCGACAGAAATCGTCCGTATCGGCGAGTGTAACCGACCGCCATGTTGTGGTAGCTACGATCGAGTCCGGTCCGGTCATCAAGAAACGCGTAGTCAACCTCGAAGTAGCCGTTCAACGCTTCAATGAATGTCGCGATGCCCATGACTCTTGCGGCGCTGTTGTCGCCCTGGAACGCTGGGCTGTCGATTCTGTCGTAGCCAGCAAAGAACGTAATGTCCATGTTGGAGATATCGAAACGAGGACTGTTGCGGGCCGGTATCGTCACCGCGAATCCGAGAATTTCGTCCTCCATCCAGATTCCGTTTTGAAACACCAACGGAACGACACCCGCGGCAAATGGCAAATCAAACGGCAATGTCTTGCCGATGGCTCCACCTGTGATCGCTCCGATGTCGCCTTCGAAATATGCGAAATCAAAATCGGCATCGCCCTCGAATACGGCTTCGTCGTTATCAAAGTTGTAACGCGTGTTTTGCGCTGCACCAAGTGGTGTCATTCCCGCCACGAAGCGTTCGGTCGAAGTGACCTTAAGATGGTGAATCAAATTTAGCTGCGTCGCAACGAGCGAATTGGTGTCGCCATTAACTCGGTTGGAAGCGAAACCGGTTCGAGCATCGCCGAACAGAAGGTATTGTGGATTGACATGATTGTGAAAACCGAGAAACGAGGATCCCTCGCTGATCGGTCCCAACTGGTACCAAGGTCGCCCCAGTTCCAACAGTGGACGCTGGTTGGCGTAAAGCTGCTTGCCCTCGTAGACGTTCATCTGGCCGCACGGATCGTACGGCAACTCCGGCATGGTCGGCGTCGGCGAGAAATTTCCGTGCGCGTCTTCAATGAATATTGAGCAATCATCCGTCAGTGGCGTATCGTCTTTGTAGCGATCACCTTGCTTTGGCTCGCCTGCCAACTTCCAGCGATTCGAAGCAGAAAGTGCTGCGGGCTGTTTTGTCGGAGGATCTTGATCCTCTTCTTCCTCGTCCGTATCCTCTTCGTCATTGTCTTTGGTTTTCCAAGTCGGAGCACCAAACTTCTTGAACCGTGGCTTGTCTTTGGTTTGCGGTAATGCTGCGAAGCGATCTTCTGGCGGCACGATTGCTGAATCGATCGGTGTGCCTGATGTGAATGAGCGATTCGTCAAAAATCCGTCGAACGCTTCAGGCGATTCAATGACCAACTCAAGATTGTCGGCCAATTCAATCGTGTCTGCTGTGTTTTCGATTAACGTTGGAATCGCAACAGCGATATCATTCAAGTCTGTCGAGTTGGCCTCCGCAACGACATGCACAAGTGGAACATCGTTTTCAATGGGCGGCAAGGAACTCAATGTCAACTCGACCGATGCAACGTCCTTTGTGGACATCGCCTCCGATTCGGCTTGAGCAGGAGCCTCGCCGAGGGAATCACCAGGCAATGCTGCGATGACGGATTCAGATTCATTGAAGTCAAACGAAACGAATCCGCCCTGGTTGGGCGTTTGAGAGTAAAGCGAGCGCACCGCGATGGAAATCTCTGGTGGATCCTCGTTCTCGCCCGCCATTGCTTTCGCATGGCTGTAGACTGTTTTATCAGTTTCGCTTGCATCACCGCTCAACGAGCGCATTGCGACAACCGTCAACAACAGGCAAGCTGCGAAGACGATGAACGGCATGATGGTGGGATTGCGATTCTTCAATGCACTTCGAATACAACAGTTTGTTCGTGGAAGTCAGCGATCCATTCGTTCATCATTCGAATCATTTCAGGCGTCGCATTGCAGAATCGCATGAAGTAGATAGGCTCTGCGCGACTCCGCAGTCGAACGCTGAGCGTGTAAGTACCCGGTTGCGTGACAAGACGGCTGGGCACGGAGTACTTGATGTTTCGTGAACCAAGCGGTGGAAGCGAGTGGCCTTCCATGCGAATCCCAACTGGATGATTCAGCACGGATATTGGCTGTGCCGCGGGGCGGAGAAAGGGCAATTGATCCTGCTCGAACGGGACTGGCAGGTACATTTCGCGATCAGTTCCTTTGACGTTGGTTACAAGGAACTTCGTTTGCAGGTTTAGCAACTGTGTATCAAACGGAACTTTCCGCGCCAACACATCGAGCGAGTGGTTGTCGCAAAGGTCGCCGTTGGAATCGAGATAACCGGTCTCCCAAATGCGCTGACCGCTGGGGCCGGTCAGAACCGCGTTGAGCCAAATCTGCGGTTGGGCTCCCAAGGAGCCACTTGGCATGTTGTGGCCAGGATTAGTATTCGTAAGGCGGTATCGGAAGTTGAGAGTCTCACACAGCTGCGGCGTGTCGGCAAAGAACGGTCCATCCAGCTTAGAACCGTTTTCTAATATCTGAACGCGGAGGTCTTTTTTGTATTCCAATTTTTCCAGATTTTTGTCCACAATCTCTCGGGCGTCCATTCGAACATCCACGTCGTTCCAAGGCTCGGGAAAATATAAACCGCCATACTCGGCGATCTGTTTTTCGAATTCTTTGCTACCCCAGCCCGCTCGCCAATCAAACGCAAGCCACTGATTGATCGTCCATTGATCGGCGTCTACATTCTGAGGAAAGATTCCCGGATGAGCGATTGAATAGCCCGGTCCGTAGAACATGTGGTTCGAATGCTTCCGTTCCGGGTTCACGACTTTGCCATCGACTACCGCCGCAGGTCCATACGTGTATCCACTGTCCACACCAGGGATTTTTCCCATGTGACATGCCTGACAGGTGACGCCTTCTTTGAATGCAGGCGACGCACGGTATTGATCCCAGACAACTTCCAGTTTGATGCCTGGCTCAACAGCAACCTGATGGCAGGAAACGCAGTACGTTGATTTCGAAAGTTCCTCAAACTGGATTGAGCGACGATGGATGACTTGGCCTGGCTTCTTCGAATTTGGATCCGTTTTCGTTTTGAAGTAGTCCGCATACTTCTCCGCGACTTGGTGAACGCCTTTACCATCGCTACCACCGATCACCGGAGTTTCCGCGCCGCCGGGAATCATGTGGCGGACGCCGTTCATTTTGCCGTAAGGAATCTTTACGCGGTGACAGGCAACACAAGTAACGCCTTCACGGAAAACACGCGGACCATCCCAGATCGCCTGATCGCGCCGCAGTCCCATCGTCGTTGCAACGGGAGCATGACATCGCATGCAAAAGTAGCCGATCGTTCCAGAAGAGAGCTTATTGATGCGGTCTTCAAAAACGTGAAACATCGGCGAGATCGATGCGTAGGCATGGCTTGATGCCGCCCACTCGTCGAAGATTTGCTCGTGACACTTCGCACACGCAACCGCGGAAGGGTATGCCGTTCTTGAGAACGCTTCCAAGTGCGGATCGACATCACTCGATGCGAGATCCTTTTTTGCGTTTGGCTTTAAGGCTCCCGACGTTGGCATCGCCATTGGCATCGCCATGGCGACTCGATCTGTTTCATTGCTTCGAGCCGTCGCTTTGGGGTGCGGATTGTAGTTGGCAAAATCTGTTTCGCTCCATGACGCCGGTTGGACGTGCGGATCTTGCATCGGTGCCTCAGCAAGGCTTGCTTTGATTGGTGATGGAGTCGGAAGATTCCAAGTCTTTCCGGAATGGCCTTCGATATGTGCGGAAGGGTAGGGGATCGAATCATCAGTTTCGGTGATCGGTGTCGATTCCCAAGCAACGGTTCGAGCGATGGGCGCTTTCTTCATTTCTGTATATGCCGGCAAGTTCGAAAACTCTTCGGTGGCAGGACAGCTAGGGGCATCCGCTGGTTCCAGTCCAGGCAACTCAGAGATGCAAATGGATGGCAAACTCTTCAGCGTCGCGATCTCATCGGGGCTGAGCGAGTCTAATTTTGCATCGGGGTTCAACGGAGCAGAGCCATCGAAAACAACACCGCCATTTTGTGTGGACGTAGCCCCTGGCGGCTGTTTGTCAGGTATGTTTGAAACAGTTGAATCATCTTGCGGCACATTGAAGCCGTAAAAAGCAGCGCAAAGGAACGCAATGGTTGCAATCCAAGCGACAACTTTGATCTGATTTGAAGTACCGACGCGCATAGCGGAAAGGTCGCTGTAACCATAAAATTCTACCTCGTCGTTATCGACCCCCCGGGCATTCGGCATTAGCCTTTCCCTAATCGGTTTCTTTTAACACCAACTGATAGCAGTTTCACTCCTCGTTTCACTCCTCAAGAGCTCGCAACTCGAATGCCGTTCTTTATCCAAATCTTGTTGCTTGCAGTTTTGGGTGCGGTCACCGGAGCATTCATCAATTGGGCGATTTACCAATGGGCGATCTGCCAGCATCGGCCAATCAGCCCATATATGAAGCCGCGACCCGATCTGGTTGGCCCAGAGAACGCTGAGCAGCTGGGGCGATTGAAGCCCCGCCGCGGGTTGGATTTTGTCCCAATCCTTGGTTGGTTCCGGTTACGTCGCGATGGCGAGGTGCTGGGAAAGTGGGCTTGGTTTCGGCCGCTGCTGATTGAGATATCGTGGACAATCGGGCTGCCAATATTCTTTTGGTGGCAGCACCAGGGTGGATTGGCGGGCACCAACCCGTCTACCGTGCTACCTGCCGGAGCACCCGCATTCACGTCATTGGCGACCACGTGGTTTTGGTTGCACGCTATTTTGATCGCGCTGATGTTTATTGCGACGTTCATCGATTTTGACGAACAGATGATTCCAGACCAAGTAACGGTTCCTGGAACAATCATCGCGCTCGCTGCGGCAGCGTTTTGGCCTTTTAGCCGGCTTCCGATTACCACTCCCGGTGTTTTCGGTTTGCAATTCATTGATTTTAGTTCGCCCGAGCCAATGACAGGGTGGCATTTGGGAATAGGTGGATTGGCGACTTGTATCGCCATCTATGCGATTTGGATTTGGGGCTTGCTACCAAAGATCATTCCTCCGAGAGAGTTCCGCTTGGGAATCGCTGGCTCAATACGAGTGATGTTTGCCTCGATCGTCCGATCACCACGGAAGAACAGCTGCAGCATTCGAGTGAAAAAGCGGCAGATGTACGGGATGACGAAATGCTATTTCTTGCTCCTCATCGCCGGGCTCGTTTTCCTACTGAGTATTTGGAGCTTTCTTGGCCCTCCGCAGAAAGACAGCCTCGTATCTGCTTTCATCGGCTTGGGCATCGCAGGAGGGCTCATTTGGGGCATTCGCATCGTCGGAGGATTAGCGTTGGGTCAGCAGGCAATGGGTTTTGGCGATGTGACGCTCATGTGCATGATCGGAGCCTTTCTCGGCTGGCAAGCGTCAATCGCGGGATTCGTTTTCTCGATCATGTTTGCTCTCGTTCTGGCTATCATTCTGTTCGTGATCACGAAGAAGGGCTATTTGGCGTTTGGGCCATATCTCTGCATGGGTGCGCTTTTGGCGATGGTCCGGTGGCCATCGATATGGGTTGGATTTGAGCCCATTTTTTGGATGGGGCCATGGTTGCTGATCGCGTTCGGCGGCTCGTTGGTGCTGATGGGGATTCTTTTGCCTCTGATTCGCTGGCTGAAAGAGAGCATGTTGGGTGTTGAATAGGTTTTGGTCTTAAATCGCTGATTTGTGGACGTCGTTCGCAATGTCAGCGGAATGGCATCGCAACAGGCGTTCCGCTGACTTATCTCACTCTCAGCCCGAAAATAGGGACTTTTTCCATTGCGGATTCTTGGCGATTTTGCATAATACCCAGTCCAAATTGAATTTAGCCGCAGATTCGAAGGTCACCTGACGATCTTCCCATTTTGGCTGCGTTGCCTCTTTGCCGTTGAAACTGAAATCTTTCCCTGCTTTTGTTGAGTCGAACCCTTGGCATTTCAAAAACGAAAAAACACTCGTCGTAAACCTAAACTCAAGACAAAGACCGTTCGCAAGGATCCTCTGTTCGTTGATGGTGAGCGTCCACGTCCGACCTACGTCGATTACAAAGACGTTGAGTTGTTGAAGAAGTTGACCAACCGCCACGGCAAGATTGTTGGCCGTCGCAAGACGGGCTGTACTGCAATCAGCCAACACGCAGTGACTGCGTCGATCAAGCGAGCTCGCTTCATGGCATTGATGCCATACAAAGGCGATTGATCCTGTCGATCAGACTTTGAGCAAATAGCCTGCCGGATTTGGTGGGCTTTTTTTGTGCGCCGCTAACGCTGTGCGGACGAGGCGGTATTGCGTCCCTGAACACGTGAGAATTCGAAAGATTTGAATTCAGGCAACTTACCTGAGTTTGAAGGATTGCGTCTGTACAGCGTTTCGAATCCTTCGGTTGCAATCATCGCCTTGCCTGAAATCTCATAACGAAACCCGATGATCGAATAAGCATCATCGCCGCGACCGGTAATATCTGGAAACACTTCCTCAAGAAAGACTTCCTTTTCGGTTACCCAAACGAGCCGACCTTCTCCCGCTTGGATTCCGACATGCGGACGGCGTGCCGTGACTTGCCCGAAGTCTCCACCTTTCAAATGCTCTACGTAGCCCAGTAGGTAATGGCGTTCGCCATCCTGACTTGTCTCGTTGGCCACCATGTTCAATCCGTAGCCGTCTCCGATCCACGCGTATTGGTAGCTGCTGATTGAGTGCTGCGTGATCTTGCCATTGCGGTCGACGACTCGGTAGCTCGTTTCGCGGTTGGGCTGCACGAGATCGCTCCAATGGTGCTTGACGGTTTGCTCCGCCCATCGCCCCTGCCATTGACCGGCAAAAGGAGCATAGATCTCGGTACCGTCGAGTTCTTCCGAGGTTCCGCCGAAGCTACCCATAAAGTCTTCAATGGAGATCGGGAACAATGGAATTGATGTTGGATCCTTCTCAAATCGCCCGGCGTGGGCTGCGAGAAATCGTTGCACCAACTTCGCCAACGAAAGAGCCTTGGGCTCAAACTCGCCGCTCTGCATGTACGACTGACGAAACTTCTCAGCTTCGATCGCTGATTTGATCAGCGAATCGTCCAGTTGATCCATGCTCGAAAACAGCTCAACGGTTCCCGGCAAGTCAAGCAGTTCGTCGGGCAGCTCTTGTGGCACCAAATTGAGGCTTTTGAGGGCAAATTCGGAGTCTGTTTGATATGAACGAATATCCAACTGATCGCCAATCATTCGAATTGATACGACGAATCCCGGTCCAATGACTCTCGCGTTGTCCCCATCAACGACCAGCGAAGTACTCTCGCTAATCCCGATTCCGGTTCTACCTGGATGAGTTTCAACGGCTCGAGCAAGTCGATTCAGTCGAGAGCGTTCGAGAAAATGTTGATCAACGATTGCGTTGGGCAGCAGGTTGAAGCCTGTTCCAATTTCTGGAGTCTCGCGGCCGCCTTGTATCATGACGCTCGATTGGATAGCGGCCCCGGCAGACGAACCGCCTATGACAATACCGCGATTGGCTAACTCACGTAGTTTCGTCTCGACAGCCGTTTGCGAATAGGATTCGGACAGTCGCCGCTGATCACCACCGCCGATCCAAACCGCCGTCGCGGTTTCAAACGGTTTCAGAAATTCAGCGTCGTTCGCAATGTTCGGGTCGCGAGTATGCAGCAATGTGATCTGCCTAATGCCAAACTTGCCCCAGGTGTCATCGAGTTCCGCTTTCGTCGGCAGATTCGAATCGGAAGTCGCTGTCGGAATCATAACAAGGTGGGCGTTCTCACCGCCTGCCATTCTCACGAATATCTCACGTGATGAATCCGGCAGCCTTGCACCGCCTTGAATGAACAGTCTTAACTTTGACTCGGCTTGTTCCTGAGCGAAAACGGAAGACAAGAGGAGAAAAAGGAACACGACGGAAAGCGACAATTGAATTTTAGACATGGCTTTCGAATTCGATCAGTCAAACTTTTTCTTGCGAAACATAAACGCGATCATCACGATCTGCATCACGGCCAATAGCAGGAAGAAAACGCCAACGCTCAACCAACTATAATATTCGCTTCGCGAAAGATCGGGCGTTTGCAAATTCCAGATACTGTATCCGCCGATCAGCAGCGACACGGCAATCGAGATCGCAAGTTTTCCGAGAAGCAGTGAGCGCCACATAATTCGGCAGTTTTACAAGAAGGGCAGGGGACGGCATCATTGATTGTAGCCGATTCATCAGGCAGCGATTAACGGTACTGCACTTTTCCGTCCCATACATCGCGAAACGCACTACGAATAGCTTGGTGAATCAACTCGGCAGGTTCACGCGTCGGCATGTCAAAATTGTGATTCGGAATTTCCAACTGTTGGTGACCGAGCAGAACCCACGCCTTTCCTTTCTTCCATTTCGCACCTTCCACTTCCAATGAGTTGACCTGAATCACGTCAGCCATCTCGGCGGTGGCAAAATCTAGCTCTGGTATTTCTGGAAGTTCTACGTTTATAAAGTTTCCGGTAACAGCACAGCTGGAACTTCCACCAAGAGAGTTAATACCGGCAACTCCAGAAAAGTGTGCCTCGCTGCCCAGTTGGTTCAATTCGGGAAACCACTCTTTCACGAGCCAACAGGGAATGGCTCCGTCCGTAACCGTGCGGATCGCGACTTTAAACTCTCCGTTGGTCGAGTCTCTTTTTAGTTCAAACTTTCCCCACTCGTTTGCCTCAAGCGTGACATTAGCGCCGTTGATCCCGTTGCCCAATTCGACGAGAACTCCATTGGAGTGAAAAGGGCGGCCCGAAAACTCTGCCGCTGACTCGTCGATGATTTCAAGATCGTGGAAGAATATACTCCAAGGTTTCAAGTCTGTGCGAGGTTTGACCAGCCGCCCAGAAGCTTCCTCCAGAAAGTGGCACATGCCAGCACGGGTGATCTCTATTTGACTACGAAAATCAATGCGATTTGTGTTGCCAACAGAAACGTCGGCTTTGAGGGAATAAAAAATCTGCGTTCCCTGATCGTCGTATAGTTTCACGTCCCGAAACAGAAACTCGCCCGGACGCGGCGATTCGACTCCGCCGATGGATGTCTCAACACCAAGCTCGGCTTGAACAAGCTGAGCCCACTGATCAGCCGTTCGCTGATGGGTTGAGATATAGACAATCACGAACGTTGGCAAAGCGCAGACCAACAGGAACAGCACGCGGCAGATGAATCTTCTTTGATTGTCACTCAGATCGTTTTCCATACTGACTTCCGTGTCAGAAATTCGCGCATACTGGCGCGGGCTTTGTCCGGAATTTTCACGACGACGGGCGCCTTTCTCTGATGCCGGACCTGCATTCAATGCCCACGTCTCGTGAACAATCTGAGATTATCGTACGATTCTCGATAGCTGGCTCAAAGCCGACTTACGTTTCTGCTAGCGTCATTGCTCATTTCTCCCAACGATTATCCATGTTTCGAAGGCACTGGTTTTTGCTCGCGTTGATGCTGGTGCTTGGCATCGGTATGGGATTCGCACCTGCATTGCAACCACTTTCAGATCTCCCGGCACTCAAATGGACGATCGTGGCGATCACGATGTTCCTGATGGTGTGGAAGTTTTCCTTCGGCGACATTACCGAAACGATTCGAAAACCCAAAGCTGCGCTGCTGGCTGCCGCGATCAACACGTTTGCGATGTCGCTTGCGATTTGGCCGTTTAGTCTGCTTGTCGGCCCGGAAATCGGCGCCGGCATGATCATTACCTTCGCTTCACCGTGCACTTTGGTCTCCGCAGCCGTTTGGACGCGGCGAGCTGGAGGCGATGATCGAATCGCGATCATGGTCACGCTGATCACAAACCTGCTGTGCTTCATTTCGTCGCCATTCTGGGTTTGGCTGCAGCTTGGTGGCAATAGCGAAACGACGATCAGTTTTACTGACACATTGATCAAGCTGCTAATGTTTGTCGTTGCTCCGATCGGAGTCGCTCAACTAGCTCGGCTTCATTCGCGTTCGGCAAACTGGGCCACCGAAAACAAACAGAAGCTCGGCATCGCGTCGCAGATCGGGCTCTTGGGAATCGTGCTGTTGGGCTCGATTCCATCTGGTATCCGATTGCGTGAAAGCGGCAGCGACTTTCCCTTTGCAGAATTGGCCGTCGGCATCGCCTGCCTTTTGCTGGTGCACGTCGTCGTGCTCTACGCTGGACGCGACATCGCGAAACTCTTTGGAATGAACGACGCAGAACAAATCGCGGTCGCGTTCTCCGGCAGTCAAAAGACGTTGATGATTGGACTGACGATCGCAGTAAGCCTGCAGGTTTCGATCCTGCCGCTGCTGGCCTATCACTCGCTTCAGTTGGTAATCGACACCGTGATCGCGGATCGGTTCGTGGCCAATTCGGTACAACATGAGCCATAGAAATACCTCCCGCAAACTGCGTTCGAAGGCTACTTGCGGGACTCAATTTCCGATTCGTGATCTAGCAACCAACGCTTCCTCTGCAGACCGCCTGCGTAACCCGTCAGTGAACCGTCTTTTCCGATCACACGGTGACAGGGAATGACAATGGCGATGCGATTCATGCCGTTGGCTCGCGCGACGGCACGGACAGCCTTGGGGGTGCCCAAAACTTTGGCTTGCTGCTGATAGCTTCGCGTCTGGCCGGCAGGAATCTTCTGCAACGCCACCCAGACTTCTTGTTGAAACTGCGTTCCAGGCGTGTGCAATGGAATCTCAAACTCGGTTCGATCGCCATCGAAATATTGCGACACCTGTTCGATCGCCAACTTCGTCAGGCTGTTCTCCCCAGTCACAATCCGCGTTTTCAATCGACGCTGCAGGTCTTCGAATTCCTTTTCGAGCATTCGTCGATCAGTAAACTCAAGCAGGCACAAACCTTGTTGCGTCGCGGCGGCAAACATGGGGCCGAGTGGCGTCGTAAATCGAGTCATCACAATCAGTTGGCTTTGCGATGATGGCGCAGCGCCCGTCATTTTCCGGTACGTGTATCCGAACCCGCTCAGCGATTCGTAGCCCGCGTCCAATGCCGCGTTGGTGACTTTTTTACCCCGTCCCAATTCAATACACGCTTCGTTGATTCGATACATTCGGGCAAAAGCCTGAAAGGTCATCCCGTAGTGTGCATTGAACCAACGTCGAAGGCGACTCGGCTGAATACCAACATCGCGAAGTGCGGCGTCGCTGATTTTCTGTTTTGGATTCGCACGGACCATGTCGATGGCTTGGCAAACATAGTCCGGTGCCGAGCTGGCGTTTTCAGTCGGACGACAAAGTTTGCATGGACGGAAGCCCGCCGCGAGAGCCGCTTTGAAGTCCGAAAAAAACTCCACGTTTTCGAATTTTGGTTTTCGGGCGTAACAAGTTGAAATACAGAAAACAGAGGTCGTTTTGACGGCAACGAAAAACGAACCGACGAAACTCGGATCCTTCTCAATCAAGGCACGGTAGAATCGCTTCTGCGTAGCGATGTCCTGAATCGAATTTTCAATCATGCTGGCCATGGTGAATCATTACAAAGGTTTGAGTCGGTTTTCCCTTTGATTCGCATTTTGTCCATTAACCAGAACGTAGCAACCGATTTTTGAACAAGCTATTCGGTTTCGTTACTACGGTTACGCTTCGGACGCGGCTGCCCCCATTTCACTGCTGGCTGACATGGGTTTTCCGGATCCATGATGGGTGTGTCCCAACCATCCATGTCATGCGGTTGCATGTCCAGTCGATAGCCAAGATTGCTAAAAGTCGTCGGATGGTAGGGACCGACAAGGCTCATCTCTGCATCGGCGGTGATTTTCTCTTCCATGCTTGCAGCCCACAAACATCCGTTGACGATCATACGCCGGAAATCATCGTCAAGAATATCTTCTGAGCAACCAGACGTCGTTGTGAATACGCGTCCTTCGACACCGGACTTGCTCTTGTAGGTTCGAACCCAGCATCCAGGGCAAGGATCTTTTCCTTCTTGAGGTTTCGCATCTTTATTCATCGATTCGAGCGGCTGCGAGTGAGTCAGCACAACGCTGTTCGGCATCGGATCGGCCCAATAACCACCGCATTGAGCCCAGGGATTCGTGACGCCCCGCATGATCGGATGATCTTTCGCCGAATCAAGAATGATGTGCCGAGTCGACATCACGTGATTTTTTCCGTAGTGGCCTGCCCAAGTTTCGCCAAGGATCTGACGTCCGAACCCTTTCTCGAATTCCTTGCCTGCATATTTGGTATCGAAGCGGGCGAACTTTTTGTCTTGGGGTATCTTAAACGCATGAGTCGAAGTCCGTAGCCCGACGACGGGACCGCCACGATCAATGTAGTCCACAAAGTACTGCATTTGATCATCTGGAAAATCTTGGAACCGTAAGAAGACAACCGCGAGGTCGGCGCTATCGAGAGCTTCCATTCCGGGCATGTTGTTGTTACCGGGTTCGATGTAGTCATCAGCATCGACGTTGAAAAGAACCGTGCACTTGAAGCCATGGTGCTTCGCCATCAATCTCGCGATCGCCGGCAACGTTTCTTCGCTGCGGTATTCGTGGTCGCCCGCCAAGAAAACGATGTGCTTGCCCGCACCGATGCCCGTCGAATCAGCATCGTGATAAACCAGCGGTTGGTATTGTTCTTTTGCGTCCTGCGCGGCGGCAACACCTGTGAAGAATAGTGCAAGTATTGGAATGGCGACCAAAGCCAGCATTTGTTGGAAGTGTTTCATATCGACATGAATGCTTGAGACGAGTGAAAACAACATCTTATCAACGATCGTCACAGCCGTCAGGCACGCCGGACGAATGTTGGTGTCCAAAAATCCATTTGCGTTGCGGCGGCGATGGATTCGGGTTGACGTGCGTACATACGTACGTTTAAAACCTGTAAACGCGGCACACATAATCGGTTGCAATTTTTAAAAGGAGGAGTACGCATGGTTGAGCGGCGACCATTATCAAAGGGCGAGATGGAAATCGCTCGAGCATTGTGGGGCATAGGCCCTGCAACGGTTCGTGAAGTTCACGAATTGGTCTCCGAAAGTAAACCTATCGACTTCTCTACCGTGCAGACCTATTTGCGGCGCATCGAGTCCAAGGGCTATGCCAGCTCAAAATTAAAAGGACGCGTGCGGACGTATTCTTCAAAAACGAAACCGGGCACGGTGATTCGCGAAACGGTTGACGATTTGGTCGACCGCCTCTTTGGTGGTGAAGCGATGCCCTTGGTGCGGCATCTGGTTGAAGACCGCGGCATCGATGCATCAGAAATTGCGGAGCTACGTGAATTGATTGATCGACTCGAGAAAGGCGGACGGAAGAAATAATGCATGAGCTGTTCTCCATATTCGTTACGCAAGTTTGGCAAGTCACTTTATTGGCCATCTTCGTTTGGATCGTGACGAAGACCTGTTGCGAGCGTCGTCCGCATCTTGGGCATGCCTTGTGGCTATTGGTGTTAATCAAGTGCGTCGTGCCGCCCGTTTTCAGCAGTTCGACAAGCGTTTACAGTTGGCTTTTGACGGATAACGGGGCCGCTGTGGTTGCTGAAAGTTTAGTCGAAATCGAGACTCCCACGGCAGTCGCGGAATTTCCCAACCATGTCGCTAAGCTACCGTCGAATGACCTAATCGTTGCAAACCAGCAGCGATCGCAACACAAACCATCTGCCTCAGGGTTTGTTCCACAAACAACACAAATTAAAAAATCTGCGACGCCCTACTTTGCGCCGGTGGGGCCGGTTCAGCCAATCCGGCGTAAGGTCTCGACGCCCCAGCCGCGACAAGTTGTTGCCACACCTGTCGCGGTTCCAATGCCGTCCATTCCTCCGGCTTCAGTAAGGCCTTTGCCAACCGCAACGATTTGGTATTCATGGATCGTAAAGATTTGGCTTGCCGGAGCTGCTTTGTTTCTGGCTGTAACGACTTTTCGAGTTTTGAGATTTATCTCTTGGATTCGACGTCAGAAAACGGTTGAATCCCACGATATCGAATTGCAAGTCGCAGACCTCGCACAGAAATTGAAGCTTTGCAGAAAAGTTAATGTCAGCGTCGTTGACGCAGAGTTCGGTCCTGCAGCCATTGGCTTATTGCGTCCAACCATCGTTTTGCCCGACTCGATTGTGGCTGGCAAGACTGCTCAGCAACTTGAACCAATTCTGGGGCACGAGTTGGTTCATTTACGACGTGGTGACATTTACTGGTCTGTACTTCAAGTCGTCTCTTGCAGTTTGATGTTGTTTAACCCGTTGGTTTGGCTGGCTTCTCGAAACGTAACTCGCGAATCAGAAAGGTGCTGCGATGAGGAAACCATTGCAAACTTCCAGTGCGATCGAGCAAACTATGCTCGCGTGCTGGTCGATATTCTTGAACAAAAAAACCGCTTGAGAATCGCACCGGTCGTCCCCGGCGTTCGACCAGCGGACATCACTTCTTCTCGACTGGAGCGAATCATGCAATCGAATAATGGAACTTGTCGTCGTACGCCTCGCTGGATCTGGGCGTTGACCTTGTTGATCGCAATCGCTGTTCTGCCGGGAGCGGCAATGGTGCGTTCGCAGGAAAGCGAACAGATCAAACCAATGGCGGTTACAAAGCGAGCTCCTAGGCAACAACCAATTGCACCTCTGGTGAACGCCAAACGATCATTCAATCAGCCCGCAAACACCATTCCACTAACTTCGAATTCGCTTGGACCAAGTAGGCAATTCAACAAACCAAATACGGCCAAACCTTTCGTCAATCAGTCTGCAAACGCCTTTTCTTCGCAAACTTCGAAATCGTTTGGACCAAGTAGCCAATTCAATCCAAATGCGGCCAAAGCCCAGTTTGAAGCGAAAATTTGCGAGATGGTCCCAAAC
>CAYGUE010000041.1:0-41496 GCA_964352885.1 uncultured Pirellulaceae bacterium
CGGAGAACTAATTCAAGCAATTATTGATCCAATCAATCGACGTGCGGTCGCCCTGACTACGATCCCGATGTCCAGCGGGAACTCAAAAAATACTGCCATGATTTGCTAACGCACAAGAATCCGTATCGCGAGCTCCGCCGAACCGATGATCCCGGTTTGGCGATGGTTGAGATGCTGAACGAAAACTACTTTTCGGTCAAAGGCACTGAATTGCTGCGACGGTTGCCGCAGCGGTTTCAAGATTCGTTCCGCGTCAAATGGAATCAGTGGCTGAGCCATAAGTACGCCGACGCAGCCGCAATGCGATCTGCATGGGACAAAAAGCGGAAACCGATGGGCGACGTTATTGTCTCAAGCACCAAATGGAACCGCGAGCTTGCTCCCTGGGATCTTGGTGAGACCAACGTCACCGCTGAAAAGGAGTTTGGGAAAAGGGGTCCTGAAGATGGCGTTTTCGCAGTGCGGTTTGTGCCGTCCGGGCGATCCGATGCTGCACATCACATGCAGCTCAGGCAAATGAATTTGTCGGTCAAAGCAGAGCAGGCCTACACGTTGAAGCTCTGGGTTCGTGCAGACAAAACACGATCGATTGGGCTCGAGCTGGCGACTTCTGCCGGTGGAGAATGGCGAGATCTTGGCCTCTTCGAGCGGATCAAGATCACTGAGCAATGGCAGCAGGTCAAAAGAATCATCTTTCCGCGAGAATCGATCGAAGGCGAAGCGCTATTGGCGATCAACTTTGGTCTCGATGCGACGCCATTGGAAATTGCTGGCGTGCAATTGCAGGAAGGCGCAGAAACGATTCAGCTGGATGGGAGCCAGTCGTTCGAGAATTCATCGGTTGGCGTTCCTGATGCGGGTTGGCCAGCGGCTTCGTACGAGGACTTGCAGGACTTCATGGTCGATACGGAACGTTCGTGGATCGTCGAACTCAAGTCGTATCTGAAGGATCAGCTGGGAGTCAAAGTTCCAATCACAGCATCCCAGGAGAATTATCATGCGACAGGCGTGCTTGCCGAGACCTGTGATTTTGTGGACTTTCACAATTACTGGCATCACCCGCTGTTCCCGGGCGATGCTGAGTGGAGCAAGTCGAAGTGGACGGTGGATCAGCAAACGATCGAATCGGCTCCAACGCGAAGCGACTGGCCAGCGAACTCGTTGCTGATGAGAACCGGTTGGCGATACCACGACATGCCGTTCACGTTGAGCGAATGGAATCAGGGCGAGCCAAACATCGGCGGATCTGGAGCGGTGATGATGGCGGCGGTGATTGGCGCCACTCAGGATTGGGACGGCATCATGTTTTTTAACTACACCGAAAATAAGGATCGCTGGTTTGCCGACCGATTCGAAGGCTGGTTTGATTTCGCGGGCCATCCTGTGAAGGAAGCAACGCTTGCGGTCGCGGGGAATATTTACTTGCGAGGTGACTTGGCACCGTTGGCAAAACGCAAGTCGGGGACATTTTCCGATCGGCTCGATGGGCGAGCCGCGTTTGACTATCAGATTGGTGTCGATCCCACAGCGACCGTTTCAGATTCGGTTCCAGTGCCGGAATCAAATCGATTCGAGACTCCCGATGGCAGTTTGCTCTGGGACGCAACGAATCCGGAGAAGGCATTCATTCGCTTGAACACACCGAACTCGATCGGAGTTTGGGGCCTCGTCGCCGACACCAAGTTCGATGTTGGCAGCGCGAAGATTGAAGTTGGAAGCGTCAGCCACAACTACGCGACAATCGTGCTGACTTCACAGGATGATTTGCCGATCGCCAAGAGCAAATCGATGTTGCTGTTGGCTTCCAGCAGCGCTGAAAACACTGGGATGAAATGGAACGAAGATCGCAACTCGATCGGCGAGGACTGGGGGACGGGTCCAACTCTGATCAATCCCGTATCCGCAACGATTCGCATGTCAAAGGATGGATTTTCCGGGATGCCGAAAGTCTATTCCCTCGATGGAAAAGGAAATCGCACGGGCGACGTTGTGGTCCGGCAAACTGGTTCCGAGATCGTTTTCGAAATCGGCGGCCAGCATCAGACGCTATGGTATGAAGTTTTCGTTGAGTGAAGGATCAATCTTTCCCTACACAGTGACCATTTGTGAGGAGTGAAAATGTCGCCAGTTGGACATTCGATGGTCGGTTTGGCTTTTGCTGCTGTGGCGATCCCTTCATTGAAAGGGCGGAAGGCGAAAGTGCTTGCCCCTACGCTGTTCGTCGCTGTCGCAAATTTGCCGGATTGGCCAATTCCCAATTGGGGGCACGACCGATATCAAATAAGCTACAGCGTTTTCGTAAACGTAGCATTCATAAGCTTTGTTTTCGCATGCTGGACGGCGTTGCCAAAATTGAGATCGGCGATTCCAACCCCTTGTATGTTGCTTGGCGCCGGAGCATGGCTTAGCCATCTCGTTTTGGATTCCTTCTACAACCATGGACGCGGTATTGCGATCTATTGGCCGATATCCAAAGGACGGCTGAATCTAGCGATGCCATGGTTCAACACGCTCGATCTGTCTCAGTCAATGATTGCCAGACACAATCTGTCCGTATGCGCAATCGAGTTTACCGCGTTTCTACCGATAATGATTGTTGCACTGACCGTTGCTTCCAAAATTAAAGATCGATCCGGCAACAATTCGCAGGCAACCGGTTTTCTACTTTAAACCGTCAGACCCATTCACGATTGGCAGGTGCAATTCAGTTGCATCAAGATCAACGGTAAGCTTTGTTCCTGGATCGGGCCAGAGCGTGAAGTCGCGATCACTCGAGAAGATCATTAGTCCGATTTGCTGCCCGGCAGGGATGATCTGGTCGTCAGGCTGGAGATCGAATTCCAGATCGTAGAACTTTCCGGGTTCCAGTGGTTTGCTCTCGGTAAGTGATTCGTGGTTCTGGGGATCCGCCCAGCCGCGCGTGATCAGATTCGCGTTCAGAGTTTTGGCTTCCTTGTCCCATGGAAGTGAAACAATCCAAACAGAAAGGTTGACAGCTGGTTTGTCGGAGCTGACGCGAATCTTCAGTTTGGCTGTTCCGGAAATGTGAGCCGGTGCGGTGAGCACAGGTGATGCAAACAGTAAACGATTCTCGGATTCAGCTTTTGCAGCCAGTTTCTTGCCACCGATTGAGACGTTATCGGTCAGCGTTTCACTGCCCTGTCCTTCGGCTTTCGCCTGATCAAGCGCGCCAACTTTCAGACCACCGCTTTGTGGATAGAGTGTTACCATCTTCGCATCTGGGTGCGGGTAGTCAGCGTAAGCGGTTGGTTCGTCACGCTTGGCTTCTTCACGGACGACCCTTGATTTTGGATCGTTTTCAACGCCGTTCTCGATGCCGTAGAGGTAGTGGGTGAACCAACGATTCATCATGGATTGAGTCGGCGGGCCACCATGGCCTCCTTGGTGCAAGTAGATCTGAGCCGGTGTGCCCTGTTTTTTGAGGGCTTCATAGACTCGGATCGAGTGGGCAGGCATGACGTTCCAGTCATTGAGGCCGTGAGCAATCAGCGTTGCGGCTTTTACTTTTCCAAGCTTCGGCACGTAGTCACGCCCTGCCCACCAATCGCTGTAGTCGCCAGATTCGCGATCGATATTCGAAAGAATCGCTTTGTCGCGAATTTCGCAGTCGCAGTACTTTCGCATTTCTTCGTTGCCGCTGTTCACAAAGTCGTAAAGTACGTCGACGTCTTCTCCCATGTATCCGCCTGGATGTCGTACGAGTCCGTTGCTGCGATAGTAGTGGTAGTAAGAAGTGTTTGGAGCGACGGGGATGATCGCTTCGAGACCTTCGACTCCGGTTGTTGCTGCCGCGATCGGCAACGTGCCGTTGTAGCTTGTGCCCGTCATACCAACCTTGCCGGTGCACCAAGTCGCCAAAACTTCTTCTCCACCTTCGGCTTCGGTGAATCCTTTTGCACGTCCATTGAGCCAGTCGATAACGGCCTTGGGAGCAAGCGATTCATTGTCGCCACCGATCGTAACGCAACCCTGCGACAATCCGGTGCCTGGCGAACACGAATGCACGACCGCAAAGCCACGCGAGATCCAGTAGTTGGTGTGGCCGGTTGAAATGACGGGTCGTTTGCTTTGCTGTTTGATGTTCTTGGGGTTTTTGTGCTTCGGGGGCGTTTCACCAATTTCATGCTCCGGATCCCAGAACGTTCCCTTCTCGTTGCCTGCGGTGCCTGCGAAATAAGGACTTGTGTTGTAGACCACCGGGACTTTCAAGTCTTCGGTGTCGGTCTGGATCGGCCTTGCGACCGCAACGTGCATGCGATCCATCGTTCCGTTGCCATCAGAATCGAATTCTGTTTCCACCCAAAGGTCGTGATTCACACGGTTGTCTTTTCCTTTGAAGGCGGCAACTTCCTGTGCTTCACCATCGACAAAAACGGGTGTCGTTGGTTCTTGAGTGTGTGCCAGTGAACTGAAGGCAGAACAAACAAACAGGAGGCTAAAGCAGATTGGGTTTATTGGTCGCATCTTGTCTTGTTCCAGTTGTTGAAAATATTGCGTCAGAAAATACAGGAGCGATAACTAAACCGGAATTATTCACGACGACGGGCGTCCAGTAGGCGATTTTAAACGATTCAACGACAGAGATGACAAATTTGCGAGTCAATAAATTCATCTAGCAGGTGAACTGTCAAAACAGCAACCTTTGAACACTTCCTCCGCAATGAAGCAGGTGCCTCCCGTTTGTGCCCACGCCTCGTGAATAATCCGGGCTAAACCGTCGGCAATTCAAATCCGGTGCGTGGTGTTCGCGACAGCATCGCGGAGGCTTGTTCGTCACCCTCAATCGTTTCTGTTTTTGGGTCCCATTTGACAACGCGCCCCAGACGGGCGGCGATCACGGATAGATGGCATGTGTTGAGCATCTGAACGTGTGAGAAAATATCGGATACCGGAAGTCCGCCTTCACTGAGACAGCGATAGAAGTTCTGCTTGTGGCCTTCAAACGGCTTGCCTTTATAGAATTCACGCAGTTCTTCGTCACCGAATTGGTCTTTGTCCCATTCTTCTTCAATTGGCTTTCCTGTGATCTTTTGGCGATTCACAAAGATTCGGCCCTTCTCACCTTCGAACATGATTCCATTGTCGACCCGACTGCTGATATCCATCTGCAAGCCATCGGCAAACATGCATTTGATATTGAAATCGTGCGACGTGTTGAATGCATCATCGGCTACGGGATTGCCGTCTTTAAATTCAACGGGATGTTTGGCATCGGTTCCGTCGATCGAAATTGGGCCGGTGCCGGGCAAGTGCTTATCAACCGCCCAAGCAGCGATATCAACATGGTGTGCGCCCCAGTCAGTGAATTTGCCGCCAGAGTATTCGTACCACCAGCGAAAAGTACCGTGTGCGCGCTTCGTCCGATACTCCTGCTCGGGAGCCTGACCTTGCCATGTATCCCAGTTGAACCGTGGTGGAACAGCGACAACGTCGAACGGTCCTCCGACCGATCCGCCATCGATTCCGATCGTGATCTTTTTGATCTTGCCCAACATCCCCTTGCGGACCATGTTCACGGCACGAAGGAACAGTTTCTTGCTGCTGCGTTGTTGCGTGCCAATAAAGAACACTTTGTCGTCGTGTTTCTTGCAGGCCTCACGAATGAGTTGGCTTTCGCCAATCGTCAATGAAAGTGGCTTTTGACAAAACACATGTTTGCCGGCTTGCAGTGCTTCAATGGCGATTTTTACATGCCAGTGGTCCGTGGTCACGACGCTGACGACGTCGATGCTTTCGTCATCCAAGAGTTCGCGATACTCCTCGTAAATATCGGCTTTGCCTTTGCCGATCTTGTCGTCATTGGCGGCCCGTTCGGCGTGGTTTAGATCAACATCGCAAACGGCGACCACATCGCCAAACCGGGCATGGCTTCTTGCGTCGCCAGTGCCCATGCTTCCGACACCAATGCAGCCAATTCTCGGTCGATCGTTCTTCGACTCATTAGCGAAAGCCTTTTGGCTCCAAGGGAAATAGGGAATCGTCGCTGCTGCTGAAATTGACTTGATGAACTGGCGACGGTCTGATCCGCCGGTGACTGACTTCGACATGTGTAGTCCTTGAATGACGTTTCTCGATTGAGTGCTCATTATGAGTGATCGCAATTGCCCTTGCTAGGCTTCGATCGGGTACACGAGCACCGTTTCCACTGTTGCAATGCTACTTGGGCAGCAGTCGCGTCCCGATCAAGTAATCCTGAAGGCCCCGAGTTGGACTAATCAGCGAAATCAGAACTCCGGCTGCCTGTGACATCAAGCAGAGCAAGATAATCACCAGCGCGTAGAGCGCAATCATCGGATTCGCTTGAAAGTCTGCCGCCATCGAACCAACTTCCGGCTCGACTACGCCCATCTGGGCATTGCCGCCAATGATGCAAATCATCCACGCTCCGGTAGCTGCGACAACAGGTAGCCATGACAGAAACGAACGAGTGATCAACTTCAGGTATCCGACCTGTTTTCCTTTATTGTTGCTGACCGAGATTCCCATGAAGTGAAACGTGATTCCGCCGTGAAAAATCACTCCCATGAAAACAGGGGCAATCAGGCCCAACGCTAACCCGATAAAGTAACGAGATGGATTTGGCACTGGAATGACGAAGAACGCCAAAAGGTAGATGAAAGAACTGATGATCGAGTAGAGCAGGTACTCAATTCCGACTGTGATTCCCAAAATCCCGACTCGCGTTTCCCAGTCAATTTTCCCGAGCTTTCCGGAGAGCGATTTCAGCCCGTCAATTGCCCACGTGAGTGTCGATTCGAATTCTGGTTTGCCTTGCAGTTCGGTGAGAAAGGCTTGTGCTGAAAGAGGCAACGGCCGACCTTTGAATAGTGACTTCGCAAGTGCCTTGAGCAGTTGAACGGCGCCCTGCTCTGGGCCTCCTGATTCGACAACACCAGCATCGCTATTTGTGGATCCGGGTGCGTTGGGAGCCCGCCAAGCATGCTCTTGCATCTCTGCGGAAGAGATTGCACGGATTTTCAGCGATGACTGAGTGCGCGGATCCTCACCTGCAGCCGGCATATTGACGACGTCGACCAAACTCCGGTCGATTATTTTCGCATGGCCGTTTCGATCAAGCCAAACTTGCGGCAATGAAAGCTTCTCGGGCATCGTGCCATCTTTGAGTGCGAACTTTAGTTCTTCCGCGACTTGCTGCATCAGTTGTCGGTATTCCGGCCAGCCAACCTGGTAACGCGATGCGACTACTGCCTGTATCGGAAGACCTTCGATCGCTTCGAACGCGTCCCAACGCTTGCAATTTGAAAAGCCGCCGTCAAGCCAACGCTGACGTGCGAGTCGAGCCAACATGATCCGCTGTTCCGATGGCGCACAATCCTCGCCTTCGCAAACGTGAACCCACACATTTCGATCAAGCTGCGTGTCGACTCCGAGGTATACCGTCATCTCTTTGGACGTGTGCAGAATCTGGCCAACTCGATAGGGCCCCAGCATGAAGGTTGACTCTGTGTCACACTCAGGTTTAGGATCAGGAATCAAAAGCTGACTGGTTGCGGGACAGCCTTCAGTAATAACTCGCGTAGCACTGAGAATTTCATGCCATCCTTCGCTGCCAGATCTTCGAATGATCGGCGCAAGAATGATCAAAAGTGGAACAACCGAGACCAGTAAGTTGACGGCACTTCGAAAGGTTGCATCGACGGCCGAGGTTGTCACTGGCCAAACGGATACGATGATCAGCCCCAAAACCATTGGGATCGCGGCCCCACCGGGGATGAAAAAAGCTCGTAGCAATGCGCGGGACCAAGAAGGTTTGGCACCCTCTTGATCGATCACCTTCAAACCGAGAACGCGTTTGCCAATTGTCTTGCCTGTAAAAGCTTCCAAAACGAAAAAGTACAGCAACGGTAGGCCGAACCCAAGAATCGGGCCAATCCACGAAATGGGTTCGAGAAGCTCTTCGATGGGAGTTCCTCTCGTTTGTGACATCATTCCAGCGTACGCTCCGAAACCGCCAAGGAAAACTGCCATCGTTGCGGCGACCAGCACGACATCGATCATGTAAGCTGAAACGCGCCGACCAATCGCTGCCAGTGAGTTTTGGCTTTCCGAAAATGGCAGCAGAGCATTTTTTAATTCCTGCAATGACTGAAATCGTTTGTCGCGGTTCTTCTCCAAGCTCAGTTGTAGGATGCGGACAAGTTCTCTTGGTAAGTTACCGACAATTTTTGGTTCGTCGGTGACGATTTGAGCCGTTACTGTCATAGCGTCGCCCACGAAGGGAGGCCGGCCCGTCAGGAGGTTGCACAGCGTTGCTCCGACCGCATAGATGTCTGTGCGGTGATCAAGTTTCTCGCCACGAATCTGTTCTGGTGCTGCATACGCTGGCGTCCCCATGAACGTGCCGGTGCGAGTCAACTCAACATCCGTAGAGATGACCGACTTCGACAAACCGAAGTCGCCAATTTTTACTCGATCATCTGTATCGATGAAACAGTTGGATGGCTTCACGTCGCGATGGATCAATCCCATTGCATGTGCCGCGTCGAGCCCGTCGATCACGTCAAGAATTTTGTCGACCGCTTCGCCGACTGGCAATGGGCCATCGTGCTTTACTCGATCCGCCAGCGTCTCACCAGGCATCAACTCCATGGCAATGAAGGGCTGCTCATCAAGGCGGCCTGCACTGTAAACGAAAGTCACTCGAGGATGTGATATCTTGGAGGCTAGTTGGGCTTCGCGCATGAACCGCGTGACCGAGTCCTGGTCTGCAAGATGGTTTTTTGCTAGTCGCTTCAGCGCAACTTGGCGACCATTGTTCGTGTCAACGGCTTTCCAAACGACTCCCATTCCCCCGGACCCAAGAATGTTAATTAGCTCGTAATTCTCAATTCGCTCACCAGCCCGCAGACCACGACTTGGTGGTGCCTCGGCGATTGTCGTTGGCGCGATCGTCATTTCGGCGAACTCCGTGGAATTCGCATCGTCGCCGACGTGCGTTTCTTCGTCTTTGAGTGAATGCCCGCACTCTTGGCAGAACTTGGGCGGCTCTGACGGGAAAGTAAAAGTGGTTTTGCAACCTGAACAGCGGATGATCAACGCGATTCCTCGCCCGGGGAAGTGGCTTGGGGCTTGCCGGTTTTCCAACCTCGTCACGCCCCTCAATTCCCGATTTTACTATCCATCGCTCATGGCGTCGACACGAAACGCGACAAGGGGTGGTATCTGCTGCCTTCATTCTGGCGGGGCGGGATGTTAGAGTATGGTGGTACTGTCTTTTCTGATTGAATTCCGGTCTCGGAACAACAAACCAAATGAATCTTTCTCTTACCGTCATCGCTGGTCCTGACCAAGGACAATCGTTTGAACTCCCCGCCGGCCAAACCATGGTTTTGGGTCGTGGCGATCAGGCTGACATTCGCGTCAATGATCCCGCCGTTTCTCGAACCCATTTCGAAGCATCCAATCAGGGCGATGAGTTGCTGGTTGCGGATCGGGGAAGCCGGTCTGGGCTGTTCGTCGATGGAAGCAAAGTTGAAACCGCCAACGTTGCTGTCGGAGCGATTATTCAGTTTGGCGATACGAAGATGAGAGTCTCCGTCGTTGGAGAACCAACGATGGGAGCGTCGGCGCCTACCATTGAAGATAAACCGCTGCCGCAAATGGTCGGTGACAAACTAGGACCTTATTTGCTACAGAGCGTGATTGGCAAAGGTGCATCCGGCGTCGTCTTCAAGGCTCTCGACGAAGAAAATAACCGCGTCGCGGCGGTGAAAGTTCTTTCCCCAACGTTCACTTCGACTGATGAGCAGAGGCAGCGTTTCGTTCGCGCGATGAAAACGATGTTGCCCATTCGAAGTCCACGAATCCTCAGGCTTTACAACGCTGGTAAAAACGGTCCCTATTGTTGGGCGGCAATGGAGTACGTCGAAGGCGACAATCTGGCCGACCTAATCCAGAGAATTGGCATCGATGGAATGTTGGATTGGAAAGAAGTCTGGCGAGTCGCGATCGATGTTGCCCAAGCACTCAACACAGGCTTTGAGCACAAGATAGTTCACCGAAATGTGACGCCGAAAAATATTCTTAGACGCAACAGCGACAAAGCCTGTTTGCTCGGCGACTTCATGCTCGCCAAAGCCCTCGAAGGAACGTTGGCGCAAGATGTAACTCAGCCTGGACAGATTCTTGGAGAACTTTCCTATTTGGCCCCGGAACGAACGCGAGGCGATGCGGAACTCGATACTCGCAGTGACATGTATGGACTGGGTGCGAGTTGTTACGCTTTGCTAACAGGCCGGCCTCCTGTCGGCGGAACTTCCATGTTGGACATTATTAAGAATGTCCGCGAGCAAAAGCCGGAACGGCCAAAGACGTATCAGCTTTCGGTGAACGATTTGTTTCAAGACGTGATCATGGCACTGATCGAGAAAGATCCCGCTCATCGAATTGAAACTCCGGCCAAACTCATCAAGGAACTCTTGAGAATTGGCAAATTCAACAATCTCGACGCGAAGATGTAAGGCCTCAGTGTGCTCAAGGACGTACTGCTACTCGTAACGCAGTGCGTCAATTGGATCGAGCTTGCTAGCCCGGCGTGCGGGATAGAACCCGAAAAATGCGCCGACGGCCGCGGCGAACAGGAACGCGACGATCGCCGCCGGAATCGATACGATGACGGGCCAATCCGTGCCTGTTGAGAAAGAGTTGATAAGCGTCGTGATGCCGATCGAAGCCCCGATGCCCAACGCGAAACCGATCAGCCCACCAACACACGACAGCAAGATGGACTCGACGAGGAACTGCATCAGAATGTCACGTGAACGCGCGCCGACCGCCATGCGGATGCCAATCTCACGTGTGCGCTCGGTAACGGAAACGAGCATGATATTCATGATGCCGACTCCGCCGACCAGCAGGGAAATTCCGGCAATCGACGACAACATCAATGTCATTGTCCCCGTAATCATGCCCAGCATCTGAGCAATCTCGGTTGTGGTTTTGATGTCGAAATCAGCGTCTTTTTCTTTCTCGATGCCATGTCGATCAAGCAGGAGTTGGGTGACTTCGTTTTTGGCGACTTCCATGTTCGTGCCCGATGCGGCCGACGCAAAAATGACATTCACATCGTTAAAACTCGAACCGTTCAACGTTCGGCGCACGGACGTGTAAGGCATTAGGATGACACTGTCCTGATCTTCGCCCATCATGTTGGCGCCCTTTTTCTCGAGGATACCAACCACGCGAAACGGCTTGTTGTTGATGCGAACTTTTTGGTCGAGCGGATCCGAAGTTTGGAACAGTTTGTTGACTAGTGTGTGGCCGATCACGCAAACTTTGTCTGCTTTGTCGATCTGTGCTGCATCGAAAAACGAGCCATACTCGATCGGCCAGTCGCGGACTTTCAAATAGTCCGGACCGACGCCAAACATTTCGTTCGGACTAATGTTCAGGTTGCCGTAGACCACTTGTCCACCCGTGCCAACGATCGGAGACGCTGCGATGATCGAATCACAATCGTATGCGATGGATTCTGAATCATCCGAAGTCAGAGTATTGACCCGCCCAGAACGCACTCCGCCCTTCTTGCTCTCGCCCGGGAAAATGATCATCACGTTGGTGCCGAAGCTCTCTAGTTCTCCCTGCACGAGCGCGCTGGCGCTCTGACCAATGGAAACCATCGTCGTGACAGCAGCGATGCCAATGACAACGCCCAGTACCGTCAGTGCGGCTCGCATCTTGTTTTTGGCAAGCGCTTTCGTTGCGATTGCCAGTGTTTTGATCGGGCCCATGCTATTCTTCGCCTCGTGCTTTCTGGCCTGTGACCAGTTCGGTGCCTTCGTCGATGTTGCCAGATACCAGTTCGGTGAAACGACTATCGCTAATCCCAATCTTCACTTCGATGGCTTTGAGCAATTCACCGTCTAAAACCCAAACGTGGCGCAGGGTCTTGTCTTTCTTTTTTTCGTCTTCTTCCAATTCAACGGATGTTTCTGAGTCAGCTGGTTCTTCGGTCTCAGGATCTTCGCTGCCTTCCTCACTAGGGTCTGACGTTTTTTCGGCCGCTTCATCCTGGTCGGAATCTGCCTTGCGGATTTCCAGCAGGTGTTGATCCTGTTCGCGAACGTACTTCTTGTCGTCGGGCAAGAACCGCAGCGCAGCCTTTGGAATCTTGATCGAGTCATCACGCTTGCAAATCTGAAACGAAAGATCAGCTGTCATTCCTGGCAGAAGCTTCAAGTCAGGATTCGGACAGGCGACTACGACTGGATAGGTCACGACGTTTTGAAGTTCGGCAGAACTGAACCGGACCTCCTCGATCAAACCGTCGAACGTAATGTCTGGATAGGCTGTCACGGTGAAAGTTACGGGCTCTTTGTTTTCTGCAGCGTCGCGAATGAGTCCAATTTCAGATTCGTCAACATCGGCAAAGATGTGCATCTTTTCTCGCATCCCGACGCCAACAACAAAGAGCTCCGGTGCCGTAAACTGAGCCGCCAACGTTTGACCCGGTTCGACTTTGCGATCAATGATCATTCCGTCTTCCGGGGAACGGATTTCACAAAAGTCCAAGTTGGCCTGCGAGTTGGTAAGCGACGCCTTGGATCTTTCGACCGCGGCTTCGGCAATCGTCAGCTGAGCTTCTTGCGCCATGCGGCCGAATCGGACACGGTCCAGTTCCGATTGAGCGATGAAGTCCTTGTTGGTCTCACGCAGTTTCATGGCTCGACGTTCATCGTTGCGGGCCTGTTGTAGTGTCGCCTTGACGCGTTGCACCTCCGCCATTGATGTCGCCAGCGTTGCTTTGTCTCGCGCGACATTGGCTGCGAACAAACGTGGATCAACGCGAGCAAGGAGTTCGTTTGCTTTGACTTCCTGATTGAATTCGACGAAAAGGTCAGTGATCGGACCAGAAACGAATGATCCAATCTGGATTCTCTTAACCGGGCGGACGGTGCCCGTCGCGCTCACCTGCTGTATCAACGTGCCCGGAGCAAGCTTAACCGTTCGCCAGCGAGGCTTGTTGCTTTCCTCAATTCGTTCCGCAATTGGACCCCATGAGAAGTATCCGATGGCCCCCAGCACGGCGAGGACGGCGGTCGTTTTGACAGGGAATTTCAACAGGCACCTTAAAAAATCGCGAGAAAGATACTCTTTTATAGTCGGAGCATGCAACGTGGCAAAGTGTGTAATATGGTTCTACACCATCAAACCTGCCAAGGTTTCGCCAAATTCGAAAGTGCCCTAAAAAGCAATGCCAGAGCGGATCAGCAGCGAATCTTGGATCGGAATGTCGATCGAAGGAACTGTTCGATAAACCAGTTCGCGCCCGAAAACGTAGCCAATGTCGAAGAAGCCCGTGACGCGCCGCGGCCCCATCCACTCCACACCGATGAAGGCTCGAACATCGTTGATGTCGACCTGATCTTCGAATCCGGCGGACCGATCAATGGCCCAACTGCCTCCCCCGTATTCGGCACCGACATAGGACCAAGCTTCATAATTACTAACGTTCGGAATGCGATGTGAGATTTTGCTGCGAGGAAACGTCAGATCGATCTTCATGTCCGGATTGGGATTCGCGTAGATTCCGAACACCGGAATCAACTTCAAGCTGATGCGGTCCAGATACTCGACGCCAATTTTCCCGACCATGTAACCATTGATGCGCCGCCAGCCAACCAGCCGACCCGTCAAACGAAGTGAGTTGGACGATAGGTTGTCGAAGTCACTATAGACGCCAACCGTGAAGTTGTTGTCGAATCCAAAACCTCGTGCTGGATCGGTTGTATGATCGAAAGCGAGATAAGCGCTATACGCTCTTGCTGGCAGATCGACACCGGTCGTTGCCGAGTCTGGACCGCTCCACCAATGAGCGGCAAAGCCAGGCGAAATTCGCAGCGGCTGTGGACCACCAAGAAAACGAGGCCAGGTTGCTGTTGTGGCGACTTCGATTTCGTTGATGCCTAGCTCATTGCCGCCGTTGCCGGGAATCCACGTTTGCCGTGCCCGTGGACGTTCGAGGACGCGAGGTAGAAAGTCATTCTGAAATGAATTCCAAGTTTGATTCGCCCAAGTCCAGTCGACCGAAGGCAGCCAATCCGTTCCTGTGCCCTGATAAGGCCATTGGTTTTGCGGAACCTGAAAGTTTGGACTGCCGTATGCGGTAAACGCTGGCTGCTGCACAGTTGGAAAAACCGGAAACGCAGTAGTGCCCGTCGAAAATGGGTCAAAGCTCGGTAGTGCTGGAGCATTGAATTGCTGAGCCGGCTGACTGAAGACCTGTGGTTGAAAATTTGGCTGTCCAAGATTCATACCCCCGGTCGGAAGCTGAGCACTTGGGGCTGCCGCAGTCGGGAAGCTCAGATTTTGCGGCGGTGGTGGAAGCAACGCAGGTTGGGGCTGCGTTTGCAACGAAAACAAGTCATCGACTCCCGTCCCGTCGAAGCGCGCACGCTGACCGCACAGCTCGCCCGGGAGAAGGAAAACGCAAGCGGAGAGTGATAGCAGAATTTTTTGAACCATTTTTAGATTTTGGCTCAAGATTCAAGCTCCGAAAAAATGTCGGTGGGTTTTGTTTCTTGTTACAGATCCGCCGATTTTGGGTCAAGGCGTCCTTGTTGTTCCTGCAGAATGCTCGCGACATTGCGATTGACCAAAATTTTGCCAATCGTAAGAATTCTGGCTGATACTGACCGCGACCCCACTTCCATGGAAGGAAGACGATGCCTAAACGACTATTGGCAATCTTGACTGCACTTTTGCTGACCCCCTGTTTCTCAGGTTGCTCACAGCCCGATGCCGACAATTCGTCTGGCGAGAATCCGGCCGCTTCAGCTCAGACAGACGTCAGTCCATCGACGGCTCCTAAAACCGATATCGCCACGCAGCCGAACACCTTGCCTACAAACGACGCGACTGCGAGGGAAGTTTGTGAGCGTTTTTTGGGTTTGTTGGCACAGGGCGAACGTACTTTTGCTGAACAGCTTTTGACGCGACGGGCTCTCAAGGTCACGGTCGAAGTTGGTCTCGAACTCGAAGCGATGGGCGGGCCGGAAGCATCGGTTGAAGTAGGCAAAGCATGCTATGCGACGAGCCGAGCGACAGTCGCTCAGGTACCTTGCACCGTCACGGAGAAAGACGGCTCAAAGCAAACGCTTACTTGGATGATGCGTCGAGGAGAGTCTGGATGGCGAATCGCTGGGCTGATCCTTGACAGTGACAAATCGCCGGAACTTCTAAGCTTGGAAACCAAAGCCGATGTTTTGGCGATTATGGGCACCAGAAGCGATCTACAAACAACTGACAGCATTCGTCTCGTTTCCGGGACTGACGAAGAGTAGTTCGCCTCGGTCGGGCGATAAAAATAAGCAAAAACGCTCGACCGACGGGCTAAATCTGCCGAACTAACAACGGAATTCGGAGTCTTTACCGAATCGTCGAGCGATAGTCTTTACGCGGTCCGCGTTATCGATATACTTTGACGCTCTAACGCATGCACGCGTAGCTCAATTGGATAGAGCATCGGTCTACGGAACCGAAGGTTACAGGTTCGACTCCTGTCGCGTGTACTTAGTGATCCCACAGAAACCGAGTCGCATCGTGGCTCGGTTTTTTCGTGCGCTGACGGCATCCTAAAGTCCTTTACTAATCCCCCACTAATCAAACGAAGTTTATTTGTCGCGACGGAAGACATGAACGCACGGATCAGTACTGCTGAACTGCTCAATCAAGTAGTAGAACTAGGCCACAAAGTCCTGCAATACCAAGTAGCGGATAACCGGAGTGAGCTGCCGACTCAAGATTCCAATACGAAATCATTGCGATGCTGACGCCAAATAATGACATGGAAACCGAATGAGTTGCAATCTTGTCGACGCTTTGGATGCCCGATAGACGAGCGCTCGCCGCGCCGACGATGGCGCTTGCCACGGCTGACCAGATCAGCACGTAAGGGATCGCCAATGGTTCAATAACAGCCACGACAATCACACACAGAAACCAGTTCAACTTAACTTCAGTCATTCCATCACCTGCCAACAAGCGGGACACGCTGTCCGCGAAGGACGTGAGTGCACACTTTAGTTGCCGATAGACGATTCCCGAGTGGCAAGGAATTTCAATCGAACGTGATCATCGTGCAAAAGTGAAATGGGGACAGGGCAGTCCCCGTTTCTTTGCCCAGCTCTCCGATTACTGGATCCTGCGTTTGGATCAGGAATCGCAAACACCGCGATGGAGCATCCTCCGCGACGTCTTGGGCTTGGTCGAATAACGCACTGTTATTTCGACAGTGAGGTTTCATGTTCCTGCGGCGAATCGGTGGCTTCATCAACATTCGCAGTGCCTTCGAGCAATTCCAGATTTCGATACTCTTCGTTGTTGAAAGCATCGCGAGTGCCAAAAGCGAACTTGAGCGCCAATTTGCTGAACGAAGTTGTCTGTTTCAAGTTGTCGTAATACTCAGGGGCAATTTTTCTCAATTTTCCAAGACGAAACCAGGGAACGTAATGGAAGTCGTGATGCTCCGTGTGCATGCCAAAATTGAAGGTGACCAGGTTGACTGGACCGTAATTGGAAGAGCTCGGCTGGTAACCCTGGAATCCGTGAAAGTGGGAGTTGCTGAGTATTAGCCCAAATGCTAGGGGATGCAGAAATCCTGTCATAAACAGAGCGCTAAGAAACAGATAAATCAGCGGTACCCATCCAAAAAAATAATAGAGGCTGAACATCAAGGTAAATGCCGCCAACGGATAGGTGATAGCCCACATCTCGAGCTTGTAACGCTTGTACCCGGATACCAGGTGCTGATCGGCCAAGATCGAAAGGGCGAAGTCGGTTGGTTTCAACTGACGGTGATAGAGGGCGGTGAAAGCGTAGACCACTAGCCCCACCACAGCGCGAAGCATTTGAGTAATTATCATGAATGCGGCAATGGGCCAAAAAAGCGGCGTGGTAAGCCAGGTCGTCATGCGTCGCACTCGCGGACCCGGAACATGGCCAAAAATGCGATCCTTCATCGCCAGCAAAATCGATCGCCGACGTTTGACGAAGTCCTTCTCCGAGCCGAGATGATTGTGATGGACATGATGCTCGATCCACCAGGTGTGATGGCCGGGAAACAATTTGGGAAGAGACGCAATTGTGAACATCAAACGGTTGGCGGATTTCTTTTTGAAGATCAATGAGTGGTTACATTCGTGGGCCAAGTTGAACAAGGCCACGTCAATGATGGCCCCCAACAGATACGCCGTCAGGATGATCACCCACCAAGGTTGTCCCACCAGTGAAATAGCAATCCCTAGTTGCAATGACGCGACCAAAACACAAAACACCGCTGTAATCGGAGCACGTCCAAAAAGTTTTTTCACCTCTGGATGATCACGCAGGATCGATTTGGCGCGATTGCGGTGCCAGACTGCGTCCGGTTCAGATTCCTCGGAAACGTGATCACAAATGTCGATCTCAAAACCGGGAAATACCGGGGCGGGAGTCCCCAAAACTCGCCAATGAAATTTCGGCGTAAACCCGCCAGGCAGATCCTGTGCTTCAGTCGACTTTGCAATCATCTAATTCTCCAAACCTAACCGTCAGCGGCTCGTCGTCAACAGCTTTGTGGGCATTCTAGGCGCTTGCCCTCGAGAAATGAAGAAGTCAATTTTTGCTAGGTTGAATATACGATCCAGCAATTCCAATCGGATGTTTTAGGCAATTTCTACGGCTTACTTGATAGTCCCGGTTCGCGATACGGAATTTTTAGTCGGTCGCATAAGAGACCACATTTCAGAGGCTTCAGTCTGCTTTATGCCTAAGTTGGCGATGGACGCGTTTTACAGACGGTTGCTCATAAAAGCCGGCGTTTTTCAACGCAATAAGAGATGTTGCAACCTGAAACGACTCAAACTAAATAATCGAGACCGTTCTTTCGATGGTTCAGAGGAAAGAAAAGGGGGAAATGAAAGGTGTCAGGGTGTGCCGGGACTAAACCGGATTGAGATGGAGAATGGGAGTTTCTCACGAAGAAGATTTGGCCAATCGTTTCGGCCTTCAGCGGAGAGGCGTACTGGGTAACCGGTTCGTCTTAAGCGTCCGTGCGAAGGGAAACGCAGGCCAGGTGTTGAGATCCGAAATCGCCACGACGTGTCGGATAATTGCGCCCGTTCAACATTCGAATAGGTGGAAAGTGAAGGACCCTGGATTTCCAGCGAGGGTGTGGCAACATTGCCACTAGCTTGTTCGATCCCATTTTGACCAAACTTAATTTGGTCATCATTCAGTACACTAAAAAGCGGAAGTCGAAGCTTCCGCCCACGCGTCACTAGTTTTCCAATTAAAAATCACTGATAAGGTTGGAAACGTCGGCCGAGCATTCGCCTTCTATTAACAAATAGGCTTTCGTCGTTTCGCCATTGCTCTTTTTGCTTTTCACAATCGCGACTTTCACCTTCTTCAATTGTTTCAATAGATGTTTGGGAAAATCGTCATCAGCATCGCTTTGCTGCCATAAAGTCAAAGCAGGACTCACTCAAAAACGGAAACCGCATTAGAGGCTTTAATGACCAGTGGCAAACTCGATTTCATTTCTGTGCGAGGGGCTTGCAGGTACCTACCGATCCCCTGCTAAAAAGCAAAATCTGTATTTGGTCGACGTGTTGTCAAAGAGTGATTAATGAAAATTCTCAACAGAAACAGGGTTTTTTGAAGCGTTATGAAAGCCAAATTATTGCTATAGTAGAACCGAAGGTAGAGGTTCGACCCCTCTCGCCTGTGCTTTCTTTTGGTGAGCTTCTTCCACAATATGCCAGCCGAGAACTCTTCTGTTCCGGGCTGTTTGCAAAAATTGTCTTGAGAGACTATCGATGGCCTGGATTGAAATGATCGACGAAGACCAATGGGGCGGCCAGCTTAGCGACCTTCGCCGTAAGGTTGTTGATCCGGCAACAGGACAAGTCGACAATATCATGGCAGTCCACTCGCTTGATCCCGGCAGTATGACAGCGCACTTAGGACTGTATCGACAGGCGATGCGAGGAACGAAAGGCTTGCCGAAAGTCGATCGTGAGATGATCGCACTGGTGGTCAGCCAAACCAACGGATGCCACTACTGAGCAACGCATCATCGCCGCGGTCTGCAGCGACTACTCAAGGATGATCAACTTGTCATCGACATCGAGAACGACTGGCAGAATGCAGGCGGCCTCGAAGCAAGACGCAAAGCAATGCTGCACTACACGATCAAGCTGACTTTGAATCCAAATGAAATCGAGAAGGCTGATGTTGAGGCCTTGCGCAGCGTTGGATTCTCTGATCTCGATGTCCTGCACATAGCCGAAGTCGTTGGCTACTACGCTTATGTCAATCGGATCGCGGATGGTTTAGGTGTGTTGCTGGAATCAGAAAATGACTGATTGGTTTCGTCGCGAGGGATTTGCGTTGGTATTCAATTGGGGTGGCCGAATGGGCAGTGTCGCCGAAGGTTTTTTCGGTCGAAGTTTGATTTCAATTTCTTTCGGTTGCAGTGTTCACTATATTGTGAGTTCAACTGTTTCTCTGAGACCGGTGGATGCAATGAAGCGATTGAAGAAACGAACGGCTGATAAAAGAGCTCTTTGTCAAACAGTGTCTTATGCACTATTGGAGCCAAGGCAACTGCTCGCAGCAAACCTTGAACTTGTTGATGCGTTTCTGGTCGACGGCAACTTGAACCAGATTTCGGCTCCTGTCCACGGAGAGAAGATCGGTGTGCAGGCCACTTGGAACACCACCGATCTCCCCACGAATACCAGTTACAAAATTGGTTTCTTTGTCGATGGCGTTGAATTGCAAGGAGGCACGACGACTGCGGGTTCAGGTTTGGGAACAGCCAATGGATATTGGTGGTACCACCTTGGTTGGTATGCAAATGGCAATGTGCAAAACGTGACTGTCGTTGCTGATGTTAACGGTGATGTTGCGGAGGACGATGAATCCGACAACACGATGAGTTTCTCGTTTCAGTCGACAGCACCGACGGATCTGCCACAAAAGCTAATTTGGCCGCTTGATGGCGACCCTTATTCCGAAGCAAAGATCACGAACTACCACGACACTGATCCAACCAATGGACTCGCAGACTACGCTGGAGATCAAAGCACCTACAACGGGCATAACGCTTTCGATGCCGGACCCGTAGGCTTTGATCGCATGGATGCCGGAATCAATATCTACGCCGCCGCAGATGGAGTCGTCTCCTATGTCGATGATGGAGAATTTGATCGACACAAAGTGTCGGGCGTTGGAGCGACTGCGAATGCGGTCAAAGTCGATCACGGTTCCGGTTGGGAGACGTTTTATTGGCACATGAGAAAAGATTCTGTGCAAGTCAAAGTTGGCCAGACGGTGACGCAAGGAGAACTGATAGGCCTGATGGGAAGTTCCGGCAACTCAGATGGTTTGCACATTCATTTCGGATTAACGCGACTCGGACGCAGCGTCGAGCCGATGTTCGATGAAGCCAGCTACTTCGAAAATCCGTTTGGGAACGTGTTCGATAATCCTTATGTTGTTGATACCGTTATCACGGATTTCATGACCTTGGATGACGCCAGAGAAGGCGGAGATAGAGTCAGTGTATTCAATCAGTCTTCCGGCCAAAGCGTCACGGCATATGCAAGGTTCTCCGGAATTCGAATGACGGATGTGCTTGAGTATTCATGGCACCGGCCCAACGGAACTCACTATACGACTGGAACGATAAACCCGTCGCAAGATTATTCGAGCCCTCACTGGTGGCTCCAAAGAACCTTGCCCAGTACACCTGACTTCGGAACGTGGCGAGTTGATTTCAAAGTCAACGGAAACGTCCTGATGCAGGACTTTTTCGAGGTGACAGCCGATGGCGCTCCGGAAATGCGTATTGAAAACGATCAAGATTTATTGATCGTTGATAATCGATTCACGCCGATTGAGTTCGGCACTTCAACTCTTGGGTCGTTGGCCTCGCAGCAAAGTTTCAGTGTTATCAATCATGGAACTGCCGAACTAACTCTGTCAAACATTCGGGTGCCGAACCAGTTTGAAATTGTCACTTCTCCAGCTTCATCATTGCAGCCCGGCGAGTCTAGCACGCTGACGATCGGACTAAAGACGAACGTGGCCGGTAATCACGCGGGTGAAGTAAGAATTTCGACCAACGATAGCGACGAGTCGATCTACAACTTCTCAGTGGAAGGCTACGTATCGGGAGGTGGTTCGCAGTTGATTCTGGGGGTTAGCGAACGCCGCACCGATGAAGGTGCTACGCTCGTCGCCAATGTTCGCCGTCCGGGAAATACAATAGGTGATTTGACTGTCACGCTCACGCCTGGCGACGCATCGGAAGTCTCGATGCCGGCAACGGTTTCGATTCCCAACGGTGCAGACTACGTCTCTTTTGATATTCAGACGCTTGACGACAGTACCGCCGATGGGCCGAAAATTGTGGAACTGTCTGCTGCAGCGACTGGCTATGCAACCGCAACGAACACCCTGGAAGTCCTTGATGTTGATGCCGGCGGGCCAGCCGTGGATGTGATTGCTTTTGATGATGCGTCTGGCCAACGAAGCGTCATTCGCTCGATCAATGTTGACTTTGACATTCCAGTCACTGCAGATGCGGGAGCCTTTGAACTTCGCAACTCGGATGGAGTCTTGGTTGACATTTCGTTCGTATTGGCAGATGTCAGCGGTGCAACGCGAGCTATCTTGACGTTTGCCGGAACATCCGTAGATGCGACTGGCTCATTGGAAGATGGCAACTATGAATTGAAAGTTGTCGGCCAGCACGTGCGGGACTACGCCGGCAACCGGCTTGGAGGCGGTGCTGGAGTGGATGAGACTGACGATTTCTTCCGTCTGTTTGGGGACACCACCGGTGACGGCAATGTCAATGTGTTTGACCTGTTGAATTTTCGCCGGTCGTATCTTGCCAACGATGGAGATACTGATTTCAATCAATCGGTTGACTTCAACGATGATGGTGTCATCAATGTCTTCGATTTGCTGGCATTCCGACAGCGCTACGGCAGCAGCGTTTGAGCCACGCAAAAATCCTAGTCCTCAAACGGCAGTATCTCTTCAAGGCTGAAAGAAAAGTCGCGGCCCTCGACGCGAGAATTACCATGGAGCGTGCCCTCTAGGTCAATCGACGTGCCATCGATTGAGAAGTCAGCAAACGAGCGGCACCGCCATTGTCCGTCGCGACGCAGAAGGATGACTTCATGCTCCCAGCGCGTACAGCGAATGTGCGATTGGGCGTTTGATCCTAGGATGATCGTGTTGCCAGCGATTAGAACGGCATCGGACCAGGGGTAGGTCCTGTTTCGAGATTCAAAACTGATCACTGCCGTCGTGCTCCAAGGATGCGGCTTGCAATAGTGAAGCGAAACGGAATCACCCATTTCAAAAGTACGGTTGTCATTGAGCAACTGAGGTTCGGTGACTGGCCGTTGTTCAATGAAGACAGGGCCCACCGGGTGCAGCAAGTGCCCGTTATCGACTGACTGAACGTTGGCGTGCAGCTGGCGAATGTCACCGCAAATTGGGATCGAGACATTGTTCTGCTGAGTCGATTGGCCGATCGAGTTGGTTACATCCGCACAAACCATATATCCTCCGACACCATCAACCCAAATCATGAACCGTGACAGTGTTTCGGTTGGACTGGTTGAATCCTGTAATTCCATAGCAGCTGAATGCATGATGTTGGCGGCGCCTGATACCCTGAATCATATCCGGCTTGCGGATCGTTGGATAGAATTCGCAGCCAATGCTCATATCTTGGAAAGTTCAAGAAGTTTTTTGGAGTGAGTTCTCGGGAGCTCAGTTGCGATCTTCCGAGATTAGTTTGCCCTCATTGTCGTAACGCATCAGTCCGAAGTAAATGAACGCGAAAGCGCTAATCGGAATCGCGGAAAGCGCGATCGGCATAAAGATGCCAGCGACACTGCCTCCGCCGACGAAAATCAGCCAAAGCCACCACGTGTCGCGGAGCAATCCTTTGTAACGCTTCATCTAATTCGCTTTCCAATGGTCCAATGGGTGGGGCGTTGCCTCTAGGCAAATAGCTGCGTGGAACGCGTCCGGATTGGGCTCGCCCACGCCGCCAGCTATCGTTTCACGCGGGCGCTGTCGCCGGCCATCAAGGCTTCGACCTCAGCAACAATCGCCATCGTTGTATCACCGGCGGTCGTCATTGCCAACGCACCATGAGCCGCACCATAGTCTACGGCCTGTTGGGCGTCGCCAGTTTTCATAAAGCCGTATATTAAGCCGCTGGCGAAGCTGTCTCCACCACCGACGCGATCATAAATTTCCAGCTTTTCACGATGCGTCGCTGAATGGAGTGTTCCATCTGCCCAACACAATGCACCCCAGTCGTTGACGGTTGCTGTATGGACGGTTCGAAGCGTCGTCGCAATCGCTTTAAAGTTCGGGAACTGACTTGTCGCCTGTTCGATCATCTTCTTATAGCCTTCGATCGGAAGTTCCTTCATCTGGTCGCCCAGACCTTCCACATGCAGTCCGAGGCATGCCGTGAAGTCTTCTTCGTTTCCGATCATGACGTCGACGAACGGCGCCAGCTCGCGATTCACTCTTTGGCATTCTTCCTTGCCTCCGAAGTCTTTCCAGAGCGAACTGCGGAAATTCAAATCGTACGAAGTGATCGTGCCGTGCTTTTGCGCCGCTTGCAAGGCCTCGGCGATGACGCCAGGTGTTGTATCTGAAAGAGCAGCGTAAATCCCGCCAGTGTGAAACCAGCGGACGCCAAGGGTTCCAAAAATGTATTCCCAATCAATGTCACCGGCTTTGAGTTGGGACGCGGCTGTGTATCCGCGATCCGAGGTGCCAAGTGCCGCGCGAACGCCGTGTCCTTTCTCCGTGAAGTTCAAGCCGTTGCGACAAGCTCGGCCGACACCATCAAACGGCATCCACTTGCAATGTGTCATATCGACTCCACCCGTCAGGATCAAATTCTCCAGCAATCTTCCTACTTCGTTGTCCGCGAAAGCAGAAACCAGTGCAGCCCTCTGGCCAAAGCAACGTCGCAACCCGCGAGCCACGTTGTACTCGCCACCACCTTCCCAGACTTCGAAGCGACGTGCGGTGCGAACCCGGCCTTCTCCTGGGTCGAGGCGAACCATGACTTCGCCGAGAGAGAGGATGTCGAACTGGCAGGATTCAGGTGCTTTGAGTTGCATGAGTTGTGTGATGCGAATGAGGGACTGGTTGGAAAACCGCCGATTCTAATTGAAAAACAGGTGCCGAAAAGATTGACTGGTCAGGTTTTGGCCAACGTGTCGCTTGGTTCTTTAGGCACAATCGTCGCAGCTTAACGGTCAGATGACGGATGGAGCGATTAGTCTTGATCTGACCATTCCGGAAACTTGGACCGTGCATTCCCTGTTTTTGAATAAACGCGAAACTGACGACGAAGAACAGTGCTACGGCCTATGCGTGCGGATTGGGATGCTGATCGGTGAAAATTCGCGTAGGAAGTGTCCGCTAAAAACTCAAGGATGAGTCATGAAATTTTGCCTGAAATCTGTCCTGATCCTGTTCGCCATCGTATTTGCATTGGGGGAATTCCAGGTCGAAGACGTCTCGGCACAGGGTCCGATTATTCGGCGGATGCGAGAGAAGCTCAACAATGGAAAACCTCTACTGCCGTTCGTCGAAGATGAATCTGACAAATCTGACAAATCTGACAAGCCCTCGAAGAAGCTGACTCCAGCGTCTAAAAAACCAACTCTGGCAAGGTCAAAGAAAGAACCAACGCCTGCTAAGAAGCCAAACGCTGCAGGCAGGGACAAGGAAAAGTATCGGGGCAGCAAACTGGAATCCGGTTCGTCAATGGGAAAGAAGAATGCGGGCCGAGCCGGAGTTTCTAGGGAATTCGGAATGGCCATCGAGAAAGTTGGCGAATCAATTGTTGTTAGCCAAGTTGCCAATCGTGGCAACGCCAGTGACGCTGGCGTTAAACGTGGCGATGTGGTCTTGGCGGTCGGTGGAGCCAAGTTGTCTGTCGTCGAAGAGTTCGATGCGATTGCGGATGCGATGTCGGGCGGCGATCGGGTCGAGTTTGAATTTACTCGCCGCGGCAGCAAAGACCCGGAGAAAGTGTTCGTCCAGTTTGGCCAACCGGAAGAGCGTGACGATGAAGCGAAGGCCACGAAGTTCGATGAAGCACCAAAGCTTGATGCAGCAACTGCCTCTACGAAGCGAACGTTCGCTGACCGATACAAGCCTTCAATTGGCAGCGGATTAAAGTCTATCTATGATGATGAAGGGGTCGATAAGCTAAGTTCCGTTTTGATGCCGACTCCCGCCCCGAATCGCGTTGAGTCCCTCAAAGAGCTAGATTTTCCAGCACTTGAAGGCGGCAAGTAATTGCGAAACTGATTTACTGCTTCTTTGCCGAATGCCGTCAGTTCTTTCGTGCTCTCTTGGGCAAACGCGGGAGGACCGAACAGTGCGAAAACGATCGTAAGAGACTAAGTGGTCTTGGGCATGACAAAAAGCGGCAACAAATGTCGCCGCGTGATGGGAGATTGTATTAGGAGTTTAGCAACGCCTATTTCGATTCCTTTTTGGTGTAGCTGATCTGCATAAGCTTCATTTTCTGATCATCGCCGGAACCTTTGGGTTGCATATGCATGATCATCACGCGTCCATCCTTGTAGCAATTTGAAAAGGTATACGTGAACATCGTGACACCATCCGGGCCGGGCGAATCGCCTGTCAAAGTCAGTGTTTCCGTTTCTTTGTCAAAACTTCCCTCGGTATGCATCATGTATGGGCCCAGAGTATCTATCCACGTTCCGACGTACTTTTTCTTTTTGGTGTCGTATCCGTAACTACCATGGCCTTTGAAATCCATACCCATCATGTTGCCCTCGAAATTGGTGATCGTCCAATAGCCACCAAACATCCGAGTCGACTCTGTTCCCTTGCTCACCGCGGGTTCCGCGTTGGGAGTCGCCCAGGTTTTGATTTCGCAATTCCATTCTCCGACATCGTTCTTGAGGATGTCTATTTCTAGGCCCGGCGCGGGCATCTGTGCATTGGCTTGGATTGTGAAACTTGCTGCGACAAACAAGACGAAGAACAATTTCAAAGACATTCTGGAAACGGGATTGATGTTCATGGCAATGGCTCTGTTGGGGAAGTTCGTTTTACTCGTACTGGGACAGATTCTCTGCCAACAAGGATCTCGATGCAAACAAAAAGCAGATCAATCTTGCTCGAGCCTGGCTTTTTCGCTCGCTAGGCGTAACCGGAGTTTCATACGCCTTTCAGGCAGCCGTCAAAGCCACTTTGGCTTACCTGTTTGTCAGTCAGTCGCGAGTTGAGAAATGGAAGTTCGACTTTGTGCTTGCCCCGAACTCGCCTGACTATGAATTCGCTTGCTGCGTGATTAGATTAACGAGCGATATATACTAGGCCACTAATTCGGACCCGCAGATGTCAGAAAAAGATTCGACAGGCACTGACCGCGACACCTCATCAATCGTCCCCAAAAAGTACCTACTCACGTTTTGTCTTGTGACGGTTCTGTTTGCACTGTGGGGATTCGCGAACAACTTTACCGATCCGATGGTCAAAGTTTTCAAAGACGTATTTGCGATCAGCAACATGCAGTCCTCCTTCGTCCAGATGGCGTTTTACGGTGGCTATGCAACGATGGCGATTCCTGCTGCTCTTTTTATTCGCAAGTACTCTTACAAGTCCGGGATCATCGTTGGCTTGCTCCTTTTTGCGATCGGAGCATTCATTTCCATCCCGGCCGCCAATACGATCAACTTCTGGTTGTTTATTTCCGGTCTTTATATTTTGACCTTTGGCTTGGCGTTTTTGGAAACCACGGCCAATCCGTATATCCTTTCGATGGGCCCGGAAAAGACATCGACTTTACGGCTGAACCTCGCGCAGTCGTTCAATCCGATTGGTTCGCTGGCGGGCGCGTTCATCGCCGCTTCTTTCGTAATGACGAATGTTCATGTGGCGGAGTTCAAAGCGGACGTCAATGGATTTAAAGACGAGTTGTCCATTTCTCAGGCTGGGAAAACCGAGTTGCCCGTACTGTCGTTTTTGAAAGCCAAAGAAAAGCCGCTTAAGAACGACGAAAACACGAAAGACTACGTCTACGGCAAAGCGGCCGCAGCGCTGATGTTCGCATCAGACTACGATGCGACCGATCAGCAACTCAAGGCGATCGATAGCGGTCTCGGTTTGCTCAGCCTGCGAAAAGCGGCCAGCGATTTGGCAGATAACGCCGCGAAGAAAACGGCCATCGACAAACTGCTTGACTCTGCGGGCGAAGGGAAAATCTCGGCTGACCTCAGAGCAAAAGCTTATGAAATTGCGACCAAAGAAGGAGCGTACGTGGCCTTCGATAAGGCAATCGCAGAATTGAGTGCTAATAAGATCGACTCGTATGAGGGGATGAATCTAGAGGAAGTGCGAGCGAAGGCTGCTGAAATTGTCGCGGCGGGAACCAGCTATGCTCCCCTGAAACAAGCCATCGCGGAATTGGAAGCTGGCACGATCGAGTCCTATCAAGATATGAAGCTGCCCGCAGTAAAAGAGAAAGCGGCTGGGCTATTGGGCCATGGTGTGTCGTTTGTCTCGGTCGACGAAGCCCTTCGAGAGTTCCGCAAAGGGAAAATCGCCTCGTATCAAGACATGGAATTTCAAACCTTGCAGCGTCACGATCTGAATCTCGTGTCTACAACCTATATGACGCTCGGATGCATTGTTCTCGCCACGCTGATCATCTTTCTGATCAAGAAGATGCCTAGGGCCGCGGCGGACGATGATGAGGACTTGAACATTGGGGCAACGGTTTCTCGATTGTTGAAAAATCCACGTTACGTCGGGGGAGTGCTGGCTCAGATGTTCTACGTGGGCGCTCAAATCATGGTTTGGACGTTTATCATCCAGTATGCCGAGAAGGAGCTTGGAATGGACAATGCAACGGCGGCCAATCATCAGATCGTCGCCTTGGTTATTTTTCTCGCGTTCCGTTTTATCTGTACCGCGTTTCTCAGATACGTCTCACCTGGCAAGCTGCTCGCAGTGCTGGCCATTTGTGGAATCGCCTGCACCCTCGGCGCGATTCACATTGAGGGGATGATGGGGCTTTATAGTCTCATGTTGATCTCGGCTTGCATGTCTCTAATGTTCCCGACCATTTACGGTATCGCACTCGAGGGGATCGGTCAGGACGCGAAGCTGGGTTCCGCCGGATTGATCCTTGCCATTGTGGGTGCGGTTTGGCTAACCGGTTTTCAAGGAAGCATTCTGGACCAAGACACGTTTATGGGTACGTCCGCGACTCGGGGATCTTTTTACCTAAGCGTTGGTTGTTTTCTCATTATCGCTATCTATGGACTGTTCTGTAGAAATCCCCGTCAGCAGGAAGCTGCGACCGCTTAATTTACATGGGTGGATTCATAACGCTTGGTTGCCCTTTGCCCGGGCTCATACCAACACCGTTCAATGAAGGTGGGAATCACGGATTGCGGCCATCGTAGCACGGTGGTCCCACGTTGAATAAGTAGGAAAAACTTTGGGGACCACCGTGCTACGATTTCATTGAACGGTATTGGCTCTCATTCGGTGTCAAAGTAGAAATCCAATCAGCCTGCGACTCTGATTTCCCATACGAAGTTCGCGTCGCCTTTGCTGGTCCGCGAGCGGCGCGCATCCAATCGCAAGCTCTTGTTGCTAAGGTGGCTCTTTCAGTGGGCTGGCGGCCAAAATCGCGTTTCTGCCAGCAAAACCCCCGGATTTGGCGTGGTTTCCCGGCCTGCGCAAAACTTTCCCGTTTTTTCCAAAGATCTAGGAGCCCGCCGCGAATTACTACACAGACAGGCGATTCATTCCCGTTGTGGGCATCTGAATCGCGAGAGTTTCCCCTTCGGTTACAAAACGGAGCCACAAAGAATGAAAAAATGTATCCTCGGTGTGACAGGACTTATGGTGATTGCTGGATTGCTATTCGGCGGCAAAATGATTCCATACGCACAAACCGCCTATGACAAAGCCAGTCGCTCAATCGAGCAACAGGTGCCAATTTCCTTCCAGATCGATGCTGCCAAAAAGCAGCTTGAAAACATCGGTCCGGAAATCGATGACATGAACTTGCAGATTGCCAAAGAGAAAGTTTCGATGAAGAAACTTCAGGCCTCTTTGGAGCGGCAGAACGAGTCACTCGAAAAGAGCCGTCGCGAAATGCTGACACTACGTTCGCACATCGACTCTGGTGACGAGTTCTACGTTGCGGCCAACTCGAAGGCTTACACAACGACTCGAGTGAAAGAAGAGCTTCGCACACGACTTTCGATTCACAAGACTGCGACCGCGACGATGGAGAAGGACGGAAAAGTTCTGGAACTTCGCGAGAAATCGCTTAACGCAGCCATGGAGCGACTTGCAGAAGCACGCTCTCAGAAGACCGAACTCGCTCTCGAGATCGAGCATCTGACGGCTCAGAACCGCATGAACGAAGTTGTGAAGACTGCCAGTAAGCTGGACAAGTTCGACAACAGCCAACTGGCTCGAACTCGCAGCATGATCGAAGACATCAGTGCCCGTCTGGAAACAGAGCAGGAAATGATGAGCATGATGCCCACTCACTTCGGTCAGATCCCCGTCAGCAGCGATTCTTCGATCGCCGACACGGATGTGCTGGAAGAGATGGACGCTTTCTTCGACCAACAGGATGCGAAGAAATCTGAAAATAAGAAGGAAGCTTCAAGCGAAGAGCTTGTTTCTTTCGAGAACTAAAACGCAAAAGAACGCGAACCAACCGAATTGTAACTGAGTGGTTTCCGGGGGCCTCTGTTTCGACAGAGGCCCTTTTTGCGTTGCTGACATAGATGGTGCTGTGATGATGTGCAGTCGCGAAGAGGGTTTATAAAACGAACGATTGAAAACCACGAACGCTATGTCTGGGATTGATTCATCGTCGCCCAATTTCAATTTAATGAACCCCGGTTGGGATTCGAATACTCCGTGTTTCAACACCCCGGGTTCGAGAACCCGGCAGCGCAGTTACGCCATTGGGAGACGGTCTGTTGATTTAATCACAACCCGACGTCACAGCCTCGTTGCGATTAATAATCCATCGCAGTGTCGTCCATATGCTTGCTGAGCATGCTGGAACTACTCGGTTGAATCTGCATCGTTTGGCACCTGGATCTCAAAATCCTGTCGGCGATACATGCAGACGCCATCTTCCGAACAGACGTTGTACAACGCAAAGCCTTTGATGATGCAGTCGCCTTTCTTGCCGACCAGCAGGTCGAACTCCAGCGAGCGATTCTCAGTCGACTCTGGCAGGTTTGGATTGTCGAAAGTCATTCGTTGCTTTGACAGCTTTGCATTTTTGGACTCGATCCAAACCGTCAACGGGGTCGATTCGTTGTTCCATTTCGCGCCGCTCGGAACCAGCCGCAAGTGGACAGTTGCTGGTTTGCCGGGCTTAACAAAGCCGGGAACGATCGTCGATTCGATTGAGACGAAGGCTCCTCGGTCACGCTCGATCTGATCGGTGGATTCGGGTTTCGTTTCTGAGTTGGAGTAGTCCGGCTTGGATCGATCTGCCAATTCGGATTGCGTCAATTTAACCGTTAGCGTAACGGGAACATCGCCTCGCTGTTTGATGTCTTCAATCGCTTGGCCGACCCAATCGTAAAAAGGGTATGGCTTTTGCAGGCGAGGCCCGTACTGCTCGATTCGTCGCCGCCAAATGTACTGACGTGGATTGGATTCCAAAGCCATTGTCCAGTACCTTGAAGCCATGTCGAAATCAGTATCGTCATGCGAGTGCTCATCGTATCGCTGACGATAGGCTGCACCCAACCGAAACAGAATCGTTCCGTTGTCGGGGTCTTTCTCGAATGCCGACTGATAGGCCGTAATCGCGTTGTCGTAGCTCTTTGATCCGCTGGTTCGAAACAGCATCTCTTGATCGCCGAGCATGCACAGTTCGTCTGCTGATCCATCGCTCGCAGCCATCAACGCGTAATCGACATTGGTTTCCACTGTTGGAGCTGTCGCCTTTGGTTCTTCGAACTTGGTAGCGACGAATGCTTCCAAACCTTTAGGGCGAAGTTTCGTGTTTCGAACGATTCCGTACTCATCGATTCCAATGAAGATCGGTACCACGGCAGCGCCTAACTTGGTAACCGAATCCTGCGCAATCGGGAAATCGTATTGCTTCCACTGTTTGTAAAGTTTCGTTCGCTCCGCATGCTGTTCCTGAACCACTCCCAACACAACAAGGTTGTCAGAATCAAGCTTCTTGATCGTCTCATGCCACACGGGCACAATCTTTCGGCATCCGGCTCACCAACTGGCAAAGTGCATCAGCAAAACTTTCTTGCCGCGAAAGGCTGAAAGTTGAAGCGGCTTTCCATCGTCAATGGAAGGCAGGATGAAATCACCGTGCGGTTGTCCGACGGTCGGGGAATAGCTTGCGTTTTGAGCCCGCGAATCGTTCGCGATCAAAAGTGCGAATGCCGCAGTGAAAACAATGGCTGGCAGCCGAGTCGTAATTCGAGTCATGACGTTTCCTGTGAGAAGTTACGACAGAATTATCGTCTTGCATCGGTTGAACATGCAATCGACAGTTTCAAATTTCTGCGAACGAGACGCCCGAGCGTGAAGCATCGTACTCGGAAAAGTCGTCTCTAATCCAACGGGAAGTACTCGACCGGGATTCGCTCTCTGACAGATTTAAGATGCTTTTCAAACGCCTTGTTGATCTTGTCGTCTTTAAGTCGCTTTTTTATTTCCAGTTGAGCCTCGGTGAAAGGCGTATGCGAAGCTTCGCTTCGCTCCAGCACACGGACGATGTGAAAGCCGTCGCGGCTTTCGATGATGTCACTAAGCTCGCCAATCGGCAATGTGAAGATTGCTTCGTCGATTTCCTTCAGCACCAATGCTCCTTTGCCAGTCCAGTCGTGTTGGCCACCTTCTGAGGCATGGAAGCCGTCAGAATGTTCTTTGGCGATGGCTGCAAAACCGGCACCATAGATAATCTTGTTCCCAAGCTCCGAGAGCTGCTTCTTTGCCGCAGTTCGTGATTCGAATTTGTCGAACCGAACCATGATTTGCTCCCACTTCGAACGCGCTCGAATGGCGTACTTCTCTTTGTTGGCGAGGTACTCGTCCAGCATCTCTTGGTGAGTCACCGTTTGATCGACGTTCAAGTCCTGCTGTACAAATTGACGAGCGAGTTGATCCTTTGCCCAAGCGAGCCGAACTTGTCGCAGGGACGATCCTTGCATTCGAAGATTGCCATCGAACTCGGTAATGCTTTTGACGCCAGAGCTTTCGATCATGTTGGGCAAAACCTGCTCATCGAAGATGCCAGTGGCTTGCTTGATCAAATTGTCAGCACTGGCTCCCGCGGGAAGTTTTGCCATTGCGTCAACGTAGAGCAATTTCTGATCAACGAACTTCTTGGTCATCGCCTTGAGTAATCGTTTGCGTTGACTCTGTTTTGCGGATTCCGGTGCATCGGGAATCTTGCTTTCGATGATTTGGTTGGCTTCGAAGAGCATGTCGCCAACGAAGATCGGTTCACCGCCAACGAGTGCAATGACTTGGCCGGGCTCGAAAGCTTTCAGCGGCTTGGCTTTGGTGATTGATTGGGAATCCTTGGGCAAATCCGCGGTGCGGATGCCTTCCTGCTGCGTGATTGGCTCGATCGCAGTCGTCAATTGAATCTTGTCGGGTGAATCAACAATGCTCGATTGAGGTTTGAAATCATTTTCTGACTCTGTCCGATCACGAACGATAGACCTTTGGTGGCTCCATGGAACCGGCGAATTTTCATTTGTGGAAGAGTCTGGTTTTGGGATCCGTTTGCCGATCGAGCCCGGTGAGAAACTCGGCGGAACGTAAGTGTCGCTAAAGTTTGGCTTCTTTGCGATGGGATTGAAGTACGGGTCGGGCGTCGGTTCGGAGGACCCCAATTGCGCGATACAGAGTGTTGGAGTGAGAAAAAACATGCTGGCAAAAATGCACGACAAAGCCGATTCACGAAACATAAATTGAAATCCCTTTACCGCAGCCATGGATTCGCCTGATAGCAAAAACCGAGAAAATTCCGCGCGACCGTACTGATCTGGCCCGTGCTACGCAATAGAAACTTTTCGGTTCGGCTTCGCAGAAAAGAAATGCGATGACGTGCGTCAATGGCTGCTAGCTCACGCGGATTTCGCCCGTCTTTGTGGTGCCATTCAAACGCCTGCGTAAGTATGCCTATGAAGGCGTCAAATTTGATTGAAAAAACCACGCGACTCTGCGTGAGATTTCGCCTTGAACCGAGAACGAACTAAGCATTTTCAAGCAGGGACTTTACCAGTGATAGCAGTTTTCCCGGCGCAATTTTTCCAGACTTCAGCGTGACCATTGCAGTATTGTCATCGATGATCCGAATCATTGGACGCTCTTTGGAAAGACGTTCCATTCGCGGACGCACGCTGTAGTTGAACACCAGATACTTGTCACGCAACTGGATAGCGTCGATCTGCCATGACGCTGCAAGCAGCTTGACTTCGGAAGCCGAAAGCAATCGTGCCACCGATTTCGGCAACGGTCCAAAACGATCCGCGAGTTCCTCGCGGACTTCTCCGATGTCGTCGAAACTCTCCAGCCTCGTTAGCCGCCGGTAGAGATCCAGCTTCTGACGTCGATCAGGAACGTACTCGTCCGGGATGAATGCAGAAACTGGCAAATCGACATCGACCTGAATCGAAAGCTTGGCTGGCATCGATTTCAGCAGCCGCACTGCCTTCTCCAAAAGCTGGCAGTACATCTCATAGCCAACCGTCGCGATATGACCGGATTGCTGAGTCCCCAACAAGTTTCCTGCTCCGCGAATCTCGAGGTCACGCATCGAAATTTGGAACCCGGCACCCATCTGCGAAAATGTCTCGATCGCCTGCAGCCGTTTGGCGGCCGTCGGATTCAGATGCTTATGCGGTGGCAGCAGAAGATAGCAATACGCTTGGTGATGGTAACGCCCGACACGACCGCGGAGCTGGTGCAAGTCTGATAGTCCATAACGATCTGCTTCGTCGATGAAGATCGTGTTCGCGTTGGGGATGTCCAAGCCACTTTCGACAATGGTCGTTGCCAGCAAGACGTCAAATTTCCCCGTGATGAAATCGCTCATTACCTTTTCGAGTTCCAGTTCGTCCATCTGGCCGTGGCCAACTTCGATGGAAGCTTCCGGAACAAGCGATTGAATTTTCTCTTTCAGGATGTGGATGTCTTTGACGCGGTTGTGCACAAAGAACACCTGTCCTCCGCGAGCCAGCTCGCGAAGAATCGCCGTGCGAACCACGTCGTCGTTGAATCGCATGACTTTTGTTTCGACCGGGATACGATCTTCCGGAGCTGTTTCCAGATTCGCAATGTCTCGGACTCCAACGAGAGACATATGCAACGTTCGCGGAATCGGCGTCGCTGACATGGTCAGGATGTTCACCGTCGATCGGAAACCTTTCAGTTTCTCTTTGATCGCGACACCGAACTTTTGTTCTTCGTCGATCACGACCAGTCCAAGGTTGTGGAACTCGACGTCTTTCGAAACAATGCGATGAGTCCCAATCGCGATGTCGGCTTCGCCCGATTTCATCATCGCCATGTTCTGCTTCATCTGCTGCGTCGTGCAGAAACGAGAGAGCTTGACGATCTTCAATGGAAACTCGGCCATCCTCGAGCGAAACGATTTGTAATGCTGTTCCGCCAACACCGTCGTTGGGACAAGTATGCCAACCTGGTAACCGTTTTCGACGGCTTTGAACGCGGCTCGCATGGCGACTTCTGTCTTGCCATAGCCCACGTCGCCACACAACAAGCGATCCATCGGCTGCGAGTGTTCCATGTCCTCTTTGATTGAGGCGATCGCGGTCAGCTGATCGGGCGTTTCGTGGTAGGGGAATGACTGTTCGAATTCGTGTTGCCATTGCGTTTCCATCCGCATGGCGATGCCGCTGCGGCCCAGACGCTGGGCCTGCATGTCGATCATCTCCGCCGCCATGTCGGTGATTGCGGATTCGACGGATGCTTTTCGTTTTTGCCAACCCGTTCCACCGATCTTGGCCAGCCGAGGCGTGGTTTTAACCGCCGATGTATTTTTGAACCAGATCGATCTTCGCGGCAGGAACATAAATTCGTGTGCCGGCAGCGAACTCAAGCTCCATGTGCTCAGTGTTTTGACCGTCTTTCTCCAGCATCTTTAGTCCGCGATAGCGACCGATGCCGTGCGAAAGATGCACGATCAGGTTGCCGTCTTTCAGATCAAGAAAACTGTCGATCGCTTTGCCAAGCCGCCGCCGACCTTTGCGACGCAGGTCGCTGCGATTGAATATTTGATCGCAGCTGACGAGAACTGTTTTTGAATCGCGAATTCGAAAGCCATCATGAATCGAACCGACACCCATCGCGATGCGGCCTTCTTTCCACGCGCCCGTTGGCGAAAGGATTTCGGCAACTCGCGTCGTTTCGCCATCCACAGCCGCGACGATCAGAACTTGATAGTCCTGTCCTGTTGCATCGCGTGACAGGCGTTCAACCTGCAAGCGGATTTCACCGATCTCTCCGCCGAACTTCTCGACCGATTCGATCGGCAACTGCCAATGCTCGCCGATGGCTCCGGTGGTGACCTCGCTGGCGGAAGCCAATCCTCTACCTGCCATTTTTTGCCGAGACTCATCCCAAGTGAACAATCGAATCGATTCGGATGTTCTTTCGGCGAATCGTTCGGCAATATCGTTCAGCGAGTCAGGCTCAACCAAAAGTACGACTGCGTTCTTCGGAATGTGATCGAAGAGATGACCTTCAAAAACAACGCTGTCCTGATCCGTAAGTACAGTGATCTCGAATTGTTGCAAGTTGGAAACGCTTCGCTGCGTCGAAACGTCAAACTGTCGAAGCGATTCAATTTCGTCGTCGAACAATTCAATACGAACAGGACTCGAAAAGTCAGGTGCAAACACGTCGAGAATTCCGCCGCGATTGGAAAACTCACCCGGCAACGCGACAGCGCTGGTTGAATGGAAGCCGTGCTCTAGCAACCAGGCTTCAAATGCGGCAACATCCAATTGATCGCCAACAGCCAGTCGACGCGTATTGCCGCCAAGCGATTTCGTTGACGGGACTGGCTGAAGCAGCGAAGGGACGGTTGTGACGATGATTGGATTTTCTTCGCCGGCGTTGAGCGATTTCACCAATCGCAGTCGTTCGCCGTAATCGAGGTCGACGACGTTGCTATTGTCAGCACGAATCATGCATGCTGGAAAACGCTCCGCTCGTGCTTCACCGAAAGTCGGCAAGTCATCTAGCAGACGATCCTGCCGTTTCGCGTCACCAACGATCACAACGACTTGATCGACGTGTTTTGCAAGGCTCTGTACAAGCAGCGCGCAGGACGAACCCCACACCGAATCGAATGTCGCTGGCAATTTTTGCTTCAGCGATTCGACGCAGGCGATCAGTTGCGGTTGTTGGGCGAACTCGCGAGCGAGTTTTTCGATGGCTTCCGCAGAATCAGTTTGCGCCGCCACATTGGACATACTCAAATCTTAAAGGCAATTGGAACGCGGCAACAGGGATTCAATGTTTTGTTGGCTGGAAGATAATGTAAGAATGCTTTTGGCGGTTTTGACACTTCTCGTCGTTGCTACCAAGTTTCAATGTAAGATAGGCGTGACGATGATTTTCAAGCTGTCGCTCAACGAGGAAGATTGAGCCTTTGTCGTGGCAAATCGAATTCAGCAGGAATAAGGTCTAAACGCAAAAAGTTGCCTTGCTAATCGACGCCTCCAACGTATGCGAGGGGCTCTTGCCAGGCATCGTTGTGTTTGATCAGACTTGTGTTCTGTTCACTTTTTCGATCGTGTTGTCATGGGAAACGCCGGAAAAGCCAGACGAAATCCGTATCGAAGGAGTTTCATTGACCTTTGATGCGCGTATGCATCTGTAATGATTTGACAAATTTTTCTAATAAGAGCTCGAGAAAACAGTTGGCGAATCAAATGATCAAACTTGGAACATGTGTTCTCTCCGCCTGCCGTGCAGCCCCGCTTCTCGCGTTCGTGATCTCCTTCGCCCTTTGCGGTGACGCAGGTAGTCTGAGCGGGCAGGAGACAGCGGACCAGCGGATTGATTTCAATCGGGATGTTCGACCGATTTTCATTAAGCACTGCACGGCTTGCCATGGTGGTGTGAAACAGGCGGCAGACATCTCATTTGTTTACGCCGATCAAGTTGTCGCACCCGAAGGCTGGATCGTTGAACCTGGCGAGCCGGACGAGTCCATCTTGCTTGAACGAGTTGTCTCGGATGATCCCGACGAAAGAATGCCGCCACTTGAGCATGGCCCAGCGCTTAACCAAAACGAAGTCGATCTTTTGACCCGGTGGATTAAGCAAGGCGCGAAGTGGAGTCAGCATTGGGCATTTGAAAAGCCCCAGCCGCAGGAACTGCCGAAGACTGTAAACAGCGATTGGCCGCGGCAGTCCGTCGACCATTATATTCTCGCGAGCCTTGAAGCAAAGGGTATCGATCCCGCCACGGAGGCGTCTGCAGCACGTTGGCTTCGACGTGCATCGATTGATTTGACTGGCCTTCCGCCGACGCTCGAAGAGCGCGGAACGTTTCTTGACGCACTTACTGGTTGCGAAACCGAAAAAGAAACTGAACGGATCTTTACTGCTGTAGTCGATCGCCTGCTGGCATCTCCTTCGTTTGGCGAGCGATGGGCAAGCGTCTGGTTAGATCAAATTCGATACGCCGATTCGAAAGGGCTCGGAATCGACGGCACTCGTAATATTTGGAAGTATCGCGACTGGGTCATCGACGCTTTTAATCGTGACATGCCCTATGATCAATTTACGATCAAGCAAATGGCTGGTGACTTGTTGCCAAATGCCTCGATCGAAGACCACATCGCGACGGCCGCCCATCGACTGACGCAAACAAACGAAGAAGGTGGCACCGACGACGAAGAATTTCGCATCGCTGCAGTCCTCGACCGATCCAGCACGACGTGGCAAACGTGGCAGGGTGTCACGTTTGGCTGCGCTCAGTGCCACAGTCATCCGTATGATCCCATCCGACACGACGAGTACTACAAGTTTGCAGCCTTCTTCAACAACACTGCCGACACCGATCTGGGTGAGGACTGGCCGACGATAAATGCTCCCATCGATTCGGCGGAATATAAAAAAGCCTCAAAGCTCGATCGACAGATTTCTGATCTAAAGCACGCTATCTGGAGTTCAGAGTATCGGGTTTTGGCTGACGAGGAAGTTTGGAATGCCGTCACAAAATTGGCAGCCAAAACAAACAACGAAACTCGAGTCGCCGTCGAAGCAAAAACGGACCACCAGGAATTTCACACCGTTGATACGGTCAGCAAGGACACCGACATCACGTTGACTTCCACGGTTCCCAGCGGCTTGGATGAAATCACTGCGATTCGTTTCACTGCCATGCCACTGATTCCAGAAACTGCATTGACGGATTCAGAGTGGGGATTTTCACTTTCCCACGTCACAGCAAACTGGGTAGTTCCAGGCGAAGAAAACTCCACGCCGATTGAGATCGCCCGCATGATTTCCGACGAACCAGAACCTTTCTATGATCCAACGGAAAGTCTCAACGCTAAATCAAACAAGGGGTTCGCTGCTTACACGCGAATCTATCGGCCTCGTTCGGCAGCGCTCGTTATGAAGTCGCCAAGCAAGGTTCCGGAGGGCGCTCAATTGCAGGTCGTGCTCAAGCATCGTGTTCAAGCACTCGGAGCGTTTCCGTTGGTTACCAAACGCGGCCACTTGGCTGTTACTGATTCTAGAAAGTTTGGGGGACTTACCAAAAATATCTCCTTGAACAGAAAGCGAAAATCGCTCGCGGATTCGATCAAGAAACGTAATGCGATCAAATCGACCTCCGTACCTGTTTGTGCCGAACGGCCTGCGCACCTTGCTCGCACGCAGCAGGTTTTCATTCGCGGTCTTTTCCTTACCAAAGACAAGACAGTCACTGCAGACACACCGACCGCGTTCGGGTCGCTGCCGGAAGATAAAACCAAGGACCGCCTTGCACTTGCGAACTGGCTGGTTAGTCCTGACAACCCATTGACCGCCCGTGTTGCCGTGAATCGAATGTGGGCACGCATGTTCGGGATCGGCCTCGTTGCGACGGAAGAGGATTTCGGTTCGTCGGGAGAACCGCCTTCCCACCCTGCCTTGCTTGATCATTTGGCAATCAAGTTTCAAAACGAGTTTGCGTGGAGCCAAAAAAAGCTACTCAGAGAATTGGTGCTATCGAGCACTTACAGACAAAGTTCTGCCATTCGGCCCGAACTTCAATCATTCGATTCCGCCAATCGGCTGTTGGCACGCGGGCCACGAAATCGACTTTCATCAGAAATGGTCCGGGACCAGTCGCTGGCGATTTCCGGATTGCTGAGCGCTAAACAATTTGGTCCACCCGTGCGTCCCCCTATTCCCGAAGGCGTGTGGAATCCGTTTGCTGGCGGGGATAAATGGAAGACACCAGGAACCGATTCCGAAGACCGTTATCGACGAGCCGTCTACACCTATACTAAGCGAAGCATCCCATTTCCGATGTTCGACGCGTTTGACGCTCCCTCGCGCGAAGTTTGCATGCCTCGGCGATTGCTATCCAACACGCCAATTCAGGCCCTGATGAATTTGAACGATCAAACGATGATCGAATGTGCGGAAGCTTTTGCAAAACGAATGCAGACGCTTGCAGAGGAGCCGAAGGAACAACTGGCTGCTGGCTTCTTGTTGGCAACTTGTCGCGATCCACAAGCCGATGAGTTAGGCACGCTGTTGCAGTTGCTGAATGCATATCCGAAAGACGACAAGGTCGCCGGCTGGCAGGCAGTCGCCACCGTGTTGCTCAATCTCGATGAGGTATTAACGAAATGACGCGATCAATCAAAGAAGAACTCTTTCACAGCAAGCTGCAGCAATCGACCCGACGCCACTTTTTGGGCGAGTGTTCGACTGGACTAGGGGCAATCTGGATGTCGATGCAGACTGGATCCGCCCACGGAAGCACCGTTAGCCACAATGACGAAGCTGAACAGCCAACAGCTCGCATTCCGGCCAAAGTCAAACGCGTGATCTTTCTGCATATGATTGGCGCCCCGAGCCAATTGGAGCTTTTCGATTATAAACCCGATTTGAAGAAGCTCGACGGCAAAGCTTGTCCACAAAGTTTCCTCGAAGGCAAACGGTTTGCTTTCATTCAGGGCACGCCACAAATGCTCGGTCACCGTTTTCCTTTTAAGCAACATGGAAAATCTGGCGCTTGGGTTACTGATCAGATGCCCCACTTTGCCAAGCAAGTTGACGACGTTTGCTTTATCAAGTCGATGCAAACCGACCAGTTCAATCATGGGCCAGCCCAGTTGATGGTGCATACGGGGCAACCGCGACTTGGCTATCCATCGATCGGTTCGTGGGTAACTTATGGCTTGGGAACCGAGAACGAAAACCTGCCAGGTTTTGTTGTTTTGCTTTCCGGTGGCAGGCTTCCTCGTGTTGGTAAATCGCTTTGGGGCGGGGGCTTTTTGCCTTCGGTTTACCAAGGAGTCCAATGTCGCTCGACCGGTGATCCCGTACTGAATATTTCCAATCCAAAAGGCGTGACCGGTGACCAGCGAAGAGCGATGCTGGACGCACTGGGCAACTTGAACAACAAGTCTTACGAGCAGTTTGGTGACCCGGAAACGTTGACTCGAATCGCTCAGTATGAACTGGCGTTTCGCATGCAATCAGAAGTTCCAGACGCGATGGACATCAATCAGGAATCCAACGAGACGCTTGAGCAATACGGTGCAGAACCCGGCAAAAAGTCGTTTGCTAACAATTGCCTACTTGCTCGGCGGCTTGTCGAAAAAGGGGTTCGGTTTGTCCAGCTTTTCGACTGGGGCTGGGACACTCATGGCTCCAGTAAAAGTGAGTCGTTGAATCATGGATTTGTTGACAAGTGCAAACAAACCGACCGCCCGATTGCGGCTTTGCTTGCTGACTTGAAACAGCGCGGCATGATGGAAGACACACTAGTTGTTTGGAGCGGTGAGTTTGGTCGCACGCCGATGCGGGAAAACCGTGGTGGAAAAGAGATGGCCTTCTATGGTCGTGACCACAATCCTTCCGCGTTTACGACGTGGATGGCCGGGGCCGGTGTTAACTCTGGCATGACCTACGGCGCAACAGACGAAGTCGGCTACAACGCTGTAGAAAATCCTGTTCAGCTACGCGACTTTCACGCGACGCTGTTGCATCTGCTGGGTTTTGATCACGAGAAATTTCACGTGCCGTTTCAAGGCTTGAATCAGAAGTTGACAGGTGTCAAACACGCAAGCGTGATCCGTGATATTTTGACTTAGGTCTCCTGAGCAAGAGACGTTTGGGTCTTTGTTTGGGATTATCGATG
>CAYGUE010000042.1:0-41323 GCA_964352885.1 uncultured Pirellulaceae bacterium
TGCCAAATCAATCTTCAGCCGATCCAGCTGAAACTCCCTGAGATAGGCGAGAGACGAGTATCCTGTTCCAAAGTCGTCGATGCTAATGCTGATCCCCATTTCCTTGATCCGATTCAATGTCTCAACGGCTTCGGCGACATCGTCAATTAGCAGGCCCTCGGTAATCTCGAAATCCAGTTTTTGGGGGTCGATGGAAAACCTGCGAATCGAATCCGCAACGCTTTCGCAAAATTCTTCGTCTTTGAATTGAACCGCACTGATGTTTATCGAAATTTCGACATCGTGACCCTGGCGAGACCACTCGGCCTGTTGTCGGCAACACTCCTGCACGATCCAGCGGCTGACGGGGATGATTTCGTGGCTTTGCTCCAACAGGGGTATAAAACGGTAAGGTGAAATCGTCTCGCCGCCCTGTTTCCATCGTAACAGCGCTTCTACTCCGATCACTTCACCGGTTCGCAGGTTGACTTGGGGTTGGTAAACAAGGAAAAATTCTTCGTTCTCCAACGCCACCGACAGTTTTTCCTGCATCATGCGGTATTCGATCAGCCGGTCGGTCATTCCCGGTTCATAAGCCGCGTAAATGATCTTGTTTTCCTTGGCGAAATACATGGCCGTATCAGCAAAGGACAACAGCTCCTGATCGGACTCCGTATCGTCGGGACAGAGTGCAACTCCTACGCTGGCACCCATCTGAAAACTAGCCTCTTCCAGCGAATAACGCTCGTTAAGCAGATCGCCAATTCTTGAGGCAATTTCGTTGGCTTGGTCGCTATTCTGGATTCCGGAATAGATAATGCAGAATTCGTCGCCACCGAGCCGGGCTACCTCTGAACAATCGCCGAATTCTTGGTGCAATCGTTGGGCAATTTCGACAAGTGCTTTGTCACCCATCAAATGTCCCAGCGTATCGTTGATCTCCTTGAACCCATCCATATCAACTAGGAACAGGGCTGTCTTCATATCGGCGCTGTTATTCAGCACCGATTCCTTCAATTTGTTTTGAAATTGAAACCGATTGAGCAATCCAGTCAATGCATCGGTCGTCGCCAGTTTGTGGAGCTTTTCACTTTTCTTCTTCAGCCTGTGGCTCAGCTTGATCAGATCCTTCGTTCGTTCCTGGTAATAGGACTCTCCCTGTTGGCAACAGAAAAAGATGCAAGTGGCGACCCCCAGAATCAACATGAATTCGTCGAATCTCCAGGTACTGAATGACTGGTGGACACCATACACGGTCACAAAAAAGAGCATGAAGCCGCCGAAATTGATAAGCAGCCAAACAAACGCAGATCTGACTCCCAGCAATTGTGACGCAACCAGAATGGCGACTGGGTAAAAGAGCATGGTGCCCGCCAAGGCGGGGTCGCTGACCGATACAAAAAACAATCCGAAGGCGCTTGCCATCAGATTCAGATTCATGATGACCGCGTAGTTTTTCTGCTTGCGGCATGCTAAGAGAATAACCAGATGGACCACAGAATCCGCAAAACAGACGAGGGTGGCCATTTCATAACCGCGGTACCACAGGAAGAATGCGTTGAAGATCCAGGTCAGCCAAAGAACGATAATAAATCGCCAGACTCGCTGTGCGCGCAGCTCATCTGCGTTCGTGGAATTCACAAACAAGTCTTCTAATTGAGTGTTTTCTAGTGCCCGATTAAACATAGGGTTATGAAGAGGGGATTGAAATCAAAGCAACTCAGAGCTTGAAATAGGTCTTTAAGTACATTTCCGTCACCAAACCATAGGTTGACGAAAATATGAAATAACGGAAAGTTGATGATTTTCGAAAGAAGGCCTGTCCCATTGACTGTTGCAGGCCGTGATTTCTGCAAAACCGATACCCGGCGGGTTGTCATTTGGCGTTTTCGCCAAACGGCTTTTCACCGCCACTGCGATGGTTTCACCGCAGTCTGATTCCAAAATGTGCGGCACATGGCGGTCCAGATCGCGCCGAGATAAGAGGCATCGGGGCTCAGTTGGCCGCGGCGTTGGAACGCTAGAAGAGGATCCGATCAAACAGGCATTGATGATCCAAATGTCGCCCAGCCGACGGTTTCAGTCCCGGGTGCCAGGCCTTTGGGACTTCGCCCGATCATTGGGAGGGTAAGGCTTTGCCGATACACATGCAGGCATCGAGTCCACGGGGATCCTCGACCGCCGGAACTCCATCCACCACTCCACCGTCTAATACTTTACGACGATACCCAAGCTGGCCTCGTGAGCGGAAATACGTGTCGTTACGTCGGATCCGGGTAGTGCCCCTGCGGGAGATAGCAGAGGTCCACTCAATTCATTCTCCAGCAGGTAGGTGTAAGCAAAGTTGAAACTGGCCCTTTTGGTCAGGTGAATCGAAGCGCCACTTGAAAAGCCGTGATGATAATGAAGTGGAGCAGCTACGGCGAGCATTGCTTCTGCATCGCTCAACAGGCTGCTGGTGTAGAAATAGCCGCCGCGCAAGGTCAAAACGTCGTTCATATGTCTTTGAACACCAACATTGATTCCAAACTGATTGCTCCAACCCAACCCGGCCAGTGAACCATCCGGACGAAATCCGGATGGACCAAATCCATCAGTGTTCTTATTATCAACATACCGAAGATCAACTGCCACGACGGTATTTTGAATTGCCTTGCTGGCCATTCCCAAAGAGACAATCATTGGCAAATCTAGGTCTAGGCTCAAAGTACGTGGCAAACCCAACTCGTCCGTTCCCGTAACTTCAAATGTCTGAAACCATTGTGGCGACTTGATCATGGCTCCCAGACTCAGAGACGGTGAGGCTTTGTAGTGGGCTGAAAGCTGAACACCTCCGCCCCACTGAAGCTTGGTTCCTTTTCCTGTGGGATATCGCGGCTGGCCGCTGCCGTCTGCGTCGTCTGGAGCGCCAAACAAAAGTGGATCCACGGTCACCTGTCCGATCGAGGCGGTTGGTGTGATCCCGATCGATAGCCTGTCGTTAACCGCGTAACTGAGCGACGGAAGAATCTGTAGGAATTCAGCTTCGCTGTACAGTTGCCCGAATCCCCCCGGTGCTCCAGGCGTATTGGACTGTGGAAAAAAGATTGGATTCGTGGTACTTGCTGCGTAATTGGTTCTGATTCCCGCTGCGGCGACAATTCCCAATCCCATCGAAAACCTGGGGTCAGGAAGTTTTTGAACCCAACCTACATAGGGCAATCCAGCAAATCCCGGATTGCCACTGCTTGTTCCGCTGACTGCGCCGAATCCAACCGAGGAGTCGGTTTCCAGTACTGGAAACAACGTTCCGAGGGACACCGACAATTCCGAGTGTTGCATGTCCGCCATTGCGGCAGGGTTCCAATAAACGGCGGAGATAGCATCCTGTGGCGAGGCGGTGCCGGCTCCCCCCATCGATTGGTTGACCGAGCCCGCCCACGGTAGCAAAATCCCTTGCCCGATGACGAGATTTGGAAACGCATTTGCAGCAATCACCACAAACAGCATAGTGAGAAAATAGTTTGGCAATCTTGTTCGCGACATGTCGGCGCACCACCATTAAGTCCAATGGTTATCCCTCATCATCGTCTTTATCGGAAGAATCCAAAAAGTTCTGGATGTGTTTAGCCCCGAAATTCCAAATTACCATGCGTTCTCCTCGACGCTCGTTGCCTGACAGGAAGAGTTCACCATTCCTCCATCATCCGTCCCATTCTTCCAGGCATCGCTTGGCAACTTCCGTTTGCACCTGTCGGTTCGAGCCAGCAGAACACCCACAACGAAGGGGCCATGGTGCGTTTCGACCAAACTTAATCATAAATGACTGCCATAACGCGGCTTGACATAGCCCGGCGGTACATCCGACTGCCCGGTTACAATCAACCTGGGCACAAGACAATCGGGAATTGGTACACGACGATCCAGAATGCGTATGGGAACCCGATCAATCAGAAGGGGCCGATCGGGCCGTTCCTAGGATAGCGCCGTTGAACGTCTTGAATTCCGTTTTTGCTGGTCCGTCAACGCAAAACGCCCAGCGACCGATTGCTCGGTGCCGGGCGTTAACTGGATTGGCGTTTCTTTTCGCAGAAAGAAAACAAGCTCCCCCGGCAGGGCTCGAACCTGCGACAAATGGATTAACAGTCCGACAACCAGGTGTTGAAAACACGGGGAATCAGCGAGTTCTTGGGGGCGACGCAGCAAATACGCAGCAAATAGATTTGGGTGAGGATCTCAGGTTGATTATCGAGAACTGGGCCAAGTTACCCGCATCAGTGAAGACTGCGATCATCTGTCTCGTAAAACCTTTGACAGAAACGGATTAGCGATTCCGTCCTTCGCGATTCAGCAAAGCATCTGGAAACAAATCACTGGCAACGCCAATCAATAAATACTCCTCAAAAGCGAGACGAGTTGATCCGTGCTCGTTCCAAATACTTTGGCGGTCCGGATTCCAACTACAGGCCCAAAAGCGAATGTCACCTTTCATCTGAATCGAGTCGTCGCGAATATTAAATAACGCGTCTCGCCAATCAGCATACTTCTTTGTTCTTTTGGATTCGGGATGGCCTGGCAATGTCACGGCACTCAAATCACCGAGATGATAGGCGTAGTTGTATCCCCATCGGCCAAACTTGCCGTTCCCAGCGACGAGATCCGAGAAGGGAATAACTGCGGTTTGTTTGGTGCCCCAGCAAATACACAGCAAGAAGTTATGAGCAGGGGCTCGATTGCTATTTACGAATTGCAATCGTCGATCAACTCCTACTATCAACTTTTCCTTTCATGATGCAGCGTTTGACGACAGCAAGAGTTCCGTGAATAACGCACCGCTCTCTGCTGGACTTCGAAGTCCTAGCAGATCGATCAAGAAGCACAGTGTTTTACGCGACTACGACTGAAGATTTTTCGCTGGCCTTGGACAATTTTCCGCGAGGTATAGCTGAGCAAAGATATCGAGAACCGGCACAAGCGTCTCAATGACCTCGTTACGCAACTCTTCCGGATTCAATTCGGCTTGGACTGCACGGTCTTGGGCGGCCAGTCGGAGAGTTTGAAAGACAAGGTCTGGATTGGAAACTTCCCAGCCTTGCCTGATATTTTGTTCCAGATGTTGGCGAACCGAGAGGAAGAGTGTCCGGACAATTACGTCACAGGAAACGAGTGATCTGATGATCGCGGAGTTCTCTATCAAGAATTCGGCATCAGCTTGGGCGTTTTGTTCTTTTGAGTTGGTTAAAGAGGTTTTCATATTTCATTTACTCCAATGCAATGTCTTCAGCAATTGTCAGCGTCGTGAATCCATCAATATGCTTGGACTAGCGATTCAAGAGAAGCAGCAGTTCACGCCCGGTCTATGACGCTTCTCGTACCAGTGGAAACGGATGCAGCACAGCAAATACACAGCAAGGAGAACCGGATCAAGACTTCCTGGCATACTTTGTTCGAATGTGGCCGTCGCTACCGAAGCAAATCCAAAAGTTAATCGTGACGCTTGTTGATGAAGGAATCTAGAGCCATCTAAGTCCCTTTCAGTGCAAGGGAGCTGTTTGGCGTTCAGATTGACTTTACGCGATTCCATCGCCATCATGATCGCGAGGTGTAATATAAACATTTTGATCGCGATCCTACCGATGCCATGTTTCAAGAAGACACAAAGATATCGCTCTGGAAAAACTTTCTGAAAGCCAACAATGTGGTCCAGGAATCGGTGCCCTTGTTCGCATCCGAAGATGGCGTGGTCAACATATTGGAATATGGCAGGAACCAACGAAAGGTCCTGGCACGTTCGACCAAAATGGACGAACTGATGCGAGGACTTGGAAATTCTCTCTCCAAGGAGCATGCATCTGAAAGTGTCACGAGCAGCGGAATTCTCTACCTGATGTTTCGTATGGATGAGGGCAAGGTCATTCCTTTGTACATCGGCAAGGCTGAGATCTTTGGCAAGGGCGACAAGAATCTATCCGCCAACATTTCTGACCTCGTTTCAGGGAACGGGAAATTCGGCAGATGGGGATACAATTACGCCTACCATATCGGTGACCTCAGTGCCGTCACCTTGCAAGGTCATCCGGATGCCAAGAAAACGAAGAAATATGCCGACTGGAAAGATGCACTGTTTGAGGTCGAAGAGAGGGGGATTCGCTTGAAAGGTGACATCCGATTCTGGGCTTGCTGCTGGAGCCCCGACCGTAAGAGCATTTGGCAGGACTATGGCTCAACAAGACTTGCTTTCGAAGAATACCTGCTGATCGGCGTGGCCAGTGACTTGTTTCCAAACGAACTACTTAATCGTGAAGGTCGCAACCGATAGACCAACAATGAGCCAAGTTCAACAATGCCCTTTCTGCCAGTCACTAAAAGAGAAAATCGCTGAATCGAAATCCGGCTTCGCAATCCGTGACTCGTTTCCAGTATCTACCAACCACAGTTTGATTGTTCCTAAGCGACACGTTGCGAGTATCTTTGAGCTTGATTCTGCCGAGCTGGCCGAACTCTGGGAGCTGGTCGCCATTGTCAGGTATCAGCTGATCAAAACGGGGGCCAATGGAGTCAACATTGGCGTCAACGATGGCATTGCCGCCGGACAGACAGTTCAACATGCCCATATCCATGTCATCCCTCGCTATGATGGAGATGTTGAAGATCCACGCGGCGGTGTGCGGTGGGTGATACCATCGAAGGCTAAGTATTGGGATTGAGTTTGTCTGTTTCCCCAGAATTTCAGATCGAGTTTCTAACGAACCTCCAAAGATTGCTCTCGGAAGGCTCGTTTGTATCAACCTACAAATTTGCCCTGCTGTTAGCACTTGCCGACGCAGCAGTTGAGCATGGTGACGACTCCGGTGAAGCTTTAAAGCTGGAGACGCGTCAGGTCTCAAGCCATGTTATTAAATATTATTGGCGTCAAACGGTTCCGTACCTTCCAAAACAGGATCCTGCTCAGGGGCAGGTTCTGAGACAAAATACGGGAGCACAGGCGGCCATGATCCGCACCATTTTGCAGGCCCGACATGACGTAAGCGAATCCATCGCTTGTGCCAAACAGCAGGAAAAAGAATGGAATCGGCTGGTTTCAGAAGTTGACCGTACGGTTCGAACGATGCCGCTCTGGAAACTACAAACCGTCGGAAAGCAAAAGCTCGAATTCCTATATTCCAATATTGGAAAAGGAACGAACATCGAACTCAAAGAGGGCGTCGCTTACTGCCTGAGGCGATACTACCAACTGATTGCAGATCTCGTCCGTGGGGCGTGGGTTCGGTACATCCGAAAACATAATCGGGATGTTCTGGGGACGACTTCAGATCTCAACGAGTTCCTGTTTGGCTCCGAGAGATCAAGCCTTGCCGAATATCGCCAACTGCTAACGGATATTCAAAAAGGAATCTGCTTCTATTGCCATCGGAAGCTGAACTCAGACAGCGGCCAGATCGACCATTTCATTCCGTGGACTCGCTATCCCCATGATCTGGGTCACAACTTCGTCCTCGCCCATGCTACCTGCAACAACTCCAAGTCCGACCTTATCGCCAGCGAAAGGTATCTCGAAGCCTGGGTGGGTCGCAATGAAGATCACCAGAGGGCGATGGCTGAGTATTTTACGACCAGCGGTTTGATGCATGATCTTTTGACCTCAAACCGAATTACCAGATGGGCCTACGAAAGGACTCATTCCTCGGGCGGCCTGACTTGGTCAGGAAAAGGATCAGAACTGCTTCCGTTGTCAGACGCTTGGGCCAATTGCCTAATTTGATTGAGGCTTCGTTTCAGCTGAATATTGAATATGGAGAAACACCAAGTCGTCGAGACCGGGCCGTCCGGCGTAGACTTTGGCGTATCTTCCGGCAGGCTATTTGCGAGCCACTGCCAAGAGTAGAAGTTTTCAAGTTCTACTCCCAGTCGTGGCCCAAACCCAGAATGGAGTTAGCGAATTCGCCTCTCCGTCGAACCGCAGAGCAATCTTCTCAGCCTTGAGAATTGGGTTTGCTATTGTTCCGTTGGTCAATTCTACGACCCACGCCACTTTATAGATTCGCCTCATACTCTGCTGGCTAGGCTTAATCCATTTACCACCCACGTTGTTGATCAACATTTCACCAACATATACCCCGGCGGCAATCGCCATTTCATTCCGGATGCTGTTGGGGACATCCAATGATTTTATTCGTTGCAAGAACGAATCTATACGATCGAGATCGTTCGGCGTGTTAACCAATTTGGTTCGGGCATAGGCCTGCATAAACTTGCAAAATTGCTCAGCGATTAATTTATGATTCAAAACGGTTCCCCTTTTGGAGCGATGCAGGTGCGGCATCGAGGTGCATCTAAAAGAAAGGCTTCGTTAGCGATGTGCCAACGAAGCAACGAATTAAATAAATTTGTGTGGATCAGCGTATGATCAACGAATCACGTAGTTTTGGGACGAGGCCCAATGGAATTATCGGTTTCACCGCCATATTTAAAGGTCTGGGCGATGGTCCTCTCTTTGGACCGGTAGGCGATGATGGACCATTCTGTTCCGGCCCAAAAAAACCGCCATTCAGAGGCCCTAGAAGGTCGGCCTCAATCCGGTCCAAGACTCGTTGTGCCTCATCGAATTTCCCGTATAAGCGGGCAAGCTTTGTCGCTTTCTGGACCCTCTTCAACGAGGGGCAGATTCGAGTTGTCGACATCCACTCAAGATTTTCTATGGACACGAATAGACGTTTGCAAACTGGCAGTGGAACCAATCTGGCTTTTGCGGCATTGCGAAACTCGTTCAGGCAACGGCAAACACACTCTAAAAGCTCAGCGACTTTTGTTGCGTTCGACCCAGATCGGCCAATTTTCTTCAAAGCAGCAAGTGCCATCTGGCAGTGATGGCGAGCCGCTCCACGCCTTTGGCATTTGGAATACCTAAGACCATTTAACAAATCACGTCGTACTTTTTTAGTGTCATAGGGAAGACTACTAATACTTTCGAGTGCCAATTCAAAATCGGCGTCATGTAGTTCTTCATTTGCACTAAGTTTGTCAAGAACCATTGCTATTGGAACTTTGGCTTGTGCCACGCATGGATCAGCGAGAATGTCGCACATCCTCTTGTAGTGATCGTGACACTTTCGACTTCCAGCACAAAGAAGCCGGTTGCGATCCTGAGCAATCCAAAAATTAACATAAAAGCAAAGCATCGCGTGCAACTGCCTATCATGCTTTCTGATGTAGGCATTGTCTCTATCTTCCTCGCGGAATCGAGCCTCAAACCATTTAGCTAGAACTGAAAACCCTCGGATTGGCAGTTGTACTTTTGGCCATTCCTTCTTCAATTCTGCTTCTTCAACAAACTCGGAAAAGTTCCTTGGGGCATTCATCGAAATCTCCACTGGCTTGGATCAGCCGTCTAAAATTGGACCACGCACCCAACGTTTAAATGACGGGCTAAAAACACGGTCCACAAATGGCTAGGGAGCGAAGGCAGTCATTTGCAGCGATAATTCAAGGACAATTCTAGAAGTTTTCTGATATTCTAAAGTTGGGGAACCGTACTTTGAGCCAAATCGAGATAGTCCAATGAGCAAAGACCTTGACGAGTGGTTTCTGAGCCACCAATCTGCAATGGAAAAAATTGCTCACAATCAAGTTCGCAGAAATAGAAAGCGTGACACGAACTCCGTCGTTAACGATTACTACATAGCTTGTGCCGAGAAAGCCAAGACTGGAGATTTCGAAAAACCAAAAAACCCATACGGCTATTTCAAGAAGGTGTTCCGCAGTCTGGTCCTTAGAGAAGTTAGGAGGTTGAAAAGGCTAGAGCACATTGGCGAGAGAGAAGTTTCAACGACTGAAGAATCACCTCGCGAGCTCGCCGAGTTGGTTTCCAATTTCGTGGAGAGTCTCAACACGGAAGAACAAGTAATTCTTCTCTTGCATGAGGAAGAGCAATTTACACTGCTTGAGGTTGCTCAAGTTATGGACCTCTCAAAATCCAAAGTTGAACGGAGGCACGTAAAGATCAAATCGAAAATACGACAGTTCAACAAACTCCTCAATGAAAACGGGATCACGGTGAAGTTGTCTCCAGTTAAAAGTCAGATCGTAGACTACCGACATAAATAGTGATTGGAATGCGACATGAACAATCCAATCCCGATAAATGAAGACGAAATTTGCGACCTACTTGATTCGCATCTTTTGGAAGATGCAGAAAGTCTGTGCGTATGTCAAATTATCGAAACCTTCACAGGTTGCTCGATTGGAACTGTGCCAGAGTCATTAATTGAATTGCTTTTGGGTTTGGCGGTGCGGGGACGAATTCGGAGCTCGTGCCGAGAGCTCCTGATATCGAGAGACCTGAAATATTGCGTGGATCACGAAAAGCTTGGCTGGGTAGCCAGCCACATTGTGGATGAGTTTGACGAAGAGCTGAGAAAACTATCCTTTGATCAAGTTGATCCGAGCAGTTCAGTCATTGCGAAATATGCGGCCAAGCTAACGCCCGAATTGAACTCCGAACGCGTCCATGTTCTCCATGAAATCTTGTCCCGCCATTTTGAAACATTTTCATTTCCTCAAAAATTCTACAAGACTGCCCTGTCTGATTCCGCAGAATTAGTAAATCAGTTTTTTGATTCCAAGAAAGGAAATCAGGTAGGCGACTACGTGAGAACTGAATTCTTGGGCAGTGGGGGACTTGGCGAAGTTTGGAAAGCGAAAAACGTTGAGAATGAACAAGTTGTCGCACTCAAGACCCCGAAACAAGGAAGGTTTAAGGATGGGGAATCTCTAAATCACTGGATACGTAGGGCCGAGCGAAACATGAATGTTCGGCATCCAAACATCGTTTCGATTCATGAAGTTGGAAAGCATAATCCCTATGTGGTTATGGAGTATGTAGATTGGCAAACCCTAGACGAGTTCCTGAATTCGAGACCCAATCCGGAGCAATCGAGTTGGCCAACGCTTGTCCAGATTGTCGAAGCAATCGAACGACTGGCTGACGCCTGTTTCCGAGGTTTTCACCAAAGCGGTTTGATCCCACTCGACATAAAAACGTCCAACATCTTTGCTCATTGCGATGTCGATTCTTTTACTCTAAAGCTCTTCGACTTTGAGGAAACAGAGCTTCTCAATGAAGTTCGGAACAATGGGCCAGGATCAAGCCCAAAAACAACTCCTTTCCTGAGCTGGGAAGTACGCAATTCGTCGATCCCCAGTCCAAACATATCCAGTCGTGCAACAGTCTCTCAACTCGCTGGAATCCTGTTCACTCTTGTGACGGGCAATCGCTTGTATATACCCAAGTTCGATAAGGACGATTCTGAGGCATCGATATCGGTTGAGACTATTGGAGCAAATGCTTTCGAATGGTTTCGAGGTGACATTTCGGAAGCTCACGATGGATTATCGTTAGGGAAGATCTACTATGATGCCACCAAAAGCGATTGGGAATCACGCCCAGACATCGCTGAATTCCAAAACAGCTTGCATGCTTGGTTACGTTCATCCATCAATGTCGCTGCCCCCAACCAGATAAAGGTATTCCCAACGCCGCTGTTGGCTGACAAGTTCTTCAATCGAAAACAATTAGATCCCGCGATTGAGAAATTAGCCGCAAAAGTTGGCAGCCCGATCTTACTCCAAGGCCCGTCGGGCGTCGGCAAATCAACCTTGGCTACACGAATCGCGGAGACTGCTCTTAGCCAAGGAATTGTTGAGAACGTGTTTTGGCTGGACGGAACCAGCACAAATACGCTGTTGGCCTCATTCGAAAATCTTGCACGTTGCTTAAGGACGACTTTTAGCGTTAGCGTAAACTGGAACAACGCATTGGAGCTTTTCACGTCGGATCAATTTGGGCGAAACCTATTGCTTGTTGATAATCTGATGGATGATTCAGCATTCAACAAATTCGTTGCTCCCTACCTTTCACACCGCGAAGTCGACTGCATTATTACGTCTTATCGGCTAGTTCCAGACGTGATGATCGATGAAGACGATGTGATACGAGTCGGAGATTTAGAGTCGGAGGAAGAGGGAGCACGATTCCTCTGCCACCGTGCCGGACTCGAGTTTCATAGCTTGGGCGTCAACGATTTGGAATTGGCAAATGAAATTGCGAGACTCGTCGAGCGAAGAATCTTGCCATTAGATCAACTAGGGGCCTATCTGCAAAAAAAGCGAAAACTAAGGAATCGATGGACGCTACAAAATTTGGCCAATGAGTATTCGGATTCACAACAGGCATCAAAGCTTCGACTCGATAGAGTTGCCACAAAACATGGGCATCCTGCATCATACTCAACTACGATCATCTATTGTTTCAAAGGACTATCGAAGCCTTGCCGTCGATTGCTTTTATTTTGTGCTCAATTCGAACCCGAACCCATCCCGAGAGAACTGTTCTTGGTTGGTGAGCAAATTGATGGAGACTTAACTCCTGTCGCTGCTAGTTGGAGCCAATTTGACGACCTTGTAGACGGGGCCGTTCTCGCTTCTTTGCTGACCGTTACCGACGATCAAAGCCTACTTCTTCATCTTGCTGTGCGGGACGTTCTACAAGATCTATGCACTCGCGAAGAATTCGCAAAAGATTTGGAGTTCGACAATCGACAATTGAATTTCGACGCAAGAGTCGCAACCGGTCGGCTTCTACTCAATGGAAATGCTCTACCAATCGAAACGTCACAACTCCAACACCTTTGGAAGCGTTACGAAACAGATCTGCCAGAATCGGTCTTCGAGGTTCCGCTTTACAGAAGTGCGTTTTTTCGTTTCGGTACCGCTACGCTTGCTCAGTTACAACAGATTGTTGACGGCATGATGCTGGCCAGCCAAACAGTTGCCACGACCAATCCATTGTTTTCAGCTTTCTCTCTAATTGAATCGAAAAGGCTTGAGTCAACGTTACCGCAAAACTCCGCTGGTTCGGAAACATTTAACTTACTCCCAAACGCCGCACCGCATGCTGAATTAATGGACCATTGTTTTGCATTGCTTAAGGACGCCATTCCGAATCTCAATTCCGAATCTGTCATGGCGTTTATCTCGTGCATCAATAAACTGAACGGCGTATTTCCGGGCTCCGAAATGCGTACGCTCGAACTAGTGGAATTGGCGATGCACTTAGATCTTTCAGAAAAGGCAAATTTCTATTTTGAGTTCCATCGATCCTTCCATGTTGACAGCCCTGAATCCAGCTGCGAAATAATGGAGAAGTACTCTTCACAGCTTGGCGAATTTGGTCTTAATCTTGATTCCCTAGTGCTCCAAGATCCAAGTTTGCGGAAACTATTTTGCCAGAAAAAAAACGGTGAATCAGCACTACGGAGAAGCACGTCTTGTTTGTTGCAAATGATCGATGAAATCGAGTCAAACGGAAGTGAGCAGTATGGCGAACTTCGGACAGAATTATTGGAATACTTGAAGCAGGTTCCGAGATTGAGAAAGAAAGAACTTTACATCGAAACAGGAATTCTTCGTGATTGCTTCCTCATGTTTTCAACGAGAGTTTTCGGTGACAAAGATGGTTCCATACACTCACTGACATTGGAGGTTTGGCAAGAAATTTCGCTTGTGTATTTCGACCTTCTACTCTATATCGCTCCGACAGATGTGGCAGAGCACCAGCAGTCGATTGCCGCTGCCATTCCTTTGCTTTTTGCCGACAAACTCAAACCAGTGCTGCCATTTACAATACGTCTACGGCAATTGATAAAGATCATTGACGTTCACGCCAATCCGGAAAAGAAACGGCAGTTTAAAGATGCCCAGTATAGATTCGGCATGACTTACTTATCTATGCTTGACAAGATCTTGGAACATCAGATATCAAGGCTCAAGGACAACCCCTACGAACCTTGCTCTTGCGGTAGCTCGAAATCTTTTAAGTATTGCGAGCGAGAAAACGGCAAAAATCATCTTCGAAGAATTTGGAATGAGCAAAGGGAAAAACCAGTTTGATCGACTGCCAATTGATAGGGCAGCATTAGTTGTCGCCAAGTTCGAAAGGGCGAAAAGAGCATAGCGATTCTGGCACCAATGATTCGAAAGGATGAAGCCAACAAAGGGGACAAGGTAGTCGGATTCCGAACCGTAAGCGTCTTTGATATCGGCCAAACAGAGGGCCAAGACATTCCAGCACTTCCAGAGGCGAAAAACATCCTCGGCGATAACAAGGCGATTCAGGACGCAAGGAAAGCTTGCGAAGTATTAGCTGAATCCATTGGCCTAGAAGTCGAATACAAACCGCTTGATGGGCCTTGTGGCGTCTACTTGCCGATTCATGCGAAGATCCTGATTGATACAGGACTACAGCCTGCTCACCGACTGAAAACTCTAATCCACGAGCTGGCCCATGCGATGCTGGATCATGGCACCAGTGACAAGCCAAGACACGTTTTGGAGCTCGAAGCAGAGTCAGCCGCCTACATCGTTTGTGACTCGCTGGGACTGGATACGTCAGACTATTCGTTCGCCTATCTGGCTGGTTGGGCAGAGAAGCCAGAGGAGGTCGTCACGGCCGCTGAGTGTGCCTGTAAGCTCGCTGACAAGATCATGACTACAATCAGACCAGTAGCGTAACAAGCCTATGCAACGGCTCTGAGAGGCTGGTGTCGGACTCTGTCTGGTGCCAGTCTTTTTCTTTTGGCGATGTTGCAGTTGGCACCCCCCGTCCCCACGCCCCAAAGTGATAAACACTGGCTCCCACTATGGTAACGAAGGGATTTTTTTTCAGGTTTGGGCCGTCACCACGGTGTTGAATCAGGTTTACAGTTTGTAAGATTGCTCGCCAAACAGGTTTACAAATCACAGTTGTAAACCTTACGAATCAAGGTCATTCGCAACATTTGACCTCTGTTTTTACGATGTTTCCTTTAGGAGTTTTACACTAAGTAAACCGATATTTTTACACGTTTGAGCATTTGAGCTGTTATTAAATATCAGCAATCGAAGTGTTTTCGGCCACCTCCAAATTTTCATCGTACCAACGAATCCAGTGGGCCAAGGGAACTGGTAGCGGTGGAGGCCTTCGCCCCTGAGGTTTTTCGAAATCGAATTCTTCGCAATGTTGTTCCAATATCGCCAGTTCGAGTGCTGTTTGGGCGTTCATGATTAAAGGTCGTAACAAAACATAACGCCGAAAGTGGAGCTGTTTCAACTCTTCACGGATGGCCTGAAATCTCACGACGACCATACGGATGAAGCGAAGAAACATCGCCACTTAAACAACGTCAGAACATCTAAAGTCAATGCACCAAATCTCTTAGGAAAGTTCCAAAGCTTCGAACAACCCATATCGCTCGGCGTATTTTTGAATGCGTTCAATTCTATTTCTGGTGGATGCTGTTGCATCTCCACACAAATCACACGAATGGCCATCATCTTTGTGATTGGCGTTGAAAATCCATGTGGCCAGTGTCTGTGCTGATGCGTAAATCGCATCCATACCCTCGAACTCAATATGAGTGATTCGTTCTAGGTCACTTGTTACGGTGTCGGGTACTAATGGTTTGTCAGATTGGCTAAGCCCACTAAGCGTTCCAGCAGGATACGCAACTCCGTAAATAGTGCTTTTCCCACCTGATTTAAAAGTGGTGTCGTGAGGGGTTCGGCCATGACATGGTTCATGCTCTTGATTGCAATAAATAGTTATTATTGCTTCGCCAAACTGTCCTACAATATCCCTTGACTGGGCTTGCTGTAAAGTGACCCCAAAGTGGCTAGATGTGTTGTGTAACTTGGCAGCACAGGTGAGGGCTGAAACGTGTTGAACGAACATTGTGTTTCCTATTAAGAAGCGGAACGAAGGCAACGTGCTTTCACGGTTCAGTAAATTTTACAGATGGACATTCTGCCTGCATCATTGTGAATGTGTAGGCGTTTCCCAGTCATCAATGCACAAGTGGCAATTGCAACTGCAGAATCGAAGCATTCCTCATTCCTTACTTTCTCGATGGTAACTTTCTTATCTCCTTGCTCCACAAATAGGTTCGTTCGGCCATCTTGATTATGATATACAGCTACCGCATCTATTCTTCCATCGATTCCGGGCATGATTTCTCCATTTAGTGCGTACACGACGATTTACTCAAATACTTCTTTAATGGTACAGAATCAAAACACCACGTGCTTAGCCATTTGGAATTTTATCTAATGGAAATTCGAGGAAATCTATTCCGGAAAACGTCCGGTATAGCGACACTACACTCGCTCGAGCTCAGACTGAGCAGAGTTTGCTGGGAGATTCTGCTTTGCATTTTATGTTGTCCTAAGGTGCGATTAATGAGGCTCAGGATGGTTTTGACTACGGCGAAGAGGGCTACGATCCAGACGGAAACAACGTCGGCTTTAACGAATCGACCGGAACGATTCAGCTTGAAATCAATGGCTTGGCTGAACTGAAGACGCCAGAGGCTCAGCGGATTTGCCGCGAGGACTTAAACGAGATCATCACCAGCTTCATTCAAGACAAGGTGGCGATTGAGCGTGGCATGTTCGATGAAGAATTGGTTCCCGAAGAACTGACTCAGGGGAAGATGGGAAAGATCATCGAAGAGATGTACCCTGAACTCGATGAAGAAGATCAGGAAGCCGTCCGCCAACGTGCGGTTGCTGCGGTAAACATGGTGCAGCAAGGCAAACTTTCACTCGGCGAATTGAATACCGATCCGACAGGAGAGGAAGACGGCGGTTCAACGGGCGTGACACCGAACACGGCATTGATTGATGGCGTACGCCGCTATGCGATGAATGTGACTGAATTGGACATGGATTTGATTGATCGAATCAACCCATTCAGCCAAGCCTATGCGGTGCTTGCCATATCCATGAACGAAAGCAGCTTGAAGCAGGTCGCGGCAATCATTACTGCCAAGAAAGTTCAAGTGTCGCCAGAGGAAGCGAGAGAACTGGCCAAGCGTGCGTTAAAATTTAAGAAGGAGCGAGGGAGGCTACCATCTTCAACGTCGCCAGACGCTTGGGAAAAGAAAATGGCGGAAGGTCATTTGCAACATTTGACCTCGTTTTTTACGATGTTTCCTGTCCGATTTTTACACTTTGTAAACTGAAAACTTTACACATATATGAGCTGTTATTAAATATAGGAATCGACATTCTCTGCCTCATTAGATACCAGTCCTGCCCTTGGCCCTACGGAGCCAAAAACTCGCGGTAACGAACACCCTCGATGGAATGTTTTCCAGTCAATTTAACCCTAGCGTCTGTTCCATCTGCCTCGGTCTCGGTCACCGAAGTGAGTTAGCTGCAACAGTTCGAGTCATCGAAGTTTCACGCCGCAGCGAGTTGCCGAGATGACCAAATGTGGTGTTCGATGTGAAACAGACTAAACTGATTCGTCGTACTGTAAATTCACCGTTAGGACTCGAATGGCTAATTCACACAGCCTCAACATTGCATTCACCTCAATGCCCGACTTTTGGGACCGCTTCCAACGTTTGTCTATAGCACTGAAGTCTGGTCCCGCCGAAATGTCCTGCACTTCTATCACAGGGCAAGCTGTTTTCAATCCCCAGTCACCGGCAAAACCATTCGACCCGGAATCGGTGGACGAATTGAATGGTTTGAAGCCACAGTGGCTCCGAACGGTCAGTTGCAATTTCGGTCCAGCCAATAATAAAAAAGGAAGTTTCACATTTCAGTTCGATAGATTTACTGGGCACTCCCTGCCGGTCGTTTTTCAAACACACGCGAACGTACACCTCAGCGACATTCAGGTCTTATCCGAACACTTCACCGTGCTAACGGACACCGAAATTGACCTAAGCAAACTAGAGCCAATTGCGAAGGCACAGGTGTCGGCACACCAGTCTGCTGTGTCGAAGATGGAAGCGACAGTTGCTCAGATGCTCGAGACGCAAGCAAAGAGTATCACTGACAGTTCGGCATTCATCAAAAAGCACACTGTAGAGTTAGTTGAATCGCAACGAAAACGCGAAGAAGAATTTGCGGAGTTCAAGCGAAAATCGGAGCAGGAGATATCCGATGAGCGCGTTGAGGTGGAAAAACGGCTTAGCGAGCTTAATTTGCGAGAGAGCAAGGGGGTTCGTCGAGAGCTTCTCAAGAAGATGGAGGAGCTTGTTGCGAAGCAGTCAGAATTTGAGCGGTCCAAAGAAACTAAAGGCTCTGACTTGGCCGTATGGATTGTTGGTTGCATCTTTGGCTTGCTCGGAGCTTCGGCTGCTGGTGTTTCGTTGGCTTTACTATCAGCAGGCAAGGCTTCTGGGCCAACGTTCTATTCGCCATTCGCGGCTGGCTCACTTCTACTTGCATCCACGGCAGTAGTGCTTATTCGTCACGTGCTAATCAGGGCTCGACGTCACACGGAGATTGACCTCTCGATAATGCAGTACAGCCGGGATATGTACCGAATGAGTTGGATTACGGAGTTGCTTTTCGAAGCAAAAGCCAATGCTGGGGTCGAAGGCAAAACAGACCCTGTCACAATTCCGGAGTTGCTGCTCAGCCAGTTCAGCCATTCACTCTTCGAATCGCCTAAGGAGCGAGAATCAGCCCATCCACTTGATGACCTTCAACGATACCTCAAACGGTTCAAGAAGTTCTCTATCGGGGCACAAGGCGTTGGTATTGAAGCCGAAGACGCCAAGCTGAAGTAAATGGTTGAAACAAAACGCGACGACGCATATTCAGAAATTGCGTTCGGCTTCATCGTCCGAACGCATGGCAGAATTCGAGTACCCTGGCCTAAACTCTACGGGAACTTCACCGGGCGATGTGACCGGCGTACTTTTGGCCAAGCTCATCTGTCTCGGTCACCGAAACAGTTTCTGATCATCATAGATCACTTCAGCCTGATCAACTCGAACTTGGAATGCTGATATTCAATCGACCAGCATTCACACCCAAGTCCGTCACAATACATTTTCGCCTGAGAGACTTGATTCTGAGGAAACTTCCAGCCGAGAACCAACGCTTTGATTGAATCTTGAATCGAGACCAACACTGGCTCGGCAGCTCCGTTAAACAACAACCAGCGAAACTCACGTTCATGCATCCAGTCAATAGATTTTTTCCAGTAGATAGAACGCAGCATGATGTTGTCGTTCATCTGCTTGAAAAGCTCTTCATTCGACCACTCAACTCCGTGTGGTATTTCCTGACCACCACCGACATAATGCAATCCGGGAAAATAATCGACATCGCCCGAGATCAAATACTCTGGACGTGATGCGTGCTTTGAAATCTCTGAATGAAACTTTTCTCTATCCAACAAGATGCAAAATCCTGTCGTGCCTCCAGCATACTGTGCCCACATCCTTGGCCGCCCATAAGTTGCCGATTCAAGCGGGCAATCGGAGGGACGAGACTCGTCCGAAGTCTGAGGACGAGCGGTACAAAACAACCTCAGTTGCTCCCCGAACTGCGTTTTCAACCGCTCTGCCTTTCTCTGGTCGGCAAGTGAACACTCATGACCATATCCCGTGGCCTGAATCCACTCTAACGATGCCTCTCGGGGATCCGCCAAGTCCGCAACAGCTCCGAGTTTAACTTTTCCATCGTGCAGAATATTGGCCAGATTCGAAAGCTTCGAATAATGGGCCACCATTCCGGTTTCGTCGATTTTCATTCAAATGCCCTTTCGTTGCACCGACTTTCAACTTTCTTGCGATAGCGAACCACCCTGTAATCCTCAAAGACTTAACGTTCTAAATATTCGAATCGGCTTCGTGGATATTTTCAACTAAACCAAATTTCACCAGAATTAACTTGTTTTGCGGGTGGCCCTTCCGTCGCCCAGTAGAGGATGGCTCAATCTCAGAGCTCCTGCGTACCACTAGCTAAAGCAAGATGCATTCACGCCTGTCTCTGGCTTCTTGTGGCCGTAGAAGAAATAGAATTCGAATCGATCGCCAGGCTTCCCACGTAGTACCGATTGGAATTGTGTTGCGTGGTTTCCGTCAGAGTCCACTCTACCTCCTTCGCGTTTCAGATGGTCCCGCCAGCTGCTGACCTGATTTGGAAGGATCCGAGTCATGTATTCGATTTACGTCGGATTGATCTCATGGAACTTGAGAAACTGATCGAGATCATTGTTGTAGGCGACCTTGGTTTTCTCGGATCGGGTTTTGCTGAGCCACGCTTCCTTGGCCTGTTCGATGATGCTTCGCAGCTCGATCAGGTTTCCGGGCAGCTTGCCACCGAAAGCCGGCGGGATGTGTTTGTCGAAGTGTTCAGTTCTTTTGCCATGACATCCTCCTTAGTTCATGTGCTTGGCGACAAAATCTTGTACACCATCGATCATCCGTCGAATTTCGCCTTCGTCGAATTCCCCATTGCCTCTGGTCCCGTGAGCCGCATCATTTCGAACATTCATCCAAGCTCGAAGCTGTTTTGCAACGGCTTCGTTGTAAACGCCAGCCGTCTTGAGATCTGTGATCAACGTGTCGGTCTTCTTGCCCTTGTCGTTGCTGCCATGGAGATCAATCGGAGGTGACTGCAGAGTGCACAGTTTTTTGATTGTTGTTTCCAAGACTACGCCGACCGTCACTGCCGCCGCTACGTCATATTTGTTATTCAGAAAATGTTCGGCCTGTTCCAGTTCGTTGGAAAAGACTTCCGCGTGGACTAAATTTTGAACGTCAAACAGGTAGCCACCTTCAAATTGCTCTTTCGCTGATCGAAAGACAGAGTTTAAAACACGAAAACGATAGTGGCCATTGCCGTAACTCGAACGCGTTGCTTCATAAAAATCCACATAGGTTGGCATGTCTGGGCCAAAGACTTGATGAAGAAGGGACTTTACCGATACGACCCACTGATCAATTGCTTCGTGGTCCGCCACATATTTCGTTCCGGGAAGATAATTTACATGGCCAGCTCCAATGGGCTGTACGTTGGAGCGGACTTGGGTAGCCTCCATTTTGAAACCACTGACGATTTCCTCAGCAGTGCGTTCCAGTTCGTCAAATCGTTTCTGAATCCTGTCCAATCCTATGTCCTCCATCGTAGCCATTCTTAGTTCGCACAACCCACTTTATACGAACTAGAGTCCGGGCGAGAAGGACAATATTGCCACTAAAACGTTTCAGGATATGTTCAGACCAGTAAGCCCGAAGCGGTGAGTTCCAAAATCTTTTGGCAAACTGCTTTCTATCCAGCATGTCCTGATTGCCGCATCTGACAGTAGACCAGATGAGTCCATCGAATTCGTCATGCTCATGGGATGGAACGGAAACCACGCTACACAATCCCGGCGGGTACTCGCGTCGAGATTCGGAACACGAAGGAAAACGGGAAGCTACGGCAGCATGTGACCCGGCAGGAATTGAGATTCGCAGATCGGTCCAATACCGGATACGATGGTCGAATCTTCTATTTCGAATATGGTGATTGGCTCATTGCCGTGAACTCCGATCTTGTTCAATAGGTTATCCATGAACCAAATCTTCAGGAGTCAAAAGAGGTTCCGCTGGATGCAGTTATTTGCCGCCGGTTCGCTCGTGCTTCTCGCATTCATGCTGAGGCAATACCTACCTCATTTTGAGTGGCTCGGTTGGCTCGTGGCCGGTGCGGCGATCGTGATAGCCGTGTGGATTTCGTCGGATGCCATTGTGGACTGATGACCGCGTGCCTCAATCGTTATCAAACCTGTGGCCCTACGGAGATCGATGGTGATCAGCGTCCGATTACCCGCATGCGGTTGCCCTATCGCGATGCAAAAAGGAGCGAGCGAGTTGCCAAAACATTGCTGTCTTGCGAAGGCCAAAATCAAAGCGACGAACACAAAGTCGTTTTCAACAATGACCCGAATCGGTTCGCCAAGATCGCTGAAGACCTTGGACTTGACGTTGCCTTCGTTGAAAGTCTGACGCCACCAAGCATCGCGGCACAGGGCTATTCAGAGTAGTGCCGAAAGCAGACTTCGTGACGCATACGCCGTGAACGGGAATCACAACGTATTGAATCAATCGGTGTGAGTAGGCAGCCAAGATCGAGGCCCGAACGACCGGCGTTGCAGACAACCAAAAAAAAATGTCACAAAGCCGAGAGCCGCTCGCCTATGAAGTGGCGGTCCATCCGCGAAATTGATTTTTACATGACACTGACACTGGAAAAAGGCTCAATTTTATGAAACCATTGCTTCGGTCATTCGTTCTCGCAGCTGCAATAGCCGTGATTTACTGTTTCTCCAACGTCCAAGCGGGCCTCATCGTGGGTACTGCCGATGGTTTTGGAGTTGATTCTCTCACAATAGACACCGCCACAGGATTGGAATGGCTCGATTGGACTGCGTCAACAAATATATCTTTTCAGGATATGAATCTTCAATTTGGCGTGGGCGGCGACTTCGAAGGGTTTCGCCACGCATCCATGTATGAGGTGAAGACATTGTTTGATAACATGGGACTATCAACTGAAAATTTTCCGTCTCAGTCTCTTGTCTTCGGTTCCGAATTGGCAACAAATGCACTCGGATTTCTGGGAACAACCTCACCAAATGAAACCGGGACTTTCGCGATTACATCCGACATATTTGAAATTCCCACGAACCCATTCGATTTCCAGCGTGTTGTGGGTGTTCAAGGCTTCGTTTTAACATCCGCAACGTACGGAAACCGAAGTTCGGCAACGTTGTTTGGAAATTCCCAGCATGGCCATGCGTTGGTCAGGTTAACGGCCGTCCCCGAACCTACGTCGCTATTGATGGTTGGAATCGGAGTCGCAACGTTGGTTTGCAGGCGACGACGGACACTAGTCCCGGTTTCAGTATTCGCAAGATGACACGCCGGTTGGGCAGCTGCACCAAGACAGGCCGCATACCGTTGCTGGGTTGTAGTCCTGACCTAGTCCTTCAGTTTGCAATCAACAACGAGCATGAGATGGTCGCTTGCCAGGCTGTCCAATTTGTCGAGCGACAATTTCTCTAATTGCGATTCAGATAACAGGGCAGTGTCGAATACCCTGCCCACGACAGATTGGAATCCTTTGGTCGAAACTAGATCGAGCCTTCCTGGCCAAAAGCTTTCTTCGGGCTTCAGACCTCGCCATGTAGAAGCCGAACCATTCGACGACGAACAAATAACGTCAACTAATCCTGCAGCGTTGATAACGTCCAACGGCTTGCGAGAGCCGACCAAGTTGTAGTCACCGATCAAAACGACTGGTGCACTCTGGGCTTCCTTCCCAAATGCTCCGTCTCGCAACCGCTTGATTTCACCAATCAGTTGTTCGGCTTGTTGCACCCGGAGGCCGTCCTCCTTGCCGCCAGCAAATCCACAACACTTAAAATGGGTGCTAATGACTACGACGTTTTTTCCGTCTTCCGTAGTCACCAAACCGGCGGCTGCTCGATCTAGCACCATTGGCAGCCCGACCAATTTGTGACGACTGGCAATAGCACAGCTACTGTTCCAGTGAACCGTAACTGAACCGAGGGTGCTGGCCGCACCCACTTGAAAATCCGGCTCCTTCCATTCTTCTTGGAAGCAAAAGACATCTGCATCGATCGCCGCAAAAAGTCTCTTGAACTTGGGGCCGCGTTCCGCATCGGCAAGACCCTTTTGCAAAGTGTTTTGATTTGCGACTCGGAATGTGCCTTTTGCCTTGGTCCAATCTATCTCCTGCACGGGTGTAGCAATCGCTTCACGCAACTGAATCTCTATTGGATTGCCCAACGAGTCAGACCCGGCGAATTGCAGTTTGACGTTGTCGCCAGGCTTTGCTCCCAACACACTCGTGTCAATTCGCAGTTCGTATTGGTTGGAAGCGAACGTTGGTAGGCACTGAAAACCGATTTTTTCCCAACCAATGTGCTTCTTTGATCCATCGGTTACCGTTCGGCCTCGGAAGTCGATCGTCAGTTTCTTTTCGCTAGTTTCCAATTCCAGTTGCAACGTCCCTTCGTCCTCAGGACCATTTTGGAGATTGATTACTTTCCCAATGTCAAAACGCAGATTTAGTATGGTTCCGTCTGAATACGCTGAGACAGTGGATAAATCAAAAGCTCCGATGTTATCGCCAACGGGATCGGAAGTGACGACGTGAACTTGTTGCCAATCGTCAAATGCACCGTCGATTGCGATTTCTTGCGAGGGAATACTCGACGCAAAAGACAGTAGAACAATCAACGAATATGAAAGATTGGTTTTTGTAAGCATCTGGTTTCTTGTAGGAATGAAAGACTGAGTCATGATTTTATTGATCGGCTATACGTTAAGAATCGGAGTCTATGATTTTCACATGCACTTTCTGGATTCCCCTATCCTGCCATGCTCCGGGCCTAAACTCTGGCCTTGATCGCAAGTTGCCAAACACGTTCGATGAGATGCTGAACCGACTTGCATCCCAATTTCTTCTTTCGATTCGTCCGTCATCGAAGGTTACTTCGATTTCTGCCATTCTTGTTGCAAGCAACCGTTGCTTGAAATCTTCGGTCACTGGCGGATCAAGAGTTATGGGTAAACTTCCCGAATGGCTGATTTGTTCTTGGGGTTCACCAGGGATGGGCACGTCATCATTGGAATTTTGCGTGTCCAATTCAATTGGTTCGGAGTCGTATTTTCTGTGGCAATCTTTGCATAGGACCAAGATGTTCTTTTCGATCGGCGTGTGCTCTTTTTTAAACTTCAGTTCGAACATTCCAAGTTCAATAGTAACGACTCCATCGTAGGTGAAATCCTTAAGGATCAAGTCAATGATTTCGACTCGCTCGCGTCCCTTGATGTGAGCAGATTCCAAATTCTCGGCGGAGTCGCAGTGCTCGCAGTTCGCCACTTTGAGCTTATGGCTCCTTGTTATCTGGTTCACGACGTTCCGTAGTCGTGGGCCAACGTAACGGTGAAACTCTTTTTTGGATCCAACAAAAGATGCCATCGTGTTCGTTCCTTATCGCTTAGCCAAACAAAGTTACCAAAACCTGTTATAGGTCATCTGCTGATGGTCTTAAATCAGTCGTGCAATAATCGCGGCCGGTCTGGTACCAGTCAAATGGCATCCAGATTTTTTGGGCGTATGACACCATTGGTCGTCACTCACTCGATACCCATGCGTGAGTGAAAGCATTCGTGTTGCTTTGTCGTATGGCAACACGATAAACGCCATCTTCATCCTTACGGGCTTGTGCAGTCAGGAGCGAATTTTGGTTTACGTTCAACTGGTTCCGGTAATACTACGAGGCAAGACACGACCAAGTAGCCGGAAAGCCGGTTTTTCGAGCCGTGTCTTTTTTTATGTAGTGAACACGAAAACATGTGTTCATTTTTTTATGTCGTGGCTGATCCAACAGGTAACGCCTTTCATTTACTCAACCAAAAGGAGGCGGGGACATGAAAAAAGACCCGGAACCGGAAGATATCGTCAACGTCACCAGGGATTCTTGGCTCCCTCCGAGCGATACGACAAAGCGATGTTTTTGACTTACGCTCGCGGTAACCGTGCCGATGGGGACAAAGCCTGCAAGCCAACAAGTACAAGATTCCAGCACACCGATTCGGTTACTTGTTGATCAAGGTCAGAGATCGTTACAAGGATGACAGTCTCAATATTACTAATATTGGCGGCAAGATTCAGGCTTTGATTGACCAGCATCTCGTGAGCCTTGGCGTTGACCCAAAAATCCCGCCGGTTGAGTTACTGTCAGCCAGCTTCATTACCGAATTGAACAAGAATGGCTCCCCAAAGGCCAAGGCCAGTGAGATGGAACATTCAATCCGGAAACACTGCCGAATTAAGTTTGACGAGGATCCGGCGTTCTATCGCAATCTGAGTGACAAATTGGAAGAGTTGCTGCAGCAGCACAAAGATAATTGGGACGATCTGTGCGAAGACCTGATGGGTTTAAGGGCTCAGGCAGAGGAGGGCAGGACCGACACGGAAATAGATGTTGATCCGAAGGCAGGACCGTTTTACGCTTTGATTGTTCAGGCCGCATTTGGATCTGACAATGTGCTTGCGGAACATGCAGGGAAGGTGAGAATTCTGGCAAACCACGTTGTCAAGCAACTACAAGGCACCATTCACAAAGCCAATTTCTGGCGTCCCAACAATCCGGACGTGGAAACACTTCAGGGACATTTGTCGGACCTGTTCCTGTTGGCTGACATCGACGAAATTGAGAATCAGAGTGACAAAATCATTAATGACATTACTCAGTTGGCAAAAGTCCGCCACGAGGACCTGACGGGCGAATGAATACTTACAAGGACATCAAATACAACCTTCAGCGGAGTGACCGCAAAACTGCGAGTATCTACATCGAACGGGATGGAGAGGTTTCGCTGTTCGTGCTGCAGTGGCTCGATGACAGTCAGGTTGAAGAGTTGATTGAATCAAGACGCAAGTGGATCTATACGAACCTCGCCGAGTGGGAAGACTTAAACGCGACTCGGCTGGATCGCGAGTTCGTTAACGGCGAAGGTTTTCTGTATCTAGGCCGCTCCTATCGCCTTAAACTCGTTTCTGATCAGGATGTCCCGGTGAAGCTGAAAGGCGGGTACTTCTGCCTAAAGGCCAGTGACGACGGCGTTGGGGACGCGGCAATCTTCAAAGATTTCTATCGTCAAAAAGGGCGAGAGCGAATTCCCGAACGAGTTGCCTTCCTTGAGAAGTCGATGGGGGTCGAGGCGAAATCGATTCGGATTCAGGAACTTCAGAACCGTTGGGGATCGTGTACGCCACAGGGCGGGCTGTGTTTCCACTGGAAATCAATGACGGCCCCGCTATCCGTATTGGATTACATCGTCGTCCATGAGCTAGCCCATTTGAAACACTCCAACCACACGCCTGAGTTTTGGAATGAGATCGACAAGACGATGCCTGACTATCTGGAAAAGAAAGAGTGGCTGCGGATCAACGGTGCCGGAATGGATCTGTAGCAGAAGCCACGTGTTTAACCCCCTTACCCCATGTCCAAAATTCAGAATTCACCTTCGCCATATCAGTGATGCCGGGGATTTTTGTCAAATTTCTCTGGTAACATATGACCTCGGTTTTTTCCAAGTGAAATTGAGGTCAATTTGGTTTGTCAAAATCGCCTTTGACATTTGACATGTTGTCAAACCAAAACAGCTCTAGTTCCCGAGGTTTAGCGGCGTTTGACAAGTTGTCAAAATGTCAAATTTGACACTTTATTTTACAAAATGCTCTCCATGATTTTCGTCACCATCGAACAAGTAAAAACAGGAACATTCAAATTGCCTGATACCAAAGTCATCTATTCCCTATGCGTTCGAGCTGGCGTGTCAAATGCCGAAGATCGTCACCTGTAACGCCTATCCGTGCTTTAAGTTTCGCGTCCAATTCACGTTTTGCGTCATCCGAAGCGTTCTCATAATTGTCGGCAAAAGTAGAGCCTGTGTCGCTGCCAAGCGATTTCATCAAATCTGAACTTTCAGAGCTGCTGTACACGGAACTTGAACTGTAATCAAAATCGTAACTGCGACTTGAATCGCGGCTGGGAGCATACGTTGGCTCTGTTTCAATACTTAGATTGTCAGTCACATTCCCCCAAGACTCAAACCGAGTCCATGAAGATGAGTAAACCCATGAAGCTCCCCAAATGCAAAGGAAACAAAGCGGTATTACCGCCGACGCAACGCGTAAGTAATTGCGAACCTGGCCGTCGGTACATTCATCAGACGCCAAGGTGTAAGTCAAGTACACGCTAAAACCTAGAGCCAGAAGTCCCAAAGCAAAAGTCAAGGCCGGATAAAAATAAAGGGCAAACAACAAGATGGTGGTCGCACTAACCACCGTGAGCCGCATGCCGTCATTTGACTCAGAAAAGTCGAGCAGTGCCCTAAAGTCTGACTTGCCTTTTGGTACTACTCGTATGTTGGTTGCATGATCTTCCGATGCACGTTGATTCAACTTGCTTAAAGTAGAAGATAGCTAGAGCCAAACCAGAAATCGCGAGAAGTAGAACAAAACTTGAACGCGAGTAAAGAGAACCACCGCCATAGCGACAAAGGCTATCGCCCATTTTGCCTCTTTGAATTGCCAAATAGCTGAAACAAGATCAAAGCCGCTCAGCATTTCTTTGTGTGATTTCTCCGTTTGAATGTTCTTTTGAACTACCCTGGTTTCGCCAAGTCAGCGATCTCGGGAGGGTGGATATCTGTGGTGCCCCTCGGATATTTCCGGCTTCGTTGCCCATCCAGTTCAGCTTGGATCACAGGCTCGAACCGACTGCTGACCTTACACTTGGGGCATTTCAACTTTCTCCCGGCATATTTTTCAACTTGCTCAGGCTTGAGTCGTTTTTCATAGCCGCACTCGTTGCACGTGAAGACATCCATCTTACTGACTTCGTGTTAGGAAATGATCGGAGAAGAACAGCGAGCAAACAAACGGCAGCTGGATTGAGTTTCGCGTGCAATCACTGACGTTGAGAGAAGTCGATCTTGGATCGGGCGAGCTAAGCATAGGAAGGTTCATTTGACGCGGGAGGGAGGCCTCCTTGCCCGTGATGAATCTGTTGATAACAAACATCTAGGCGAGTGAGGCCTTTTTCGCTATCTCATTCATGAAAACTAAGTGCCATTCGTGTGTCGGACCGAGGCAAGGAAGGATTTTCTAGCTTACAGCATCTTTGCGAACGCTGTCTTTCGGTTTCAAATACAAAATAGCTTCGTTTGCAAATTTGGTGTAAGTTGGAAACACTGACTCAAACTCATCCATGTTTTTCAACTTCGCGGAAGAATCTAAAAGAAAACCGTTTAAACGTTCTTTGGTTCGCGGCTTAAATTTTTCACAATCCGGAGCAAGCTGCCTTGCCACAGTATCAAAGTAGTCATCGAAAGGTGAGGTGTACGCTGGAATCTCCCCAACTCTTCCAACATCATGCAGTGCATCGGCAACTACTTTTTGTATTTGCTGCGGCTCAAGCAAATCTTCCAGGACGCTTGGCGTGTCATCTTTAGCGTATTGGATGACAAAGATGTATTTGTTGATGAAGTCTTTGTATTTTGAGTTCAAAAAGTCTCTCAAATCGTCTGCAGGTTTGTCACCATCAATGATGAAAGTCCAAGTCGAACCAAGCCTGATCGGTTTCTTCGCAAAGTAGTCTAGAATATCCGAACACTTACCACCTTGATGAAACGATGTTTTGCCAATTTGAAATGGCCGTTCACCACTTCTTAGTGCCTGTCGATAGAAAGCCTCAAACAGCACGGCGTCACCGTGTCCCTCAAAAACAAAGTTGTGTTGCAACCTTTTTCCGAATTCATTGTTTATGTCAACCTCCAGGGCCGAGTAAAGGACTTCCTCTTGCATGAAGTAACCTATTCGGTCCTTTTGAGCAGCTTTTAATTTGGTTAGCTCTTTTTCTTTCTCCACGATAAAATGCCGTTCATAGTTTTCGGAGTCAATCATGAAGACTGAATGCGTTGCGAAAACAACCTTGTTGTTGTTACTCGCCATGCTAACAAGCTCTTGCAACATGTATCTCGCTCCACTCGGATGAAGATGTTGCTCCGGTTCGTCGAGAAGAAGAAGGGTGTTGCAAATCACTCCACGCTTAGCTTCAGCCCCAATTGTCAGAAGGAACGAAATGAATGTTTGACAACCTTGGCTTCGCTCTTTCATTTTGTAGTAGCTTGCCTCACGGCATCTGGGATCAAAAAACTCGACCCTGATCCTTTCTTGTTCAATTGAGATTTTGATTTTCTGATCGTAGTTTTTCCAGACACTCTTAAGATGCCGATCTATGTTGGCATTCATTTTTGATTCGCACCTACTCCGCTCGCCTCCGTCAGACTGAATTTCTTGTATGGTTTCCTTCAAATCTTCAAGCGTACGAATTCCGACGCCGATTCGAAAAAGATTTACAAGAGGTCGACTAATATCAGATAGGTTTTTTGCCGCGAGCATTGTTTCAAACTCGCTTTCCCCTTGAAGAACGTACTCTTTTGAGTGACGCCAGCACACAACTTCTGGCAAAAGTGTCTCCAGAAAACTTGCAAGCTTTGAACCAATCATCTTCAAGAATATGCTTTGGTCATTTGAGTACTTTTCCTCAAATGGGATGTCCAACGCATCGACCTTCGATTGTGATGTCACAACTTGCTTGTCGGCTTTCGTTACCCTAGTTTTTGCTGCGGTTATCTTCTTCTTTATCTCATCCGCAGCTACTGTGGGCTGTTGAGCTTCGGACAAATCGCTAAGAGCCTTCTCCTGCCTGGACAGTTCCGAAGCGTGGGCCTCTTTTGCCTCAACCGCTTGCTGTAAATTACTTTCGGCGGTTCGAACTATCCCAGTGAAATCGTATGAGTTGAGGCTTGACTCCAATTTTTCGATCTGAGACAGGAGGCCGCTTAGCTCCTGCTGCATTTTATCTAACTTCGCGTCTTGAGTTGCTTCGTCCTCGGTCGCTTCTTCGCCCTTTATTGCTTCCGCCTCTTTTATGGATGTAGCTTCACCGTCCTCCAGCTCTTCATCAGATTCAGCTTCGTTTTCGCCAACTTCATCCGACAATTCATCCTCACCAGTCAAGCGAGCATCTTTCCAAATTCCCATTTCCTTGAGATCTTCGATTCGTGATTCAATTTGGATCGCAAGCTCATCTCTTCTTTCGCATAGCTTGTCTCGCTCAATTGCTGTCTGTACGGCTTGATTGTGGTTTGCCATGTCTTGCTCTGACAAGAATGGCAAATTGTCCAATTTGATTCTCGAATTGGCTACAACCAAGTCGCATCCAACAGTTGCAGCTTCGGATTTTTGGAAGAGCATTCCGGAGGGAGACTGATATCCAGACACTGAGAATTTTGTGACTTCTTCCTTAGCTCCTTTATCGAAAGAAGTGGAGTAAGTAACCAAAACGTTTTCGTCATGAGGAAGTGTGATATCCGTGTCAGTATCCGAAAGCCATTGAGCTAACAGCTCGTTTGCCCTGCTCAACTCAGTTGGTTCAAGCTCGAAACGAAAGTTAACTTTCGCCTTGGTCGCCTTGTTGGTTTTCGGTACAGCCTGTCGATTCAACGGATGCTCATCTGATAGCGATGCCAAGGCATCGAGAACATTCGTTTTCCCAGACTCGTTGACGCCTACTAATCCAATACAGTTTTTGGTGAAATCAAGAGTTTGGTTTTTAATACTTTTAAAGCTCTCAATTTCTACGGTCTTTAAGATCACAGTTGTCTCACGAGTTTCATGCAATGGCTTTTAGTGTAGCCAAATTATACCCAGGAAATTGGAGCCGTGAGTGACTCCGAAACCTGCTTCGGTCACATCGCCGCCGAAGATTGGTTAAAGAAAGCTTTGGTACTCGCGATGGACAAAGGGAAAACAGGCGGTGCAGGTACCTTTTGGTTTTAGCTCAAGTAGCTCGATGTCGAATAGCGAACCTTCGCTGATCCCGGCCACGGAACAGCTTTGATCTTTCCAAATAAATGCATCGTCGATTTGTGCAGTCATTCAGAATCTCATTCATTCAGAATTTGAAAGTTAAGGTTCAAAAGAAACAGAGAGCAAGACGTTAGGCCAGCTAAAAGTTAAGGCAACAACAAAAACAATCAGACATACTTTTTCGTAGACGGAGTATGTTTGGGAAATGAAACTCTTTGCCGCCAAACTCGCTTGCGGATGAAATACTCAAAAACAATATGACATACTTCTGGCGGAGCGGAGTATACTAAGGCATCAACACGACTAGATTGCTGTCGCAGAACAAGGGCAGACACTAGACATCAATTTACAAGCACTAATCTGGCACGGGTCGAATGACTCAGTCAGATTTTTTTTTGGCCGGCTGCTTTTTTGAGAATCAACTTAATTGAAGCTGCTCACGAAGCTATAACGAATTAGCAACTCAAATCAATTGTTTTTTAAAGGAGAATTTATGAAAGAATCCCCTGCAAAGGGTTCTGGAGAGATCCAGAAATTGTTACTGAAGCCTAGAGAGGCTGCGTTGGCTCTCTCAATGAGTGAAAGAAAACTATGGTCTTTGACTCAAGACGGCACGATCGAAACCATCAAAATTGGAAGATCTGTCTTCTATTGCCCTGCAAAGTTGAGGGCATGGATCGCAGATCAATTCAACAAAGGAGGAGCGGAAATGTAAAGAAGGGCCTGATAGCCGGGTTGGATTCGGATAAAAGAACTCTTTGAGGTGACATTCAAAGAATACAACATTCTTCAAACCAGTCAATATTTAAATATTGATTTTCTAATCCTTCTCCGGAATCTGGCCAAGCACTTCTAGTGCATTCAAGAGGCCTAAGAGTTGGCGGTCACTAGCGAAACTGTTCGTTGCATTGATCCGTTAGCACTTAAAGCATGCGTCCGAGAACCAAGTTTCCTCGGCACTCCGACAAGCGTACGTACTTCTCTTAATCCGAGTAGTGACGTCTGTTTTGAAAAGGCTTGGAATGAGGACTTAATGCAATTGTTGAATCACCTCAGGTTCACATATGACAAATTTACTTTTATTGCGATTGGATCTTAAAGATGAAGATTAACTTTGGAATGCACGAGGGGCACGAGATAAGTGAGCTGCCCTCTCAATATTTGGAATGGGTACTGACAAAAGCTGTGGGCATTCTCTTGCCCGCGATGAAAAAAGAAATTGAGTCAGTACTCGAAAAACGAACGGAGTCTGAAGAGTCTTGATATTGGGCGGCCCAGCAAGGCTGCACATGCAAAACAGAAAAAAGAGGAAGCAAGAAACAGCTTTTGATTTGACAGCTGAAGTATAGCATCGATATCGAGTCTATCGACATCGTTCGCCACAGTTTTCTTTCCTTTCTCTTCTTTCGTTTTCACTAACTGCCTTCGAAGCGTTTTCGAAGGCAACACGTTACCGGTACGCATTTACCAAATCGAGAAAGAAGAAGTATGAATAAAAAAGAACGTAATCGCATCAGCGATCAAATCATCGACAACCTGACACAACACGAAGTCAAGGTGTTTCGTGTCAAACATATTTTCAAAAACCCTTGCAACGGAGAGAAACAAAATGAAGCAACATTGAATGAAAAACAGATCCGAGAGTGGTGGGAGCTTCGGATTGAATACTGTAATGGGGAACCTGAGTGGGGTGCGGGAATCCCATTGGGCATTTCCAACGACATATGTGTTGTTGAGTGTGTCGGTCTGAAAGGTGCCGCAACAAAAGATCGTCTTCTGAGTGATAGCCGAACTGGCACCTACTCGGCTGGCGACATGCCTTGCATGCTGTTTCGAATGCCCAAAGTAGATTTTGAGGAGATTGACTCCGACATTGAAATCGAGGGACTGCGATTCAAGCTTGGTCACGGTGATACGTTTGCACGAGTTCCTCCAACTGAGATCAATAGTTTCAATAGAAACTTTTGGGAAAGCGATTGCTCTCCGGCCGATGTTGGGATCGCGGAATTTCCTGACTGTTTGGTCGGATTGATCAAAGATCATTTGCAATCAAAGAAGGAACTCGAAGAGGCGAATGAATTCTCAATGGCCTATGAGGAATTGGACTCTAGCCATTCAGCAGCAGATGAAGATTGGCTGGGCCAGATAGCGAAAAGCGACTTGGATTGCAAGTTCCTTTCATTGTCAGACGTCGCTGAGGCTGTCAGGTCGGAGATTGAGAACGGAACAACTGCCAAACCAATCTTTTGTGGAGAAGGCGAGTTTGAGAAGTTCTGCCTACTGCCCGGGACAATTACTCTGATTGGTGCATCGGCCGGCGTCGGTAAAACAGCTTTGGTAACTCAACTTGTGTTTGACGCACTTTTGCACAACAACGATCTATCTGCTTTGATCGCCAACGTAGAGGTTGCACCCGCGATGCTTTGGAAAAGACAACTTTGCAGGTATGCCTCAGTTGATTCTGAAAAAGTTGTTCGAGGCCAGATCTCTGGTGAGATGAAGGACCAACTTTTCAAGGCTGAAGAAAAACTTAAGTCGGTGAAGGTGAAGGTGACTTTCGATAACAGACCACAAAACGTCGATTTTATCGAAAGCTACTGCTCTGAGTTTCGGCCAGACATCGTGGTTCTTGACTACGCACAGAGGTTTCTGTCTGGGGTCAACTCTGGACGTGTGAATGAAACAGCAGCCGTTATGCACGTTGCCCGAGAAATTGCAAAGCTTGGTATCGCTGTGATTGTTGTTTCTGCAACCAATAGGGGAAGCGGTGACCAGCCGACCATGGATTGCTTCAGAGACTCTAGTGAACTGGAGTTTGGTGCTGATGATGCTTACCACATGATGCCGGATAAGAGAAACAAAGGCGGGATCAAATTGACTCACCTGAAAGCAAGAAGCCGTGCCAAGCAGAACATCGAACTTGAGTTCTATGGGCAGTTTCAAAGGTTTGAGAGTCCAGTTTTTGATGATGAAGTTTCTGACGAAGGAGTAGCAGCATGAATCCGATTCCAGAAAGTCACCGAAGAGTCCGCAAACGCAAGAATCCAGTTACCAAGGCCAATCCCAAATCAAAGGAGAAAGCCAAGCCGAAATCCAGAGGAACTGACAGCTCATCTTGCACGAGCACTGGACTGCCTGAAGGTCGCATTTTTCAGTTCAATGAGTTTATTGACAACCATCAACAACGCCTCAAGCATGTGACACAGGCACAGGTATGGCTCACGATTTGGCGTCATGGCTACCCGCATAACCGAGCAAAAATCTCTCAGGGGCGAATCGCAAAAAGTATTGGAAAATCGGCAAGAAGGGTTCGAGACATAATTCGCGAGCTGGAAGAACTTGGCTACCTGAAAGTGTTGGAGCAGGGTGGACTGGGAAACCGGGTCAATGTTTACCAGCTTCGATTTCCAGCATACGAAGAGGAAACCCATGACCGCTAATAGCGGAAGCGGGCTGCCTATATAGAGAGGAAGATACAACGAGGTCGGTCTTGCACCCTCCTCGTTTGAATTCAAGAGTTGATTTGGGGATCAAATCTGTGCGAAGGTTTGCAAAACAAACACAAAGCAGACGCGTTGTTCCGGTTGGTCATGGGTGACTCATATTGAGGAGACTCATAGTTCTTCTGGAATCTCTGAATCAAGAATGAAATGACTGACATTTGAAACGCAAATCAACAGAAAAGGTTCCGCCGGAGGTCATCGGTGACCAAACGAGTCCCAGCCAATTATTAAAATAAAACAGATATAAGTACCGAAAGGAAATAGCCAATATGGCAACAGTTTATAAACGAAAAGAAAAGGCGACCGGTAAGCCAAAGCGTGGTGCCAAATGGATCATGCGATTCAAGGACGAACGTGGTCGGTGGAGAAGCCTGTCTAGCGGAGCCACCTGTAAGCAGACAGCTCAGGCTGAAGCGAACAGACGCGAGTCTGTGGCCCTTAAAGTTAAAACGGGTGTCTCAGTAGCCTCGGACCAGGAATCTGTTTTTGTAAAATTGCTGAGCCCCCTTCATGAGCATGTAAGTGCTTATCGGATGAAGATGGAAAACGCTGGTTTGTCAGAAAAGCACATTGGTGACGAGGTTTCGATTATGAATGCCTTCATGGAAAACCAAAAAGTGCAAACTGTTTCAGATGCCGATTCGGCACGAATTGAACAATATATTAATTCGCTTGTTAAAAAAAATCGATCGAATCGAACGGTCCAGAAACACATCACGGCAATGAGGACATTTTTCAAGTATCTAGTTGAAACAGAAGTCATCGCTAGTAATCCCACCAAGGGTATCAAGAAGCCGTCGCCTGCTAAAGATCGTCGTCACGAGAGACGGATGGTTACTCGTGAAGAATGGTCCTGGTTGGCATCGGTGACAAGTCAGAGCAAGTTTCGGTGGAATACGACGGGTGCCTCGCGGCGGCTTTTGTACTGGACTGCAATCGAAACCGGCTATCGATCTGGTGAGATTCGACAGTTGCGAAAATCTGATCTCCGAACGATGAACGACAGATCCTTCATTTGTATCGAGGGTAAGTTCACAAAGAACGGCAAACCGGCCAAACAGTATCTTTCGACTGATCTGGCCGCTGAGTTGTTCAAGCATGTCAGAAAACAGAAGCCCAATGCTTCAATATTTAGCATGCCTGCATCAGCCAACGTTGCGAGGATGCTCAAAGACGATCTCAAATCTGCGAGGAGCAGTTGGATTGACGAAGAGGGCATCGACGAAGAGCAAAGAGAACTCCGAGATAAATCTGACTTTTTGAATTACGAGAGCGACAGTGGCCAGAAACTGGATTTCCACTCGCTACGGCACACATGTGGTGCTTGGTTGATTATTGCTGGAGTAGACGTAAAAACCGTCCAGACTGTCATGCGACATTCAACGCCGACATTGACATTGAACACTTATGGCCATCTTTTGGACGGTGCGGAAGCCGATGCGGTGGCCGCTCTCAAAGTTGGAACGCAGCAAATACGCAGCAAACTTGCTGCGATTGAGGGAAATGTCCCTGCGACTGGTTGCGGTGAAGCTGAAGAAACGGCAGAGGACACCAATGAAAAAAAACCCCAGAAAACTGAGGTCTTTGCGACTCGTTGCACCGACATTCCAGTCAGTGCTTTAGCTCCCCCGGCAGGGCTCGAACCTGCGACAAATGGATTAACAGTCCATTGCTCTACCAACTGAGCTACAGGGGAGTGTTTGATTTTGTGGAAAACCAGACGCGACAGTGTAGGTCAACTTTTTCACACAGGCAAGGCCGACTTTTGCACGTTTTCCTGCTTTTTTGAGGTCCCATGGGCCCCCATCCAACTTTCAGAAATTAAGCGACACTTCGTCGAGGAAAGTTCGCTTTTCGTGTCAATTTTGACTCACCGGGGAGGACGTTGAGCGAACTTTTCGCGTCGAGGAGGTTCCATGAGACGCCATCTCGGAAACTCCGGTCTGCCCAGCCATTAGGTCTTCATTCCAAAACGTTTTGGAAACGGGATGCCACCGTAGCAATGGCGACCGCAATTGGTTCAGAGGTGATTCGATTGACGTCCATCAGTCCGGATTTTTGAAAGCTTTTGCTTAGCCAGTGGCGAACTTTTGTCACGCTCCAGCGACTGTACCTTTCAGATACGAAGACTTTTGGAGGTACGAACATAACATGGCCAACCGATCACTATTCGCAAGCTTTCGAGGCAAGAAGGCTCCTGCGGCAACGTTCATCAACGAAGCTGGCGGCAATGCCTATAAACTGGATGCTGAGCACCAGTTGGCTCAGTTTGCAGCGACGGGTTGCCTTAACGGCACCTTCTACGCGACTGACGAAACGCAGCTGAACCAGGTTCTGGATCTGTGCAACAATGTCGATCCGAAGTTTATCGCCCGGGTTGCGATCTATGCGCGTCAGACGGCGTTTATGAAAGACATGCCAGCTTTGCTGTTGGCAGTGCTGTCGACAAAGGACAAAGCGCTGTTCGAAGCTGCCTTCGATCGAGTCATTGATTCGCCGAAGATGCTGCGAACGTTCGTGCAGATCATGCGAAGCGGTGTCGTTGGCCGAAAGAGCCTCGGTAGCCTGCCAAAGCGAATGATTCGTAGCTGGATCGATGCGCGAACGGACCAGCAACTGTTCTACGGTTCAGTCGGTCAGTCACCTTCGTTGGCGGACGTGATCAAGATGGTTCACCCAAAGCCGCGAGACGAAAGTCGTGCTGCGATGCTGGGTTATCTGATCGGTCGCGAGTCTGATCTGTCGAAGCTGCCGGTCGCCGTACAAGAGTTTGAAAAGTTCAAACGTACAACCGACCCAAAGCAACGAAAGGTTCCTGACGCTCCGTTCCAGATGTTGACTGCGGTCGACCTGAAGGATCGAGACTGGCTGCAGATCGCTCGCAACGGTTCGTGGCAGATGACTCGGATGAACCTGAACACGTTTTTGCGTCACGGCGTCTTCAAGGATAAGTCGATGATCGAAGTGATCGCGAATCGTCTGCGAGACCGTGCGTTGATCAAGAAAGCACGCGTTTTTCCGTACCAGTTGATGGCGGCGTTCCTGAACGTGAACGATGAACTGCCAGCGAAGGTGCGAAATGCGCTGCAGGACGCGATGGAGATGGCGATCGAGAACGTGCCCGCGATCGATGGCAAGGTTTTTGTCTTGCCAGACGTTTCGGGAAGCATGGGAGCGAGCGTGACCGGATATCGCAAGGGTTCGACTTCAAAGGTTCGATGCGTTGATGTGGCTGCCCTAGTGGCTGCGGCGATGTTGCGAGTCAACGAAGAGACGGTTGTGATGCCGTTCGAATGCTCCGTTACCAAGTGTAAACTGAACCCTCGTGATTCAGTGATGACGAACGCGAAGCGTCTGTCGAGCATTGGTGGCGGTGGTACGAACTGCAGCGCTCCGTTGAAAGCACTGAACCGACAGAAAGCCACAGGCGATCTGGTGGTTTATGTTTCCGACAACGAGTCATGGATCGATGCGCGAAGCAATCGCAATTCAACGGCAACGATGAATGAATGGGAAACTTTCAAGCAGCGTAACCCACAGGCAAAGATGATTTGCATCGACATTCAACCCTACGGAACGTCCCAGACGGTTGAACGTGACGACATCATCCACGTTGCTGGATTTAGTGATCAGGTGTTTCGTCTGATCTCAAGTGTGGCGTCTGGTGAAGCTTCCAAAGATTTTTGGGTGAACCAGATTAAGCAACTCAGTGTCAAAGTTTAGCGGAGACACAGATTCGCCTTTCGTTTGCGATCCTCGCGGCGGAAGGCGAACATTTTTGAAATAGGAATCGAATGCCGGTTTGGACTACATCCCTTTTTGGTAAAGAACGTCCACTCCATCACCTTGTCGATTCTTTTGATTCAGATTGACTCGTTTCGCGGTTCGCGAAAGTGAACTTTATGGCGATAGTTCAATGGTAGAACGCTGTAAGACGTTTCTTCAAAGCTTGTCGTAGTGTTATTTTCTACAGGAGTCAGATCAGCCAATCGAAACGAGGCGAATGCAGAGGGAACTACATGGTTTCTAACCCCGAGGTCGTGGGTTCGAGTCCCACCAGCCCTGCTTGGTTAAGCAAACTTGGGGCTGTAGCTCAGTCGGTAGAGCGCGTAATACGTTTCTTCATTTCTAGTCGCCTCGTTTCGAATGGCTGATCCTGTTTGCCAGCAAACCAGCAAATCCAAGTTGAGAACTTCAATATGGTTCGGTGTTGTATTGGCTGGTTTGACGTTTCTTCCCTTGCCAAGACCCTGGCAATCTTCTCAAATCGCGGCCTTCAAAATCCCGACGCGAAATCGGTCCGCTGAGCGTACAACCACCACAAATCAAACCGCAGATCAATCTGAGACTCGGATTGGCGACTGCTGTCGGAGCCCAGATCCTGTGGGGCATTTTCCCTGCGTACATCAAACTGTTCAAGGGAGTCATTGCTCCAATGGATCTGGTGGCGCACCGAGCCGTCTGGTCCTTCGCGACTTTGGTGCTCTGGTTGGTTCTGACATCCCGGCACGATTCCAAGGATAGAAAGCTTGGTCGCTCACCGCTTCGACAGCGTCTCTTCAGTGATCCCAAAACAATCGGAACAGCGCTCATCGCGACCATCATGATCGGGATCAATTGGCTTACGTTCGTTTGGGCCGTCAACAACGACCATGCACTTGATGCGAGTCTTGGATACTACATCTGTCCGCAGTTGGTGGTTTTGTTGGGCGTGGTGTTTTTGCGTGAGCGTTTGACGCCGCTGCAGTGGACGGCTGTCGTGTTGGCAACGATTGGCGTGTCGATCATGACGTGGTCAGCCGAAAGCAAGATTTGGATCGGGTTGTTGGTTGCCGTTGCGTTCGCATTTTATGCGTTGATCAAAAAGAAGACTCGATTGTCAGCGGTCGAAGGACTGACGATGGAAACCGGGTTCATGCTACTGCCCGCTATTGCGTTTCTTATTTGGAGATTCGCCATCGATGGAGCGACTGTCATTCCGGCCTCCATCCCGTTGGCGTTGGCGCTGCTATGCTGCGGCGCGTTAACGATCGCCCCGTTGTTGCTCTATGCGATCTCCGTCAAGCACATCAAACTTTCGACCGTTGGCTTGCTTCAATTCATTGGCCCAACGATCCAGTTTATCCTTGGTGTGTTCACCTTTAGCGAACCCGTCGATGCGACTCGGTTTTATGGTTTCGTGTTCGTTTGGGTTGGCGTCAGCGTCTATCTGTTTGCACTTCATCGCCGTACCATCGCGGCAGCAGCGGAATAGATTCGGTTCGCAGACGTGAATCTGAGCTGCGTTTTAGCGTGGTTTTCGAGTCAAAGCGTAATTTCTCCAAGATCGATCCAGCTTTGACGAAAACAAGGCAAATATACAACTTGTCTAGGAGGTGCGATGAAAAGTGATTTGATGAAAGAACCGTCGATTGTGGAAAAGCCATACAAAGCGATGAGCGGATGGGGTGTCTTGGTCGCGATGCTGGCGGCAATGGTCCTCTCGATTGTCCTGTTTGCGATCGGTATCCGCAACGAAAATGCTTTGCTGATCGTGCCCGGAATCCTGTTGTTCGCGGCTGCGTTGGTTGCCATGTGCGGACTCGTTGCGATTCAGCCAAACAGTGCTCGCGTGCTGTTGCTTTTTGGTGACTACAAGGGCACGCTCAAGGAGTCGGGGTTCTATTGGGTCAATCCATTTTTCAGCAAGAAGAGAATCTCGTTGCGAATCAGAAACTTCGAAACGGGTTCGATTCATACAGCTGAAAAAAAGGACGCCGCAGGCACGGTCGTTGCCCAGAAATCGCGAACGGCCGGACGTCCATCTAAAGTTAATGATCGAGACGGTAACCCGATCGACATCTCGGCGATCGTTGTATGGAAAGTTGTCGACACCGCAGAAGCATTGTTCGAAGTCGATGATTACGAAGACTTCGTTCGCGTGCAAAGCGAATCAGCATTGCGAGTCCTCGCGACGCGTCATCCGTACGATAGTGAGGACCATGAAGTCTCGTTGCGGGGCAGCACAACAGAAGTCTCCGAGCAACTGGAACACGACATACAGGAGCGTTTACACAGCGCCGGCGTTAAAGTCATCGAAGCGAGAATCAGCCACTTGGCTTACTCGCAGGAAATCGCCGCGGCGATGCTCCAGCGTCAACAGGCTTCGGCAGTCGTTGCCGCCCGAAGTAAGATTGTCGAAGGAGCCGTCGGAATGGTGAAGATGGCTTTGGACCAGTTGTCCGGCGAGAAGATTGTCGAGTTGGATGACAAGAGCAAAGCACAGATGGTGTCCAACTTGTTGGTGGTCCTTTGTAGCGATCGACATGTGCAGCCGGTCGTCAACACTGGCGACAGTTAACCGTGGTTGTGGCTTCCAGCCGCAATCGTTTGTGAGTCCAGCACACAACTCGGCCTCTGCTCAAAAGAGTAGGGGCCTTTTGTGTTGATAGGCAGGTTCATAGCCTAAATCCCAACCCGTTGCGTGAGTTTTGAAGTTGCACTACGACAAGCCCGAAGCGCCAGCGAGTGAATAATTGCATGGATTTTCGACTCACTCGCTTGCGCTTCGGGCTTGT